>JAWLGH010000091.1:0-8012 GCA_041685165.1 Oceanipulchritudo sp. | reverse complement strand
CAAGGCTGTTGAGTCCGATGAAGTCGATCCCGCCGTCGAGATCGGGGTCAATCTCTCAGACTTCACCCTCACAGTCCACAAGCACGACGGGGGTGGCACGTTCGATGTATCCGACTTTAACGCAATTGGCACCATTAATGGGGACGAAGACGGAAACAACTCCTTCACCATTGAAGGGGTTGAATATTACACCGAAGGTTATACCGCTCCGACGGCCAACGACGCCGGCGATTACACCGCGACAATGGAGCTCTCCTTCGACCAGTTGCTGGTCATCGATCAGGACGAGGACGGCGATCTTGATGTCGCGACAATCGGGATGATCGACAAAGGCTTCAACCTCGCAAACAACGGTCTTCTCACTTACGAAGGCCAAACGTTCACTGATAACGCGAGCCTTGGTCTTCTGGCCGCTGGAAGTGACACGGACGACGGTTTCGAGGTCGCAATCTACCGCGCCCCCGGCTTCAACGGGATACCCACCTATACCTGGTTCCGGGTCAATGAAGGCGCCTCCAATCCGGAAAACCTGAAGGAAACGACCGTAGATGACAATATTGACACCCTTGGTCTTACCCAGGTTATCTGGGGCGTCGATGGCCGGGCGTACACGAACGGGCAACCAAACGACCCGGATGACCCTGAAAAGCTGTATTTCGCGGTTGTCGATAACGGCTTCGCCGACCGGGTAACGTCGATGCCCTACCTTCCCATCAACGACAACATCAATGTCGCCGACGTTGAGGGCAACAAGGAGGAATTTGGTGGCTATTCCGTGGAATACACGGTTTTTGCCGGCGCGACGAACGAAGTGGGCGAAGTGACCTATGATTGGAAGTGGATCAACCAAAGCGACCAATCCGAACCGGCCCTCACCAATAATGACGAGGACACCCTTGTTATACCTGGTTCAAGCATCAAAGACATTGTCAGTGGCAGCCCCGATTATGAAGTCTTCACGACGGTCTCAACCGTTGTTGACGATACTGTGATCAGCTCCGAGGACACTGAACCCAAATCAGAGCTCACCGTCCTCACCCCCGTTCTGGAAGTACCTGGAGAATCCGGGATTGTGGACGGAACGAATGTTGTCGACTACCAGCTCATACAAATTGGTGACAGTGCTACCCTTACCGCGAAAGTCTATGTTCCCTCTTCGCTTCTTTCCGATCAGGACAATGGCGAATGGATTGCCGGTGAGGTTGAGCAGCCTGAAATCGACGTTCAAATCCGTTGGTATCTGCAAACTGAAACCGAAACTATTGGGGACCCTGCTACCGACCTTCCGGACTTTGAGGAAACCATCAATCTCAGCCTGAGCCCGACGGAAACCTACGAGTCGGCCACCGTTGCAGGTGAGACCGACCGTGCGGCTGTTGTCTCCTCCTTCACCCTGCAGGATGTGGAGCAGACTGATAACAACAATGCTGAAGGTTGGTACTGGTTTACTGCCGAGACTGATTTCGGTCGGTATACCTCCGAGCCGGTCTATCTGGATATCGATCCGGTAGTATCCGGTGGGTAGTCCCTCAGTGAACTCTGATTGAGGAACACAACAAATAACATAAACGAAAGTTATTGTGAACAAACGATTTATAGCCATTACAGGAGCTTTGCTCGCGGTGCCCTTATGGGGGCAGGCGCAGGGGAGCTACCAGGTTCTGGCGGAATCATTAAATCCAACTTATACTGGCACATCTGATTCGTACAGCACGAGTCTTTCCATGGTCAGCCTAGGTGGGAGAACTGTCTCCGCCAGCTACATAAATGACAGTGGTTTTACCGCCCTCGGATCCGTCGGGGTAACTGTTGCCGCACCCGTCATTGACACGGACCTGACCGACATCGAAGCCGTAGCCGGCGAGACGGTCGAGTACGTGATCGAGGCGACCGTCGAAGGAACAGCGGCCTATCAGTGGTTCAAGGACACGGTGGCCATTGAAGGGGCTACTGATGCGACCCTGACCCTCGATGACGTCAGCGGTGACGACGAAGGCGTGTACACTGTGGAGGTATCCAATGAGGCCGATACGGTTACCAGTTCTGAGTCGACCCTGACGGTTATTGAGGCTCCGGTCATCCTTGAGCATCCTTCCAGCGTGACCGCCTCAGTGGGGGGTTCGGCGACCTTTACGGTCGACGCCCGTACCGAAGGTGATGTCACCTACGAATGGTCACTCGACGGGACGGCCATTGCCGGATCCGACTCAGCCAGTCTGACGGTTTCGGACCTTGGCCTTGACGACGAGGGCGCCTACACGGTGACCATCAGCAACGAGGCCGGTTCTGTGACCAGCGACGAGGCAACCTTGACTCTCGTTGGTGGCGAGACTGAAGTGCCGAACGCGCTGGTCGGTTCATCCGTCGTTGCCGTTGGGGACGATTCCGTTACCTACGAGTCACCCTGGTTCGGTCAATTCACGATCGAAGACGGTGGTGATTTCGGATGGGTCTATACGACCCCCCTCGGCTGGACCTTCATGCCATCGATCTCGACACCTGAGGAAGCTTTCATTCTTCCCCTGGTTATCGGTGACATTCTCTATACCGCAGAAGGTTTGTATCCGTCGTTCGCCTACTGGTACGCCGGAGAGTCTTGGATTCTCTTCAATGAGTCCAATGACATCAGTACAGGTTCGATCTGGGTGTGGGTGTATTCGACCGAAGAATGGGTTGAATACGAAGACATCCAGTAATCACGTCATTTAGTGTTATATTTCAGGGGACACCTTTCGGGGTGTCCCCTTTTTTTTCGTGCGCCCGGCAGGGCGCACCTGAGTGTGATCATGAACGAAGGGAATATGAGTTTGGTTATTCATCCGGCAAGGGGAAGGATTACCCGAGAGGCAACTAAGGCGACGCGAGGCGACCGTGGTAAGGGAGGCCATGGCACAGGGCTGGCCTTGCCCGGCGAAGAGGAATCGCATGGGAGCTATGGCCGCTGGATGCGCAGACAGAGAACTTTAAAGCCGGAGACGTGTTCAGAAAGCGGCCCTGTAATCCCGGCTGGTAGAAGCACGAAGGAAGGTTTGAATTATACCCGGGAATATCTGCGGTGCTTTCGGTCGATGGCGACCACAGAGGACGCCGAGTCACAGGAGTACAGAGCAGTCCCGGACGAATGAACGATCCGACAACCGAGAAAGGAGAATCCGACCATGAACAAGAGCGAGGAAGTTAAAGCCGGCGGTAGCGACCGCCGGGCAGGAGGCGCGAATCACGGCCGAAATCCGCGAAGGCCGGCCTCCGGTGCATCAGGCGACTCATTGGGAAAGGACTCCCCGAATGGCGTCCTCAGCACCTACACCTTAACCGGCAGGACAGCCATGGTAACGGGCGGAGCCCGGGGAATCGGCAGGGCTTGTGCGCTGGGCCTCGCCCAAGCGGGAGCCGATGTCGCCATCCTCGACCTTGAGATGGAACTGGCCACTGAAACGATGCAGGAAATCGATACCCTTGGGCGACGTTCCATGGTCCTTTCCTGTGACGTGGCGCAGAGTGGGGAAGTGGACGCCGCGCTGGTACAAATAATCAAGAACTGGGGCCGCCTTGACATCGCCTTCAACAATGCCGGTATCTGCATCCATTCCCCGGCTGAGGGGATGAGCGATGCAGACTGGCTCAGGACCATGGATGTCAACCTGAACGGGGTCTTTTATTGTGCCCGGGCCGCTGGTCGCCAGATGATCCGTCATGGAGGGGGAGGGAGCATCATCAATACCGCCTCCATGTCCGCACGTATTGTCAACCATCCCCAGCCCCAGGCCGCCTACAACGCCTCGAAGGCTGCCGTTAAACACTTGAGCAGCTCTCTCGCCACTGAGTGGGCGCTTCACGGCATCCGGGTCAATTCCATCAGCCCCGGCTACACCGGGACGGGGCTGGTCAGCGAGGCCCTCAAGCGGCATCCGGAATGGGAGCAGGCATGGTTGCCCGAAACCCCGATGGGCCGCCTTGCCCGGCCTGAGGAAATCGCCCCGGCGGTCGTCTTCCTTGCCTCGGCCGCGTCCAGCTTCGTCACTGGCCACGATCTCGTCATCGACGGCGGTTTTACCTGCTGGTGAGAAAGGAACGTCCCGGCCCCCGGGTTGACAAAGCTTTCTGGTGGAGGATACCTTGAACTGACATGACTAAAATCCATCTTTTACTGCTTCTTTCCCTGTTCCTTGCCGTCCCTGCCCAGGCTGCCAAGAAGATGGTCCTCGATGCCAGGATCGACGAGGCCCTCGAGGAACTTTTTGAAATGAGCTCCGGCGCCGAGACACTGGCCAAAAAGTCTGAGGGCATGCTGGTCTTTCCGAGTGTGAAGAAGGCCGGGCTGGGTGTCGGCGGCGAGTATGGTGAAGGCGCCCTCATCATCGATGGGAAGAAGGTCCAGTATTACAACACCGCTTCGGCCTCCATCGGCTTTCAGATGGGCGTACAGATCAAGCGTCAGGTCCTCCTCTTTATGGATAAGGGCGCCCTCAAGGCCTTCCGTAACAGCGAGGGCTGGGAAGTCGGTCTCGACGGTAGCGTCGCCATTGCCACGCTCGGCGCCGGCGGGGAGATCGAGACCAAGACCTTCAACCAGCCGGTCGTCGCCTTTATCTATGGTAACAAGGGCCTCATGTACAACCTCTCCCTTGAGGGGACCAAGATCAACAAGATCGACAAGAAGTAGGGTGGAAAGGCCCTTCCCCGAAGGGCCTGCGAAGGAAATAAGCCCCGTCCCTCAACTTGGAAGGGCGCACTTTCCAATAAGAGCCTTTTCTTGACATGTAGATCCATGGAGCCAGCTGTCAGACTCGAACTGACGACCTGCTGATTACAAATCAGCTGCTCTACCAACTGAGCTAAGCTGGCCTTATGGTACCGGACCAGGGACTCGAACCCTGAACCAACGGATTAAGAGTCCGCTGCTCTACCAATTGAGCTAGTCCGGCAGAATGGAAAGGAGACTAAGGGAAAGGGGGAAGCTTCCGGCAAGCGAAAAATGTTTGCCTGGGAAAAGTTGCGCAAGGATCTTGCCGTTTATCGCTTTTGCATCCTTCTGGTCTGCGATTGTCGCTTGCCAGAAAGAGAGAGAGAAATAATCTGCCGGCCATAATGGATGAGTTTGATGACGGTTTGGAGGTGACTGGAGAGGAGAGGAACTCCTCCCGGTTGCCGGTGATCGCTCTGTGGATCGGGCTGGTGGGGATTATTGTTGGAGCGACAGGAATCTTTCTGGCGAATCAGGCCCAACGGAATCTGACGGAACTGGAGACTGAAATCAAAGCGCAACCGGACAAAACTCCTGAGATTGAAGCTTCAGTTGGGAGCCTTGAGGAGCGACTGGAACGTCTTGGTTCGGAGTTTGTCAAACTGACCCGGAAGGACACCGAGATTCGGGAAAGCGTTCAGGATGGCTTTGACCAGATCCAGCGGAATATCCGTGAGAACCGTTCCGGGGTGAATGCGCTTTCCGGGAAAATTGAGGAAGTGATTGAAGAGCTCGAAAAGCTCGAAAAGCGTGCCTCCAGAACGGTGCCGGCGGCTCCTGAAACAGGCGTTGATGATACGGAACCGCGGGAGGCCAATGAAGACGAAACTGTCCTGACGACGGAAGGGGCCGGTGTTCACTACATTGAAAGGGGTGATACACTGAGTAAAATTGCGACCAAGCACGGCCTAACCCTGAGTCAGCTCCAGCAGGCGAATCCAACGGTTGACCCACGGCGACTCCAGATCGGCCAGGAAATCATTATTCCCGCTCCCTAGAAGGCTTCTTTTAATGAGCCGATTCCCGATTACAGCCTGGGAGTGCCTTGACACACAGGAGCATGCAGACTGCCGCGTTTACCGGATTCTACGGGAACGATGGAGAAACGTGGCGGACAAGACAGAGGGCGAGTTTTATGTCATGGATGTCGCGGACTGGGCGGTATGCCTGGCCTTGACGGAGCTGAATACCTGTGTCCTGGTCCGGCAGTTCCGTTTCGGAAGTGCTGCTTTCTCGTGGGAACTTCCGGCGGGACTGGTGGATGCGGGTGAAGCGCCCCTTGATGCGGGAATACGCGAATTGTATGAGGAAAGCGGCTACCGCGGATCCCGTGCCGAGGTGCTGGGCTGGGTTTATCCGAATCCTGCCATTCAGCGGAACCGTTGCCACTTTGTCCTTGTCCGGGAGGCCCGGCGGACCGGCGACGGGGATCCGGATCCCCATGAAACCTTCGAGATTGAAGAACGGTCGTTGCAGGACTTATTCTCCTGGGCCCGGGAGGGGCGAATTCGGCACGGGATTGTCCATGCAGCTCTCTTTTTCCTGAGAGAGCACCTCCTGCGCGAGGGTTTTCGAAGTGAAGACTTCTGAAGCGTGACACGATCCTTCCAACGTGTAACGGGCGCGTCCGGTTTCCTTGAGCTCCGGAAGACCCTTGTCCTTGCGGCCCCGATAACGGCGGGTCACCTGAGTCAGATGATCATGGGATTTGTCGACACCCTGATGATTGGCCGTGTGGGAGTGGTGCCGCTGGCGGCGGCGGCCTTCTCAAATGCGATTGCCCATTTTCTCCTCATTGCCGGGATCGGGCTCCTGACAGGGGTTTCCGTATTTGTCTCCCACGCTTACGGGGCCCGTCGCTATCAGGAAGCGGGCGAAATGCTGCGCAGGGGCCTCGTGATCGCCCTTGCGGGTGGGGTCCTGATAGCGGGGTTGCTTAGGGCCGCCTTTCCCTTCCTTGGCCTTCTGGGCCAGCCACCTGAGGTCATCGAGGCCTGCAAACCTTACCTGTGGTACCTTGCCCTCTCGATCCCCTTTGCCCTGACGACCCTCAGCCTGAAGAACTATGCGGAAGCCCAGGATATTCCCTGGCCCGCATTCTGGACCGGACTGATCGCCGTCCTGCTGAATATTTTCCTCAACTGGGTCCTCATCTATGGCAATCTCGGGATGCCTGCCTACGGATTGGAAGGAGCTGGAATAGCGACCCTTGCCAGTCGGGCCTTCCAGGTATTCCTGCTTCTTGCCTGGATTCGCCTCGATGCCCGTTTCCTGAGGACGTGGCCCCGGGCCTGGCTTGCCCCCCTTTCGCTGACCGGGCTTTGGGGGATGATCCGTTTTGGCTTCCCGGTGGCTCTCCAGCTGCTTATGGAAGTAGGTGCCTTTGCGGCCTCCACCCTTCTCATGGGCTGGCTCGGGGTGATCGAGATAGCCGCGCACCAGATTGCCCTTACCTATGCCGCGACAACCTTCATGATCCCGCTTGGGATCTCCCTTGCGGTGGCCATCCGCGTCGGGCAGGCCCTTGGAGCCGGTGAGCCCGAGCGCGTTCATTCCATCGGTTTCGGGGCCACCGGTTTCGGGATTCTTGCCAGTTGTCTCTTTGCCACCGTATTTATCGGTTTCAACGAGGAACTGGTCCGTCTTTTCACGGCGGATGCGGAAACGGTCGCCCTTGCCTCCGTGCTCATCATTATTGCGGGAATCTTCCAGATCCTTGACGCCACCCAGGTCCTTTCCGTGGGGGCCCTGCGCGGTTGCAAGGATGTCCGCATTCCCACGCTGATCATCTTCACCGCCTACTGGGTTGTCGGTATTCCGATCGGGGCTTTCCTCGCCTTCGGACTGGCTATCGGCGCCCCCGGAATCTGGATCGGCCTCGCCGCCGGCCTCGGGTCAGCGGCCATTGGCCTCCTGGCCCGCTTCCACCGCCTCAGTGGTCCCTGGGCGATGGGTTCTCCCTCAAGTGGTGCCCGGGGCGGGACTTGAACCCGCACGCCCTTGCGGGCAATGGATTTTAAGTCCACAGTGTCTACCGATTCCACCACCCGGGCATGTACAAGAGAAAGCGTGGGAATGGTGGATGATCCCGCGGAGGGATCAAGCCCAATTGCGTGCTGGAAGAAGCCCCTCCGGTGAACGCAGGCGAAACGATCGTGTCATCTGCGGGCGAAGGGGGCCGTTGCCGGAGGGCGGGTCTCAGTGGTTGCCGGACGTGATGAGGATCTCCTTGGCTGAAGCCCCGGCGGGAATGAAGGGCATGACGTGT
>JAWLGH010000090.1:0-8062 GCA_041685165.1 Oceanipulchritudo sp. | reverse complement strand
ACCGCGACCAACATCGGCCCCCTTGACGCCGACGACCACAACGGATCCTTCAATCTGGCCGGTTCCACGGCGGCCACAGACCCGGTCTGGTCCGCCTCGGTCATGCTCGACGGGGACGCATACCCGGATCTCCTCGTGATCAACGACGCCTCCGACGACCTCGAGGTTTACCTCAACAATGGCGATGGAACGTTCACCCCCGGGAATACCTATGACCTCGTCGACTTTTCCCGCGAGGCGGTCCTTGCCGACCTCGATAACGACGGCGACGAGGATATCGCGGTCGCCATCCGGTCCGACGACAACGTGCGCATTTTCTTCAACAACGGGGACGGGACCCTCACGGCGGGGCCGGTCATCGACGTAGGGGACGGACCGCGCGGCATCGCTGCCGGTGACCTCGACGGGGACGGCATTCCCGACCTGGCAACGACCAACCAATACGACGGATCCCTGAGCATCCTCCTCAATTCCGGTAATGGCAGTGCCTTCAGCGTCAGTTCCCTTCCCGAGTCGGGGGCCGAGCCGAAGCGGCTCGTGATCGCCAACTTCGACACCGATCCGGCCCTCGATATCGTCTACGCGGATTTTTCAAACCAGCGCGTCGGGTTCCTTTCCGGAAACAATGACGGGACCTTCGCCCCGGTGGTCTATTCCGAAGTCGATCCGGAGGAGGCAAATCCAAACGATATTGACGCCGCCGACCTCGACGGGGACGGCATCCTCGACATTGTCGTGGCCCACAACGCCAGCTGGCAGACCAGTAATGCCGCCGTGCTCTACGGGAACGGGGACGGATCCTTTATGGGGCTGCGCCGCTTCTACACCGACAGCTATCGATCAGAGATTTACCTTGAGGATATAAACGACGATGGTATCCCGGATTTCCTTGTCGGTAACCGTTCCTCGACGCGCTACTATCTCGGAACCGGGGACCGTGAAGCCCCCTTTGGTGGAAGTGTCGTCTTTTTTAACTACGACGACGCCTATGGGATCGCCATCGACGATTTTGATCTCGACGGGCGCACCGACCTCGTCCTCGGCGAGCCCAATGACAACGCCCTTCTTTTCCTCTCAGGCAATGCCGTCAACCGTCCCCTTGCCGATGCCACCGCACCGGGTTTCTATCAGGCCCTCGGTCGGGGGAACCTCCGCGACACCGACGATGTGGACTGGTACGGCTTTACCGCAAGGGAAGGGGAGCGCATTGTCCTCCTCACGGAAAACGCCAACCCCGGGGACTCCTCCGCGCGCCTGCGGTTCCGGATCTATGGACCGGGTATCAATTCCAAAATCAATACAACCTCCAGTTGGACAGGGGGGCGCCTGCAGACCGATCCCTACACCGCAACGGCGGACGGGACCCACTACCTCCGGGTTTCCCGGTCCCAGAACTACTTCAGCGAATACCGGTTCCGTATATCCATTGCCCCGCCCGACTACCAGCTGGAGGACGAGACCAATGACCGCATCAGTAACGCCACCTCCCTTGCCTTCGAGCAATCGGCCGGCGAGCGCAGCGCGAACGTTCTCGGGCAGTTCATGCCGGGTGATTCCAGCGGGGATTTCTACCGGATAGGGAACCTTGCCGCCGGAACGCAGGTCGAGCTCACCTACACCAATACCGAGGACAGCACCGCCACGCCAAAACTCTGGCTCTACTCTGACGATGGAAGTTTCTCCGGGGTCATCGCCGCCGAGGAGGCGGAAGGCTCGGACACCCTCACCTTCACGACAACGGCTGATGGAACCTACCTCGCCCGCGTAACCACGCCCAATGAGGACCTTGACTTCTTTTCCGAGTACCGCCTGTCCGTGGTCCTGACGGACACGGACCCTCCGGCAATTGTCTCCGACACCCTGCCGACCGAAGGATCGACCAGCGATGATCTCCTGATTGCCTTCACCCTGAACTTCAACGAAGACCTCGAAGCCGCGAGCGTGAATGATGCGGCCAGTTTTGAACTGCGCGGGGCTGGCGGGGACGGGCTCTTCAATACCTCGGACGATTTCCTTGTCCCTCTCGGGAATTTCACCTACACCTCCGGACTGAGCCAGTTGCTGACGATCGGGATAAACCCTCTCCAGCCGGGGGCCTATCGCTTTACCGCCTTCAGTGGGGGGATTCAGGACCTCTTCGGGAACACCCTTCCCGCGGATTACGTACGCCAGTTCACCATTGCCGAACTTCCAGGGTATCTCTCTGAGGGAACGGATAACGATACCCTGAAGACGGCCGATCCGCTGACGACAAATCCGCCCGGAAACCTGACCGGGTCCTTTACCTTTGCCGCAGCGACGGCTGTTGCTTCCGATAATCCCCGTGGCCTGCGCCTTGTCGATGTGGACAATGACGGCCTTAGGGACGCTGTCGTCGCCTCCGCATACGATGACCGCCTCCGTGTTTATTTCAGCAACGGGGATGGAACCTTTACCGAAGGACCCGACTATCCGATCGGGAATGAAGTCTATTTCATGGAAAAAGCCGATGTCGACGGCGACGGTGACGAGGACATCCTCCTTGCGGAGAGGGATTCCTCAAGCGGTCTGAGGCTCTTCCGGAACAACGCTGACGGGACCCTGACCGACCTCGGTCTCCTTCCTGGTGGGATCAACCCCTCCGGCATGGCCACGGGGGATCTTGACGGAACGGATGGGATTGATCTGGTCATGGCCAACCTCGGCTCGTCGACCAACGGGAGCATCAGCCTCTACCTGCAGCAGCCGGATGGGAGTTTTTCCGACACCCTCCTGCTCGACGGACTTGGTCTGCGCGTCCGGGACGTGGATGTGGGAACCTTCAACGCTGATCCACACCTCGATATCGCCTTTGCCGAGTACCAGAACCGCCAGGTTGGCCTTCTTCTTGGCAACGGTGACGGCACCTTCCAGGATCCGGTCTATTATCCCCTTGAGGACGTCGAAGTGGGGATGATGGCCGCCGGTGACTTTGACAACGATGGTCACCTTGACCTTGCAATTGCCCACGAGAGTCACGATCAGGTCTCCATTCTCCGCAACAATGGAGACGGAACCTTTGCCGATTACGAGTCAGTTGGCCTCGGCAACAACCGTTCCGGGCGTCTTGAAGCCCATGACCTCGACGGGGACGGTTCCCGGGACCTGATCCTCACGGGCGACTTCGGCATCGGCTGGCGCTACGGAGCCACCGACGGGTCCCTCTTTCCGGGCCAGCTTTATTTTGGTGATCCCTCGGGCAACCACAGCATGCGTGACCTCGATGTGGCCGACGTCGACCAGGACGGCCTTGCGGACATCGTCACCTTAGGCTGGAATACCGACAGCCTAATTGTCTTCCTTGGCGATCCCGATTACACCCTCGCGGACACCGCCGGATTCCCCGAGCTGTTCGAGGTCTTCGGCCGCGGCCGGGATATCGTCGGGGCCAACAATGAGGATTATTACACCTTCAGTGCCCTTGCCGGGCAGCAGCTCCTAATCGACGTGGAGAACGATGTTTCCCAGTGGGCCTCGCACAATTTCACCCTCTACGACGCCTTCGGCCAGCGGATCGAATCGCAAACCCTTTTTAACGGCTACGAACAGATGACGCCGGTGACCATTCCGCGGACCGGAAACTACTACCTTCGCGCGATTGGCAATGACGGACACGACGACATCTACCGCTTCCGCATCAGCCTTGTGGATGCTGAGACCCAGCTTGAAAGTGAGGCCAACAACAGCTACAGTCAGTCCGATAACCTGACCTTCAGCGAGGCGCCCGGCATCCGGGCCGCGCGCGTATTTGCGACAGCCCCCGCAGGTGAGGACGGTTCGGACTGGTTTGGCATCGGGAACCTTGCTGAAAACGCGCAGATCACCGTCACCTTCGACCAGCCCGCGGACAGCAACCTGATCCCGACACTCAGCCTGCGGGCCAACAATGGGAATGAAACCCGTGTCAGTGGAGCCGCCGGAGATACCAGTATCACCTACACCCTCAACGCCGGAGAAGAGGACTTTCACTGGGTCGTGGTCAGCCATGACGGACAGGACTTCCGGGGGCGCTATTTCCTTGATGTCGCCATTGAAGACCTGCAGGCCCCGGAAATAACCGGCCTGACTCTCCCGGACGAAGGGGCGACCACCTCGCGTTTCATTGTCGGCGGGCGCCTCAGCTTCAGTGAGGACCTTCAGCCGGAAGGTGTCATCGATCCCGCCACCTATGAACTCACAAACGCCGGCCCGGACGCGGCTTTCGGGACCGCCGATGACATTGCCTATACCGTGACCCCGCTGGCCTACACCAGCGGCCTCTCCGTCGACCTTGCGATTGAGGAAGAACCCCTCCAGCCGGGCCTTTACCGGTTCCGGATCCCGGCTACCGCCCTGAGGGACCTCTTCGGGAACACCCTCGAGGACGATTTTGAGCGCACCTTTTTCGTGGAAGGGGTCGTGCCCTATGTCTCGGAAAGTTCCTCGAACGACCTCTTCCAGGAGGCTGATTCCGTCTCCATCAATCCCACCGGGACCCATTCCGGATCCTTTTTCATCGGTGAGACCTGGACAACCGCGGAGGAGCCACGGGCGATCGTTCCTCTGGATGCCGACGGGGACGGGCATCTCGACGTCCTTGTCGCCGCAGGTGACGGGGATGTCGACCTGCAACTCTTTCTCAATGACGGTGCGGGCGGATTTCTCGCCCCTGAAACCCTCCTTTCCAGCTCCTGGCCCGATGAGACCGCTGACCTTGTCAGGGCTGACTTCAACCAGGACGGCATTGCGGACGTGGCCTTGAGTATCGAGGTCATCAGTGGAACCCTCGGATCCCGTGTTGTCTGGCTCCTTGGCAACGGTGACGGCACCTTTACCGAGGTGCACGTTGATACCGACCCGGTACAGCCCCGCCACCTTGCCAGCGGCGACCTTGACGGGGATGGCTGGCCGGACCTCGTGGCCGTCGAAACAAGCGGCTCGCCGCGTGCCCTTTCCGTTTTCCTTAATGACGGAACCGGGACCGGTTTTACGAGGACCCCTTTCACGGACCTCGGCGAAAACGCCAGTCCCCAGGGAATCGCCATTGCCGACTTTGACGCTGACGGCGTGCCTGACCTTGCCGTGGCCGACAACGCCAACGACACAATCATCCTCCTCCAGGGTGGGGGAGACGGCAGCTTCAACCGCACCGGAAGCGCCGCCCTTCCAACCGAGGCACCCCTTTACGTTCGCGCCGGGGACCTTGACGGGGATGGAATCCCCGATCTCGTTGTCAGTTATTCCTCGTCCTCCTCAATCGATGTTCTCACAGGGAACGGGGACCTGACCTTTGCCTCCCCGATTGCCTCTCCCCTTCGGAATTTTGAAAACCACAGTGACCTGCTCGTCGAGGACCTGAACGGTGACGGCCTCCTCGATGTGGTTGCCGGGACGCGACGGGTCGACGGCTTCACGGTCTTCCTCGGCCAGCGCGGGAGCGGCCATTTCCTTTCCGGGCCCCAGGCCTACGAGGAATTCCGCTACACAAGCAGCCTTGCCAGCGGCGACTTTGACGGTGACGGCCTCCTCGACCTTGTCGCGGTGGACTTCTTTGACGACCGCATTGCCCTTTACTCCGGCCTTGGCGATCTCCCGCTCACGGTCGACAACGCGGTCGTGGGCCTTCGCTACGGGATGGCCCGCGGGACGATGCGCCACGGAACGACCAACAACGAGATCGACCACTGGACCTTCAGCGGGCGCACCGGCGACCGCCTTCTCATCAGTTCCGAGAACACGAGTACGGCCCGGCTCACTGACATCAGCTACCAGCTCTACAGTCCCGGCGGTGACCGCCTCGTGACCTGGGGCAGTGCCCGCTTTGGCGGCGAGGGGCAGACACCGCCCTTTACCCTTGAGTACTCTGGACGCTATGTCCTCGTGGCTTCCGACACCCTTTCCCAAGGAGACGAATACCGCCTCAATTTCAACCTTGTTCCCGCACCAGCCCAGATCGAAAGCGAGGATAATGACCAGGCTTCCCAGGCTGACGAGCCGCTTTTCGAGAGCACTCCCGGGCGCCAGACGGCCCGGGTCTTCGGCATCGTTGACCGCCGGGATACGAGTGGGGACCACTTTTTCCTCGGAAACCTTGACGGGGGAACGACCATCCAGGTCCGGTTGACCCTTCCGGACAATAGCCTCCTTGATCCGCGCCTTCAGATCTATCGCGGGGGCGACGCCCCGCTGGCGGAGACCACGAACTCAACGCCGGCCCTCGACGCGACCGTCCCCAACGATGCTCCCGGAGCCTACTATGCCCGCATTGACGGGACCGCCTCCTCGCGCGGTTTCAGGGCGAGCTACCTCGCCGATCTGACCCTTCTCGACACCGTCCCGCCGGAAATTGTCTCAACCAGCCTCCCGGCCACTCCCTCTTCGGCGATCTATTCCACGATTGAGCTTGAATTGAACGAGGACTTTGATCCTGCCAGTGTCAATGATCCGGCCGCCTTTGAACTGATTGAGGCGGGGCAGGACGGACTCTTCGACACCGCCGACGACATCATCGCCCCGATCGGGGATCCCGCCTATTCCGGTGGATCGACAATCACCCTTCCCCTTACTGACAATCCTCTCCCGGCCGGGACCTATCGTTTCACGGCCTTCCAAAGCCTGCGCGACAACGCCCGCAACAACCTCACGGATGACTTTGTCCAGGCCTTCACGATGATTCCCCTGCCGGGATTCATCACCGAGAGCATCGGGAACAGCACGCCCGAAACCGCCACCGTCCTCCTTCTCGATCCCGTCCTTGAGGGAATCGCCTCGAAGGGCGGACGCGGCCGGTTGACGACCTCCAATGAGGAGGACTACTGGACCTTCAGCGCCAGCAGCGGCCAGCGCCTCGTCCTGGCGACCGACTTCCCCGGCGATCCACGGTTCTCCGGACTCCAGTTCCTTGTCACCGCTCCCGACGGCACCACGACCATTGTCGACCAGGCAAGTGACAACGACGGTGCCTTTGTCACCTCCGGACTTATTCCCCTTGACCAGACAGGTGAGTACAGCCTCCGCGTGGACCGGGGAGCCTACGCCTACACCGACGAATACCGCTTCCGGGTCACCCTTGTCGATGACGGCACAGATTGGGAGGAGGAACCCAATGACAGCCTCGACACGGCGAATTCCTTTACCCTCGCGAGCACGGTCGACGGCCTCTCCGGCAAATTCCTCGGAACCGTCAGTTCCCCGGTTGACCGCGACTATGTTTCCCTTGGGACCGTTTCGCCGGGCAACACCCTCTTCCTGAGCGTTCTTCCCTCCGGCAATGGGCCCCTTGTTCCCGTTGTTTCCGTCTACAGAGCTGATGCCGCGACCGGTGACGAAGTCTTTATCGCTGAAGTCCCCAGCGGGCGCAACGGTGACAGCGTCGTCGAGATCGACGTCACCGAAGAGCATGAGTACTTCGCCCTTGTCCGCGGGAGCAGCTCCACCGGTTCACTGATGAGCGAATACCAGTTGTCGGCGCAGGTCCTGCCGACGGACCTTGCCAATTTCCCCAACCTGCAGGTTGCCAGCGTCACGCCCCCCGCAGGGGCCGGTATCTCCAGCGGGGACACGGTTTCCTTCAGTTTCACGGTGACCAATGCCGGGGCCGACCCGACAACTGTCTCCTCCTGGATCGACCGGGCGGTCATTTCCTCCAACAATATTTTCGGGGACGGCGATGACTTCCAACTCGCGGTCATCAACCGGGAATCCGCCCTCGCGGCCGGCGGCAGTTACACGGTCACGACATCGGCGACCCTGCCGGACGGTATATCCGGTTCCTTTTTCCTCATCGTCCGCACCGATACCGCGGACCAGGTCGATGAGTTCCTCTTTGAGGGCGACAATGAACTCGCCTCAGACGGCACCTTCAGTATCGGGCTTTCCGATTATCCGGACCTCGTGGTCGAGGACCTTGTCATTCCTGATCCGACTGTGAGCGGCGATCTCACCATCACCTGGAACACGGTCAACGGGGGGGCTGCCGGTGTCGACCAGCCCTTCATCGAGCGCGTTGAACTGGTCGACCGCATCACCCAGGGGATCGTCTATGCCTCCAATGATGTCATCTCCG
>JAWLGH010000089.1:0-8183 GCA_041685165.1 Oceanipulchritudo sp. | reverse complement strand
GTGGATCTGCAACGACTCCTGGAGAGTGGCAAGGCGTCTGTGGCCCGGTTGGCGGTGGCGCGCTGGGTGGAGAGCGCGCCCGTGCAGCGCTTCATTCTCGTGGTCATCCTTTTCAACGCCCTCCTTCTCGGCCTTGAGACAAGCTCCACCTTGATGGATCGTGCCGGGAGCCTCCTCATCGCCCTAGACCGGATCTGCCTTTTTGTTTTCATGGTCGAGTTGAGCCTGAAAATCTGGGCTTACCGGCTGCTTTTCTGGCGCAATGGCTGGAACCTCTTTGATTTCCTCGTTGTCGCGGTGGCCCTCGTCCCCGGGGCCGGCCCATGGGCCGTCCTGCGTTCCCTGCGGGTGCTGCGGATCCTCCGCGTCCTCACCGTGGTCCCGGCGATGCGGCGCGTGGTGGCGGCTTTCCTGCATGCGATCCCCGGCTTGACGGGCGTCATCGCGGTGATGCTGATCTTTTTCTACACGGCGGCGGTGCTGGCGACAAACCTCTTCGGTGAAACCCATCCGGACTGGTTTGGGACCCTTGGGACAAGCCTCTTCTCCCTCTTCCAGATCATGACCCTCGAGAGCTGGTCGATGGGCATCGTCCGCCCGGTGATGGAGGTCCATCCCTGGGCGTGGGCCTTTTTCGTTCCCTTCATTGTCATTACAACCTTCACCATCCTCAATCTCTTCATCGGGATCATTGTCTCCACGATGCAGGAACTGGCCGCCCTCCCCGATCCGGATGTTCCCCCGACCGAGCTTTCGCGCATCCTCGCCCGCATGGAGGAGGATCTGGCCCGCCTGCGGCAACAGGTTGACCGCACCCCCGGCCGCTGAGTCGCATCGGAGGACAAGCGGCGATTTCCCTTGATTTAAAGGCGTTATGCGTTAACGTTATGCGTTATGAGGAAAGTATCCATCATGGAGGCACAGCATAACCTTTCGAAGGTGCTCAAGCACGTCGAGGAAGGCGGGAGTATCTATATTACCCGGCGCGGAAAAACGGTCGCGAAAATTGAGCCGCCGGTTGCAGAGGCTCCTCTGAAATTTCCCGATTTCGAGAAACGCGCCCGGGAAACATGGGGCAGGGAGAACTGGGACAGCAGCAGCTCAGATGCCTTGTTGGAGTCCAGTAGGGGCGAGCGATGACCGTCTATTATGATACCGGCATCATCCTGAAGCTGTATACCTCCGAGCCCGAATCCGCTGCGGTGAGGAAGTACGTTCTGGAGCGAAATGAACCGCTCTACCTGAACTCGCTCCACAGGTCGGAATCCACGGCCGCTTTCCGTTTGAAAGCGTTCCGGAGAGAATGTAAAGAAGAGGCGGCGAACCGGGCTATCGCGGACCTTGAGGATGACATGGCGGAAGGCGTCATCCAAATCGTCGAACCCGATTGGTCCGAGGTCTGGAACACCTGCCGGAATCTGCTTGATAAACATGCCGCCTCAACCGGCTGCCGGACGCTTGACTCGCTGCATGTGGCCTGCGCTCGCAGCTTGGCTATCCGCGACATCATCACCTCCGATAAACGGCAATCAGCCCTCGCCCGCCGGGCCGGGATGACCGTCACCTCGCCCCTGTAGCCTCCCCTCCCGCCGGCAGGCCTACGCGCGTCCGCCCAAGTCCTTCGAGCCCACCTGGGTCGGGGAAATGCCCTTGAATTTCTTGAAGACGCGGGAGAAGTGAAAGGGATCCTCAAACCCGACCGCGGCCGCGGCCTCCCGCACAGGGACCTTGCCCTGACGGAGGACATCGAGGGCGTGTTCCATTTTCTTCTGGAGGAGGAAGGTGTAGGGCGTGAGGTGGTAGTAGCGCTTGAACAACCGGGAAATGTAGGAGGGATCAAGGTCAACCGCCCCGGCGATATCGTTCATGCGCGCGAGCTCGAGGTAATTGTCCTCGATATGCGCCTTGACGGAGCGGAATACCTGGAAGGCGCGTTCCTGGTAATGTTGTTCCATGAGCCGTGTCCGGGCGCATTTGAGAAGGATGATATCGAGGTAGTAGGAACAGATCCGCCATGAGTCCTCGCTCCCGAGGCAGGCCTCCTCGAACAACTGGCGCACAAGGTCGCCGACGAGCTCCCCCCCGCGGTTCGCCCCGAAGAAGAGCCGGTCCAGCTGGTACTGCTCCCGCAGCGAGGGGCCCTTGCAGTGAAAGGCGAAGAAGTATTTCACCAGCGGGCGCTCCCGATTGGTCAGGATTTTACAGGGAATCCCCGGTCCGTACAGATAGAGGCACCCTTTGCGAAGCCCGTGTCCCTGATCCTGGAGGGTCAGGTTCCCGCTCCCCTCGACGACGTATTCGAGCAGGTGGACCGGAAACCCCCGCCGGTTGATGGCGTAGTCCTCGCTGCAGGTTTCAAGGCCGCCGAAGACGAGGTCAACCGGCGTGCGGACGCGTTCTCCCCGATGACGGAGGGAGAAGTAGCGGGCTTCCCTGACCTGCTTGGAAAGCTCGATGACGGGATGCGGCATGCAATGGTATCAAAGTCATTATTATCCAGTTTGGTCAATCATCTTGCATTCAAGGAAGTCCCCGATTCTGCTAGGATGCCTGCCATGAAAAACCCCGTCCTCGAAAACCTGCCGAAAATCGGCATCCGCCCCACGATCGACGGCCGCCTTGGCGGCGTCCGCGAATCCCTTGAGGAACAGACGATGGCCCAGGCCAGGCGCGTGGCCACCCTCCTCGAGGGCGAGCTCAAGTATCCCACCGGCGAGGCTGTTGCCTGCGTGATTGCCGACACCTGCATAGGCGGCGTGGCCGAGGCCCGTGCCTGTAGCGACAAATTCAAGCGCGAAAACGTCGGCGTTTCCCTCACCATCACCCCCTGCTGGTGTTATGGCTCCGAGACCATGGACATGGACCCGCACCTGCCGAAGGCGGTCTGGGGTTTCAACGGGACCGAACGACCGGGGGCGGTCTACCTTGCCGCGGCCCTTGCCGGACACACCCAGAAGGGCCTTCCCGCCTTCGGGATCTACGGCAAGGATGTCCAGGAAGCGGATTCCGAGGCCATTCCCGGGGACGTGGCGGAAAAGCTCCTCAATTTTGCCCGGGCCGGACTCGCGGTGGCGATCATGCGTGGCCGGGCCTACCTTTCCATGGGCGGTACCTCCATGGGCATTGCCGGTTCCATGCTCAACTATGACTTCTGGGAAAAATGGCTCGGTATGCGCGTTGAGGATATCGACATGTCCGAGTTTATCGGCCGCATGGACAAGGGCATGTACGACGAGGCCGAGTTCACAAAGGCCCTCGAATGGGTGAAGGCAAACTGCCCTGAAGGAAAGGACTACAACGACCCCGCCCATCAGCGTCCGCGCGAGCAACGCGACAAGGAATGGGAAATGAACGTCAAGATGACCCTCATTGCCCGCGACCTCATGGTCGGCAACCCGAAGCTGGCTGAAATGGGCTACGGCGAGCAGGCCCATGGGCACGAAGCCATCGCCGCCGGTTTCCAGGGCCAGCGCCAGTGGACCGACCATTTCCCCAACGGCGATTTCCTCGAGGCCATCCTCAACACCTCCTTTGACTGGAACGGGAAGCGCGCCCCTTACATTGTCGCGACCGAGAACGACGCCCTCAACGGGGCGACCATGCTCTTCGGCCACCTTCTCACGAACACGGCCCAGATCTTTGCGGACCTGCGCACCTACTGGAGTCCCGAAGCGGTCAAGGCCGCCAGCGGCCACGCCCTTGAGGGCCCGGCTGCGGACGGCCTCCTTCACCTCATCAACTCCGGTCCCGCCGCCCTTGACGGGACCGGGCAACAGACCCTTGACGGCCAGCCGGCCATGAAGCCCTTCTGGGAGATCACGGACGCGGAGGTTGAGGCCTGCCTCAAGGCCACGACCTGGCATCCCTCCATGGGGGAATACTTTCCCGGCGGCGGCATGAGCACCCGCTTCAAGACGCGCGGCGGCATGCCCGCGACCATGACCCGGATCAACCTTGTCGACGGCCTCGGGCCCGCGATCCAGATCGCCGAAGGCTGGACGGTCGAGCTGCCCGAAGCGGTCCACGACACCCTTGACCAGCGTACCAACCCGACATGGCCGACGACCTGGTTCGCCCCCCTCCTCTCCGGTGAAGGCGCTTTCCGCTCAACTTACGAGGTGATGAACAACTGGGGCGCCAACCACTGCGTCATGACCTGCGGGCACGTCGGCGACCGCTTCATCACCCTTGCCTCGATGCTCCGGATCCCCGTCTACATGCACAACGTGAACGAGGAACGCATCTTCCGCCCGAGCGCATGGCGGGCCTTCGGTACCGCCGGCCTTGAGGGCGCCGACTTCCGCGCCTGCCAGACCTACGGACCGCTCTACGGCTGAGACCGGAACCGGCGTCAGGCCGGGGGAGGTGCGTCCGCGGCGCACCGGAACCCGCAGTTGCCGGTTGAGGAATCGGGGGTGTTCCCGGTGCGCGCACCGACCCGGTAGCGGTTACAGTAGCTGTCATGGCAGAGGTAGGAACCGCCGCGCATGACCCGGGTCGCCCCACCCGGTTTACCGAGGTCCTGACCGGTGGCCGGTCCCTTTGGATTGACCCGGGTGGCCTCGCTTTCCGGCAGGTGCCAGGTGGGGCTGAACCAGTCGGCGCACCATTCCCAGACGTTTCCGGCCATGTTGTAGAACCCGAAGCCGTTCCTCGAAAAGCTCCGGGCCGGCGCCGTCCCGACATACCCGTCCGCGGCACTGTTGCGATGGGGAAAGTCGCCCTGCCAGATGTTGCACATGTGCTTCCCGGCGGGCGTCAGTTCGTCGCCCCAGCAGTAGCGTTTCTGGACCAGCCCCCCACGGGCCGCATACTCCCATTCGGCCTCCGTCGGCAGTCGCTTGCCGGCCCAGTCGGCATAGTGCTTCGCATCGTGCCAGGAGACATGGACGACCGGATGCCCGAGCCGCTTTTTCACATTGCTTCCGGGACCCTCCGGCTTTTTCCAGGAGGCCCCTTCGACCGCGATCCACCATTGGAGGCCATCGACCCGCTGTCGTTCGCCGAGTTTTCGCTTGATCTTGGACGGCACGAGAAGGTGAAAGACATAGCTCCAGCCAAAGCGCTCAGCCTCCGTCTGGTAGCCGGTGGCCTCGACAAACTTCCCGAAGTCCGCATTCGTCACCGTGGTTGCATCGAGGTGGAAGGGAGCCAGCTCAACGTCCCTTACGGGCCCTTCCCCGTCCTCCGGCCAGCCGTCCTCGTCAGCGCTGCCCATCAGGAAGGTGCCGCCGTCGAGCCGGATCATGCCTGCGAGGCTGGGAGCCTTTTCCCCGACGGGTTGCGGCGGCCCGCCCGGGGTCGCGGCGGCCCGCTCATCCCCGCCAGGCTGCCTCTCCACGCGCTGTGGTGTACAACAACTCATGTCCTCAGGTTTCGAGGGGAGGCAGGGGGCAGTCAAGGCTAAGGCTCAGGGCACGCAGGGCTTCCGCCTCCGCCGGAGACAGTTGTCCGTCTTCCCGGATACAGAAAACAGCCGTCCGCAACACCTCTGCACGGATGGCGTAGGCGCTCTCGCGCAGGAGGTCGAGGGCCTCGTCAAGGGCCTTCGGCGAGGACTCCTCCCCGTCGATGTAGCCGACCTTTTCCCGTAGCAGGCCCTGTCCCTTGAGGGCCTTCTTCATCACCGACCCGGCCCGTTCACGCCCGGCCGCCTCCCGGGCGATGACGGAGAGGACGGTCCCTGCCGCCTTCGCCACCGCGGGTCCGACCTTCAGATGGCGGATGCCTGTATCGGAACCCCCGGCACCAGTCTTGCGCTGCAGGCGTTCACGGGTGATCCGGCGGATACAGAACTCATAGAAGGACATCCGCTCATCGGCCTGCACAAGGCGCGTCATCAGGCTGAAGAAGGGCTTCCGTTCAAATTCGGCCTCATGGGCAAGGGTTGTTGTCGCCAGTTCCAGAATCCCAAGGCGGGCCCCACGCGGAAGGTTCCTGATCGAGGCCGTGAAGGAGCGGATTTCCTCCGCCGCCCCGGTCCCGAGAGCCTCCCCGAGAAGGGCCATCTGCCCGGCATCATCGGCTTCATTGTCGGCAACGAGAAGAGCGGCCACGGCGTTGCGGGCCCCATCGGTCTCGCGCATGCGGGTATCGAGGGCTTCCGGGATGGCCGAGAGGATCCCCTTGGCCGTGTGCAGGTTCCCGGCGCTCATCGTCCCCACCGCTCCAAGGATGGCCATGCCCTCGATCATCGAGCGCCCGGCAGGGCCCGCTTCACCCGTTCCGGTGACAGAGGCAGGGCCCGGGGAAACGGCAGCGGGAGCGGCGGGAGCGGCCTCTTCAGGAGGGGGTGTGGACCCGTCCCAGGCGGGATCAAGGCGCTGAATGCGCTCCTCCAGTGGGGGATGAGTCGAGAAGGCCGAGCTGAAGGACTGGCGGAGCCCGTCCGCGAAAAACATGTGCGCGGCCTCGGCGGCGTTACCGTGTTCAAGGACGCCCTTGTCGGCATGTCCCCCGATCTTCTTCAGGGCCCCGGAAATGCCCTCCGGGTTGCGCGAGAACTGCACCGCCGCGGCATCGGCGAGGTATTCGCGCTGGCGCGATATCGCCGCCTGGATGAGACGGGCGAAAAACATTCCGACGTAGCCGATTATGGTTACAAGGACGATTACAAGGATGACCGCGATGATGAGCGCGCCCCCGTTGCCCTTGCCACCACCGCCCCGCCGGCTCCCGCCGGCCACGATGACGGCCCCCCGGCGACGACCCCCGAGGCCCATGGTCACACGCATGATCTGCCCGAATACACCCAGCATCATGATCCCGAAAAGAATCCCCATGAGGCGGATGTTCAGGCGGCAGTCGCCGTGGAGGATGTGACTGTATTCGTGCGCCACAACACCCTGGAGCTCGTCCCGGCTCAATTCCCGCAGGGCCCCGGCCGAGACCGCAATGACGGCGTCATCCCGTCCCCATCCGGCCGCAAAGGCGTTGATCGAATCCTCCCCCGTGAGGATATAGACCTCCGGCACCGGGACCCCGGAGGCTATGGCCATTTCCTCGACCACGTTCAGGAGCTGGCGCCGCCGCCCATCGCCGGTGCTCCGGTCGACCCGTTCCCCCCCAAGGGACTTGGCCACCGCCTCACCCCCGCCGCGCAGGGAAAGGACCTTGTACAACGAACCAAGCCCGACCACAAGGATCACCCCGCCAGCAGCTCCCAGAAAGCGGCTCAAATCCCACAAAGGCACCTCAACCGGAGGCCCCTGAGCCATCCCCTCCGACCGCGCAAGCCCATGAAAGACAACGATCCCAAGGGTCACGGCCCCGTAGACCGCCACCGCTATCAGGACCACCGCGACAAGGTAGTAGAAGACAAGGCGCTTGGTCTTCCTCTGGGCCTCGTCCTGTGCCTCGAAAAAATCCATCCGGTTCCTTCAGCGTCGAGCCGGATTCGCTCAGGAAGTGAAGGAGACACTGGGGGCCGCTTTCTCGGCCGGGTCCTCAATCTCGAACAACTGGGCTTCATGGAACTGGAGGGCGCCCGCGAAAAGGACTGCCGGGAATTGCTCGCGCTGGGTGTTGTAGGTCATGACGGCGTCGTTGTAGGCCTGCCGGGCAAAGGCAACCTTGTTCTCGGTCGAGGTCAGTTCCTCGGTCAGCTGCATCATGTTCTGGTTTGCCTTCAAGTCGGGATAGGCCTCGGCAAGGGCAAAAAAACGGCCCATCGCCCCGCCCAGCATGGTCTCGGCCCCCGCAAGCTTCTGGATCGCCTTCGGGTCGTCAGGGGCCTTGGCCGCCTCCTCTTCCGCCTGCGAGGCCTGGTTGCGGGCCTCAATGACCGCCTCAAGGGTCTCCCGCTCGTGCTTCAGGTAGCCTTTCGCGGTTTCAACAAGGTTCGGAATCAGGTCATACCGGCGCTTCAACTGCACATCAATCTGCGCAAAGGCGTTTTTGAAGCGGTTCCGCAAGGTGACCAGTCGGTTATAGACGCCCACCCCGTAAAGAAGGACGAGAAGAAGGAGGGCGCCCAGGACAGCGAGAATAATGTATACAGCCATGGATTTATTTCTAAAGCAGGTTCTCCCGCTGGCCAGCCAATTATTTCCCTTGGCATCCCCATGGATTCCTTAAAGTGAGGAATGCTTTCCCTCGTCAACACGACGCTTGCCTACGGCGGCCCGCCCCTGCTCGACAAGGCCTCCATGGATATCCTCTCAGGGGACCGCCTTGCCCTTATC
>JAWLGH010000088.1:0-8200 GCA_041685165.1 Oceanipulchritudo sp. | reverse complement strand
AGCATCCACTTGCCGAAGCGACGGGGCATGATAAAGTCGCCCATGTTGCTTACCTTCCGCATTGCCCATGACCCGAGGAGGGTGATGCCTACAAGGTAGACGATAAGGACAACAAGGTTAAACAAGCCTAATCCGAACATTCAAGAAGCACCATGTGCAATGGCGACTCCCATGGGCGAGTGCCATTCCTGTTTTTCTGTAAATCAGGTTGTAAACCCGAGGCCGCCTTTCCCGAGGTGGTGTATCGAATGACGAAGGAAGCGGCAGTTCAGTTGAGGAGCTCGCGGAAAGTGGCGGCGTGGCCCCATCCGAAGAGCAAATCGCCCTCAAGATCAAGGACGAGGAGACTGCCGTCGTCGGTTTCAAGAAAGAAGCCGTAATTGATGGAGTGTTGACGAAGCTTCCACCACTGGCGGACCTCTTCTACGATGAAGGGGGGGCGGTTGCCAGGGCGAGGGGAGGGCCAGGTGTCGAGAGTGTGGAATTGGGGGATGGTGCGTTCTTGACCGAAAGGGATGGGTTTCAGGTTGAGGGAACGGACCCAGCGCTGCTGGTGGACAGGATCAATGTGGAGGTCAAAGTAGGCAAACCCGGGGTTGACGGGCAGGACGCGGGCCTCAGCGAGGGAGGTGATATCGGCGAGGATTCGCTCGCTCGGGGTAGCGGGAGCAAAGGCGAGGAAGAGGCCGGCGGCCCAGAAGGGCAGGAGGGCGGCAAGGGGGAGGAGAAGACGGAGGGGCCAGATCCGCTTTATGGGTCGATCTGCGCTCATCGGCTCTCCGGCAGAAGGCTGGGGCGGTCCTGCGGGCGGATGCGGCGGAGACAACGGCGGCGATGGCGGCGATGGCGGCGACGGTGGCGATGGCCGAGACGGAGGAGGAGAAGGTGGAGGTGGAAACGATGGGGGCGAAGGTGCCAGCTTGCGGGGGGAAGGAAGGGGAGGGAGGGAAGGGGATTTCCCCGGTATCGCCGATGTGCCGAGGGCGGCATCGGGAGCCATTGGATCGATGGAGGCGAGGAGGCCCTCGCGCCAGGTAAACTCCTTCTGGCGAAAGAGACGAAAGTGGCCCTCCCGGAGGTGGAAGTGCTCGAGACGGATCTTCAGGGGCGGGCTTTCCCATGCCGGGCGCTTGCGGGACCAGCGACCGATAACAGACCAGCCATGACCCCACGAGGCGGAGAGGAGATGGAGGTGGTCGGGGTAATCGGGAGCGGTCTCGAACTCGAGGAGGTGGTCGAGGGGAATGCGGTTTTTATCGGCAAAGGCCTCCGCGGCATCCCATGAGGGAAAGAGACCCTTGACGGTGCCGGCATCGATGAGGACGAAGACGCGCTGTCGCCGGGGAGGATTCATCGGGGTATCCATGCGAGGCCGCCTTCGGCGAGAACAAGCCTTCCGCGGTCGAGAAAACCGTCATCGAGTGTCTGGTCGAGCCTGAGAGCATCCTCGAGAGAGGGACAGGGAATCCAGGCGGAGGAAAACGCATCCTGATTGATGGGCTGCCAGGGTTCGATCCAGGCCTTCTGGCTTAGGGACTGGCGATGGGTGCGCGCGGCTTCCCCGGCCCAGCTCAAGTCCGGCCGGAGGTGTTCCACGGTGGAAGGAACAAAGAGCCCGGCAAGGGCGAGGATCCAGAGGGAGACCAGAAAGCCCGGTGAGGGATCGATTACGTGAACCTGCTCAGAAGCCATTATCGCCGATGGACGCCATGTCATAGCGATCCTCGCCGGCTGTCAACTCCACCCAATTGGTGACCTCGGGAATGCCGCTGTAGCCATCGTCGTCGTTGAGGTAGGCGAGGGATTCATCGTAATGGAAGTCGTAGTTGTTGCCGGAGAAGGTGACTGAGTTGCCGACGACGGCGCCAAACATTTCACCGGAGCCGCCACCTCCACGGAGGCTGACATCGGCCTCGGGGGCGTAGACGGCGGCGGAGAGAAACCCATTTCCATGGAGCTTCATGCTGGGCCGGGGATCGCCGGCTGCGATGTCGGCCTCGGTGGTGGTGTTGTAAATGAGCAGGTTCCGTGGGGAACCTTCATTGGCAAGGCCGTTGCCGCCAATGTCCATGTCGCCCTTGATGAAGATACTGAGTGAGGCATCGTCGGCGAGGACGATGTCCCCCTTGACGTCCATGTCGCCGGCAATGACGAGGGTGACGTCGCCTTCTACGGTGAGGACATCCCCGCTGCCGACGGAGAGGGAAGGCAGTTCGTAAGCGCTTTCGCCGGTAGAAACCCCCATTGTGGTGCCGGAGAGCGAGGTTTCCGGGGAAGTGAGGATGGGATTGGAGACCGGATTCAGCTCGGCGGCGAAGTCGTAGGCGATATTGCCGAGGTCGACAGAGTCTTTATGGGATTTAAACGCGGATTCATCATCATAGAGGCTGCCCTGGGGACCGATGAATTTCTTGAGATCGGCGCCTTCCTCGGTCGAACCGGTGGAGATGCGGCCGTAGACGTCGGCGTTCTGGACGGAGATGTCATCAATCCTAACCGAGAGGCTGGCGACGGACCCGTTCGGATAGGCAAGGTAGTGCCCGAGGCGGGTGTACCCGGACTGTTCGTCATAGATGTCGTCAACATCCATGGTCGCGTAGCGGACGCGGTCATCGGAATCGGACGTGTTGTCGGGGTCAAGCGGGTCGTAGGGATAGGTTGTGAAGCTGTCGATACGTTGTTTGGTCCCCCCGAGGACGACACCCTGTTTGCCGAGGATACCGTTTCCCCAGAAGCCGCTGCTGTCGATCCCGCGGGCCATTTCGATGTAGATCTGGCGACGGACCTCGGTTCCGTTGGGGAGGCGGATGATGCCCTCAGCGACGGCGGCTGGTACGGTTACCGGCTTGCCGTCGACCTGGACGACGCGATCGGGTTCGATATAGACCCTGACGGAGCGGTGTTCGCCGCGCCACGAATAGGAAATATGGGGAAGATTGGTACCGAGGTATCCGTCGCCGCTGGCGGACCAGTAGGTCCCGTTCCAGGAATCCTTGATCATGGCGTCAATGGCGTGATCGAGACCGGCCTCGGCGAGGTTCACAGCCTGGAAACCCATACGGAAGCGGTGGGCGTTGGTGACCTCCTGGGTGACCGTCCTGAGGAAGAGGCCGACGAGGGATCCCGTAATGAGGGTGACGATGAGTGCGGCGACCATCACGGAGCCGCGCGTGGGGGCTTTACTGGTTTGTAACATCCTTGTTCCTCATCATGAAGCGGGCGGAAATGATATAATTGGTATTGGTGATCCCGAGGACATTCCGCTGCAGTTTCGCTTCCAGTTGAATATGTTTCGTCTCAAGCGGGTTAAGGGCCAACTCATCGCGGTTGTACCGGTAGTAATTCATGGAGAGCTCATCGACATCGTAGAGGAGAACACGGTCGGCGCTTGGATTTCCCGGATAATCGTCTTTGCTGTCCCATTCCTGGCGCCGGAAATGCCCCTCCATGTTGTTTGAGGCCGGGATGAAGGCATAGCGGACAATCTGGTTGTTCCCGTCGGCCCGCCTTCTGTTGACGACGACGCTGTGGGCGGAGAAATCGTCCTGGAGGACATCCGAGGCCATGCGCATGTCGCGGGCGAAGAGTTCGAGGGCGTATCGGCTCTGACTGTTCATCTCGGTAAAGTTGACCATGCTCTCGGAACCCTTGGCGAGGCTGAAGAGGGTCGCGTAGGCGGAGGCGAGCAGGAGGGTGGAGAGGCTCATGGCGACCATGACCTCGACGAGGGAAAAGCCCTTTTTGGATTTAAGGGACAGGTGCATTTCAGACTCTCCGGTAGTAGTAATCATTGAGGCCGTTTTTCGTGAAAATGGTGTTGGCAATCTGGTAGGTGTAGACGCCTTTTGAGTTCTTCCACCAGACATAGACAATGACCCTTTTCTGGGTGTTGCCGGCATCGAGCGTGTCGACCTGCCGATAGGCGAGGTAGTCGGTGGAGAACTGTTGAATCAGGGTTCCCTTGGGGGTGATGGGTTCCGAATCAGGGAGGCTGTCGAGTTCGGACCAGTTGAGGCCGCGGAGGGCCTCGAGTTCGGTCTGGATGATCTGGGAGGCGCGCAGTTCCTCGCGGGCATCGTCAATCATGCGCATGCCGAGGAAGTAGGAACCGAAGGCGGACGTGAGGACGATGGCCATGAGGGCCATGCTGATGATGACCTCAACAAGGGTGAACCCGGAAGAGGATTTCCCGCTGCGGGGCTGCTGGACGTCGGCTTTAAGAATTCTCACGCTTCCATGTTCTTAAGCACGGGAAGTTTTTCGGACAACTTTAGATAACTGCCGGTGAGAGATTCATGAAGATTTTACAGGCCGTGCCGGTTTTGCCTATACGCCTGTAAACCTACCTTTTATCCTGACTGAAGGGAAGTTTGAGAAAAAAGGTGCTGCCGTGACCGAGGCCGTCACTCTCGACATGGAGGCTTCCGCCATGGGCTTCGGTGAGGTGCCTGGCGATGGAGAGCCCGAGGCCGTTGGAAGCTTCACCGGCGGTGGGAACAGAGGAGGGCAGGCGGGCAAAGGGCTTGAAGATGCGGTCTTTCTGGTCTTCCGGGATTCCGGGGCCCTCGTCCCGGATCCAGAGGACGAGGAACCGGTTTTCGAGTCGGGTGCCGTAGCGGATCGTGGCCTGCGTTGGGGAATACTTGACGGCATTGGAGAGGAGATTGTCGAGAATCTGGCGGCAACGTGCCGGATCGGCCTCAATCACGGAGGAGGATGCGACCTCGTCACAGGAAATAAACTGACCCTTGCGGCGGGCTTTTTCGAGGATGTTTTCAGAGAGGATTTTCTCGAGGACAGCGATAAAATCGAGCGGTTCCGGGTGGGTGGCGACCCGGCCCTCTTCGAGAGCGGCGGCATCGAGAAGGCGTTCGAGGAGGGAGAGGGTGGAAGCGGCCTCGTCCCGGGCTCGTGAGACATAGGAGGTCCCCTCGGATTTGGACTGCGCGAGGATCGCGAGGTCCAGGAGACCGATGATGCCCCCGATGGGGTTACGCAGGTCATGGGCGGCCATCTTGAGGATCTCGCTTTTCAGGCGGTTGGCTTCATCGGCGAGTTCATGCTGTTGGCGGGCCTCTTCAAGGGCTGCGGAGAGTTCCTTGTTGCGGAGGCTCTGGATTTCAGCGCTGTAATGGGCGCGGTCGGTTTCATGGATGATGCGGAGGGCCTGGATGCGGTTATCGCCGAGAGCGGTGGCGGTCTCCTTTTCGAGTTTGGTGGAGAGACTGAGGTGATGGAAGGCTTCCTCATGGAGACCGTTTTTTTCGTGGAGCCCAGCCATTTCCCTGTGGGCGCGGATAAGGAATTCGCGGATACCGAGGGAATCGGCGCGGGTGCGGGCAGATTCGAGGAGGACGAGGGCCTTTTTGTCCTGGCCAGCCCGGGCGAGGTATTCGCCCCATTCAAGGTGGGCCTCGGCCAGCCAGGCCTGAAGGTGGTGCCTGGATAGCCGGGCAAAGAGGTCCTCAAAGAGGCTTTCGGCGGTATCCATGCGCCCTTCCTCGGCGGCGATATCAGCGAGTCCCCAGATGCTGAGACAGAGGTTCTCGGGGTCGTCGAGGGCGTGGCCTTCCCCACGAAGCGCTTCAAAGCGGGCCCGGGCTTCCTCGAGTTGTCCCTCACGGAAGAGGACAATGGCAAGATTGACGCGAGTCCTGATGGCGTCGCTGATACGACCCCCTGCCTCGTGGAGGCTGTGGGCAAGCTCGTAGCAGGCCCGGGCTTCCGGGAGGTCCCCAAGCCTTGTATGGAGCGCGCCGAGATTATTGTAGAGGGCGGCGATTTCCCTTTCTGCATTCTCTTGTTTGGCAATGCCGAGGGCGTCCTGGTAGGCCCTGAGGGCGAGGCTGGGTTCACTCAAGGAGCTCAGGCAGTTACCCTGCAGCTTGAGGGCCAGCAAGCGGGAACGGGGTTTGCCGAGTTTCTCTGCCAACCGGGTGGCGTCCCGGGCGACTTTGAGGCTCTGGGCCATGTTGCCCATGCGTCCGGAGCAGATGGAGCGGTTGATGAAAAACTCCATCCTGAGGTCCTCAGGAAGGGAATCGAGGATGGGGGACACCTCCTGGAGAAGCGCATCCGCCTCGGAAAGGCGAAGATCGAGGCTTAGGCTTTTTGCGGATTCAAGTGTTTCGCGGATTGAAGCGAGGTCCGGGATGGTCTCCTCGGACGCTGATCCGGGGGGAGGGTTTGCGGAACTGGCTTCATTGGTTTCAGGCATGGGCAAAGGCTTTGGCGTATTGACATTCGACCCTTTTCCAATGTCAAGGGCCGTGGTTCCGGGGCGGGGAACTACTCAAAGACCTCGGGAAGGATTCCGATATCGGTATCGATGGATTCGAAGGTTGCCGAAACCACCTTTTCCCCGTTGCGAAACAGGGTGTAGGCACGGGGAAAGGTTAGCCCGTCGGCGGTCTGGTAGTCGTCGAGATGCAGCTCGAGGAGGATGGATTGCCCGTTCATGTCGAACTGGATGGAGCGACCGAGAACGAGGTGGGAGTCCGGATCGAGGTAATAGTGAATGGGAATTCCGGGGAGAATCGGTTTTTCCAAGAGGAGGGCCTCGCGGTCGCGGAAGGATTCCACGCCGAGAAAACGGGATGTGCCGGCAGGATTACCCTCTTCCCAGACGAGTTGGCCGAAGGCGCCTTCGAGGAGAAGTGAATGGTGATTGAGAGGCGTGTTGAGCTGCTGAGTTTCGTCTTCGTCGCCGAAGCGTTCGCCGTTGATGGAGGGGACAAAGGAAGACCCGTTGAAGCGGAGGGAAGCGGACTGGTTGCGGGCGTGGAGGCTCTGTTTAAAGAAGAGCGGACGGCGGACAAGGAGTGAGAAACGGAAATAACGTTCTTCAAGGAGGAGATGTCCGCGGATGGCGAGGCTGTTGACAGAGGCGAGGCCGGTGGCCTTGCGGTGACGGTCGAGGATAACCGGAAGGCGATGGTGCTGTTGGGTGATCGAGGATTCGATGGGACCGGTTGGGTCGGTTGATTCTTCGGAGGGGGAGCCAGGAGGCAGGCTCACTTGGTTCTGGCGCAGGTTACCGATGGCGAGGACCACGACCACGACTGTCACAAGAAGCCCAACGGCGCCGGCCTGGGCAAGGCGCTGGGAAATCTGCCAGCGTAGGAAGCGGTATCGGGGAACCGATCTCTTCCAGTAGCGGTCGGGATGTTTTTTCCTAAGCATGGGTGAAGGGGGCGGAAGTGAAAGCAAGACGGTCGGTCATGGTGGCGGGATAGAGGATTCCCCTTCCTCTGGCAAGCGGTGAGAGACCGGGAAGCTGCCTGCCTTTTCCCTAATGTGCCCCGGGACCCCCTATTTGTTTCTCAGGGAAGATGGCGTACCCGGGATGCGGCTTCCCTTTGACTTTCCTATGTCACGTTCCCGGAGAGCTGAAACCGGTACGGTCGCTGGCTCCAGTCGGGACCGGCGTAGGCGACCCCGATCCGGGGAGATGTTATGACCCGGGACGGCTCAACGGGCTCACCCGGCTCGATCCAGAGCGCGGATTCAGGGATTGCGGGGCGATGGTTGAGCTCTCCGTTGATGGCGAGAGCTCTGGTGAGGCGCCCGGGGCCGGTGACGGTGTCGGTCCCGCGGATGAGGACAGCGGCCGGGTAGGCTTCCGGCCCGGTGACAATGTTCAGAAGCCAGTGAATGCCGTAACAGAGGTAGACATACCAGATCCCGGCCGGACCGAACATCACGGCGCTGCGCGGCGTGGGACCGGAGCGCGCATGGGAGGCGAGGTCGTCCGGCCCGTCATAGGCCTCGGTCTCGGTGATACGGTACCGAAGGACCTCTCCATCCAGCGAACGGCAGAGACGGCACCCGAGGAGGGTGCTGGCGACCGTGAGGGTCGGCTGATTGAAAAATTCCCGGGGGAGGGGGCTCGTTGTGTCCATTGCACCAGAGTCCGGTACCGGACGTGGAGATGCAAAACCAAATCAGCCGAACGCCTGACTCGGTGAATGGTGCAGTGGCGGCGTGTTTTGTGGATAAACCTTACGGGGGGACCAAAACCTTACGGTTTCGGCTACGGGGGGACCAAAACCTGACGGTTTCGGCTACGGGAGGACCAAAACCTTACGGTTTCGGCTACGGGAGGACCAAAACCTGACGGTTTCGGCTACGGGAGGACCAAAACCTTACGGTTTCGGCTACGGGAGGACCAAAACCTTACGGTTTCGGCTACGGGGGGACC
>JAWLGH010000034.1:0-31734 GCA_041685165.1 Oceanipulchritudo sp. | reverse complement strand
ATGGCCAATCTCATTCGCGATCTGGACCGTCCCACGATCGTCCTTTCCCACAACAAGACCCTTGCTGCCCAGCTCTACAGCGAGTTCAAGCAGTTTTTTCCCGAAAACGCCGTCGAGTATTTTGTCAGCTACTACGATTATTACCAGCCTGAGGCCTATGTCCCGGCCACCGACACCTTCATTGAAAAGGATTCCTCCATCAATGAGGAGATCGAACGGCTCCGCATTTCGGCCACCAGTTCCCTCATTTCCCGACGTGATGTCATTGTCGTGGCCTCCGTCTCCTGCATCTACGGGCTGGGTTCCCCCGAGGACTTCAAGGCCCTCATGATCCCCATTGAAACCGGGAAGGAACTCGGCCGTGACGCCTTTCTCGAACGCCTCGTGGAAAACCTCTACGAACGGAATGATGTCCAGTTCAAACAGGGTTGTTTCCGCGTCCGGGGGGAGACCGTGGATGTCTTTCCCGCCTACATGGAATCGGCCATCCGTGTCGAGTTCTGGGGTGACGAGGTTGAGCGTATCCGCTCCCTCGATCCCCTTACCGGCAACACCGGGGCCGCCTTCAACGAATTCCACCTCTATCCCGCAAACCAGTTCATCACCCCGCGTCACAAAATGGAACATGCCGTAGGCCTCATTCGCGATGAACTCGAGGAACGCGTCCGCGAGTTCGAGCAAAGCCAGCGCCTCGTCGAGGCCCAGCGCATCCGTATGCGCACCGAATACGACATTGAAATGCTTCAGGAAATGGGTTTCTGCCAGGGTATTGAAAACTATTCCCGCCACCTTTCCGGTCGGAAAGAGGGCGATCGGCCCTTCTGCCTCCTTGACTTTTTCCCCGACGACTTCCTCACCATCATCGACGAGAGCCATGTCACCGTGCCCCAGATCGGGGGAATGTACAACGGGGACCGCTCGCGCAAGCAACGTCTCGTTGAATATGGATTCCGCCTCCCCAGCGCCCTCGATAACCGCCCCCTGCGCATTGAGGAGTTCCGCGCCCTCACCGGCCAATCCCTTCTTGTTTCCGCCACCCCCTCCCCCGATGACATTGAACGCTCCAGCATCGTCGCCGAACAGGTCATCCGTCCCACCGGTCTGCTCGATCCGGTCCCCGTCATCCGTCCGGCAAAAGGCCAGGTCGAGGACCTTATCAGCGAGGTCATCAACGCTGTCGGGGCCGGTGAGCGCATCCTCGTGACCACCCTCACCAAACGTATGTCCGAGGACCTCAGCGCCTACCTGCGCGAACGCAGCATCCGCGTGGAATACCTCCACAGCGATATTGACGCCATCGAACGGGTGGAAATCCTCCGCAACCTCCGCGCGGGGGAATTCGATGTCCTTGTCGGAGTAAACCTCCTTCGCGAGGGGCTCGACCTCCCTGAAGTCGCTCTTGTGGCCATCCTCGACGCGGATAAAGAGGGCTTTCTCCGCAGCGCCACCAGCCTCATCCAGACCGCTGGCCGCGCTGCCCGGCACGAAAAGGGCCGCGTCCTCCTCTACGCCGACAGGATGACCGATTCCCTCCGGAAGGCTGTTTCCGTCACCGAGCAGCGCCGGGAAAAGCAGACCGCCTACAACCGGGAACACGGCATCACCCCCCGGGGCGTCAAACGGGCCCTCCAGGCAAGCCTCCATTACCGGACAAAAGAATCCGCCGATCCCGTCTCCGTCGCCGAGGCCCGGGGCGATGAGAATGTCGCCGCCGTGATCGCCGAACTGGAAGAGGAAATGCTCGCCGCCGCCGCTGATCTCAAGTTTGAGCAGGCCGCTGTCCTCCGCGACCAGATCGAAGCCCTCCGCCATCCGGAAAAACGGGAAAAGGGCCGCAAATCACGCAAATCCCGCCAGCGAAGCCGCTGAGAAGACCTCAGCCAAAGCGGGCGTGCATCGCCTTGAGGGGAAAGTTTTTCCCCGGGCAGACGGTGTGGTTCCGGTCAATCTCCTTGTGCACCGCAAAGGTGTAGCGACTCATTAGCACATTTTCGCCAAGGTAATCAACAAGGTCACGAAAGGCGGCCAACTGTCGGCGGGTGGGATGGGTCTCCTGGAAATTCCCCACCAGGCAGATCCCGATTCCATGCAGGTTGACGTCCCGCCGGCGCACGTGCCCGCCCTCGATCTGGTGCTTCCACCGGGGTCCCGCCTCGATTTCCCCGTCACCCGAATTGATGCCGTTCCCGATCACAAAATGATAGGCCAACCCGTTCTTCATCCCCCGTCGGCGGTGATTGCGGTCGTAGATCGCCGCATTCCCGTACTTGGTCGCGGAATGATGCCCGACAATGTAGGTCCATCGCCCCGGCTCGACCCGCGTCCCCGCAAGCAGTTTTGCGGCCGCGTTGGTCGATGGTGCCGGATCCGGAATTTTCAGGGTCTGGCCAATACGGATAAGGTCCGTCTTCAATCCATTGGCCCGCTTCAGGTCCACAACGCTGACTCCATAACGCACCGACAACCCGCTCAGGGTTTCCCCCCTGCGGACCACATGTAAGGTCCGGCCGGCAGCCAGCAGCGTCCCCAATGCTCCCGGGAGCACCAGTCCAGCCACGGCCATTATGAAGCGTTTCCTGTCCATGAATAACCCTGATTAGAACAAGATTAAACCCCTTTCCTTCCCATGGTCACGGAGAAAATCCACCTTGTCGTACCGGTACGTTCATGACCGGCTCCCAGCCCCGCCCCCTTCTTAACTTTTTCTAATGGACCCCATAAGTTTTTTTATGTGACAAACGCCAGAAGAGTTCCCTAGACTGACCTTTCATGACGATTGATGACCCGGTTCCCTCGAAAATCGCCGCCCGGGAAAGGGCGATCCTTCAGAGCTACTGGCGGGGGAACCTCCGCCTGATGGCGGTCCTCCTCATCATCTGGGGGTCTGCCGGCCTCGGGTGCGGGGTCCTCTTTGCCGATGTCCTGAACCGGTACACATTGCCGGGAACCGGCTATCCCCTCGGCTTCTGGTTCGCCCAGCAGGGATCCATCCTTGTCTTTGTCATCCTGATTCTCATCTACGCTGTCCTCATGAACGGTCTTGACCGCAAGCACCACCGTGAACGGGAAGCCCTTGGTCCGGTGCCGGCAGAGGAAAAGCCCTTTTCCCGCGAGGGCATCTGACGGGGAAAAGGAGCCTCTTTCATGACGGTACAAATCTGGACCTATATTTTTGTCGGCCTGACCTTCGCCCTTTACCTCGGCATTGCCTGGTGGAGCCGGGTCAGGGACACGGGTGGTTTCTATGTCGCCGGCCGCGGTGTTCCGGCCCCGGCCAACGGAATGGCCACCGCCGCCGACTGGATGAGCGCGGCCTCCTTCATTTCGATGGCCGGTCTTGTTTCCACGATGGGCTACGCCGGAGGGGTATACCTCATGGGCTGGACCGGGGGCTTTGTCCTTCTCGCCCTCCTCCTCGCCCCCTACCTGCGCAAATTCGGCCACTACACGGTTCCCGACTTTGTCGGCGACCGCTACAATTCCCGCTTTGCCCGTATCATCGCCGTCCTCTGTGCCCTCTTTATCAGCTTCACCTACGTGGCCGGCCAGATGCGCGGGGTCGGAGTCGTCTTCAGCCGCTTTCTGGAAGTTGACGTCACTGTCGGGGTCATCATCGGCATGATGATCGTCTTCATCTACGCCACCCTTGGTGGCATGAAGGGCATCACCTGGACCCAGGTCGCCCAGTACTGGGTCCTCATCACCGCCTTCCTCGTTCCCGCGATTGCCATTTCCATCAAGCTGACGGGTCACGTCATGCCCCAAGCCGGCCTCGGGGGGATGCTGGAGGGCGAAACCGTGAGCCTCCTCTCACGCCTCGACGGCATACAGGCTGAACTCGGATTCGGTCCCTACACGGAACCGTTCGTCGGCCAATGGGACAAGGTCAATGTCTTCTTTGTCGCCCTCGCCCTCATGGTCGGAACCGCCGGCCTGCCACACGTCATCGTCCGCTTTTATACCGTTCGCAGCCCCAAAGCCGCCCGCTGGAGCGGATTCTGGGCCCTCTTTTTCATCGCCGGTCTCTACCTGACCGCCCCGGCAGTGGCCGGCTTTGCCCGCTATTACATGCTGGAAAGCCTCAACGGCAGTACCCAGGAAACCCTGCCCGGATGGTTTCACAGTTGGGAGAAGACCGGCCTCATCCTCTGGTATGATGATGGAGACGGGCACCTGCGCTACTCCGGAGAGGATGACAATGAAATTTTCCGGGCCGGCAGCCTCAGTCCCGCCGAATTGAGCCGGATCGCCCGCGAACACCAGCGCTGGCTCGATAGCGGCGGCCTGAGGGGAGAGGACGGGCGCTCCATCCTCAAGGCCCGCGGCCTGAGCGGGCCCGACCGGGACATCATTGTCCTCGCAACCCCCGAAATGGCCGAACTGTCCAACTGGATCATCGCCTTCCTTGCCGCCGGGGGCCTCGCTGCCGCGCTTTCCACTGCCAGCGGCCTCCTGCTGGTCATTTCCTCCAGTGTTGCCCATGACCTTTATTACAAGGTCCTCAACCCCCGGGCCAGTGAGACCCGGCGCCTCCTCGTCGGGCGGGGCACCATCGGGATCGCGGTGATTATAGCCGGCCTCTTCGGGATCTACCCCCCGGCCTTTGTCGGGCAGGTCGTGGCCTTCGCCTTCGGCCTCGCCGCGGCCAGCTTCTTCCCCGTCATCGTCCTCGGCATTTTCTGGAAACGGGTCAGCATGGTGCCCGCCGTCGCGGGCATGCTCTGCGGGATCGGGATCACCGGTTTCTACATCATCCAGGTTGTCTTTCTCGGGATGGACAAATGGACCTTCGGGCTCAGCCCCCAGGGCATTGATCCCCAGGGAATCGGAACCGTCGGAATGGTCATCAATTTTGCCGTGACCTTGATCCTGACCCCTTTCTTCCCCGCCCCGCCTGAACGGGTCCAGAAGCTTGTCGACCGGGTCCGCGAACCCGAGGGCTGGTCGCCCCCCGTTGATATTGATTCCGGTCCGGAGCACTGAACCGCCTTGTACAGCAATTGCCTTCGCAACAGGACCCTCGCCGGACCCGGCTCCGGGGCAGCGCTCTTCCCTTACCTGCGGGAAGAACCCGGATCAGGATGGGTATCGAGAGGCCGGATCGTCACCCACTCCTGCCCATCGGGCCGGGGTTCTCAAGCGTGCCGCCCCCTCATCCTTTCACCGCCCCGCTCGTGAGCCCGGAAATGAACTCTTTCTGCAGAAGGAGGAAAATGACCATGATCGGGGCGATCGAGACAAGGGTCCCGGCGGAAATCATCCCGTATTCCGTGGTGTAGATTCCCCGTAGCTGGGCGATCGCTACCGCGAGGGGGAACTTTTCCGGGCTCTGAAGGATGACCTGTGGGCCGATGAAATTGTTCCAGGTCATCAGGAAGGTGATGAGCATGAAGGCCCCCACCATCGGGCGCACGATCGGCAAAACCACGACGAAGAAAATCCGGAATTCCCCGCAGCCGTCGATCCGGGCCGCGTCCAGCATCGCCACCGGTACCGAATTCAGCATCGCCTGCCGGAAAAGGAATATCCCGAAGGCCGGACCCATCGCCGGCAGGATCAGGCCCGCGTAGGTGTTGAGGAGGCCGATCCGGTACAGCAACTCGTAGACCGGAGCGATGAGCAGCGGGGCCGGAATGATGATCGCGGAAAGGACCAGCGCCGTGATCACGCCGCGTCCGGGAAAGCTGTATTTCGAGAGCGCAAATCCCCCCAGTGCCGCGAAGAAGGTGCCCAGAAGGCTTGTCACGGAAGCCAGGAAAATCGAGTTCATGATGTAATTCCCGAAGTCAAGGGTCGTGAACAGGCTGATGAAGTTCTTCAATGTCAGGCGGTCCCAGGCCACCCCGAAGAGGCCGTCTCCCCGCGGCAGGAAAATGTAGTTGAAGTAGTCCGCGTTCGTCTTGATCGACCCGGCCGCCAGCCAGAGAAAGGGAATCAGCGTCAGGATCGAATAGAAGATAAGGATGGCGTAGACCAGAATCATCCCCAGCCGCCGCATGTCGGCCCAGTGCTTCTCCGTTCGCAGCTGTTCGTATGTATCACGGTCTTGGGATGGCTTTGGCATCAGATTTCCTCGGATCGACTCAGGCGGCGCTGGATGGTGGCCAGCACCACAAGGATTATGGCAAGGGCCCAGCCGATGGCGCTGGCATATCCAAGGTCGCCGGTCTGAAAGCCCGTCTGGTAAAGGTACATCACAATCGTCAGCCCCTTGTTGTCAGGCCCCGCCGAACTGTTCAACAGCAGGTAGGGCAGTTCAAAAAGCTGGAAACTCCCAATCAGGGAGAGGAGGACCACGAATCCGGCGATGGGACGAATCGCCGGCAGGATGACGTAGCGGAACCGTCCGATCGGCCCGGCTCCGTCAATGCGTGCCGCGTCCATCAGGTCCCGGTCCACATTCTGCAGCGCGGCAAGGAAATATATCATGTTGAAACCGGTCCACATCCAGAGGGCGGCAAGGATCAGGGCCGGCATGACGTATACCTGCAGCCAGGGAAAATCGAGGTTGAAACCTATCAACTCGTGCAGGATCACGTTCAGCAATCCCGTCCGCTTCTGGAAAATGATCGCGAACATGACCCCGACAAACACCGCCCCGACAAGGGAAGGGGAAAAGAAGATAAGGCGGAAAAAGGCCCGTCCCCGGACATCCGGCCGGTTCATCAGGAGCGCAAGACCGAGGGAAAGCGGAAGCTGCAGGGTAATTGAGGCGGTGGCATAGATGGCCGTGTTCTTCAGGGCAATGTAGAACAATGGGTCCTTGAAGAGATGGATGAAATTATCAAGAAAAACGAAGGTCTTGAATTCCGGGCCGAAGGTCTGCTCAAAAGCAAGGACCACAGAGTGGATAAGCGGATAGATCAGGAAAACGAGAAAAACCACCAGGAATGGCATCAGAAAGAGGTACGGGGTCGCCCTCGGGTAGGGATAGAATCGCCGTTTCATGATTCCGGTAAGGTGCCGGTGGCCTCAATGAACTGGTTCCGTTCCATCTGTCTCAGGATATTGGTCTGGGCCTCGTTGAGGACCTTCCTTGCCGCCGCCTCAAGAGACTCCCTGTCCTCAAGGCCGTCCCGCCGTGCTTCACGGACGAGGGAGTTGTAGGCATTACCCAGTTCCTGGATGGCAAGGTTCCGGTAAGGTGACGAGCTTCGTATAGGCACATTTTCCGCCTGCCCGATAAAGAGGCGTCCCGTAGCCTGACCGGAATAAAAGGAATTGGGTTCCGAGAAAACGGGATCGTCCCAGAATTCCTTCACGGGCGTCAGGACTCCGGTTTCCTTCCAGGAACGCACCGCCAGTTCGCGCGACAGGTAGAGCCGCTTCGCAAATTCCCAGTTCTTCTCGAAATTTTCCTTCTCCTTCGGAAAACCCAGCATTGTCCCGCCCCAGCAGGAAGTCCGTCTTCCGCCTTCCTCCCATGCCGGCAACGGCATCAGCTTCAGTTTGCCTTCGAGGCCGCCAAGGTAAAGACTCATGTGGTAGGCCCGCCAGTCGGGTACCATCCAGGCAAGGACGAACCCTTCCGAACGCAAACGATGCCCGGCCCCGGAAAAGAGGTCCAGGTCTCCCGTCACCCGGTCCTCACCACTGGCCCAGTCCGCCAGGCGGGCCAGGATCTCAATATTCCTTTCCGAATTGAGAACCGCTTCCTCGCGCTCATTGAAAAGCTTTCCTCCGGCCTGCAGAAGCAGGACGGTTATCGGCTCGCCCAGGGTTTCCTGCAGTTCGAGGACATACTGGTCCGGTTGTCCGTCCCCGCTGAAATCCTGAACCAGCCCGCGGGTCGCCTCGAAGAATTTTTCCCAGGTATCGAGCTGGGAAACATCGATTCCCGCCGCTTCAAAGACATCCGCACGGTAGCAGAGCAACACCGGGTGAACGTCCGCCGGCAGGCCGAATATGTGGCCCCGGTTGGTCCACGGGGAAAAGGAGGGCCGGTTGATCTTCTCGAGGAGGCCCTCCTCGCGAAGGCGGTCTTTGAGATCGACAAAACCGACCGCCTCGATGGGGCCCCGCCAGGTCGGGGCAGCAATGGAACGCTCGACCTCAAGGATGTCCGCAAGGGGCGTTCCCGCCATGAAACCGGAGAGAATGCGCCGCCCGAGCGCGCCATGCTCCACCAGTTCAATCCGCATCCTGTCCTCGCCCGTGAGCCCCCATTCCTCGACAATATCACGATACATCGGGGCCCGCGTCTGGACAAAGGTCCACATCTCCCGCCCCTCCGTTTCACGCTCCGGGCGCAGTAGAAGGTAAAGCGACGAGAGAACGGCCAGGATGCAGATCACGAGGACGCCAAGAGGTATTTGCTCAAGGAATCTTCGGGGTGAAGGAGGCATACGCGGCTATATGAATGAAGCAAACACCGCCTGTCAATGCAGGGGGTCGACCAGACCCGCCGATACCATCTGCCGGAACATCTCCACCGCTGAATCTTTCAGCGGACGGTAGCGGATCCCGAGGATTTCCCGGCTTCTGCGGTTGTCAAAGGCAATCCGGATCCCGACATTCCGGGAAATAACGGCGCGCGTCAGAGAGGGGTCCACAAAGGGCCCCGCCAACCAGACAAGCCACTTCGGAAGAACCCTCCGGGGAAGGGCAAACCGGTCGCCGAATTCCGCCCGCAGAATTCCCGCCAGTTCCACGAGGTCGGTGTCATGCCCGCTCAGGATGTAGCGACCGCTCGCCACGGACTCATCGAGGCTGGCCTTCAGGTGGGCCTCCGCCACCTCACGGACGTCCACCGCCCCGAACGGATACACAGGTACCCCCATCGACAGGGTGCCATTGCCAAGGTCCCGCATCAGTTCAAAGGATCCCGACCGGGTCATCGGCTGAATCCCCGGCCCCAGGACAAGGGACGGATTCAGGGCCACCAGGCTCCAGCGGTCCTGGCCTTCCGCCAGTTTCCAGGCTTCCTTCTCGGCAAGGGTTTTGGAATACGAATAGGGCTTGTGGTCCAAACGGGAGGTCGCATTCCACTCCGCCTCCGTGAAGGCCTTCCCGGGCACCTCTCGAATATCCGCATTGTCACCGTACACCGCCGCGCAACTGCTCGTGATAACAACCCGTTTCACGGTCTCCGTGCGCATGGCCTCCTTGAGCACGTTCCGGGTGCCTTCAAGAGCCGGTTCGACCAACTCGCGGCGGGCATCCTCAAAACGCATCAGGAAGGGTGAAGCGGTATGGATGACCCTTTCGCAACCAGCCATCGCAGCCGCATAGGAGCCCTCCTCAAGAAGGTCCGCGGCAAAAAACCGCAGGGTGCCCGGCAGTTCCTTCGCCATCGCCTCAAGGGGCCCGCATTTTTCATCGTTTCCCGGATCCCGGACGGCCGCATGAACCGTGAAGCCTTCCTCGAGCAGGCGTCTCAAGACCCAGCCCGCGATGTAGCCGGTTGCCCCCGTTAAAAGAACCGGGCCGGTTCTTTTGTAAACGCCAGCTGCCATATTCCATGGGTGTCGCCGAACCGGCTTCCTGTCAACCGCAGGGGAGAATTGCCGCAGGCTTTCCCCTTGATCCTCGACAATCCCCCCACCGCACGCTCAGAGTAAAGCGGTTATGTTCGGTCCGCAGATCCAGATTTTCCGACTCCTCGGGTTTCCCATCAAACTCGACTTGAGCTGGCTTTTTATCGCCGTCCTCCTCACTTGGTCACTCGCAGGCGCCTACTTTCCCCAGATGCAACCCGAGCTCTCCCCCGGAGCCTACTGGTTCATGGGACTGGCTGGGATGCTCGGCCTCTTCGCTTCAGTGGTCCTGCACGAGCTGGGACACGCCGTGGTCGCGCGGCGTTACGATCTCGAAATCCGCGGCATCACCCTCTTCATTTTCGGGGGCGTCGCCGAAATGACCGAGGAACCCCGCTCCGCAAAAGCTGAATTCCTCGTCGCCATTGGGGGGCCCCTTGTCAGCCTCGCCCTTGCCATCCTTTTCTGGTCCTTGAGCCTGGCCCCGCTTCCTGAAGCGACCGTCAGTGTTATCCAGTACCTCGCGACGATCAATACCATCCTCCTCGCCTTTAATCTCCTTCCGGCCTTTCCCCTCGACGGGGGTCGCGTCCTGCGTGCCCTTATCTGGCACTTCGGTAAAGGCCTCCGCTCAGCGACCCGCATCACCAGCCGGGTCGGCGCCGCCTTCGGATGGATCCTCATCGGCATGGGCCTGCTCCAGCTCATGGCTGGCTTTATTGTCGGCGCTATCTGGTGGGCGCTGCTCGGTTTGTTTCTCAAAACCGCCGCCACCTCGTCCTATCAACAGCTCCTGCTGCGGCGTCTCCTCGAAGGTGAACGCGTTTCCCGCTTTATGGCTGATGAACCGATTACCGTCCGCGAAAATGACGCCGTCGATGACCTGGTTGAAAAATATGTCTATCGTTACCATCACAAGGCATTCCCCGTTGTCGATGAAAGCGGCCGGCCGACCGGTCTCCTCACCACCCGGCAAATCCGCGAGCTGCCCCGGGATCAATGGTCCGCCACAAACGCCCGCTCCATCATGGAGCCCATCGGCGACGAAAATACCATCCATCCACGGACCGATGCCCTTGAGGCCCTTTCCCGCATGAACAGGGCCCAGCAGTCCCGCTTCCTCGTCATTGAGGATGACTCCCTCAAGGGCATCCTGACGCTTCGCGACCTCCTCGCCTTCTTCTCCCTTAAAGTCGAGCTTGAGGAAAAGGAACTTCCCCAGGTGCCGCTCAAGGAGTAACGATTAGCGGTTACCAGCCAAATCTGGAGACCGTGCCCCTCCCGCGGATCGCCATCCTGACCAACCACCCCCTCAGTGCGCCCCTGATTGCCGGGCTCGGGGAACGACTGGAATCCGTCCCGGTGGCGGTGATGGACCAGGAAGCGCTCGTCCGCGGGGCCCTCGACCTCCTCGGGGCTTCTCCACCCCTCTATCCCCTCAGTCAATCCGGTCTGCCCTGGAGCGAAGCCCTCGCCCGTTGGCTGCGCGAAATCGCCGCGGAAGCCCTCTGGGTGATCAGCTTTCCCCACCTCCTGCCCCCTGAGATCCTCGCTCTCCCCCCGGCTGGCTGCTGGAATTTCCATCTCGGCCAGCTGCCCCGTTACCGCGGACCGGACCCGGTCTTCTGGGAGATCGTCAATGGGGAGGCCGCCGGGGCCCTCGCCATCCACCGGATGGAAAGCGGCTTCGATACCGGGCCGGTCTTCCGCTCCTACCCGGTTCCCATCGGGGAACGGGACACCAGCGGTACCCACCTCCGGGCGCTTGAGGCGGCCTGCCTGAAGGGGGGCCTCGATCTTCTTGAGGAGGCGGACTCAACCGCCCTCAGCTCATCCGTCCGGGAACAGGACAGGGAGACGGCAAAGTTCTGGCCCCGGCCTTCCCTTGAGGATCAAATCGTCCGCTGGGAATTGATGTCCGCGACCCGGATCGACCGCCTCACCCGGGCCTGCAATCCCTACCTCAACGGGGCCAAAGCCTCCTTCAACGGGGAAATCTTCCAGCTTCTCGTGACCCGGCCCGCCGCGACCCGCTCAGCCCTTCCCCCGGGGTCTGTCATCAACTCCAGTAGCTCCGAGGTGGGTCTCGTCTGTGCTCAGGGGTCCGTCCTCAACCTCCATACGATAGGCACCCGGGATGGCCTCTTCGCCGCTGGCGACTGGGCCCGCCGCCAGCGTCTTGCCAAGGGAAAGCGTCTCCTTCCCTGAACCGCGAGGACGGGAAACGTTCCTTTGTCGACCACTGGAAACGGGCTGATCAGGCTGAAAATGGCCTCCGGGGCCTCGGAACCGGGCAGCTGATACCAAGGTCCCCGATAGGGACAGACCCCGATGGGGACAGCCCCGATCCCGATAGGGATCCCGATGTGGGGACGGTTTCTGCCCGGATTTTTCATTTATGCCTGAGCCTGACTCCCACTGTAAATTTACGCGTCCACAACAGACGGAAGTCTTGCCAGGGAAAAGCGTTGCCATCAGAATACGGCCACCTTTATCGACATGCCCCTTATCCGGGAACAACCCCGGATTCGTGACACTGACCAACCCACTGAAATAATGGATAACAAGAACACCAACAATAACAGGGAAGAGGTGGTCCTCGTCACCGGTGCCGGGGAGGGAATCGGACAAGCCACAGCTGAGATGTTTGCCACCCTCGGTTATCGCGTCGCCTGCCTCGGTCGACATTCAGAAAACACGACAGGGACAGCCGAAGAAATCCGGGAAAATGGGGGAAAGGCCATTCCGGTAGTGGGGGATATTTCCCGCTACGGGGAAATGGAATCTGCCGTTGCCCGGATCAGGGACGAGTGGGGACGCTTGGACGTCGTCGTTGCCAACGCCGGCGTCAACGGTGTCTGGGCCCCCATCGAGGATTTGCAGGTCGAGGAATTTGAATCGACCCTCCGGATCAATCTGATCGGCACATTCCATACCATCAAGGCCGCCGTTCCTTTACTGAAGGTTCGAGGCGGTTCGGTCGTCATCATCGCCTCCATTAATGGTAACCGGATTTTCAGCACACACGGGGCAACCGCCTACTCGTGCTCGAAGGCCGGACAGGTCGCCATGATGAAGATGCTCGCCCTTGAGCTTGCCGACAGGCACATCCGCGTCAACAGCGTCTGCCCGGGTTCCTTCAAGACCAACATCTCCGACAATACCGAAAAGCGCAATCGTGAGGACGGCCTTGCCCCCGTTATCTATCCCGAGGATCAAATCCCCCTCACCGGCGGCAAGGCTGGCAGGCGCGAGGATTGCGCTGAACTCATCTGTTTCCTTGCCGGTCCCTCAGCCGCCCACATCACTGGCACCAATGTCGTCATCGACGGGGCTGAGTCCCTCCTGAAAGGCTGAGCGGGCGGATGCCCCGGCCTACTGCAGGCGAAGGGTCTTTTCCCGAAGGTAAAAGGGGGTTTCCCGCTTCTCACTGTTCCGGTAGGGAGCCGCCCGGTAGGCGCTCTCAAGGTGCCATTCAAAAAGCTTTTCCTTGAGGGCGTCACGGACTTCCCGGTGCTCCGGTTGCTCCCACAGGTTCTCCAGCTCATGGGGATCATCCTCAAGGCAATACAATTCGCCGTATGCCTCCCCCGCGTAATGGACCAGCTTCCAGGCGTCGTCCCGGATCATCGTCAGGTAGTTGTTTTCACAGTAGACGTACGCCTGGCCGGGAAAGGTCTCCGGGGCGGAAAGGGCCGGACGGAGGCTTCGGCCTTCAAGTCCCTCCGGCACCTCAAGGCCCGCAAGGTCAAGAAGCGTCGGTCCAAGGTCAATGAGGCTGACGTTTCCCTCCACGGTTTGTCCACCCTTGCCCTCGATCGGGTCGACCACAATCAAGGGCACGCGGACCACCGGTTCGTACATCAGCCACTTGTAGGGAAGTTTGTGGTCCCCCACCATGTCCCCGTGGTCGGAACAGAAGACGATCACCGTCTCCTCCGTCAGACCGCGGCGGTCAAGGGCATCGAGAATTTTCCCCACCTGCTCATCGACCGTGGAAATCTTCGCGTAATAATGCCGCCGCATCTTCCGGAGGTCCTCAAGGCCGGCCTTCTCCATGTCGACAGCAGCCTCCCCGTTCGCATCCCGGAAATAATCCTGATAGGCCTGCTGCTGGGGAGGCTTTTCCTTGAGTTCGCCCTCCTTCCAGACCGGATCCGGGACCGCCGCCTCCGCATAGGCCTCAAGGTGCCGCGGAAGCGGATCGTAGGGCTCATGGGGTCCCGTCAGGCCGATTTGGAGGAAAAAGGGTTCCGGCCTTTCATACCCTTCAATCCAGCCAACGGCACTGTCGCCGATGAAGACATCGCTGTGAAGGTGCTCGTCGAGTTCCCAGGGAACCGCCTGGTGCTTGGTGTACCAGTCGGGGTCACTGGCATGACGGTCAATCGGCCGCCGGACCCCGTGCAGCTTGAGATGGTTGCCCCATGCATCCTCGCCCAATCCCATCCTGGTCGGCGGACTGGTGGGGTTTTCCACGACAATGCGTTCATGGTAGCCGCCCTCGGCAAACATCGGGATAAAGTGCATCTTCCCCACGTTGGCACACCAGTAGCCATGCTCCGCCAGATCCTCGATCCAGTTGCGCCGGTTCGCCCACTGGTTGAATCCGTAGACACCCGTGTTGTGGGGATAGTATCCGGTGAAGATCGCCGCGCGGCTGGCGACGCAGGTCGCTCCCGGACAGTAGGCCCTGGAAAAGCTGACTCCCCTCGCGGCGAGGCGGTCCATCCCCGGCGTGTTCATAAAGTCATGACCGTGGGCGCGGATGGTGTCCCAGCGCTGCTGGTCGGTCATGATGAGGACAAGGTTTCTCTTTTCCTGCTTCATTTATCCAAATTCAGGTCCCGCTATGGCATATTGGCCTTCAGGGATCGAGGGGAGCGGCTCACCCAGTCCCATGCGGAGGAATTCCCGTTCAACCCGCACGCGCTCGCCCCAGGTTTCCCGGGCCTGTGCAAGACCCGTCGCGGTAAGGTCCATCAGGAGCGGTCCCGGACGCTCCCTCTGGTGCCGCCGGACCTGCTCCCGGAACAGCGCCGCGCCATCCGCATGGACCGGGCCCAGATGGGAAAAATTGTGTCCTGGTCGCGAAAGCGAGAATCCGCTTATCTTTCCGTCCGCGTCACGTGCAAGCCAGCCCCGTACCCGCCCGCCTCCCAGCCAGGAGGCCATCAGGTCGTGCCGGTCGAGTCCGCTCCGGGAATGCTCCCATGCCGCCGCCTCCGCGACATCCCCGGTCCCCATCCGGACCAGCCCGTCAAAATCCCCGGCGGAATCCGTCCCGCCGCTCCCTTCAAGGACGCAGCGGTAGAGCCTGTCTGTCCTCTTGAAGCCAATTTTTCGATACACATGCGATCCCGCCTCAGTTGCGTCAAGCATGGCCGTCCAGCCTTCTTCGCGGGCCCGGTCCACCGCCCAGTGCATCATCCGGCTCGCCAGTCCCCGGCCCCGGTGCTCCGGAAGGACAAGAACCAGGCTGATCCAGGTGACCGCCGGCCCGAGCGGAAAAAGCCCGATTGTCGCGACGATCCCTCCCCCCGGTTCCTTTACACAGCGGAGGCGTCCCAGCTCCATAAAGGCTTCCCAGTCCTCCTTCAACTGGTTCCAGGAGGCGATCCGCGTCAATTCCAGCGCGGCTTCCAGATCCCCGCTCTCCATCCTCACCGGAAAGGCGTAGTCCGTTTGTCTCATGATTCCCGATTCCCGCGCGTGTAATAAACCGGGCTTGCCCACCCAAGGTGTCCGTTTCGCTGCCGCACCCGCAGATAGGCGTATCCCGAAGCCCGCTCAACCGGATAGGCGAAACGGCCCCGGTGAACAAGGGCCTGCCGGGGCACGAGTCGATGCCAGAGGGCGCTTTCACGGGGAAAGGGACCCATCGGGTTCCAGTGTGAATCCCGCTTTATTTCCTCAAGGGTATGCCTGAAGGTCCGCCTGCAGGGTTCCCGGTACTCGACCGAAATCACCGTCCGCTCGTCCCCCTCAACCGACAGGATCAGGGACTGGTTCGGATTCTGCCGGTAGGCCTCCTTTCGCGAGGTGTAGGACGTCACCTCCAGTTCCTGTTCATTCCGCAAGCGAAGCCGGTGACGCCGCTCCTCCGAGAACGGCCCCGACTGCAGACACGGAAAATAGGTCCCGATGCGGCCATTCTCGACCCGGATCGTCAGGTCCCAGTCCGTGATGCGCTCGAGGGCAAGGTCCCCCCAGGGGCCCCAGCCCCATTCAAAGCGGATGTTTCCCTGCGTCGTTCCTTCCTCCACTCTCCGGAAGTCCTGCATGAGGCCCGCCCGGTGCACCGTCCGCCCGTCCGCAATGATCTCCACTTCGTCCAGCTCGTCCGCTCCCCGGATGTCCCAGCTCAGCTCCAGGGTCTCGCCGGTCTCAACCTCACTCCCCATCCAGGCGCCATTCCCCTTGAAGGCTATCGCGATCCTGTCCCCCGTCAGGGCATAGGTCCGGCGGGCCCAGATGGCCTCAAGGATCGATTTCCGGTCAATTCCCTCCGCCAGCACCCCCAGCAGGCCCTCGCCATACGCCCCCGGGAATCCGCTGTGCGTGTCGCTCGAACCGACAAACCCGAAGCGGTGTCCCCGCTCAAGGGCCGCAATCGCCGAGTTGCTGTAGATGCGCCCGCCCATTGAGTGATTGAAATAGGGATACAACCCGCGGTCCTCCTCGCCGTTTCCGTGCTCCGAATAAATCTCCACCACAGGACTGCATTCCGGGTCGTATGCCGCCCAGTTCATGCCCCGGTTTCCCTCCGGATAGACGATGTGATGCGGGATCATCAGGGCCCCTTTGTTCCGGCAGAAACCGCGCAGCTCCTCCAGTCCCTTCGCATAGCAGATCGGCTCGTTGTCCCCCGGGAAAATGACACACTGGTCCCCCCATCCGCTCGAATGCCACTCGAATCCCAGAAAGGCCCCGAATTCTCCCTCCCGGTTCGCCTCCGCAATCAGGCCCTGCACGTTCGGCCAGGCAGCCTTCAGCCGCGCAAACCCCTTCTCCCAGTGCGCCTCCCGCCCCCCCTCCATCGGGGCCATGTCATGCCAGCTCGCGTGCCCCGTAAAGGCAAAGAAATCCAGATGCTCCCGCGCAATGTCCAGGCTGCGCTCCAGCGAGCCCTTCCCGTATCCCAGCCCGTTGTGGTTGTGAATGTCCCCGTAGTAATGCCCGTAACCGCCGCTCCGTCGCCGTTCTTCCTGCATCGGTTAACTCTTCAGTTACACCGCGGGGGTGTCAAGGGTGGAGAGCCAGCGACGGAGGGTCGCGGCGTCCCGTCGGAAACTTTCCTCGGAGCCGTCGCGGACAAACTCGATCGAGACAAAGCGGGGGCGACCGGTTTCAGGGAGCAGGCGGAGGAAGGGGATCCAGTCCTCCTCACCGTGTTCCAGGAGCTCGAAGGGGGGTTGCCGGTGGGCCACAAGGTGATGGCAATGGACGTGGGAAACGCGTTCCCGCAGAAATCGAAGGCCCTCGAGATGGGATTCCCGGGAAACGCCGCGGTTGGTCTGCCAGAAAGTGGATACATTGGGGCGATTGACTTCGTCGAGGAGGCGGGCGGTGGAGGCCGCGGTATCGGTGAGGCTGTTGTTGTGGAATTCGAAGCCAAGGGAAAGGGAGCGCTCGGCGGCGAGGGCGGCCAACTCCTGGGTCCGTTCGACGAGACGCCTGCGCCACCGCTCGGGGGCCTCTGCGGAGCCCAGGGAGCCGGGCCAGATCCGGACCATGCCGGTCCCGAGGGCCTCGGCCGAGTCGAGGACGGCAAGGGGCGAGGGCCCCTCCGTTTCGCTTGAGGCGTCAATGTCCTCAAATTTATAGTACGAGCCGTAGGCGGAAACGTCCAGTCCGGCTTCGCGGGTCTGCCGGCCCAGGCGTTCGGCGGCCGCGGTGTCGCCCGCGGGAAGGTGCTTGTCCCCGCCCCATTCAATGCTTTGCAGGCCTGCATTGGATACAAGCGAGATAATGGATTCGGGGGCCTTCTCACGGAAGGTCACGGAGAGGAGTCCGGATTTAAAGACGTTCTGATGCATAAAAGATTGCCCTCAAGGGAACGGGTTTGTTGCCTTCAGGCAACGAAAGAAACCGTATTCCCTTCTTCCATGTACATTGATGTCAACGTGTCCTCCGGTCTCTGGCCATTCCAGCGTTTCACCGTCTCCAGCCTGAACGGCCTTCAGCAGCATTTGTCGGAACGGCAAATTGAGACGGCCCTTGTTTCCCATCTGGGCGCTGTTTTTCACGCCGACCCCCGCCCGTTCAACGAGGAACTCTTTGCCGATTCGGCCGGACTGTCGGCAATCCGGCCCGTCCCGGTCATCAACCCCGGCCTTCCCGGATGGGAACGGGAGATGGAGTGTTTCCACCGGGAACAGGCTCTTCCCGCCGTCAAGCTGCTGCCTTCCTACCACCTTTATTCCCTCGAGTCCGGGGAGATGGCCCGGCTTGCCGGGCGGCTCCTCGAATGGAAGCTTCCCCTCCTCCTCCACCTTCGCCTCGAGGATGAACGCGGCCAGTACCGCGGCCTCAATATTACCGGAGTCCCGTCCAGCGAGCTCATCGGCCTCCATCAACGCTTCCCCGATCTGGCCATCGTCTGCCTTAATGCCTACCTTCCCGAGGCCATCGGAATTGCCGCGGAGACCGGGCAGAACGTTTCCTTCGATATCGCCTTCACCGAACATGGCAACACCGTCGATTTTCTCACCGAGGTCATTCCCCCGGAACGCCTCCTGCTTGGATCCCATACCCCTTTTCTCTACACCGATGCGGCCCTCATGAAGGTCCGCCACTGCACCCGCGACGAGGGCATAAAGCGTCGTATCGCCTGCGGCAATGCCCGGCGTATCTTCAATCTCTGAGTGCCGGCCCCGGCGGATCAACGGGCCACGAAGGTCTCGGCATCACTTCGAATCGCTGTAGGGATCCGCGGCGTCGCGGAGGCCGTCCCCGACAAAATTAAAGGCGAGGACGGTGACAATGATCAGGACCACCGGCATCAGGAGCCAGGGGTAATTGGCCACCACCTGCAGGTTCATGCAATCCTGCAGCATGACCCCCCAACTGACAACCGGGGGACGCAAGCCCAGCCCGAGAAAGCTCAGGGCGGTCTCCCCGAGGATCATTACCGGCACGCTCAGGGTCAGGGTGACAATGATGTGACTGAGGAATCCCGGCAGGAGATGACGAAAAAGTACCCGTCCGTGTCCGGCCCCCAGCAGGCGGGCCGCCATGCAGTACTCCTCCTCCCGAAGGGAGAGGATCTTCCCGCGCACCACGCGCGCAAGCTGGGTCCAGTTCAAAAGGCTGAGTACAACCGTGATCCCGAAGTAGACCTTGAGGGCCGACCAGTCGCGCGGCATGACGGTGGCAATCGCCATCCAGAGGGGCAGTTGGGGAAAGGAATTGAGGATCTCGATGATTCGCTGAATAACGGTGTCGAGGACGCCACTGAAGTAGCCTGAGATCCCCCCGATGACAATTCCCAGGAAAAAGGTGAAGGCAATACCCACGATCCCGATGGAAAGGCTGATCCGCGCCCCGTGCAGGAGGCGGCTGAAAATGTCCCGCCCGTAGCGGTCCGCTCCCAAAAAATAGAAGCCCGGCCAGTCCGTCGACGGATCAACCTCAACCCGGCCTTCGGCTTCCGCCAGAGCCTTCCGGTCCACGCCGAAAAAGCGGCGCTCCATGGGAATCAGGCCCAGCATCCGGTAAGGCTCCCCCTTGACAAAAAATCCGAGGGGTATCTTCCGGTCGCTGTCCCTGAGATAGTACTGGCGAAGGGAAATCGGATCCTTGCGCCGCTCAAGGTCGTACACATAGAAGCCTTCCCCGAAACTGAAACGGGGCAACTGGGGTGGACAGTAGGTATAGTCAAGGTTCTTGAAATCCCGTGGCTGGGGCGCGAAGAAACCGGCAAACCCCGCCAGTAAGTAAAGCAGAATCAGGACATTCAGCGAAATCAGAGCCAGCTTGTGGTCTGTAAAACGTCTCCGGATGAGCTGCCACTGGGACAGGCTCGCGTGGCCTTCCCGGACCGATTCCTTTCGCTCCCCGGGCAGTGCCTGTCCCTTCTTTTTCTCCCTCTTTTTGATCACCTGTCCCCTCCTTCCATCCGGATCCGGGGATCCACCAGCATCAGGAGCAGGTCGCTGGCAAGGGTCCCGAGGATCCCGAGGGTGCTCAGGATCATCAGGAGGGACCCCGCAAGGTACATGTCCTCCATAAGCAGCGCGTGCAGCAATAACGGCCCGAGAGTCGGCAGGCTCAGGATAAGGGCGACAATCGCACCCCCGGAAATGATCTGCGGGAAGATGTGACCCAGTCCGGAGATGAAGGGATTGAGGGACAGGCGAACGGGATACTTCAGGATCAGCCGGAAGGGCCGCATGCCCTTGGCCCGCGCCGTCGTCACGTAGGGTTTCTTCAGTTCATCGAGAAGGTTGCTCCGCATGATCCGGATCATGCTCGCGGTCCCCGCTGTACCGATGACAACGACCGGGATCCAGAGATGCGCCAGGAGGTCGAGGAACTTCCCCACGCTCCAGTCCGGTTCAGAGGCGTATTCCGGGGAAAAAAGCCCCGTCACGCTCATCCCGAGCCAGGCCGAGCTGAAATACATCATCAACAGGGCGAAGAGGAAATTCGGGATGCACATCCCGAGGAATCCGAAAAAGGTGAAGACATAGTCGCCAATCGAATACTGCCTGACCGCCGAGTAGATGCCGATGGGAAGGGCAACCACCCAAGTGAAAAGAATCGTCCCGAAACCGATCAGCATCGTCAGTTGCAGACGGTCTCCGATGACCGTGTTGACCGGTTCCAGGGTTTCCATCGATCGTCCCAGATGGCCCTGCAGAAGGCCCTTGTCCCCGTCGTCAAACGTGAAAAACCATTTCAGCCCGCTCCAGACAGCATAGCGCGTGCCCCAGCTCTCCTCGAGAAGAAACATGTCCTTCAATTCCTCCACCCGCTGCAGGTCGGAGGCTTCCCCCATGGCCTCCGCCTGGACGATGAGTGAGGTCGAGTAATCACCCGGAGGCAGCTGCACTATGGTGAAGACCATCAGGGAGACGATGACAAGCGAAGGGACCATCAAGAGAAGCCGGTACCCCACATAGGGCAGACGGATCCCGAAGTACAGGAGGCCTCCGAGGAAAGCGAGGAGGAACAGGCTTCCCAGATGGGACATGATTCCACCACCACCGGCCCTGCCGTCCGCTGGTTCACCCTCCCGGATGGTCATCGAACCCAGCGGTTGCACGATGGAACGTTTCAACTGCTCGGCGGCGCTGGCCGACATTTCCGGAGTCTCCCAGTAAAAGGTTTCCATCCCGATGTTGGCCGGGGAGAGGAAATTCCATGAGCGGTAGGCCACCTTCGGAACATTCCGGAATCCATTTTTCACCGCGACCAGGTCCGGGGGCGGCGAGGAAATGGAGATGGTCCAGAGGTTTTCGGCCGCAATGGCGAGGATGTCCCTGAAGGCGGCAATGCGTTCCGCTTCGTCTGTCATGCGGATAACGTCGTCATAGATCCGTATCGCCTCCATCAGGGGATGGCCGTCCGGCGGGGGTGAAACGACGTTCACCCCGTCACTGACGGCTCCGTAATAGCCGCCACGGGCAAACCAGTAACCCCATTCAAGCGCGAAAAAGGAATTAATGGAAGGCACATAAAGGCTGGAGTTGAGGATCGGATAATCCTGCCCGTTGGTTGGCTTGACAAAAAAGTCGTGCTGCATGCCCTCCCGTTCGAGGTAGGCCAGGGTGGCCCCCTTTTCCCGGAACATGGCCCGGATTCCCACCGCCGACCAGTCCTCCACAATGGCCTCGGCCTGGGCTCCGCCGAAAGAGGATCCGCTCTTGTAGGTAAGGGTGAACGTCATGGGTTCGCCGCTCTTGAAGGTCCGGTATCCTTCCGCATCCCGCCGGGTCAGTCCAATTTCATCAAGGAGGGCGTTGGCGCGCCCGGGATCGTAATCGACAAAGGCCTTGTACAACGGCTCGTAGAAGTGCGCTGACCCGGGGCCCGGAGCCGCCTGGGCCGGGTCCGTCATCCCGCCATATTCCACTTCAATGATCGCTTGCCGGTTGATCGCGAGGGAAAGGGCCTGGCGAAACCCGGGCAGGCGCATCAGGGCCTCCTTCTCCGCTTCGTGGCGCTGGTAAGGCGTATCGCGTTTGGTCAGGTTCGGGTAGAGCGTCACGGAGGAGCCCCCGCCAAATGAGTAGTAATACATCTCGTAATCCCCGTCGGTCCGCTGGTCCATGAGGATCGTGTAGTGCTCAAGCCCGAGGCTGGTCTGGTAGGAGAAGTCACCGTTGGCTGCGGCAATGGGAATCAGGTCCGGGGACTTTACTTCAAAGATGACACTGTCGAGGTAGGGCAATTGGTTGCCCTCCGGATCGACCGCGTAATAGTAGGGATTCCGTACCCAGACGTAGGGCGGATCACTTTGATAACTGCGATAGAGGAAGGGCCAGAGGCGGGGATGCTCGGGGTTGTCCCACGCCTTCAGGGCCGTGTAAAGGGCCTCCGGAGTCGGCATCTTCCGGGCCTTCATGGCTTCTTCAATCAGCTTTGGCTCGCCGATACGGGGATGGTAGGGGCGCAGGTAATGGGCCGGTGAACCGGTCAGGTCCCTCCCCGCGATTGTCGCCAGGGTCTGAAGGAAGAGGCCGTTTGGTTCCTCGAAGCGGACCCGGATGGTGTGCGTATCGATTTTCTCGATGGTTCCTGTTTTGCCCCGATGGCGCAAGGTCGTGTTGGGATCATTGCTGATGGCCGGGTCAAGGTATTCATGTTCCCACCAGTAAAGGATGTCGTCCGCCGTGAAGGGATGCCCGTCCGACCAGCGCATTCCTTTTCTCAGATGAAAGATGTATTCGCGCCCCTCGTCCCGGATTTCATAGTCCTTCGCCACATGCGGAACGACCGGATCACCCTGGGGTGACCAGCGCATGAGATGCGTTCCAGAGTAAAAGCGCCCGAAGGAGCCAACGTTGCGCTTCGAGTTTTTTGCCTGATACCAGGCGCCGCCATACCGCCCGATGCCCTCAACCCCGCGCATCACCACCGGTTCCTCCCCCACACGCTCCTCTACTGGTGGAAGGCGCCCGGCCTCCACGAGTTCCTCCAGCATCGGGGATTCCCCCCGCGGGAACCAGGCCGCCGAGACGCCTTCCGTGTAATCCGTCTCCTGGTTGACCCGGATCCGTTCCGTCGGTGACCCGTGGGCTTCCCGGACCGATTCTACCTTCCTTATCTCGTCCGGCGAATAAACCGCCTCCCCGGTTCCCTCCCCGGGGTCAAAAACCAGGTTGCAGGCCACCAGCAGACCAAAAAACCCCAACGCGGTCAGTAAGAAGAGTTTCAGGGGTTTCAGCATCGACGGGGATAGCGCTCAGGAAAGCCGGAAATGCGCGGCCACTTTGCGGATCGCGACCGCCGCATCATCAAGATATGAGGCGTCCATGCCTTCAAAAAGGATAAGCCGGAACCATCGCCGGATCACCGCTTCCGCCGCCGGACAGCTCACCCGGCTGTAATCCATTTCAGTACCGCCGGCTTCCTTGAGTGGCCAGCGCCCATTGAAGAAGGCGTGCTCCTGGAAAACCTGCCACTGGTAGGTGGTGCTGGGGAAAGAACCATCGTTGGCAAGAACCCCTTCCGCGTTGAGGGCCTTCACGAAGGTGTCCCGGTCACAGCTTAGCTGATCGAGGTCGAGCTTGATGGTGTAAAACCAGAAAGTATGCCGGTCACGCTTGTCCCGCTCAGGGGTCTGGACCCCCGGAATCCCCTCCAGACGGGCATCGAGGTGATCCCCCATCCAGGCACGCCCGGCCGCCATTTCCTCGAGTCGCTCCAGCTGCCCGGCAGCCACGGCTGCCTGCGGCTCGGACATCCGGTAGTTGGCCGCCAGGATGGTCGGGTTTCGCGGCCCTCCACTGCGGTCATATCCCTTGTCCCCGAAGGGCTGCAGACGCGCCCCGATATCATCCCGGTTGCTCGCCACAAGACCGCCATCGCCACAGCTCAAAAGCTTGAAATCATCAAAGGAATAACAGCCAAGGTCTCCCATCGTCCCGACCGGTCGCCCACGGTAGGTGGCTCCCCACGCCTGGGCACAGTCTTCTATGATGAGAAGGTCATGCTTCCGCCCGATTTCAAGGAACGCATCCATTTCACACGGATTGCCCGAGAAATGAACGACAATGATCGCCCGGGTCCGGGAAGTGATCTTCTTTTCAACGTCCCGCGGATCAAGGTTGAAGGTGTCCGGATCGATGTCCGCAAAAACCGGCACGGCCTGCTGGAATAACACCCCGATGACCGTTCCCATATCCGTCACGGAACTGGTGATGACTTCGTCCCCGGGGCCGATTCCAGCCGCCGCAACGCCTATATGGAGGGCCGCCGAGCAGGAACCACAGGGCATGACATGCTTGAAGGGGTAGGGTTTGCGGAAAGCCTCCAGCATGGCCTCCGTCTGGCGGTTTTTCCAATAGAAGAGGGAGCTTTGACCCACCATCTCACGCAGCCGTTCCTCTTCCGCCAATCCCCAGCGGTCCTCTCTCTCCGGAGCCTTCGCACGGACCGGCTTCCCGCCGTGGAGGGCCAGTGAATTCGCCTTGTCTGCCTCGATACTCATGATTACCCAGTCCCGCCTGATACGGATGCCGGGCTAAGCCCGCCACATCCAACGAAATACAACCCTCGGCATAATGCTCCCCGATCGCCAGCCCGACGAACGGAAAATTTCCTTACAGTAAACTCACCCGAACCCGCCATCAAACCGGATTCCAACCTGTCATGGTTTCCCAGTTCCGCGCGAAAACCTTTTCCCTCACCCGCCCCGGGGGCACCGCTCCGTAGACTTTGGCGAGACTCGCCCGCAAATCCCGGATCGGAAAGTCAGATCCGTAGATGACCCGGTCCTCCCCAAGGTGCTGGAGGGCATATTCCGTCATGCCCGCCACCGGCTGGGCCCCCGAGGTGTCCACCCAGACGTTGTCACAGTCGCGCACCGCAAGGACTCCGGTCTGGCCGACCCCCGTCAGATGGGCCATCTGGATCCGCACCCGCGGATGGCGACGGGCCAGAATCGCCACGTCCTCCCCGTCCGTCTGCTGCATTCCCTTCTTCGGGGAGGCGATCAGGGGACGGTTCTTGGTGTCCCAGGCATGCTGCAAAACAGGAACATCCAGCATTTCCGCAATCTCCATCAGCGGCCCCATCCGCCGATCCGAGGCACAGCAGTCCACTTCCAGCTTGATCGCAACACAGCTTCCATCGCGGATAAAGGTGAGGGCCTCCTCTTCAAGGTCCTCCTTCGGTAAAAGGGGATTGAGGTAGCAGTATCCGACAAAGAAATGCGGATGCCGCTCAACCAGAGCAGCTGTCTCCTCGTTGATGAGTCGCATCTCAGCAGGATCCGGGTCCACTCCGAAGCGAAGGATGTTTCCCAGAACGATCATCCGCTCAATTCCAGCTTCCCCCGCCTGCCGGATGATCTCCTCCAGTTCCCAGTTTCCCAGGCGCACAGCTGTCTCCGATTCCCAGGGGGTTGAAAAGCGCGGATGCGCATGGGCGTCAATGATCTTCATGTTATGCTTTACCAGATACTCGATTCGCGGTTGATCTCTCCCCGCCTCCTACCTAACCAAAGGGTTAACCTGACGCCTGTAAAGGCTCCATTCATCTTCTTCCCATGCCCGATCACCATCTGAGCTTTCCGGAACGTATTGTTCATGTTCCCGACGCCGCCTTTTTCCATGACCTGGAAAACACCATGGGTCCCCCGTATCCATGGGAAAGCCCTGCCGCGGAAGGTCACTTTGAGGAGGCCATGGGACGTCTCCGGACCCATTTCGAGAAACGCCCGCAACCCGTCCATCCCTTTTTTGATGAAGCCCCCGCGATCCTTCCCCGCATCCCCAGGAATGCCGCTCTCGCGGACCTGATCCTCAAGGGGGAATCCTACCAACTCGATACAGAAGTCTACGACTTCGCCGGCCCCATCGACTTCAACGCTCCCCGGAGCGTCTCGACCAAACACGGCTTCCACTATCTCGCCTGGATGGATTGTCTCCTTCACGCCGCCGTCGAAAAGCAGGATCCCGCCTACCTTGAGGCCTGGTCCGGCCTGTTCAATCAATGGTACGAGCAACGCGAATCCATTACCCGGGCCCGGGCCCGCAACGATGTCGTCTTTTATGAACTCGGCCTTGCCTCCCGCAGTGTCCGCTTCATCAATTTCCTGTTCTGCGCCCGCTTCCTCGGGGTCGTCGGCCAGATTGATTGCCCCACTTTTGGCCGCCTCCTGAAATCCCTTCTCGGCGCCGCCCGATGGCTTGTCCTTGAAGACCGGGAGAAAGGCTACCGCCTCGGGAACTGGCCCATCTTCTCCGCCCGGTTCCTGCTCCAGTTTGGCATCCTTTTCCCCGAATTCCGCGAAAGCACAGTCTTCCGGGAAACCGCGGCAAAAATCCTCGAGGACCATATCGAACGCGATTTCTACGCCGACGGGGGCCACAGCGAACGCTGTTTCTCTTACGGGAGCACCATCCTGACCGATTTTGCGGAGTCTCTCCATTTCATGGACCGCAATCCCGATCTCAGGGTGCCCCGCCGCTTCGACTGGAGAAATCACCTGTCCCCAATTTACGAGTGGTTTCTCAAGACGGTCGCTCCGGGGCCCGAGTTTCCCGGTTTCGGGGATGGCGAATTCATACGCCGGGATAACATCTTTCACCTCGCATACCGCCTTTTCGACGATCCGAAATATCTCTGGCCCCTCCGCCATAAGGAACCAGCCCTCGAATCGCTCGCCCGCGATCCCGGCTACCGCAGCGTCCTCCTTCCCGAAAGCGGTTTCTGCGTCCTGCGCGACGGTTTTGATCCCGGAGACGCCTGCATGTTGCTCAATTTTGGGGACTTTCAGGGGTACCATTCCCACATGGACCTCCTCGATTTCACCCTCTACGCCCACGGGGCTCCTCTCGCCGCCGAGGTCGGGCGCTTCAATGCCTATGACCAGCCCTTTGACCTCTTTTTCCGGTCCCCCCGGGCCCATAACCAGATGACCGTCGAGGGAGCCTCCATGGAACGCGATTCCGTCCGGGGGAAAGCGATTCGCTTCAACTCCACGCCCGGGGTCGATTTCTTCAGCGGATTTCATGAAGCCTACCTCAAATCTGCCGGCATTCTCCTCGAGCGCCGGGTTTTCTTTATCAAATCCATCGGTTTCTGTGTCTGTGACACCGCCGCCAAGGTCGAGTTTGCCGCCGGCTTCTACAAGTCCGCCCGCAACAGCTTCCAGTGGCACCTCCACAGCCCCTTCCCCTTCACGATCGGAGACCACGACGCCCGTGCGGTGGCTGAGGAACAGGGACTTCTCGTAATCCCCGAAAACCAGCGCTCCCTCCGCTTCGGGCACACCTCCATCGATTACCTCGCCGAAAATACCATCGAGTTTCCCCACTGGAAGGCCCGCGAGGAACCGGTCCTCTGGCCGGACCGCTATGCCCTGAATCTTCGCACCTGGCAAGAGCGTCATCCCGTCACTCCCATGGATGTGGCCCTCCTCCCCTTCTCCGGAATGCCCCAAGCCGCTGACCTTACCTCTCTCGAGGCCTCCTTTTCCGGTGCCTGTCCCCGGCATGTCCGCCCCAGAGCCCTGCGCCTCAAAGCCGGCGAGCACTCCGCCATCCTCCTTGTCGGCGATGCCGGCGGAACCCTTTCCCTTATGGAGGGATCCTTCTCAGGACACGCCGCTGTCCTGCTTTACAAGGGCTCCCGGCTCTCCGGAGTCTTTGCCCATGAAGCCACTCACCTTTCATGGAAGGGAGAGGTCTTTCCCTCCGAGGTCCTGGCCTCGGGATGGATCAGCTCCTGATGTCTCCCCTTCAGCCAGCCAGCCAGCCAGCAAGGCGCGGCTTCACAAAATCATCATCGCGCAGGAAAGCATAACGCTCCGCGGCTGTATCAATTGCCTCACGCTGCCCCGGGGAAAGCCTCAGGCTCGGATCAAGGCAACGGATACTCGGCATCAGGCCCTGCTGGTGAAGGACATAATGAATCCCGGGAAGGACTCCCGCAAAGGTGTTCTCGGCGTCAAATATGGCCGCGTTGCATTCCGTCAGGCCCACATGCTGCCCAAGCAACTCGAGGGATATCATCCCCGACTCCCGTTCCCGCTTGATCTCTTCAAGCAATGCGCAGGCCCGGGAGGTCCAGACACCCCACTGCCCAAGAAGACCCCCGCGGATAAAACGTGCTTCCCCGGCTTCCCCGTTAATTGGAGTCACAAGGTCCGGGATGATGTTGTCGTCATTTCCCGTGTAGAGGACAATGTCATTACGTCCCGAGGCCTCAATTCCGTTGATGACGTCAAGGGTCCGGTAGCGGTTGAAGGGGGCAATCTTCACCCCGGCCGCACCCGGTATCTCCGCGAAGCCCCGCCAGAAATTACGCGAAAGAAAACGCCCGCCAACCGGCTCCTGCAGGTAAAAACCAATCACCGGGAGAATGTTTGCCACTTCCCCAAGGTGCTCCAGTAACTTCCTCTCCGAAGCATCCGGGAAGGCCGTCAACCCGGCAAGAACCGCATCGTATCCCAGTTCCTTGGCAAGGGCGGCCTCCCGGCAGGCTTCGGCCGTATCCCCGATTACCCCCGCTATCAGGACCATCTCCCGATCCCCTTTTTCTCCCGCCACCGAAGCCGCCAGCTCAAGGATCGGCTTGTAGAGCCCGACCGCTTCGTCGTGGATCTCAAACTGGGTCGAATGTACCCCCACAGCCAGTCCCCCTGCCCCGGCATCCCGATAATAACGGACCAGGGCCCGCTCGTGGCGCTCCGAAAGGAGCCCTTCCTCGTCCAATGCCAGCGGCAGGGCCGGTATTACCTGTCCCTCCGCAAATTGCTCCCGCCAGTTCCTAGAATTTTCCACTGCGCACCTCGAATTTTGTCGGTTTATCAAGGAGTTCGCCTCCTTTTACTATGTATCCGCCTATCCACTCCGTCATCTCCACCAATCCTGTTTCAGGAGGACCAAAAAGCTTTCCTGAGAGAGCTGCCGAAGACAGCCACGCCGATTCCGAAGGCTCGCCCGTAAAATGCACCGGCTTTCCAAAAAATTTCCCGAATCCTTCCGCGAGTTCCCTTACCGAGGCCTTCTCGGGACCGGTTATGTTCACGATACGGGGCGGTGAATCCGCATGTCTGAGGCAGCGCAGACACCGTGAAACAGCGTCTTTCTGCCAGATCACATTCACGTACGGCGTCGAAAGGTCAACGGCCTCCCCGTGGTATACCCGCAGGGCAATGTCCACCAGCACACCGTAACGGTACTCGTTCGCGTAGTTGAGTCGCGCAATGCTTACCGGCGTCCCGTTCTTCCGGCTGTAATAGTCGAAGACCCGTTCCCGCCCAAGGCATGTGTAGGCATATTCGCCCACCGGATCAGGGGCATCCTCCTCCGTGCTCCCTCCTCCCGTTACGGCCTCAAAAGGATAGACACAACCCGTGGAGAGTACCAGTATCCGGCTCCCCGGATATCGCCGGGCTATCAGCCCGGGAATAATCACATTCTGGATCCAGGCCCGCTCCGGTGAATCCGCTGTCCCGAATTTCTCACCCACCAGAAAAATAAGGTTCTCCATTTCTGGCAGCTTCGCCACAGCTTCCGGTTCGCCAAGATCCGCCCCGATGGCCTCGATCCCCAATGCCTCGTGGTACTCCCGCTGTCCCGGTCTGCTGTAGCGACTCACCCCGTAGACCCGCCGCTCCATACCCGCTTCCGTAAGACCGCGCCTCAACATCTGCGCAAAGGTTGTCCCCATCTTGCCCCCACTCCCAAGTACCCCGAAATCCCCTTCCGTCTCCTTAAGCCACTCCCGTAGCCCGGCATCTGGCGACGACAGTTTTACATCGACTTCTTCCCGTTCCTGCGGAATCGTTTCTTCCATAACCTGAAAGTAACTATACGGTTAACCAGAAGGCAAGGAGAAATGGGAAAAATCAAGCACCCCGGAGCCAAGGAACGTATCCTCATGGCGGCCCTGACATTATTCGCGGATGGCGGTTATCATGGAACCACCGTGGACGCCATTGTGGCACGGGCGAACATCAACAAGCGCATGGTCTATTACTATTTCGGGAACAAGGAAAAGCTCTATGAAGCCGTCGTGACGGAAGCCTACACAAGGCTTGAAAAACTGGAGGAAGCAACGGTCGTGGACAACCTCGACACGGAGGAATGGGTCCGCGGAATTGTCGCCACCTACTTTCGCTTCCTTCGGGAAAACCCCGAATTCAACAAGTTGATCCTCTGGGAAAACCTAAACAAGGGTCAGGGAATCACCATTGTAAAAACCCGGATCAACAAGCTCCCCGTCCTCAAGCGGCTCGATACGGTCATCAGGGAAGGCGTAGCCAAAGGACAATTACGCCCCGATCTCGATGCCCGGCATCTCCTTGTATCCCTTATTGGGCTCTGTCAGGTCTACTTTGCCAATCGCTACACCCTCACGCAGATGCTCGGCATGAACATGGGTTCGGCAGAGGTCCTTGATGCCGGGATGGCACACGTCAGCAGACTGCTTCTTGAAGGGATTCTCTCCCGTTAACCCGCCAGATTCCCGCCACCCGTCCCCAAAGGGATCAAGCAAGATAATCACCGGGTTCACCGCCGAGAATCGCTCCCGGAACTGTTTTTTTCAGCCGTTTCCCATCTGAAAACCCCTCGACCCGCCCCTCAAGGTGCCTCGCAAGTCGGCTACGCCAGTGTTCCAGCCTTTCCTGGAAGGCGGCGCGCCCGGAGAGGTCCCGACACTCCTCCGGATCCTCCCTGAGGTTGAAAAACCGCTCCGTGCCCGTTACCGGATTCCAGATGTATTTCCAATGCCCGTCCGTCAGGAACTGATGCGCATTGTCCTGGGTGTAGCAGGGAGCATGTTCGCCATGGTAGAAGCTCCGCGGGCGGACCGAGCCGTCCCTCAATCCAAGGATACTCCGCCCTTCCACTTCCTCCGGAACCGGCAGACCGGCTATCTCAAGGAGCGTCGGCATCATATCCTCAAGGCCCACCAAATCGTCGCGACGCCAGTCCTCGAAAAGCCGCTCGCCTACGGGTGGACGAATTATAAGGGGAATGCGAGCCGAGGCTTCATAGGCATAGGTCTTCCGCCACAGGTGGTGGTCACCCAGCATCTCACCATGGTCCGAGCAGAAAACAACCCAGGTGTTGGAATGTCCGGCGCGTTTCAGGAACGCCATGAAACGACCGATTTGCCCGTCGATAAAGGCTATGTAGGCAAAGTAGGCGGCCCGCGCACGGCGCAAGGCCTGCCCAGTCAGTCTACCCTGCCAGGCATTGACATCAGTAATGGGAACGTCATGCTCCGCGACCCAGTCTCCGACCACCGGCTCTGGCAGCTCCATTGACATGAACCGGTCGTAGTAAACCTCAGGTGGACACCAGGGCGGATGGGGCCCGTTAAAGGAAAGGCACATGAAGAAAGGACGTGTCGGGTCCCGCTTCTCTAGAAAACGCTCCGCGTTGTTCACCGTCCAGACCTCTTCCGAAAGGTGCTCCGGCAGGGAATGCGGCCGGGCTATCCAGGAGTTCCGGTCCACTCCGTGGGAAAGCCGCCCCCCTTCAATCCCCTTGCTTGAGAGCCATTCCTCGTAATCACCGGGAAAGGTCACTAACTGCTCAAATCCAAGGTGGAGCCGCTCCGGATAAAAATGTGTTTTCCCGATATTGATTGTCTGGTAGCCCCCGCGAGTCAATTCACCCGCAAGCGTTGTCCTGTAATCCCAGGGCTCGTTGTCCCGGTAACCGACAAAACCCGCCCCCGACGGGGTCTTCCCGGTCATGATGCACCGCCTCGCAGGCACACAGGAGGGACAGGGTGAATAGGCTTTCCGGAAAACCACCCCCTCCCAGGCCAACTGGTCAAGATGCGGTGTCTCCACAATCCGATGCCCAAGACATCCCAGACAATCACCCCGAAACTGGTCACTGATTATATAGACAATGTTCGGTCGGCCATCCATCTATTCATCAATCTCTCGAATACGGATTCGTGGGTCAAGATCATGGATTGGGGAGACATGGATTGGGGACAGGTAACCCTTGGATTCTTGGATTGGGGACAGGTAACCCGGCGCGACAAAAGAAAGGCAAGCCGTAAGGCAGCCTGCCATGGAGGGGGCCGCAGGATCTTTCAGAAGCGGGCGTAGTCA
>JAWLGH010000087.1:0-8275 GCA_041685165.1 Oceanipulchritudo sp. | reverse complement strand
CACGCATTTGCCGAAATTGTTTCCATCCAACATCCCGATGAAGGCTGCCGGTGCCTGTTCCAATCCATCAATGATATCTTCGCGGTAATGAATTTTCCCCGCCTTCAGCCACTTATCCATCTCCGCCGCGAATTCAGGATACAGGGATCCGAAATCCTCGAAGATGATGAAGCCGCGCATGGTGATCCGTTTCCGCAGAATCTGACCCATCAGGTAACCCATTCTGTCCGGACCGTCGGGGAGGCTGGTGGCGTTGTATTGTGAGACCAGGCCGCACACGGGCACGCGCGCACCGGTGTTGAGTTGGGGTAGAACAGCGTCAAAGACCTTTCCGCCAACATTTTCGAAGTAGACATCAATTCCATCAGGGGTCGCTGTTACGAGTTCTTTGCTGAAGTCGGAAGATTTGTGATCCAGGCAAACATCCAGGCCAAGCGTCTCGACCGCATATACGCATTTCTCCGCGCCACCTGCGATGCCGATAACCCGGCATCCCAAAATCTTTCCGATCTGTCCGACAGTGGCCCCAACAGGTCCGGTGGCAGCGGCAACAACAAGGGTTTCTCCCGCTTTTGGATTACCAATCCTCGTTAAACCGGCCCACGCGGTGAATCCCGGCATGCCCGTGACACCCAGCGCCCAGGACGGATGCTCCGGATCACGGCCGAGGAAAATAACGCCTTCTCCGTCCGAGAGGCCATAATCCTGCCAGCCGTTGGTACTGAGAACCCAGTCTCCTTTCTTGAACCCGGCGAGTCTGGAGATTTCCACCTGCGCCACCGTGCCCCCGACCATTACGTCGCCAATTTTGACGGGCGGGGCATAGGAAGGAGCATCGCTCATCCGTCCACGCATGTAGGGATCAAGGGAAAGGAATTCCGTGCGGAGCAACATCTCCCCCTCTTGAGGTGAGGGGACATCCTCCGTCTCGAGCCTGAACGTGCTCTCTGTCGGCGCGCCTTCCGGTCGTTCGGCAAGAACGAGGCGGCGGTTTGTTGTCTTATTTTGTTTATCCATTTCAGGGACCAAAGCTTGATGCTCGCGGGCGGACTTGCCTGTGGAGGCGGTGATGAAGGTGTTTTTACACATAATAATCTGAGAGAATCCCGTTTACAGTATACTCCGGGCCATGCGGGCCGTCCATGGGCTATAACCCTACTTCCTGCGTTAACCCCCTACCTTCGTTTCCCAATTGTCAAACGCCCCAGAGTTTTCCGGTCGCCATGGTCTCGTCCATTTCCGCATATTTTTCCAACACCGCGGTACGGTATTCGGGTGCGATGGAAACGGCCTGGGCGGCGATCCCCTCGCAATAACCACACGCCTGGCAGTCCATGGAGGCACAGTCACGGTCGCGAAAACTGTCCAGGAAATCCTCCGGGATTTTCCGCGCCTCGACGCGGATCGGACACTCTGGAAGCGGGGAGAGCCAGCCCTGCAGGCGTGCCAGGTCGAGCATCGGTTTCAGCCGCCGCGGACTCACCTGCCTCGGTTTCAAAAAGTGACGCAGGTTCCAGAGGGGTTCTTTGCGGATTGGTTGCTTGAAGCCGTATGACAGTAGCAGTTCGGCCAGATTACCATCGAACCGCCGTTCGCTGTAGGCTTTGACGCGCCGCAGGAGCTCCGCCGATGGAATCCCCCGTTCGAGCAGCTTGAAGGAGGTGTATCCCATCGCTTCATAGACGGCGAGGTCCTCCGGGCGGATCCAAGCCGACTTGATGAACTGCGACGGATCCGACAAACGCAACCGCGAACAGCGCATAAAGCAGTAGTCGATGAAGAGCGAGTTAGTGTCGTCAGACGCATGTGCGAAACCATTCTGGTGATAGGTTTGCATGGGACAGTTCATGAGGCAGACATGGTTCGCAATCAGTTCCAGGTCGCAATGAACCGCCTTTCGGATCGCCGCCAGACGGCGAAAATTCCGGTTGATGGAGAAGCTCTCCAGAACGATTGCATCCGCCCCGAGGTCTTCCCAGAAGCGGGCTCGCCGGGGCGTATCCACCTGGGCATAAATTCCGACCCTGACCTTGAACTCAGGGAAACGGCGTTTAACGAGTTCCAGGAGGAACGGGGTGGATACGGTGAGGCGGCTTACGCCCATTTCACCGAGCCTGGCCAGCATGGTAGTCACGCGTTTCTGCCAGGAGCGGGTCCATTCGCGGTTGCCGAAGCAGGCGCCGTTCAGGAGATAATTGAAGGCAATGCCATGACGGTCGAGCAGGCCAATATAACTTCGGAGATCTGCTTCAGAGAGCGGTGTCGCGAGGTAGCGCGGGCGGCCCCCACTGATGCCGTCGGTGGGAAACTTGCCGTAAACTTCATCGACCGGATACCGGGCAAGCTGCGGAACCAGTTCCGGGTCGTAATTCGCTGCCAGCGCAAATTTGGTTTGCCTGGGTCTGGCCCGTCCCTCGGTCGGAGAGGATCCGGTTGGTGTTGAAGCGTCATTCTTCCGCATTATTGACTCCTTGCCTTGAACGAGGTCCAAGGAAAACAGGGCGCCCCTTCAGCGTCAATTTCAAATGCCGGCTGAGTGAGTTGGCGAGAGTGGGTGGGTGGAGAAGCATGATGGTTTTCCTGCCGAAAAGTCGCCCCACCTTATCGGCACTTTTACTTCGTCTCCTTGTGCGGGTCTCCTGCAACCGGGAAACCGGCCTCTTCCCATGCCTGCCAGCTTCCGGGGATATTGCAGACACAGTCGAATCCTGCCTGTTGGAGAATACCGGTCGCGCGTGCCTCGTGCCATTCCCTGCGCATCTCCAGAAGCGGTACAACCCGTCCGCATGATGGCTGCCGATTAGTTTTCCGGATTGGTTATCGCGCGCGTCTGCCGGATAGCGCGGCAGGCCTCGCTCTCGAAAAACGCGCGGTCCTTATCCGCGAGGGAATCGACCCCGCCGGCCTCGGCCTCCTCGACGATCGCTTTCGGGAAGAACTTACGCCGCAGCCAGAGGGCGACGTGTACCAGACCGATCAATACGGGCACCTCAATGAGCGGTCCGACCACGGTCGTGAAGGCGACGCTGGAGGCGACTCCGAAGACCGCGATGGCGACCGCGATGGCGAGCTCGAAGTTGTTCCCCGAGGCCGTGAAGGCGAGGGTGGCGCTGCGCGAGTAGTCGGCGCCCACGGCCTTGCCCATGAAGAAGCTGACCACGAACATGAGGATGAAATAACAGGTCAGGGGCACGGCGATGCGCAGGACATCCAGGGGCAGCTTGACGATGGCGTCGCCCTTGAACATGAACATGACCACGATCGTGAAGAGCAGCGCGATCAGGGTGACCGGGGAAATGCGCGGAATGAACGTTTCGTCATACCAGGTATGCCCCTTCATCGGGATGAGAATGACCCGGCTGAGAATCCCGGCGGCAAAGGGGATGCCGAGATAAATCATGACGCTGACAAAGATCTCCCCGATGGTCACGTCCGCGACCGTCTTGCCCCCCATGCCCTGCACCGTCGAGAGGTCAATCCCGATCAGGCCCGGCAGCCATGTAATGAAAATCCAGGCGTAGAAACCGAAGAAGATGATCTGGAAGACGCTGTTGAGCGCGACCAGTCCGGCACAGTATTCGGAATTCCCCTTCGCCAGATGGTTCCAGACGAGCACCATCGCGATGCAGCGGGCGATCCCGACAAGAATCAACCCCACCATGTACTCGGGGTGATTGTGCAGGAAGATCGCCGCCAGCACAAACATCAGCACCGGGCCGACGATCCAGTTCTGCACGAGCGAGAGGACAAGGATCCTCGTATTCGCGAAGACTTTCGGCATTTGCTCGTACTTCACCTTGGCCAGCGGCGGGTACATCATGAGGATCAGCCCGGCGGCAATGAGGAGGTTCGTCGTTCCCACGGTCACGGGGGCGAAGAAGGCCTCCGGGTCGCGAATCAGGAAATACCCGATTCCCACCCCGAGGGCCATGGCGGCAAAAATCCAGACCGTCAGAAAACGGTCAAGGAGAGACATTTTTCCGGCGACGGAATCACTCATGACCGCCCCTCCCGGTAGCCGGCGGCGTACGCCGCAAAGACTTTCCGGATCTCGTCGCGGATGCGGCGGAAGGCGTCCATCTCCGGCTCGCCCGGCCGGACGGCCTTGGGCGGGTCCTCGAAACCCCAGTGGTGGCGGCTGGTCCGGCCGGGGAAGACCGGGCAGGACTCGTTGGCGTTGTCGCAAACAGTAATGACAGTATCGATACCGGATTCGAGGAACTGGTCGAGGTTCTTCGAATGGTGCCCGGAGATGTCGATGCCGATTTCCGCGAGGGCCTCGATGGCCATGGGATGGACGTAGCCTGCCGGGTCCGACCCGGCACTGTGCACGTCAAGGAGGTCTCCCGCGGCGTGCCGGAGGATCCCCTCGGCCATGTGACTGCGGCAGGAGTTGCCCGTGCAGAGAATGAGAACGGTGTGTTTTTTCATGGTCAAATCGGGATTAAGGGAGTTTCAGCAGCTTCCCCGCGCAAGGCATCGGATCGCTTCCGGGAACGTCTCCCCGGGAGCGGCCTCGATCCGCCTGATCAGCTCCCCGCGGCGCTCCAGGTCGCTCCGGAATTGTGCTTTCTCGCCTCGCAGGTCCTGCAGGCACTTGAGGTTGGTCTCCAGCAGCGCGCTCGGCCTGTCCGCGATCCGGTAAATTGTCCAATTGTAGCAGCGCTGCGTCTCCACCGCCCCCGCTTCCTTGAGGGCCTTCAGGTGGCGGGAGACCTTGGGTTGCTCCAAATCGAGGATTTCTCCCAGGTGGCAGACGCATAGGGGACCCTCCTGAAGCAGGTTCACGATCCTCAGGCGCGTCCAGGAACAGAGGCACTTGTAGATCCTTACATAATCCATTGATACGTATATTCGATTAGTTGAATATACAGTCAAGAGGAATTTTGGTTGGGCTTGGTCAGGCCAAAACAGGTTTTTTTCTATCGTTAAGTAATGGGGTGCCGGAAGTTTAATGTGGTCTGATCCCTCAGGGAAGGCTGACTCCTCCGGTAACGAATGATTCTTATTGACCCTGGTGGTGAAGCTAATACCAGATTGGGATCAATCTTGGTTATGCCCTTCCGCAGTCACTGCGAGTATACCTTCACGGTTCTTTGGAATGCGTTCCCGATGGGCCCAAGCGGGCTTGGTGAGTTGTGCGGGCGGCGGTTTGAAGCTCAACCGAACCATGTGAGGTCATGCTTGGCCTGTCCTGAAAACTCCATCCCAGTTCCTTTACCCCTCCCATGGATCTATCGCTCGTAGCCCTGCTTTCCTTTATACCCATTCTGGTGACCTTGATCACGATGGTGGGGCTTCGCATGCCGGCGACGCGTGCCATGCCTTTGGCGTGGCTGATTTGCGGGGTTCTGGCGTTTCTTTTTTGGAACATGACACCCGCTTTTCTGGTTGCTTCGACCCTGAGTGGTTTCGGGACCGCTTTTAACGTCCTGATTATCGTTTTCGGAGCCATCGTCATCCTTTACACGATGGACAGCAGCGGAGCGATGGAGACGATCAACCACAGCTTCAGTCGGATCTCCGCCGACCGCCGCGTGCAGATGCTCATCGTTGCCTTCATGTTTGTTCCTTTCCTTGAGGGCGCTGCGGGTTTTGGAACACCGGCGGCAATCTGCGCGCCACTCCTGCTCGGATTTCGCTTTCCTCCCTTGGCGGCGGTTCTGGTCTGCCTTATCGGGGACACCTTTCCCACCCAGTTTGGCGCTGTCGGCACCCCCATCGCCCTGGGGCTGACCCCGTTGGAGACTGCGGTGGAAAGTGCCGCGCCCTACGGGGGAGTGGCCCCGGGGCCTTTCCCGATTTTCCTCCAGCAGGTGACCGAGTGGTCCGCGGTGATGAATTTTGTCGTCCTCCTCTTTTTGCCCCTCCTGACCCTGGCCCTGATGACCCGGTATTTCGGGGAAAACCGGTCGTGGCGGGAGGGTCTGGGGGCCTGGAAATTTTCCCTTTTTGCTTCCTTATCCTTCGGTCTTCCCTACCTCATGGCGGCCTTCCTCATTGGCTATGAATTTCCCTCTCTCGTCGGGGGATTGGTCGGGACCAGCGCCACGCTCCTGGCGGCCCGCAAGGGGTTTCTCGTCCCGGAGGAGTCGTGGGATTTTCCGGAGCGCGCCAAATGGAAGGACGAATGGGTGGGGGAGATCGACCGTTCCGGAGACGTTGCCTCGGCGCGCATGCCTTTGTGGAAAGCCTGGCTTCCCTACATGCTCATTGCCGGTATTCTTGTTCTGACGCGGCTTCGTTTCCTCGGCTTGGGGGACGTTTTGAAATCTGTCAGTTTGAGTCTTGAGGACATCCTTGGTTTTGCGACGGTGGATTTTGTCACCGTTCCCTTCTACCTGCCCGGAACGATCCCCTTCATGCTCGTGGCTTTACTGTGCATTCCCATCTTCGGCATGAGTGGGGCCACCGTGAGCGTCGTCTGGAAGCAATCGATGCAACGCATGCAAAAGCCGACGATCGCTCTTTTGTTCGCCGTCGCCCTGGTGGAAATCATGCGTCAAAGCGGCCAGGTTGCAGCCAACGGGCTCGAGGCCAACCTTCTTGCGGGCGGATCAGTCCTGCCGTCCATGCCCGTGGCGATGGCCGTCTGGGTGGGCAACCTTGCCGGTCCGGTTTGGCCGTTCTTTGCCTTTCTGGTGGGCGCTTTAGGCTCCTTTATCACCGGTTCCGCGACTGTCTCGAACCTCTTGTTTGCCAATTTTCAATACGAGCTGGCCGGGAATATCGGCTCCAGCCATGAAATCGTTGTCGCCCTTCAGGCCTCTGGTGGGGCCATTGGCAATATGGTCTGCATTCACAACATCGTCGCCGCTTGCGCCACGGTTGGCCTCGTCGGGGTGGAGGGCGTGGTTATCCGGCGCAACGCCTTGCCCTTGCTGATCTGCTGGTTCATTGTCTCCGTCGTGGCTGCTATTCTCCTTTACCTCGTGGCACCCAATGCTTTTTGACGGCCACCAACCTCAACTCCTGTCAATATGGCTCAAAACAAACCGCCTCTCTCAAATGCAACGCCCTCTCCGGAGCTTCTTGCAGGCCTCCGTGAGGAATTGCGCGAAGATCAGGTCCTGACCGCGCAGGAAGACATTCTGCCTTATGGCTTCGACGGAACTGCCGGAGTCAGGCGCATGCCGATGGCCGTCGTTTTTCCGGAAACCACGGAGGAGGTGGCCACGATCCTCAAACTTGCCCAGTCCCAGGGGGTCACCATTGTCACCCGGGGCTCCGGGACAGGACTCTCAGCCGGTTGCGTGCCGGTCGAGACCTGCATCGTTTTGGTCACGGTGAAGATGGATCGCATCCTCGAAGTGGATGAGAAAAACCTTACCCTGCTGGCCGAATGCGGGGCTATTTCCCTCGATATCGAAGAAAAGGCGACCGAACACGGACTCTTCTATCCGCCCGATCCCAGTTCGATGAAGATCACGACCATAGGTGGCAATGTGGCGGAAAATTCAGGAGGTTTGCGCGGTCTCAAATACGGTGTCACGCGCAATTACGTCATGGGTCTCGAGGTCGTCCTTGCCAATGGGGAAATCATTTGGCTGGGCAACAAATGCATGAAGGACGTGGCCGGGTTTTCCCTTAAGGACCTCTTTATCGGCAGTGAAGGAACCCTTGGTATTGTCACCAAAGTCCTCCTGCGTCTCGTGCCCCGGCCCGAAGCGCGCCGAACCCTCATTGCAAGCTTCAATCGCATTGAGGACGCGGCCCAGACAGTGAGCGATATCATCGCCGCGAAAATCATTCCCTGTACCCTCGAATTTCTCGACCAGGCGACCATCCGCTGTGTCGAAGATTACGCCAAAGTTGGCCTGCCCGTGGAAGCCGAGGCGATGCTCCTGATGGAATCCGACGGCCATCCTGAGGTGGTAAAAGGGGAGGCCGGAAAAATGGAGGAAATCGCGTGCCGGAATAACGCCACGACCACCCGCGCGGCGAAGACCAGCGAAGAGGCCACCGAACTGGCCACGGCGCGAAGGGCCGCTTTCAGCGCCCTCGCCCGCTTGCGCCCATCCACCATCCTCGAGGACGCCACGGTGCCGCGGAGCGAACTTGTCAGGATGGTTCGGGGCACGCAGGAAATCGCCCGCAAATACGACCTTCAGATTGCCAACTTTGGCCACATGGGCGACGGCAACCTTCACCCCACCGTGCTGACCGATACGACCGACAAAGTGGAAATGGAAAAGGTGGAAAAGGCCTGCAAGGAGATCTTCCAGCTGGCCATCGACCTTGGCGGGACGATTACCGGCGAACACGGTGTCGGGGA
>JAWLGH010000033.1:14367-32352 GCA_041685165.1 Oceanipulchritudo sp. | reverse complement strand
GATTATCCTGCTTCCGGAAACCATTACCAAGTGGCTGTTCCAGAAGCTTCAATTACTGGTTTACTTATTGGTGGAGCAGCACTTGCAATCGCTGCGAAACGAAAAGGAAAATCACTTGTTGAAAATTGAATTTCCTATCACTTACTGGGCCGCCAAGGGGTTGTTCATGCTGACCCTCGATCCGGACCACCGTTTCTGGAGCGATCCGGAGCTGCCCTACCCGGCCGAACGAGGCGACTTTGTCCGCGTCATTACGGCACCCCGTTTCGTCCTTCGCGGCGTTGATGGCGAAGTGGAGCTGCTCAACGCCGGGTCCCAGGTTTCCCGGGGCAACGCCAGGCGCTACGGTCCGTGGAAATGGTCCAAAGTGGCCTATCGCACCGGCGTGGGCTTTCTCGTAAGCGATGATTTACATGCCTATCCTTATGATGCCGTACTGACCGCCGAAAGAAAGAACGGACAGCGCTTCGGTCGCCATCCCACCATTCCGCTCACGGCGAGAGACGACCACCTTGCCTACACTTACGCACTGGGAACCCGTGACGACGGCTTCAACCTGCCGGTGCGGACGGATGTGTTCTGGAACGCTGGCTGGATCCTCGCGATCCATCGCGTACAGAGCTTCGAGCCCGTCCGCTATGCACATGGGAGTTATGCCCTTGGCCTTGAGGAGGGAGATCAAGGCCTTTATAAAACAATGGGAGACAACTACATTCTCCTGGGGAGCGCCGAGCGGTATTCGGCCATTCAGTCGCTGAAGATGCTGCACGAATCCATGACCGGGACCCGCGAAGAAGGGGAAGCCCGACGTCACCTGTCACAGCCTTATCACGCAACACCGGTCATGCGCAGCGGCTGGGAAAGCGGGGAAGATGTGATAGCGGTACTCTTCTGGGCGGGAAACAAGAAGGAACACGGACAGCCTTGGGATCCCGTTCAATTAAAGGAAGGCCGGTGGCAGCTCGATCATCCGGTGCTTGGCAACTGGGAAATCCGCCACCCGAGCCTTCCGGCACTGGATTAACAAAGTAGCCTGGGGAGGTTCCCCTCCCCCGGCTCTCACATCATCGGACGAAAGGACGGCGACGGATGACAACTACCCCGATTGCCAATGCGCCGAAGAGCAGACTGATAGTGGCCGGCTCCGGAACAACACCTGCATCGGCGCCCGTGGAAAGGACAATATTATCAAAGTGATAGTCCATGCCAAACTTCGCATCGGACTCACCGATGAATCCTAACCGATGAACGCCAAGGGTATTATCAAATCCAGTGGCGGCGGAGGGGTTCGCTTTATCACCGACGAGAACACCATTGATGAATGCCAGAGTTGTATCCGCAGGCAAGGTGGCGTTCACTTGATCACCGAATGTATATTGAAAAGCGTTAACAGGGTCCACATTGATGAGGAATGAGTACGATTGCGCCGAACTGGTATCCGATCCGGAAATGGTGCTGCCATCCAGCTTGACCGAATTGGTTTCCTCAAAAGAAATCGAGATCAGCTGGTTGCCTTTGGAACCCAGGTTATCCACGGCGGAATCGGACATGCGCAGATTGATGTCGTAGTCGTTGACCGCTGTCTCTGTCAGGTTCTGGGCATCGACATCGAAGCGGAAGACTCCGGTGATGTCCCCGCCGAAGGAGCTGCTTACCCATGAATATTCCGGTTTGCCAGCCGCGGAGAGGTCAGCAACCCGCAGCGCATCGCCCGCGCCAATGGTTCCCGTGCCATCCACCGTTCTCGCAAAGGTGTCCGTGCCGTTTTCTTGAATCTTGTCGGCCAGCGATTCGGAGGACTGGTCCGTGTAGAGTGTGAAAATTCCAGCGCTGGCGCTCGAAATAGCGAAGCTGGTACCGATGATCAGTGGGAGTAGTTTTTTCATTTTGTCTGCTTTGGGTTGGATCGTTCTGCTGTTTAGAGAAAACCTGTTGTAGTGGCCCATTCGGCCTTGTTTAGATTAATTTAAATGATGTATTTCATAGTTATTAATAAGGACGCGGCCAGTGTCAAAAAGAAAAATGGCTTATTTTGAGTTGGACCTGCCCAACCCGCTTCCCGTTATCGGTTGGAGGCTCTACTTCCTGGAGGATCCTTGTTGAGTTGCTGCGCCTTTCCGGGCGCAGCCAAAATAAAGGCGGCCCCCGGAAGGGCCGTCTCAGTATCGATAATTAAGTAACCGGCGTATCGATCAATTGACCACGAAGACCCAACCGCCGCTGGAGCTGACATTGGCTTCCTCAATATACATCCAGTTATCCAGATCGTCGCTGTAGATCCAGGGCGCGTTGTCTACATTGACATATCCGAGCCAGTCCCCGGTGTTAACCCAACCGTTCGCAATTGAATTTCCTATCACTCGTTCCGTGACGCCGCGCTGGTCGGGCTGTTCCTGAATGACCGTTTCGTCGCGCAGCAGCGGTAACGGGGGCCGGTCCGGGTGGTTGCTCTGGCGACCCATGTCATTGCTGTAGGGTATCCCGAAATAATGATCAAAGCCATGCCGGGTGGGCAGGAATTCCGGCTGGTCGCCACAGTGCCATTTGCCGACGATCTGAGTTTTATAGCCTGCCGCTTGCAGGACTTTCGCGATCGTTGTTTCGCGCGTCGAGAGGCCGATATCCTGACCCGGAAAGAGCACCGGAGAGGGGCCGAACCCGATCCGCGGCGGGTAGCAGCCTGTCAGCATGGCCGCCCGCGAGGCGGAGCAGACGGGCGAGCCCATGTAGAAATCGGTCAGGCGAAGTCCGTTCCGGGCAAGGCTGTCGATCTGTAGAGTTAAGTCATCGTGGCTTGATGTAATGTTGCCTTCTATGGATGATTGGACACGAGAAACACAATATTTTTCCGGCTCAGTTAATACTGTATCTAGCGAGCCATCCCGCTCTAGCTTTGAGATTGCTGAAAAGAGCAAGAGTGCTTCCTTTCGGATTAGCTCGATGTTAATTAGGTTTTTCGATTTCATACTGGATTTTGGAAGATGGCTCTTTTAAGGTATGTCTCCAAGCGATCGGAGCGTTTGAGTAAAACAAATTGACTTATGAATCTTTTGCTCAAAAGACAAAACAATCCTGTAGCGCTTGGCTTCCTGTTGGTTTTTGCCAGTTTTACATTCAATGCGTATCAATATTGGCCGGGTTGGATTGATGGGGATGGCTCAGCTATGGTGTGGGAGGCGCATTACGGCTGGTTTGAGAGTTATCTCCCAATCGTCATGACTGGGATTATCCGGATCGTATTCCTGTCCACAGTCGCCAGTTTGGTCTCAGTTTTGCTTTTTCAGTTGGGATTCGCCTATTTGATTTTGCTGATTGTCCTCCGTTGGCAGAAATTGCCATGGAGCTATGCCTTGATCTCTACCGCCATTCTTATGATTCTGCCTCCAGTTTCTTCTTACGCAGGGACTATTGTTAAAGACTTTTGGTTTTCATGGGCAGCGGTACTGGGGACCACTGCCTTATTGGCTTCTATCTATAAAAAGAGGTGGGCGTACTGGCCGATTTGGATTATTAGTGCAGCGCTAGCAATTTCTTTCCGAACTGATGGCCTGGCATGGCTTATTTCAGTCTTTGGGATTGTGATGTTCTTACTAATTTATCAGCGAATGTTTCGCGAGGTTGCCGTTAGTGCATTTTCAATGGTTTGTATTTTTCTCCTTTTTACTCTTTTGCCAGTCATGATTGGGAAGATTGTTACTGTCGAAAAGCGATACTCTACTCAGCAAATTATGCTCTTCGACTTAGCAGCTCTATCTCTGGAGCAAAATGATTTATTAATTCCCGATTTGTTTAATCCAAATAAGCATGAACTAGCCTTTATCGAGGAGCGCTTCAATCCCACGAGTAATATGACTATATTAAATTGGGGCGCTAAGGACAAGGGGTTTGCGCTTGTCCATGATAAGAAAGCTCAGGATCATCTTAAATCCGCCTGGATGGAAGCCATTAAGACTTCGCCCTATGCATACCTAAAGCACAGAATTTACATTGCTAGGCAATTTTTATTTGGATACCCAAAGAGAACTGAGTGGTTTTGGTTTAAGTACAAGACTTCGCCGAATGTTTTCGAGGAAGTTGCGCCAGGCGGGAGGATTCGGGATTTTTGGCAGGAGAAGGTTCTTAACAACTTTGAAGGATCTCTACTAAACCAACTTTGGCCTTATTTGATTCTGTCGATAGTATCATGTTTTATTATTGCGCGGATCAACCTAAACGAATCACTTTTTTCAATAGTGCTAGCAAGCAGCTCGCTTTCATACAGCTTAGCATTTTCGCTTGTGGCTCCAAATATTGGCTTTAGGTATTATTACTTTCCTGTCGTATGTTCCTTTATAGTTTCTTCAATAGCTATATTTTATGTAATTCAGAAGGGGCGGCGTTCAGGATCAGGAATGAGTTCTAAAACTTGATTGGTGTGGCTAATTCCTGAGCAGGAATTTCGTTTGTAGACTTATTTTCAGCGTAATGTTTCAAATATCGTTTCACAACATCACCAGGACTCAACCTTCCGTATGTTTCAGTGAAATGCTTGACCGAGTGTCCATGCCTCTCGGCGGCCAAATCGACCGGCAAATTATCCAGTTTATCTAGGACACAGCTTGAATGACGTAGGTTGTAGAAATCAACTGGCTTTTTGAATCCGTGCTTTTTGGCAAGTCGGTTGAGGCGGTTTCGTATACTAACGTAATCGTTAGGGATGACATCGTCCGAGTAGGCTTTTCGACTGAGAGTAGGGTTTTCCAGGACCCAAAGGGGATCTTCAGATTTCTTGGAAGGATGGACATTACCATCCCCTCGCCGGTGTCGACCTCAAGTTTGATGTCGACGTGGTTGATGTCCGTGAAGCTTCCAAGGAGGAGATCGATCACGGGCACATCCATACGGGCGAGGAAGAAAACTGACCCCTTCCATGGCGGGCCACACCGCTCGTCCATTGGCGAAAACTCAGGCTTGAATTCTCCCGCCTTTCGTCTTTTCTCTCAATTCCTCAGTGCTTAATGGCAACCCGGTGGGATGGCAGAGTGGCCGAACGCGGCGGTCTTGAAAACCGTTAGGCCCGCAAGGGTCTCGGGGGTTCGAATCCCTCTCCCACCGCCATATCTGATAATCAACCCTTGCGGCACTGGAGCGCAAAGCGGTTTATGAAGCATGCATACAAAGGGCTACCAGGAAAAAAAGGTCTTTATTGGTAAGGAAAGCGATATCCAAGGGATTCAAGAAGCCTTGAAAGGGTTTTATGAGGGCCTCTCGGAGCATGACCTGAAGACCCTTGAAGCGAATACCGCACCGGGCTATTATCTCCTGGAGCATGGCGAGTACTGGAACCTGGATTATACCAGGCAAAAAATCGGACACACCAAGCCGGAAGGATTCGCCAGAAGCAATCGCTTTGATTTCAAGAGAATCGAAGTTTTTGGCGATGACGCCTTTGCAGTCTGGGATCTCCACGCAAAAATAGTCCGGGATAATACCGTGAACCATCTCTGCTGGCTTGAAAGCGGTTCCTTTAAGGCGATCGATGGCATCTGGAAAGTCCACTTTCTCCACTCCACCCGAACGACGGGCGATCAACTTGCCGGGTCCTGAGCTCAAAAGCTACAGCAGGCAACCATGATTGCGGAACCCTCAAGCCGGAGCCATTGAAGCACAGGCGTTCAGGTCATGGGTCGAGACGGTGGGGCTTGCCTTTCGGGATGCGCCGCACGGGTGCTGAGCTTTGGCCCGGACCACGGGGCGGATTCATGAGAAAGAAGCTGACCCGCATCGGCATATGTCACCCTTCTCCATCGTCGTGGTTCCGCCAGCTGTAGCGCGGTTTCCACCCGAACCACTCGCAGAATTTGGAGATGTCAAAGGCCGACTGATGGGGCTGGAAATCAGCGGCAAAGGTGCCATCTTTCCCAAAGCGCCGTTTAACCGCTTCCGGCAGGGGGATATCGAGGCAATTGTCGGAGGCCGCGACGAGAAAGACCTCGTGCCCGCTTGACGCCCCTTCGAGCGCGGCCCGAAAGGCGCTGGCTACATCGCGGACATCGATGTAGCTCCAGAAATTGGAATCGCCCTTCTCCATGAAATGCTTCCGCCGGTCCTCGAGGACATCGTACCAGTCAGGCATAATGACATTGTTTACCCGGAGGGTGCAGACGGCCATCCCCGGATGCCGCACGACCAGGGAATCGGCCATGACCTCACCGAGGTACTTGCTCAGCGCATAGGCATTGGGGGAATCCGTGCGGTCCTTCTCCGTGAAGGGAAAGCGCGGGGGAAGCTCCTCGGTTGTCAACCAGCCGGTTGCCATTTCGCTTCCGGCATAGATCAGCCGGTGCACCCCGAAATCCCCGGCAGCCTGAAAGACGTTGTAGGTGCTGAGGACATTGTTCGCGAAGGTCCCCTGGCGCGAGGCGTCAGAAGGCGACGGATTGGCGGCAATGTGGCAGACCGCTTCCGGACGGAAGCGCGCCATCCCGTCGTAAACCTCCCCGGCGTCACCCAGATCAACCTGGATCTGCTGGCATTCCCCCGGCAATGCCTCCGATCGCTCCAAATCCAGGCTGCAGAGCGTATGTCCGCCCTCAATCAGTTCCTTTACGGTATACCGCCCGACGCGGCCACTTCCTCCGGTTACAAGTACTTTCATGCCCGCAACCTGCCAATTCCACCAAGGGAGGCAATCCCGGAAACCGGTCCGCTTCCTGAGGCCACGGACCCAGCCGGGGACGACGGAAAGCAAAGCAGGCTGAAAGGAGGAGGTTACCCGGATCGGGTCCGGTCTTCAGTGCTCAGAGAGCCTTGAACCACTCCTGGGAACGCTCACCGATGAGGGGAAGCGGCTTTTCCTTCCCCTGGATGGCGTTGATCAGGCCCATGATCCAGAAAACCAAAAGGACGATCCACCCGACAAAGGCAATAATCCAACCAAGGATCGGAATAATGGCAACAACCATGAGGGCGAGACCGGCAAGCATGATACACAGCATCTGGCGCACATGAAAGGAAGCGAGCGGCTTCTTTGGGTTGTTCAGGATGACGGCCGCAATCCAACCGAAAACCGTTATGTAGGAGAGGATGGCCACCACTTTGGGATCCATGCCGGCACCCACCGGTGCGGCCTGGGCGGGAGGGGGATTTGTTTCTGCTTGGGATTCGCTTTCAGGCGTTGGTTTCTGGTCTTTTTCGTCCATAACAATTATTGCGGGTTGAGATTGAAGGTTCCACCCCATCAAACCACAAAATATCCAACAGGCAAGTGCATAAGCACCCACGAAGGAAACCTTCCGTGGAATGGTTCTCTATTCCTCCCCGGGATAATCCCATCGGCCGGCCCCAGTCACGCTCCTCAGGGCCGGATATCCGGGAAATCCGTGAAGACGCCATCGACCCCGTCCGCTCCCGCCAGAAAGGCGAGAAGGGCCTCGTAGGAATGTCCCTCAGGGACTGTTTCCCGGCGCAGGGTGTAGGGATGGATCATCAGCCCATGGGCCTTCGCCCAGTCCTTGACCGGTCGCCAGCGCAGGTCCGGTCCGGAAGCGTCGACAATGGCCTCAATGGGGAGGCCGATCCCGTCGGCGTATTCCGCCACCGCGGCGATTCCTTCCGGGGTGAGCATGGCGTTGTAGTCGGTGGAGGATTCGCCCCATGAATTCCTTCCGATCAGCTGAACAAGGGAAAGCTCCCTGCCGTATTCGGCCCGGATCCGCTTCAGGGTGGGTGGATGAAAACACTGGATATGGCAGGGAACGGTCCCCTCCAGCGCCCCCGCCTTCCGCAGCGCCTCCATGAACGGCGGGACCGGATCCATCCCCTCGGCGGCGTGGAATTCAGGCTTTTTCAACTCCGGATAGAGCCCGGTCTCGCGGTCCCGGCTCGCGTCCATCCCGCGGATGAGCCCAATCGCCTCCCCGAGGAACATGAGCGGGAAATTGTAGGTACCAGACGGATACCGGTCCGGGTAGACCGCCTTCCCTGTCAGGCGGCCCGTCCGTTCACCCTTGCGCAACTGGCGGATTTCCTCGGAGGTGAAGTCGATCACGTAGAACCTGCCATCCTTCCGGCCGCGGTCCGGGAAACGCCGGGCCACATCGGTCGTCGATTCAAGGGTCACATCGTGGATGACGAGCGCCCTGCCGTCCTTCGTCAGGGCGACATCCTGTTCAATGAAATCCGCTCCCATGGCATGCGCCATCGCCGTGGCCACCGCCGTATGCTCAGGCAGGTATCCCGAGGCGCCGCGGTGGGCAATGACCGCGAATTCGCCGCCGCCGCTACCCGGGACCGCCAGAGGTGAACCCAAAACGACCATCACCAGAGCCTGGAACACATGCTTCATGTCCGCGAGCATGGAAGTGCGCGCACCGAGGTCAAACCCGCCCCACCCGATTTTTCAGTCGACCCATCACCTTCTTTTATGAAACTCAACCCCATGCAACCTTCATCCGGAAACACCCGCCACAAGCGCCGCTTTCACCCGCTCCTCGTCCTCCTCCTGGCGGTGATCCCCGGGACCCCCCTGGCCGCCCATGAGTTCTGGATCGAGCCCATGACCTACCGCCTCGACCCCGGGGACCGCCTCGAGGCGCACGTCGTCAACGGCGAAAATTTCAAGGGTCCCAAAGTGCCCTACGCCCCGCGGCACTTCATCCGCTTTGAACAGGTCTCCGGTGAGCGCTCGAGACCGGTCCGCGGGCGCCCCGGGCAGACTCCCGCACTCCGGGAACGCCCCCTCGATGAGGGACTGCTGATTCTCGTCTATACCTCACGACCCGACCGCGCCGACTATGCCACCTTTGAGGAACTGCTCGCCTTCGCCGAGCACAAGGATTTTGCCGGCTTTGAAAAGCGTCACCGGGCCCGCGACCTTCCCACGACGGAAATCGGGGAAGTCTACACCCGTTACGCCAAAAGCCTCGTGGCCGTTGGCACCGGCTCCGGGGAGGACCGCCATCTCGACCTCGAAACGGAACTTGTCGCCCTCGCCAACCCGTATACCGATGAGCTCGGGGATACCCTGCCTGTCAAGGCCTTCTACGCGGGTAGCCCGCGCCCCAATGCCCGGGTGGAGCTTTTCGAAAAGGCTCCCGACGGCAGGGTCTCTGTCACCCGCCACCGGACGGATGCCTCCGGCGTCGCCCATCTCCCCGTCAAGCCCGGCCATGCCTACCTCGCCGACGCCGTTGTCCTCCGGGAACCCGGCCCGGAGCTTGCCCGTTCCCATGATGCCGCATGGGAGACCCTCTGGGCTTCGCTGACCTTCTCCGTCCCGGAATAATTCCTCCCCCTGTGCACCTGCTACCGGAGGGTTGATTCCTCAATCGAGCATGCATGCCAGGAGTGTTTTACTGAAAACCAGATTTACCTTGGCTCTTCATGATCTGGTTTATCATGATTCAGCCCTGTTGAATATTGACGAAAGTCGGCATTTAACTAAAACTCCCAACGACTCACGCTTATCCATACCTTCACCCTTGGTTCCTCATCCACACTCCTCAACCAACGCTTTCCGGTAGGCGATACCTCTCTTTTGGAACGGGCCCGCTTCAGACAGGCTCCGCCTTGCGATGCCCATCCCCGGAGATTTGCCTGCGGCCGGTACCGAAACTTCCGGTCCGGTTTCATCCTGTTCAATCACGAACTGTCTAAGCAACAAACAACAACGAAGACGTAATCCAAACCACGACACACTGAATATGAAACAAAACTACAAAAAACTATGGCTGCTGCCCTGCGCGCTGATTCCCTTCGGGAACCTGTTCGCCCAGCAGGACGAGGGGGACGAAGAAGTCTTTGAGCTTTCTCCCTTTACCGTCACAGGCGGCGAAGACATCGGTTACCAGGCAACCTCTACGCTTGCCGGTACCCGTATCCGCACCAACCTGAGCGACATCGGGTCGTCCATCTCCATTGTCAACAAGGAGTTCCTTGACGACACGGCCTCGACCAACCTTCAGGATGTTCTTGTTTTCACGCCCAACACGGAAGTCGGGGGCATCGCGGGGAACTTCTCCGCCTCCCAGGCCTTCGGGGCCGGGAATCCCATCCCCGAACTTGAGCGTGACAACCAGCAGGGCGGCGTGAGCCGGATCCGCGGTCTCGCCGAAGCCGACCTGACCCGGAATTACTTCATCACCGAGATCCCCTTTGACACCTACAATGTGGATCGCGTTGCTGTCCAGCGTGGTGCCAACTCGGCCCTTTTCGGTCTCGGCAGCCCGGGCGGGATTGTCAATCACACCCTGATTGAAGCCGATTTCCTCAGGAACCGCGGTGAAATCAAATTCAAGACCGACGAACACGGTACCGAGCGCGGAACCTTCCGTTACAACCAAGTCCTTCAGGATGACCGGCTGGCCCTTCTGGTTGCCGGGCTCTACGAAAACAAACAGTACGAGCAGGAGGAAGCCTACGCCAAGGATCGGCGTATCTACACCTCCATCCGCTACAAGGCGAGCGAGAACATCACCCTCTTCGGGAACATTGAATTCGGCGACCGCAATCGTTCCGCACCCGATTTCACCCCGCCGAATGACGCCATCACCCCCTGGCTCCAGACAGGCAAGCAGACCTTCGACAACGCCATTGATTCGGCCCAGTTCTTCCGCGGTGATTTCCGCGAAGGCACCCGCGGCCTCGATTTCTTCTCCACTTACCCGGGCGCTGTCGGGCGCGGATTCGTGAGCTTCTACCAGGATCCCAGCAATCCGGATGCCACCTTTGGCGGAAACGTTGTTCTCAATTCGGGACACACGCCCGAGGATATGGCCTCCGAATGGAGAATGCTCCAGCCCCGGACAATTACTGACATCATTCGCCGCACCGGTGCCTATCCCGACGGAACGCCCGTCCCGGAAGGCAGCGCCGGCTTCTTTTCCTCCGGCAATGTGAGTCTCCAGATGCTCGACCGGAGTATCTTCGATTACCGCAAGCATCTCTTCTCCGGCGGATCCAGCCAGCAGAACGCCAAATGGAAGGCCTACCAGGTCGGTGCTGAAGGGACGTGGTTCGACGGCCGCGCAGGCGCGGAAGTCACCCTCTTCAACCAGGACTGGAACGAGGATGCCATGAATGCTCTCCAGGGCTCCTTTCAGCGCTCCATCTTCATCGATCCCAACCGGACCCTCATCGCCACCGATGATGGAACCCCGACCGGGAACTTTATTGCCAACCCGACCTTCGGAATGCCTGTCATGGGCGGCCTCTCCGGTGGTAACGAGCGCAACTCCGAACGCGAAGCCATCCGGGCCACCGGCTTCCTCGAACTCCGCGCGGATGATTTCATCGAGGAAAGCATGGCCTCGCGCATCCTCGGGCGCCTCCGTCTCACCGGGGTTGCCCAGCGCCGTGACACCGATTCCTCCCAGGCCTTTTCCCGGGACAAGATCGATCACAGCACCGTGGCCGGCAATACCCTCATTGACGGCGATATCGGGAACGCCCCCGGAGCCAACTTCTTCCGTGCCGGCATGATGTTCGCCCTCCCCGTGAACGGGTCGGCTGACTTCCTCGGGGCCTCTTCCCTCGGCGATCTCCAGGGCGCCAATATCGGGGCCGTGCCCTTCGGCATGGACCGCAATCGTCCGCCCCGGAATAACACCTACACGGCCTGGGACGCTTCCAGCCAGAGCTTCGTCGAATTCGAATCGACCACGCATACCATCAACGACAACAACAACTACCCGGCCTCCTTCTTCAGCAGCAAGGACAAGGTCCGGATCGACTCCAAGGTCCTTGTCGGCCAGCAATACCTCTGGGATGATACCATTGTCCTGATGGGAACCTGGCGCGAGGACAAGCAGAAGACGGCTTCCGTCGGCGCTCCGCCGGATCCCGACCTCCCAAGTGTTGAAAACGTGTTTGACCCGGTCTTCCTGGCCGGTCCACAGGGACTGACCACGGAAGCCGATGAGCAGACCCGCTCCTGGAGCGTCATGATCCACACCCCGGATTTCGTCAAGCAGTACCTTCCCGCGGGAATGGAACTCTCCATCTATAAAAGTGATTCGGAGAACTTCCAGCCCTCCGGCGACCGGGTTAATGTCTTCAACGAGCAGATCGATCCGGTTACCGGGTCCACGATTGAGGAAGGTTTCATCCTCTCCCTCTTCGAAGGCAAACTCAACATCCGCGCCAATTGGTACGACACCGGGGTCCTGAACCAGTCCTTCGATGTCGGTGGTGTCAGCGCCTCCGAGAGTATTCTCCTCAACCTGGCCCGTCAGCTGGATAATCCTGACAATGTGGCCCAGGGATTCACCGCTGCCGATGTGCAGGCGGTTCTTCCCCCGCAGGGCGTCATTGATGTCAACGGCTTTGAGCCGGACTTCGCCAATGCCGATGCCACGACGAACCGCAAGTCCTCCGACAACGGCACCCAGGACTTCACCAGTGAGGGGAATGAAATCGAGGTTGCCTACAACCCCACTCCCCGCTGGACGATGATCCTTGGGATCGCCCGACAGGAGACGATCACCTCCAACACCTATCCGGTCCTCAGCCAGTATGTGGAAGACTTCGTCGAGCCGGTCTGGGTCAACAGCTCCTTCGCGCAGAACTATGTCATCAACGACGATGGCAGCGAGACCCTTGCCGATGCCGCGACCCGGGCCATCGTGAATCCTGTCTCCTCGGCCAAGACCCAGGATGGCATTCCCCAGATTGAACAACGTGAATGGCGCATCAACTTCAACACCAGCTACAACTTCGGTCGTAACAGCGACCTCATTCCCGATTTCCTCGGGGACTTGACCGTCGGTGGCGGTGTTCGCTGGCAGGATGAAGTGGGTATCGGCTTTGAGGTTGCCCAGAATGAGCTCGGTGACTACGGTCTCGATCCGGAGAACCCCTTCTTTGGCCCGAGCCAGACGTTTATCGATGTCTTCGCCCGCGCGAGCTATGACCTCGGCAATGACCGCAGGCTGGCCATCCAAGTCAATATCAAGGACCTCTTTGATAACGACGATCTCGTGCCGATCTACGCCAATCCGGACGGAAGCCGTCTCTACCGCTTCCTCGAAGGGCGTCTCATTTCGGCATCGGCGACCTACTCATTCTGATCCGGGTAATCAAGGTTTTATCCTAAATCAAGGGCCGGCTCTCTTCAGGGAGCCGGCCTTTTTCTTTTCCAGCAAACCCATTAAATTTCATTACCAGCAATTCCTCCGGGCATGATTTCCTCTGGAACCCGATCTCTTGATCCGCTACACCTTGTTTCATGATTGCAAATCCAGCTTCCAACAACAGCCCTGCGTCCCTGGCCCCTTGCCTCATTCCGGCTCCCCGGACTTTTACCCCGGGCGAAGGCTCCGTCCTGCTTGACGCGATGCCCTCTATCCAGAGTCCGGATCCAGTCCTCTCTGGAGTGCAACGGTATCTCGAAGACTGGTTGCGGACCCTTCCTCTTGAAGGAAAAGCGCAAAACCCGACGCCCGCCTTCCATCTGGGCATCAATCCCTCCCTTGATCCGGAAGCCTATTCCCTGAAGCTCTCCGCCGAGGAGATCCGCCTCGAGGGCGGGGATGGAGCGGGCGTTTTTTACGGAGTCCAGACCCTGATCCAGCTCAGCAACCCCTGGTCCAGGGAAAGCGCTGCCTCCGCCCCCCCGGTTTGCTTTCCGGAAGGCGTCGTCGAGGACGCCCCCTCCTTCAGCTATCGGGGGCTTCATGTCGATGTCGGCCGCCACCTGTTTCCCGTCAGCTTCCTCAAGCAGACCCTCGAGATGATGGCCCGGTACAAACTGAACCGCTTCCACTGGCACCTCACGGAGGACCAGGGCTGGCGCATTGAAATCAAACGTTATCCCAGGCTTCAGGAAATTGCCGCCCACCGGCGCGAATCCCTTGTCGGCCATCTGAAAGATACCCCTCACCGCTTTGACGGCATTCCCTACGGCGGCTTTTACACCCAGGAGGAAATCCGTGAAATTGTCGCCTATGCCCGGGAGCGATTCATCACCGTCATTCCTGAAATCGAGCTTCCGGGCCATGCCCAGGCGGCCATTGCCGCCTATCCCGAACTGGGCTGTGTCTCCGATCCCCTTGAGGTGGCGACCACCTGGGGGATCAAAAAAAATGTCTACTGTCCCTCCGAGGAAACCTTTACTTTCCTGGAGAATGTCCTGACCGAGGTCATGGAGCTCTTTCCCGGCGAGTACATCCACATCGGCGGAGACGAGTGCCCCAAAGACCAGTGGAAGGCAAGTCCCTTCTGCCAGCAGGTCATGCGCGAAAACGGGCTCGAGAACGAGGAAGAGCTGCAATCCTATTTCATCGGCCGCATCGCGTCGTTTCTAAAACAACACGGCCGTCGCATTATTGGATGGGATGAGATCCTTGAGGGGGGCCTTGTCCCGGATGCCACCGTCATGAGCTGGCGTGGCGAGTCCGGAGGCATTGAAGCCGCCAAATCAGGTCATGACATTATCATGACCCCCAGCGAATTCTGTTATTTTGACTACTACCAGGCCGATGGCCCCGACGAGCCCCTTGCCATCGGGGGTATGCTCCCGCCTGAAAAAGTCTACCAGTACACCCCTCTGCCCGAGGCCCTCTCATCCCGGGAGCAGAAACATATTCTCGGGATACAGGGCAGCGTCTGGAGCGAGTACATCAAAACCCCTGAAGCCTTCGAATACATGGTCTACCCACGTGCCCAGGCCCTCGCCGAGGTTGCCTGGTCCCCGCTTTCAAAGCGGAACTGGGAGGATTTCCGCAAACGGCTTCTCCGCCACCTCGCCTGGATGCGGGCCGGGGGAATAAACGCCGCCGACCACCTCCTTCGGGAATAATCAGCTCAATCGCTCTTTTCCTCTTCCTCGAGGTGGCACGCCCGGTACTGCTGTGCGGTGTAGCGGCATTGTTCCCAGCTCCAGCTATCAAGATCGGGCCAGTGGTCAGCAGACAGGGTCATGTCAATCACATCGCCGGTCTCCACCGGCATCCGTTCCGTCCGCAGGATACGGAAGCCCCAGTGGGGGGCTCTTCCGGGATCCCTCGGGTTCGTGGTCAACGAGAGGTCATCATCAACAAGGGCCCGGAAAAAGACCGCGTAACCGTCCATCCTGCCACCCTTCACCACAGGGAGCGCAGCGCTCCATTGCATCGCCAGTTCCGCCTTCCGCAGGGTATGCAGGTCAAAGCTGATCAGGGGTGTCGGTTCGCAGAGAAAGTGGTCCACCAGCGTCGGATCCGTGCTTGAATAAGTGAAATAATGACGCTCATGGGGCCGCGATCCCTCAAGGGGCCTGAAATCAAACCCCTTCACCGTCAATTCCCAGATAAAGGGAACGGCACTGTCCTCCCGCAACTGGACCGGTTCACAGTAAAGCTCGAAACGCGCCGGAAGGATCCGGCCCCCTTTCCGCAGAATCCGGTCCCTCAGGTCGAGGACGTTGGCGACCATGTCCTCGTCGAAGAGCACGTCCCCCATCTGCTCCTGGATGATCACGTCCACAGGTTCCCCGACAGTGAAGCGGGAACTGTGCTGACTGCAGAACGTGACCCGCTCGACTTGATTGTGGCAGGCAAGCAAGCGTGCCTCCTCGATGATACTCGAATGATCGATTGCGTAGACCTCTGAGGCCCCCTCGCGGACAGCAAACGCGGCAAGAATCCCGGTCCCGGTCCCAAGATCGACGACCCGGTCACCCGGACCCACGTGCCGCTCTATGACCGCCTCGTAAAAATCCATCCGGGGACGGTCCGCGAGCATCCGTTCCTGTTCCGCATACTGGGAAAAGATAAGGCGGTTATCCGCCGCGTAACGCTCAAAATCAGCCTCAGCCTCGCTCCGGAAAATCCAGTTTGCGAGGCGCGGATGACGCAGAATCCACGCCTGCACGGCCTTCATCCGGTTCCCGATGGCGGTAAACACCCGTACGCTGCACCGTTGTAGACAATCCATTGCCATATGCCGGAAAAGCGGGACAGATTCCTCTCTTGAGGGCGAGCCCCAAAACACCTCCGGACCGGGAAAAGCCCTATTCAAGACGCCTCTGGAGGGCGGCGAGGTCCGCGGGAAGCGGCGAGTCAAAGCGCAGTTCACGGCCGTCGAGAGGATGCTTCAGGCCGATGGTGCAGGCATGCAGGGCCTGGCGCCGGAACCCATAGGGCAAGGTCGCCCCCTTCCGGTTGAGGGCCTTGACCGTTCCCTGGTGATAGAGGCGGTCCCCGATCAGGGGCAGCCCCTCGGCCGCTGCCTGGATACGGATCTGGTGCTTCAGCCCGGTCTCAAGACGGATTTTCAGCTTGCTAACACCCTGCCGCGAAAAGGATTCCTCCTCGACGTAATGGGTCACCGCCTCAATCGCCCCGGGAACCGGCTCCGGATAGAGCCGCTGGCGGTAGCCCCTGTCGTCAAGGCGGAGATAGTGGCGCCAGGTACCGGCGCGATCCCGGGTCCGGCCATCGGCAAAGGCAATGTATTCACGCAGGAGTTCATGTCTGCGTAGTTGCTCGATGAGGACTTGTCTTGATTGGTCACCAAAGGCGAGGCAAAGTAATCCGCTTGTGTACTGGTCGAGCCGGTGAACCGGAAGCGGCCGGACCGGTTCCGGGCCCTTGAAAAGCCGGCGCCGCAGGCCGTCCCCCCGCGGGTCGTTCAGGTAGTCGCCGATTACCTGAAGCGCCGATCCGGGAGCAGCCCCCTCCACCGGGACGGAAAGCAGCCCCGCACCCTTGTCCACGATGGCGAGCGATTCATCAAGGTAGAGGACGCAGACTTTGGGATGAATGCGCTTCCGGTGCACCCAGGAGGCCACCGAACTGTCAGGCGGACCGAGGGTCAGGGAGCCGCCCGGGTCGGGCATGCGCAGATTGGCCCGGGTCACCACCTCCCCATCAAGATAAAACCGCCCCGATGCGAGCCATTCCTTGACCCGTTTACGCGGTGACTCCGGACATACTTTCCGGGCCCATTCAAGGAGGGGCTTTTCCTCCGGTAATTCCTCAGGATTCATGGTCCGAGGTTCGCAGGCTCAATCCTCCCCGCAAGCACATTCAGGAAAGCGGAAGGCTCAGTAGCCCGCTTCGCCGGAAGCGTCCTCCCCCCCGGCCGTTTCCGGTGCCGAACCCGGAAACCCACGCGCCACCGCCTCGGCCACGATCTCCTTCGTGCCCGAGGCCCCTATCCGGCTCACCCCCATCCCGCGGTAGGCGAGCAGGTCGTCCAGTCCACGGATCCCGCCGGCAGCCTTCAGGCGAATCTCAGGGCCGCTGTGTTCACGCATCAAGGTGATATGCTCCGGCCGGGCTCCACGGTAGCTGTACGTCCCTTCACTTCCCTTGACAAACCCGAATCCCGTGGAGGTCTTGATATAGGCCACCTCCGCCTCCGTGGAGATCTCACAAAGCCGGATGATCTCTTTCTCATTGAGGAAATCATTCTCAAAAATGACCTTCAGGATCGCCCCGCCCCCGGTCACCGCCTCGTTCACGGCCCGGATCTCATGCAGGACGGCCTCCCAGTCTCCGGCCTTGACGCGGCCCACATTCACCACCATGTCGAGTTCAACGGCCCCATCCGCAAGGGCCGCTTCCACCTCCGCGATTTTTATTCCCGTGGCATTGCTCCCGTGGGGAAACCCGATAACCGTGCAGACCCCCGTCGCGCTTCCCTTCAGGAAGCGGGTGGCGAGGGGCACGTCACACGGCTTCACGCAGGCCGTCGCCACCCCGTAATCAAGGCAGAGTCCCAGTCCTGACTCAACCGCCTCCCTTGTCAGGGTCGGGTGCAGGAGCGCATGGTCGATCATGCCGGCAATTTCAGCTATCGTGGGACGCGTTTCCATAACGCCTCTACCTAGCAGGTGCCTGCCCGGGGAAGCAACAGGAATATGTTTCCACATGGCAATCCGGTCGCCTAGGGAATCACATCCAGTCCATACGGATAGTAGTTTGTCGGGTAGTCCGGCAGAACCACCCGGTATTTATCCTCCAGGTAGGTAACCAGGTCGATCAGCTGCCGCGTTGTCATCTGCCGGGTCAGGTCAGGCATGAT
>JAWLGH010000033.1:12389-14267 GCA_041685165.1 Oceanipulchritudo sp. | reverse complement strand
TCCTTGTCCTCCCTGAGATAGGTGTGCTTCCGGTTTCTTGCCTCCGGGTCGAGGAGGAACTCCCCGCGGGCCTCAAGGAAAGCCTCAAAGGCAAGGGCCTCCGACTCGGTCGCGGTCCCCGTCTGGACCGCCTTCAGAAGGGTGAAGACCAGGGACCGGATCCGGCGCAGGAAAGCCTCCCGGTCGCGCGTCAGGTCATAGGCCCGCCGCACCGGCTTGCCAGTCTCCCCGGCCGGCACATAGTCCGGATCGCGGAGACGTTCCCATTCGTCGAGGAGGCTGGAATCGGTTCCGCGGATGACCTCCGCAAGGTAGTCCTCGACATCCTCCACCGCCTCTGTCCGGGCCGTGTCGGGGACCGTCTGGACAAGGACCTTGTAGACCTGGGAAAGATGCCGCAGGAGGACCCCTTCGGCGCGCTGCAGTTTGTAGCGATTCACATACTCCCCGAAGTCAAGGTAATCCTCATAGAGTTCGCGGGCTATGCTCTTCGGCTGCACATTCTCCTCCTCGACCCAGGGATGCGCTTCCCGGTATTCATTGAAGGTCCCGTAAAGGAACTCGCGCATCGGTTTCGGATGCTCCACGTCCACCAGGCGTTCCATCCGTTCCTCGTAGGGAACGCCTTCCGCCTTCATCTCACGGACCATGACCTCCTTCAACTTGTCAATCTGCCGGTAGAGGATGACGTCGGGATTCTCGACAATGGCCTCGCAGAGGCTCGTCACCTGGAGGCCGTATTCGGGATCCTCCCTGTCGAGCTGGTCAAGCGTGTCGACAAGGTACAGTGAAAGGGCCTGGTGGAGGGAAAAGTCCTCCTGCAGGTCAAGGTTCACCTCGATCTTCCGCCCACTGGGACGGGGCTCGACAAAACTGAGTATCCCCCGGTCGAGGAGCGCCCGGAAGAGCTGCCAGGCCCGCCGCCGCAATTCCCTTTTCCGGTGCTCCGTGACATGCGCTTCCCGGATCAGGCGCTGCAGGACCCGGCAGCCGTCCTCCTCCCGGTTGAGGACCTGCAGGAGCATCCCGTGGTTGACCTCGAATACGGGGGTCAGGCTTTCGTGAGGGGCCGTCTGGAGTCGCTGGAAGGTCTGCGCGTCCCATCCGGGAACCCCTTCCGGGGCCGCCTTCCGGGAACCTTTCTTTTTCCCTCCCTTGCGGGCCGCCTTCTCCTCCGCTTTCCGGTTTTCAATCACGTGCTCGGGGGCCTGCGCGATAACGTACCCACAGTCGTCAAACCCACGCCGGCCCGCCCGGCCGGCAATCTGCCGGAAATCCCGCACGCTCAGAATCGCCGCCTTGCGGCCGTCGTACTTCCAGAGCTGCGTGAAGACCACCGTCCGGATGGGGACATTGATCCCCACCCCAAGGGTGTCCGTCCCGCAGATCAGCTTCAGGAGCCCCTGCTGGGCAAGCCCTTCCACAAGAATGCGGTACTTCGGCAGCAGACCCGCATGGTGGACCCCGATTCCATGCCGGAGCCAGCGCTTGAGGTCCTTCCCGAAGGGACTGTTGAAGGCGTGTCCGGAAAGGATCTCCCCGAGGCGTTCACGTTCATCGCGCGTGCAGAGATTCAGGCTGATGAAACTCTGGGCCGCCTCCGTTGCCGCACGCTGGCTGAAATAGACGAGGTAGGCGGGCACCTTGTCCTCCTGTGCGAGGCCTTCCACCCGCTGGATGATCGGATCCTCCGAGTAGGTGAACTCCAGCGGAACCGGCCTCCGGTCACTCGATACACTGACCACCTCGCGCCCGCTGCGTCCCTGCAGGTCGTCCTCGATCGCGGACAGGTCCCCGAGGGTGGCCGACATGAGGAGGAACTGGGTCTCCGGCATCAGAAGGAGGGGAATCTGCCAGACCGCCCCGCGGTCGGCGTCC
>JAWLGH010000033.1:0-12289 GCA_041685165.1 Oceanipulchritudo sp. | reverse complement strand
ATGAGGAGGAACTGGGTCTCCGGCATCAGAAGGAGGGGAATCTGCCAGACCGCCCCGCGGTCGGCGTCCCCGTAGTAATGAAACTCATCCATGACCACCTCGCGCCCGCTGCGTCCCTGCAGGTCGTCCTCAATCGCGGACAGGTCCCCGAGGGTGGCCGACATGAGGAGGAACTGGGTCTCCGGCATCAGAAGGAGGGGAATCTGCCAGACCGCCCCGCGGTCGGCGTCCCCGTAGTAATGAAACTCATCCATGACCACCGCTTCAATTCCCGCCCGGTCACCGCCGGCAAGGGCGATGTTGGAGAGGATTTCCGCCGTGCAGCAGAGGATCGGGGCCCGCGGGTTCACCGTCGAGTCCCCCGTCATCAGGCCCACGTTGTCCGGCCCGTGCTCCCGGCAGAGGCTGAGGAACTTTTCATTCACGAGGGCCTTGATCGGGCAGGTGTAAACGGCCCGCTGTCCCCGGCAGAGGGAAAGGAAAAGGAGGGCCCCGGCAACGAGCGATTTGCCCGATCCGGTGGGGGTCTTCAGGATCACGTGCCGGCCCTCATAGAGTTCAAGGATCGCCTCCTCCTGTTCCTCGTAGAGTTCCAGTCCGCGCGCCTCCATTGCCGCGAGAAAGCCCTCAAGGACGGCTTCGGTCCCGGGGGCTCCTCCAATCGGGGCAAGGGGTGGCTCGTCGGTGCGCATGGCGGATCTTTCCTTAACTGATGAAACGGGCCATCGCACTGAGGATGCCGGCAAGGCTCTCGCCGGCAACAAGGCCGGCCGCAATGACAATGATGTATTTGCGGCTCCATGACGCATTAACGGCCTCCGCCGCCACCCGGAGCATCGCCCCGAGGAATATCGCAAGGCTGATAAACGGTGGAATGATAAAGGCAAACCCGATACTGGAGGCACTTGGGACAAAGTTCCTCCACCGGACCGGTACCACCGCCTCCAGGACCGCGAGAAGGATCCCGATCCCGATGGAGAGGACAACCGCGCTGCCAGCCCCCGCGGGAATTGTCTCAATCCCCTGCGCAAGGACTTCCGCGACCGCCTTCCAGGTCGCCACCGCCGGGGCCGGCCATTCCGGGGTGAGGAGCATTTCCTGCGGATCCGGAATCAGGATCAGGTAGGCCGCGCTCCCGGAGATTGATCCGGCAAGGATACCGAACATCTGCGCGATCACCTGGGATTTGAGATTCGCTCCCACCAGCTTGCCCGTCTTCAGGTCGTGCAGCATGTCCGAACACTGGCCTGCGGCCCCGCCGGTCACGTTGGCCGACATCAGGTTGATGGTCGCGTTCGCCGGGGCCAGCATGCCAAAGGTGACCTGCGTGATCTTCCCCAGCGCCCCGATGGGCGGGATCCCCGTCTCCCCCGAGACCCGGCCCGCGACAATCGCAAGGACAAAGGACAGGAGAAAGGCCAGCCCGCCCAGCCAGACCGGAATGCCGAAGATGCTCACTTGCGCAAAGAGGCTCGCCACAAAAGCCACGCCCAGCCCGGCAAGAAACCAGCCCCTCGGGAAATACCACTTGCCCCCGGGTGCGTAATGCCGCGCATCCGGCTCCCCGGGAAGCGGTGCCGCTTTCCTTGCCGCCTTCTGCCAGGCCATCCGCGAGAGGGAAATCGCAAAGGACATCAGGGCCGCCGCCGCCATGAGGCTTACCCCCGGCCAGAGAAGCCACTCCAGGAGGGCCGCATACCAGGACACGTTCCCAAGCGCCGGTTCGGCCCACTCCCTCGCCAGCAGCGGCTCCGGAAGGATCACCCAGCCGAGGACGGTCCCGATCAGCAATGAAATCCCCACCCGCGGCCCGACAATGGCCCCGAACCCGAAAAGGAGCAGGCTGGGCTGGATCTCCAGCCCCAGTCCCCGCCAGCTGACCTCGGGCACGCCTTTTGCCGCCACATTCGCCGGGGCCGTGAATCCCATCGAGGCCGGCGGCCCCAGGGCGGGTACCTTGTGGAGAAAATCATCCACCAGCTTCAGGCCCCCGGAAATCAGCCCCGCCCCGAGAAGGAGCTTGATCCGGAAGGCAGCCTCCGTCCCGCGTCCGTAAATTTCCCGGATCGTCTCCGCGGTCGCAATCCCGTTCGGAAAGGGAAGGTTCTCCCGGTCCAGCATCTGCCGGCGTACGGCAAGGGCTGTGACAACGCCCGCGAAGCTGACCGTGAAGACCCATGTCACGAGGATTGGATACGTCAGCTCCTTCCCCGTAAGCAGGGTCAGGGCCGGGATCGGCGCCACCAGGCCCGCCGAGAGGATCGAGGCCGCCGAGGAGGCCGCTGTCTGGTTGATGTTGTTTTCCAGCAGTCCCCAGAAAGGGCCCTTCCCAAAGTGATGGAGGGTGTTCCATACCGCGTAGCTCAAGAGGGCCGCCGCTATCGACATATTGAAGGAAAACCCGATTTTCAGTCCCGTGTAGATGTTGCAGGGCGCCAGTAACGACCCGAGGACAAAACCCGTCAGGATTGCCCGCATCGTCAGCTGCCGCTCCGCTTGCCCCATTTCCTAGGCATAGGTCAGCCCGCGCCTGCCACGCAAGGGATATTTTCCATCTAACGCCGACAGGTTGAGTCAGGCCGGATAATCCTTTGACAAGGGGGGTGGCTCATGAAAATCATGATCGTTTACCTGTTCGACGGAACCAACCTCTACCGAAAGCGTCTCGACAATGTGTGGAATCTGCGGCGAAATACGATTTGATGGCCAATCACCCGAATCCGGCAAGCTGGAGCGGATGATGGACTGCATGCGCCCGCGCGGTCCGGACGGGGACGGAATCCTGATCCGCGGTCCGGTGGGACTCGGGCACCGGCGCCTGAAGATCATCGACCTCAGCGATGCCTCCCAGCAACCCATGGCCGATCCCGTCCTCGGGCTCAACATCGTCTACAACGGGGCCATCTACAATTACCCTGAATTGCGCGCCGAGCTCCAGGGAATGGGGTATCGCTTCTTCAGCAACGGTGACACCGAGGTGATCCTGAAGGCCTATCATGCATGGGGCCTCGACTTCGTGAAACGCCTCAACGGGATGTTTGCCTTCGCCATTCATGAACGCGACTCCGGAAGGCTGATCCTCGGGCGTGACCGGGTCGGAATCAAGCCCCTCTACTACACTGAGGGGAAGGGCTTCTTCCGCTTTGCCTCCAGCCTCCCCGCGCTCCTGCGCGCCGGGGAAGTCGACACCAGCCTCGACCCTGTCGCCCTTAACTCCTACATGACCTTTCATTCCGTGGTCCCGGCCCCGCGGACCATCCTCAAGGGGGTGCGCAAGTTCCCTCCGGCCACCCTAGCCGTTATTGAACCTGACGGGCACATGACGCGCAGGACCTACTGGGAACTGCACTACGGGCAAACGGCCGAGCAGGCCGGCTGGGACAAGCAGGACTGGGAGGAGGCCACCCTTGAAGTGATGCGCCGGGCCGTCAAGCGGCGGCTCGTGGCTGATGTCCCGGTCGGGGTTCTCCTTTCGGGCGGTCTCGACTCAAGCCTCATTGTCGGCCTTCTCTGCGAGCACGGTGATCAGCATGTAGAAACCTTTTCCATCGGCTTTGAGACGGTCGGGGACGAGGCAGGTGACGAGTTCAGGTATTCCGACGTCATCGCCGAGCGCTTCCAGACGTCCCACCACAAGCTGCCCATTGATTCCCGACGTGCCCTCCCCGCTCTCCGCGAGTGCATCAGCAACATGTCGGAACCAATGGTCAGCCATGACAATGTCGGCTTCTACATGCTCTCCCGGGAGGTCGCCCGCTATGTCAAAGTCGTTCAGAGCGGACAGGGAGCCGATGAAATCTTCGGGGGTTACCACTGGTACCCGCCGATGATGGAGAGCCGCGACGCCCTCGCGGATTACAGCCGGGCCTTCTTTGACCGCGATCACGCCGAATTCCGCGAGGCCGTCAAGGAGCGGTTCCACGATGAGGATTACGCGCGCGATTTTGTCAAAGCGCATTTCTCCCAGCCGGGAGCTGAACGCCCCATCGACAAGGCGATGCGTCTCGATGCCCTCGTGATGCTCGTCGAGGACCCCGTAAAACGGGTCGACAACAACACCATGGCCGCCAGCCTCGAGGCCCGTGTCCCTTTCCTCGATCATGAAGTGGTCGAATTCGCGGCCCAGGTCCCGCCGGAACTCAAGATTCCGGAGGAGGGCAAGTACATCCTCAAGGAAGCTTCCCGCAAGGTGATCCCCTCCGAGGTCATTGACCGGCCCAAGGGCTATTTTCCCGTTCCCGCCCTCAAGTACCTCCGCGGGCCTTTCCTCGAGCTTGCCCGCGACGCCCTCACCAACGAGACCGCCCGGCAGCGCGGTCTCTTCGAGGAGGCCTATGTTGAAAAACTCCTCGACGACCCGGAAAGCCACATCACCCCGCTGCGCGGTTCCAAGCTCTGGCAGCTATCCCTTCTTGAGCTCTGGCTCCAGAGCCATAACATTACCTGACCTGACCATTCCTCCTGCACCATCATGGAAGCTCTAGAAACGACTCCCGGGATTGTCCTCCAATGCGGATGGGGACGCCTTCTCTTCGCCGACACCTTCCCCGGACCGGAGAGCGTCGCCGAGGCTGTTCTCAAGGAGAACCCCGAGCAACGCGACATTGCCCTCTACCTGAACGACCCGCATCTGGTCCTCAACTGCGCCCCCCAGAAGATTTTCCTCGATCCCTCCAATACCTACCGGCTGGCGCTTGACCAGTGCCCGGAACCCACCCGGCCACGCTCCGGCTTTGAAATCAGCCCGCTCGAGCACAAGGAGGAACTGGATGAAATCAACCGTATCTACACCACTCTCGGAATGGTTCCCCTCGATACCGAGTTTGTCTGGCGCAACCGGGATTCCGATTGCTTCACCTACGCCGTCGCAAAGCAGGCCGATACCGGGCGCATCCTCGGGGTCGCCATGGGGGCGGACCACCGGGCCTGCGGTGAAAGCATGCCCGAACGCTGCAGCGTCTGGGCCGTGGGGGTCGACCCGCAGGCCGCCCTTCCCGGCATCGGGGAAAGCCTCGTGCGTTTCTTTGTCGATCTTTACGCCCGTCGCGGCCGGAAGGAAATGGATGTATCCGTTGTTCACGACAATGACAAGGCGCTCCGCCTCTACCAGAAACTCGGGTTCCAGCGCGTCCATGTCTTCGCCGCCAAGTGCCGCAACCGCATCAACGAGCGCCTCTTCATCGGCTCGCCCGAGGTCGACAAATACAATCCCTACGCCACGATCATCATCAAGGAAGCCCTCCGGCGCGGTATCGCCGTCGAACCGCTCGATCCTGCCCGCGGGCATTTTCGTCTCAGCCTCGGCGGGCGCCGGGTCGCCTGCTGGGAATCGCTTTCGGAGATGACCTCCGCGATCGCCCTCAAGCGTACGGATGACAAGCAGTTCACCCGGGAAATCCTCTCCGCTGCCGGCCTTTCGACCCCCGACCAGATGGTCGCCGGGGACCGCAATGCCAACCTCCGTTTCCTCAACCGGCACAAGAGCGTCGTTGTCAAGCCGCTCCATGGCGAACAGGGCCTGGGCATCTCGGTCGACATCCGCTCCGAGGAAGGCCTTGCCAAAGCTATCCGGAAAGCCCGGGAACACGCTGAGATTGTCCTCATCGAGCAGTTCGTCCACGGCGATGACCTCCGCATCATCGTCATTAACAAGGAAGTCGTGGCGGCCGCAGTCCGGCGACCCCCCTCGGTCATCGGTACCGGCGAACACACCATCAGGGATCTTATCGAGCGCCTCAGCCGCCGCCGCAGCGCCGCCACGGGAGGTGAAAGCGCGATCCCCGTGGACGAGGAGACTGAACGCTGCATCCGCCGCTGCGGATATGGCCTCGACGATGTTCTCGAGCGCGATATCGCCCTCCCCGTCCGCAAGACTGCCAACCTCCATACGGGTGGAACGATGCACGATGTCACGGAATCCCTTCATCCCGAGCTGGCCCGGGCCGCCGTCGCCGCCTCCCTCGCCCTCGAAATTCCCGTGGTCGGGCTGGACATGATTGTCAATGCCCCGGACAAGCCGGTCTACGCCATCATTGAAGGGAATGAACGCCCCGGCCTTGCCAACCACGAACCGCAGCCCACCGCGGAAAAATTCATTGATTTCCTCTTTCCCCAAAGCATCGCCCCCACCAACGCGGAAGCTGTCCAACGGATTGCCCATGACGAATAGACCCCTCATCGACCGGGCATACCTGCAGGGGATGCTCCTTCACCTTCTCGGAATCCACAGTCCGACCGGGTACACCGATCCCATCGTCCGGGCAATCTGCACGGAACTTGACGAGCTGGGGATCCAGTACGAGATCACCCGCCGCGGTGCCATCCGGGCAACCCTCCGGGGCCGCACCTACAGTCCGGACCGCGCCCTTGTGACCCATCTTGACACCCTCGGAGCCATGGTCCGGGAAAACAAGGACAACGGGCGTCCCGCGATTGTTCCCGTGGGGCACTGGTCGGCCCGCTTTGCCGAGGGGGCCCGCGTCTCCCTCTATACCGATCAGACCATCTACCGCGGAACCCTTCTCCCCCTCAAGGCCTCCGGACACACATATAATGAAAGAATCGATACCCAGCCGGTCAACTGGGCGAACCTCGAGCTGCGGATTGACGAGAATTCACGCAGCCGGGAGGACCTCGAGGCCCTCGGGGTCCAGATCGGCGATTTCATCGGTATCGACGCCGGGCCCGAAATTCTCCAGAACGGATACATAAACGCCCGCCATCTCGATGACAAGGCCGGCGTCGCGGCCCTCCTCACGGCCGCGAAGTACATCAGCGACAACGCCATCGAACTACCCGTCGAATGCCACCTCCTCTTCACCATTTCCGAGGAGGTCGGATCGGGCGCTTCCGCTGTCCTCCACGGTGACGTTGCGGAAATGGTCTCCATCGACAACGGCACCATCGCCCACGGACAGAACTCCAGTGAACAGGGCGCCACCATCGCCATGGCCGATTCCACCGGTCCCTTTGACTACCACCTGACGCATCACCTCATCGGGCTCTGCCAGTCCCTTGGAATTGACTATCGACGCGATATCTTCCGTTACTACCGCTGTGACGGGGCCTCTGCCGTGGAGGCTGGGAACGATATTCGCTCCGGTCTCATCGCCTTCGGTGTGGATGCCTCCCACGGTTACGAACGCACCCACATGAACGCCCTCGATTGCGTTTGCCAGCTTATCATCGCCTACGCCTCAAGCAACCTCGTCTACCAGCAGCAAAAGGGCCTCCTCGGCGGCATCGAGCACTTTCCGGCAACGCGCAAGACCAAGGTTCCCCTGACCCGGGTGGACCAGCGCGAATCCCAGGCCCAGGTCCCCCCGGAATCCGACCGGGATGCTGACTCTGCCGAATCCTGAAGACCGGGCCGCTGATCCTGCCATGACCGCCCATTCTGTTCATCCGACTTCGGGCTACACCTCCCGCGAGGAACTGGCCAACACCCTCACCCACGCTTTCGGAACCGTTCTCAGCCTTTCCGGCCTCGTCCTTGTTGTGGTCTTCGCCTCCCTTTTCTCGGATGCCTACATGATCACCGCCGGCAGCATATACGGAAGCACCCTCATCCTCCTGCACCTCTCCTCAACCCTCTACCACGCGGTACGGAGTCTCCGCTGGAAGACGTTCTTTCTCGCTGCCGACCACAGCTCCATCTACCTCCTCATAGCCGGAACCTACACCCCTTTCTGCCTCGGTCCGCTCCGCGGTCCCGCCGGCTGGTCGCTCTTCGGCATCATCTGGGGCCTTGCCGCTCTCGGGGTCCTCCGGGAAATCCTCCGGCCACGCCGCGGCACCTGGCTCTCGACCGCCATCTACCTCGCGATGGGCTGGCTTGTCCTCGCCTTTCTCCATCCGCTTGTGACCTCGCTCAGCACCCTCACCCTGGGCCTCCTTATCGCCGGGGGCGTCGCCTACTCGGTCGGGGTTGTTTTCTACCGCTGGCACTCCCTCAAGTACCACCATGCGATCTGGCACAGTTTCGTCCTCGCCGGGGCAGGACTCCACTACGCCGCCATCTTCAGCCTCATCGTCTGAAGCGCCCCCGGAGGCTCGGGCCCCATCCGGGCTGAGGCGGCCTCCTGCTATTCAGTGGATTCCTCCCTTTCCTTCCTCGCTTCCGCCTCCTTCAGGCGCTTCAGCTCCAGCGGGTGCTCCGTTTCCATCTCCTCTTCCGACATCTTACCCGTCAGCCAGGAGAGGTTCATCGGGTAGACATCCGGGTTGAAGATCACGAAGTAGAAGTGCCAGACAATGATCGCAAGCGTCGCCAGGATGGCCTCGTAGAAATGGATTGTGCGGCTGATATCGAATCCCAGCTTCGTCAGGTAGCCGATGGTCGCGTCCTCGAACCAGAGGAGAAACCCGGTCACCGTCATCAGGACGCTTCCCCAGATGAGGGCCCAGTATTCCGTCTTCTCAATGTAGCTGAAGCGGTCGAACAAGGGCCGCTTCCGCGTCAATCCAAGATTGTAGCGCAGGATCCCGGTCATGTCGCGCAGATCCTTCCAGCGCGGCAGGAGGTCCCGGAACAGCTCCCGTCCCCGGGCCGTCAGGCCGAGGTAGCCGACATGCCAGGCTCCGGCGAGGCACATCACGACTCCCGCTACCCGATGGATCAGGCCGCGGTACTCGAAACTGTGGCTGCTCAGGTCGCGCAGGCCTTCCACCCACCAGGCTTCCGGATACCGCAACATGAAACCGGTGATGACAAGGATGATGAAACTGAGCGCGAGAATGCCGTGCTGGAGCCGTTCGTTGAGCGTCATCCTCAGGTAGAGTCGATGCGGTGTCTCCTCCGCATGCGGCAGGTGGTGTGTCCAATGGGAGGTCGCCTTGAGGCGCACTTTGTGAAAGAAATCGAGCCCGTTGTGGACAACCATTCCCCCGACAATCAGGAAGATGCCCCAGATGTAAATCGTCGCGATCCAGTAGAGAACGGGTTCTTCCGAGGCCCGGTCGATACTCACATGCACCTTCCCGGTCGCAAAGCGCTCATTGGCTCCTTCATGGCACTGCCCGCAGGTCATGGCGAGGTTGTCCGGATGAATGAGGGATTCCGGATCGTCCATCCGGCGCACGTCGTGATAGCCGTGGCAGCTGCCGCAGTTGACAATTTCAACCGCGCCCCCGCGGGCCGCAAGTCCGTGGAAGCTGTCCTGGAAGGTATCCACGCGGTCGGCGTCCATCCCGTAGCGCTCGGTGAACTTGTATGACCCGTGGCAGTCTCCGCAGACCTGCCCCGCCATGTTGGCCGGAGCAACAGGGGAATCCGGATCCGTGTGCGCAAGGATGTTGTGTTCGCCGTGGCAATCAGTGCAGACCGGCGCGTCCAGGTTGCCCTTGGAAAAGACGGTTGCGTGAATCGAGTGCAGGTAATCCTCCGCCGCCTCCTCGTGGCACTGGGAACAGTTGGCCACGATCTCACCCCGGCCGACATGGGAATACTGGTCCGCGGCCCGGGCCACTTCGTGACTCCCGTGGCAATCCACGCATCCCGGTGCCTCCGGATTGCCCTCAAAGAGGGCCCGCCCGTGAACACTGTCGGCAAAGGAAAGCATGAACGGCGTCCCGTAGATGGTCTGCCCGGCCACTTCCGGATTCTCGATATGGCAACTCATGCAGAGCTCGGACTTCTGGATTTTTCCTGCGGTTTCCCCATTCACGTCGTTGCCCGTCATCTGCTCTGATTCATGACAACTGAGGCAGGTCGGGGCATTCTCGGCTCCCTCCTCAAGGGCCCGGGCATGTGCCGAGTGCAGGTAACCGATCGAGGCCACCTCGTGACAGGTCCCGCAACGGCTCGTCTGTCGCGTGGCCGTGAAGGGGTACTGCTCATGGTCAGAGGCGCGGATCGTGTGACGGCCATGACAATCGACGCAGTTAAGACCCGGCCAGTGGATCGTCTCCTCGTCAAGGTCGGCAAAATCCCCATGAAAGGCATGGCTCCCGGCAAGGTCGTCATGGCAGTCGAGGCAGGAGGCTACCGCCGCCGGAATCGGGTCCGCGTGCGGGAGGGCATCCTCGTCAAGGCCCACATGGCAGTCCGTGCAATCCAGCCAGTCGTGCGGCGTGCCCGCAAAATCATCCATGGAGACATTGAGGGAGATTTCCTCCCCGTCCCGCTCAAGGGTCATGTACGGGTCGTCATGGCAGGCGAGGCAGGATTCACGCTGCGCACCAAGGGGGCACATCCCGCACAGGAGAGCGATCGTTACAAGCACATGATAGAGGGAACGGGGCAGCATCTTTTTCATGGGGGGAAACACATATTCGGGGTAAATAGCTGAGCTCATTTAACCAATGCATCAAAATAAGTAAAACTAATTATTTATCTCCGGACCAACTCCGCCTCCCGGCCTATTTCATTTGACCGGAATGGCTTCTTCCATCTGAAAAGTAATCATGGAAAAGCGTCCCGATATCCGGCCCAATGTCCTCATGATCTGCTGCGACCACCTGCGCGCGGACAACCTCGGTTGCAATGGCCACCCGGTCATCATGAGCCCCCAGATCGACAAGCTCGCCGAGCAGGGCGTGAACTTCCAGAGGGCCTTCAGCGAATGCCCTGTCTGTGTTCCGGCACGTCGCATCCTCATGACCGGTCTCAATCCCTACAACATCCACATGGACCGGAACAAGGACATGCAGGCATTCCCCGAAGGCCCGAAGCTCGCCGAGGTCTTTACCCGTAACGGCTACCAGACCTTCGCCAGTGGCAAGCTCCATACCTGCCCGCAGCGCAACCGGATCGGCTTTGAGGACGTGCAGCTGAACGAGGAGGGTCGGAAACAGGGAGGCCTCATCAGGGATGACTACGAAAGCTTCCTCATGGAAAACAATCTCCAGCACCTTGCCTACACGCACGGCCTCGGGAACAACCAGTACGGCCTCCGGCTGAGTCCCCTCCCCGAGCCCTTCACGACCACCCACTGGACGGCTGACCAGGCCATGCGCTTCATCGAGCGCCGCGATCCCACACGTCCCTTTTTCCTCTACGCCTCCTTCGACAAGCCGCACCCGCCCGTGACCCCGCCACGCGATTACTACAGCCTCTATGAACAGACGGACTTCCCCGATCCGGTCATGGGTGACTGGGTCACCGCCAAGGTGACCAACCGCATGCAGGGCCTGCGCTATGCCAACCAGTACGCGCACTACAAGGACAGGCGGGAATGGATCCAGCAGAACCTGCGCGGATTCGGGGCCATGATCACCCATATCGATTCCATGGTCGGGACCCTCCTCGGCACCCTCAAGGAACACGGGGTCCTCGGAAACACCTGGGTTGTCTTCACCAGCGATCATGGCGACCAGCTCTTCGATCACGGCAACTTCGCCAAGGGTGACTTTCTCCAGGGCTCGACCCGTGTCCCCCTCATCATTGTTCCCCCCAACCGGTGGCGCCGGGAAAACGGCCTTGTTCCCGGTCGCCATGATGCGGCCACCCCGGCCGGGCTGGCCGATATCATGCCAACCCTCCTCGAGGCCTGCGGGATTCAAGTCCCCGACTCCCTCGATGGCCAGAGCCTCCTCGGACGCCTCGCCGGTCCGGATGCCCCTTTCCGTCCCTACAGCTTCGGAATGTGCGAGGACAGCTTTGCCGTTTCCAACGGTCGCTTCCGCTACCAGTGGGCCTCCGAGCACGATTACGGGTACCTCTTTGACCAGGACAACGATCCCCGTGATGAAACGGATCTCGCCGACAACCCGGATTTTGCCGACATCCGCGATGAACTCCGCGGCGCCCTCACCGAATGGATGGCACGGCACGGCGATCCCCGGGTCGAAAACGGGGAACTCAAACCGGTTTCCTCCCAGCGCTCCCTCTCCGCCAGAGGCGCGGTCAATAGCTGGAACAACCGCGGCCGCCACGGCATCGCCTGAACGGTTGTAGCCAAAAAACCATTCGGACTTGGCCGGAAATGGCACTTTGCGGCAGTGTCCAAGGGCAGTTGACAGGACGAAACAGATTGGCAATTCTGAAATCCATGGTGACAATCACGGAACAGTCCCTCAAATCCGAGATTCGAGAGGTCTTTCAAGATATGGGAACCTCCCTGCGAGGGTATACGGTTATTCTGTTTGGTTCCAGGGCCCGCGGAAATGCCGATCCCACCTCTGACTTTGATGTGGGTGTCATTGGAGAGCACCCGTTGGACCTGAAATCATTCTATAAGATAGCGGATGCCCTCGAAGAGTTGCCGACCTTGTATCGCATTGACTGGGTCGACCTGAATCGGACAAGCGAAAAACTCCGCAAGCAGGCGCTCAAGGAGGGAAAGGTGCT
>JAWLGH010000086.1:0-8456 GCA_041685165.1 Oceanipulchritudo sp. | reverse complement strand
TCATCCCCTGATGGCCGTTTGTCCGCATCTGCTTGTAAAACCCTAATCCCCCATCCCCAAAAATGACGAAACGAACTGGTTTATGGCTTATTGTGTTCCTGACATGGCCTCTTATCCAGGTGGTCGGGCAAAGCGCGAGCGACACGGAAATGACCACGCTCTTCCTCGAGACCTTTGATTCCGGGGATGATGCCGAAACAGCGGCACCGGTGCCCCTTGCCGACCTTGGTTGGGCGGTCCATCACTCGCATGCGGGCATTAACCTCGACGGGCTCCAGGTGGCTGAGGAGACCGTGCTTACGATGGAGACCTCGACAAGCGCGGGTGATCACCGCCTGGGCGAGCCGATCGGTTACGTCAGTTTCTTCACGAACAACTACGATTTCCATGGACAAGGGGAAGAGGGGGCCCGTCCGGACCTGCCGGGCCCGCATCCGGAAACAGGCGATTATTTCCACAACCGGACCCTTGCCCATTTTCTCTGGACCGCCTTCACGGTCTCTCCGGCGGAGCGCGAACGCCTGCGGGAATTCAATTTTGTCCAGGGCAACCGTGACGCCTCCCAGCACAGCTTCATGCCGGCGGTGCGCATCGGTGAGGCCTGGTATGTCCACCTTGTCGACGAGGAAACCCTCGGGGCGGAGGTGCGCATCCTCGGCCGGGCGGGACAAACGGATCCCAATGGCGCCGAGACCGTTTTCAGCGGGGACCAGTTCACGGAAAACGGGGCCTTTGCCAATTATTACAATGCCCAGCCCTACAGTTTTGCCTGGAGCGAAACCGGATGGGTGCCGCTGACCTTTGATGGAGGACAAGAGACCGATTCCACGGTGGGGATGACCCTCGGCGAGCCTCTTGACGGGGCTCTTCCGGAAGGTGAGATCACGGGCCTCGGCGTCTACTCACCGGAGAACATCACCAACCCCTACAATTTCAATGGATATCGGGTTGATTCCATCGAATTGCTCGCGGACCCCCCGCCGCCCGCGGACCTCTTCACCTTTACCTTCAACAATGAAGGTAAGGTTGATGGCGCTGACCGGCCCATCCAGGCGGCAAACTGGGACGGCATCTACAGCGCGGAGGCGCTGCCGCTGGTGACAGGTGAGGCGGTCTTCGCCGACCTCAGCGAGGGCACCTCGACGGATCCGACTCCGGGGCACTACAAGGCGGGGTTCCTTTTCGTGAGCGGGAAGAACGACCAGCCGGCACCGGAAGCCTTTCTTGTTTATTCCACGACAACGGACGTGGTCTCGGTCCCGCAGACCCCGGTGGGGGGTATCAATCCCCAGGTCAGCTGGCACAGTGATGCCCCGAATTCGGTGAACGACCTCACCGCTCTGCTTGCGACCGATATCCGGGAAACGGGCATGCGCATCCGTCCACGCAACGCCGAGGTGGCCGCCTATCACTTTGCCCTTCAGTTCAACGGGGAGTGGTATGTCAATGAAACCCCCTTCATGCACAGCGGCAGCGGTGACTGGGAGGCGGTCAGCCTTGACGCTGCGGGCGCGGTATGGCTCGGGGGCGTTGTCGGGGAGGACAGCCTGAACGTTGATTTCGAGACGGATCCTCCGAGCCCGACAAGCCTTGGAGAGATTGGGCAGGTTCCCCTTGATTCCGTCGGCATCTACATCAGCACGGGCCTGCTCACGGGCGAGAACGATACCTGGGCCCGGGTGGATTCCATCACCCTTCTGGCCGAAGTCCCGCCTCTGGATCCGCCCGTGTTGCTGGAGCAGCCCGCCAGCCTGACCGTCAACGAGGGCGAAACGGCTACCTTCACGGTGGTCGCAGAGGAAGGCGATGACCCCCTGACCTACCAGTGGCAGAAGGGCGGAGTCGACCTGACGGATGCGGATGGGCCGACCCTTCTTCTCGAAGCGGTTCTTCCCGCAGACGAAGGCATGTACACGGTTGTGGTCTCGGGTCCGGGAGGTGATGTTGTCAGTGAGCCCGCTGAACTGACCGTGCTGCCGAAACCGACTGTTTTCCCGGAGACCCTTGAGGTCCCAGCGGAGAGCAGCGACCAATTGGTCACGGTGGATGCGGTCAGTGGTGTGGACTGGACCGCTGAAAGCGGGGCAGACTGGATTGTCATCACCTACGGCGCGGCGGGAAGCGGGAGCGATATTGTCATGTTCACAGTCTCCGCCAATGAGGTCACCGAGTCCCGGGAAGGCATTCTGACCGTGGCCGGAATCGAGGTCGTGATCACCCAGGCGGCGGCGGAGGTGGAGGAGACCTTTGAGGCCCTCGTGAGGGCGGAAAGCAATGACGAAGGTGGCTGGACCTCGCCCTGGTTTGGTGATTTCTGGCTCGACCAGGAGGACTGGATCTACCACCGCGAGTTGGGCTGGATTTATGCCGGATTCGCCGGGAGCGCGGACAACATGATCCTCTTCAGCCTTGTCCTCGACACCTGGCTCTGGACGAGCGAGCTCTACTACAACGCCCTCTACGACTTTGGCCGCGAAGGCTACATCCTCTATTTCATCGGGGATGAAGGACGCGTCTTCCTTTTTGACTACGGGACCTTAATCTGGGAGGAGATCTGACTCGGATTCCCGGAGCCCGGCTGCCATCTGGATCGCCTTGAGCATTCCGGCGGCCTTGTTGACGGTTTCCTGATACTCCGCCTCGGGGCGGGAGTCGGCCACGAGGCCGGCCCCGCTCTGGACGTGGATGGTGCCGTCCTTGATTGTCGCGGTACGGATGGCAATGCAGGAATCGAGGTTCCCGTCGTAGGAAAAATAACAGACCGCACCCGCGTAGGGACCCCGCTGGTCGGCTTCCTGCCCGGCGATGATCTGCATCGCGCGGACCTTGGGGGCCCCGCTTACCGTTCCGGCGGGAAAGGTGGCCCGCATGAGGTCGTAGGCGTTGGATTCCCCGCGGATGCGGCCCTCGACCTGGGAGACAATGTGCATCACGTGCGAGTAGCGCTCCACGACCATGTATTCGGGCACCTTGACGGATCCGAATTCACAGACCCGCCCGAGGTCATTGCGCGCGAGGTCGACCAGCATGAGGTGTTCGGCGCGTTCCTTCTCGTCGGCGAGAAGCTCCTTTTCGTAGGCAAGGTCCTCTTTGTTCGTCTTCCCGCGGGGTCGGGTTCCGGCAATGGGGCGGACCTCCGCGAGTCCGTCGGTGAGGCGCACGTGGACCTCGGGGGAGGCGCCGACCAGGGCATAGGGACCGGCATCGAGCAGGACCATGTAGGGGGAGGGATTGACAATGCGGAGGACGCGGTAGAGGTCCAGGGGCGAGCCGCTGAAAGGTTTTTCAAAGCGCTGGCTGCCGACGACCTGGATGATATCCCCGGAGCGGACGTATTCCTTGCAGGTCTCAACCATGGCCTCGAAGCGGGCCTTGTCGAAGTTGCCCCGGGGGATGGCGGGCTCGGGCGTCGCCGGGACCGGCAAAGTCGGAATGGCCCGGCCGCGGCGGAGGCGCCCGGCAAGGTCGCGGATGGCCTCAACGGCGGCCTTGTGGCTTTCCCCGGCGGTTTCCTCGCCGTTCACGTGGGCGTTGACAATGAGGCGGATGGTCTGCCTCGCCCGGTCGAAGATGACGAGGGTGTCGGTGATGAGGAAATGGGCCACGGGCATCCCGAGGACGTCGTTGCGGGCTGGCGGGACCGTCGGCTCGATGCAGTGGATGTATTCATAACTCAGGTACCCGACAGCGCCCCCGATGAAGCGCGGCATGCCGGGAAGGCGGACCGGCCGGTAGCGGCCCATCTCCTCCTCGAGGACGGTGAGGGGATCCTCCGGACAGGGGAAGGTTTCGACGCGTCCGTCGCGGTGGGTCACGCGCACCTCCCCGCCGGGATGCATCTCGAAGGTCTTCCTCGGCTGGAAGCCGATGAAGGAGTAGCGGTTGAGGGTCGACCCACCCTCGATCGACTCGAGGAGGTAGGCGGCCCCCCCGGATTCCCTGAGTTTCGAGTAGACAGAGACGGGCGTCTCAAAGTCGGCCATGAGGTCGCAGTAGACGGGAATGAGGTTGCCCTCGCGGGAGAGCTTCCTGAAGGCGGAGGCGGAGGGTGAAATCTGCATGGGAGGGGGCTTATTCGACGGTGACGCTCTTGGCGAGGTTGCGCGGCTTGTCGACATCGCATCCCCGTTCGATGGCGATGTAGTAGGAAAGCAGCTGCATCGGGATGGAGATGAGGGTGGCGTGGTTCACCTCGTGGGCTTCCGGAAGATCAATGACGGCGTCGGCGAGGTCCGCGGGAAAGTCCTTCCCGGCATCGGTGATGGCGATGACGGGTCCGTTGCGTGCCTTGATCTCCTGGATATTGGCGAGGGACTTGTGGAAGATTTCCCCCTTGAGGGCGATGGCCACGGTGGGGCACTGGGGGCTGACAAGGGCAATGGGGCCGTGTTTCATTTCCGCAGCCGGATAGCCTTCGGCGTGGATGTAGGAAATCTCCTTCAGCTTGAGGGCGCCCTCGAGGGACATCGGGAACATCAATTGCCGTCCGAGGAAGAGGAAGTCGTTGTGGTGGGCGAAGCGCTTCGCGATGGCGGCGATGTGGTCGGCCTGGTTGAGGGCCTGGGCAATGAGCCCGGGGGCCTTCTTCAGGGCGGCGACAATTTCAAGCCCCTGGGAAAAGCTCATGTCGCGCATGCGTCCGAAGTAGAGGCTGAGCATGGCGACTATGTGACACTGGGCGGTGAAGGCCTTGGTCGAGGCAACCCCGATTTCGGGACCGCTGTGCTGGTAGATTCCACCGTCATTCTCCCGGGCGATGGTGGACCCGACGACATTGGTGACGCCGAGGACCCGGTAACCCTTGCGCTGGGCCTCGCGCTGGGCCTCAAGGGTGTCGATGGTCTCGCCGCTCTGGCTGATGGCGAAAACGAGGGTGTTCTTGTCGAGGGGGGCGTTGCGGTAACGGAATTCGCTCGCGTACTCGACCTCGACGGGGATGCGGGCGTATTTCTCGATGAGGTATTCGGCGACAAGGCAGGCATGCCAGGCCGTGCCGCAGCCAAGGAAAAGGATGCGGTCGATCTGGCGGAGCTCCCTCGGTTCAATGTTGAGGCCGCCGAACTGGGCCGTGCTGTTGTCCTGGGAAAAGCGTCCCCTCATGGCGTTCTCGACGGCCATGGGCTGCTCGAAGATCTCCTTCTGCATGAAATGGTCGTAGGCGCCGATTTCAGCGTCCTCGATATCCCAGCTTATGGTGTCGATGGTCGGGGAAATGTCGACCTCGTCCATTGTTGTAATGGAAAAATCATTACGAGACACGGTGGCGATCTGGCCGTCGTCGAGGTAGACGACGCTCTGGGTGCGGCCGGCGAAGGCGGTGACATCGGAGGCGAGGAAATTCTCGCCGTTCCCGACGCCGATCACGAGGGGGCTTCCCTTGCGGGCCCCGAGCATGAGTTCGGGAAGGTCGGTGCAGATCAGGGCGAAGCCGTAGGTCCCCTCGACTTGGGAAAGGGCGCCGCGAAGGGCCTTCATGAGGCAGTCGAGGGCCCCCGTGCCGTCCTGCCGACGCTCGGCATCGTAGAGGAAGGCGATGAGGTTGACGAGGGCTTCGGAGTCGGTCTCGCTGAGGAAGGTGACGCCCTTGGCCTCGAGTTCGCGGCGGATGAAGGCGAAATTCTCAATGACCCCGTTGTGGACGACGGAAAATTTTCCGTCCCACGAGACATGGGGATGGGCGTTGCTGTCGCTGACACCCCCGTGGGTGGCCCAGCGGGTGTGGGAGATGCCGATCCCGCTCCCCCGTTTGAGGAGGAGGGCTTCCTTGCGCAGGTTTTCGACGCGCCCGGTTTTTTTCAGGGTGAGGAAGCCCTCGTCGATCCGGAGGGAAAGCCCCGCCGAATCGTAGCCCCGGTATTCAAGACGCCCCAGGCCGTCGAGAAGGATGGGCGCGGCGTCATGCCTGCCGATATAGCCAATGATTCCACACATAATTGGATTGCATCACTAAAGGAGCTGGATCATATAGCAAGACTAGATCCGCCACCTCTACCGCAAGCGATAAGCCTATGAAGTCCAAAGTTGTCTGTGTCATCATGGGGGGAGGACGGGGCACCCGTCTGCATCCCCTGACCTCCGAGCGTTGCAAACCCGCGGTCCCCCTTGCCGGGAAGTATCGTCTGGTGGATATTCCGATCAGCAATTGCCTTAATTCCGGTTTGAACCAGATTTTTGTCCTGACCCAGTTCAACACAGCCTCCCTGCACCGGCACATCCAGGAATCCTACAAGTTCGATCCGTTTGGGGGTGGCTTTGTCGACATCCTCTCGGCCGAGCAGACGCAGAAGGGCGACACCTGGTATCAGGGGACGGCGGATGCGGTGCGGCAGAACCTTCATCATCTGGACGTCGAGGATAACGATCTGGTTCTCATCCTCTCGGGGGACCAGCTTTACCAGATGGATTTTGATGCCCTCATCGAGCAGCACCGCCGGACCAAGGCATCGGTCACGGTTGCGGCCAAGGCGTTGCGCACCGACGAAGTCCAGGGCCTCGGGCTGATGCGGGTGCAGGACGACCTCTCGATCAGCGAATTTGTGGAGAAGCCGACCGACCCGAAGGTGATTGAGGACCTTGCCCTGAGCGAGGCCCTTTCCTCGCACCTTGATGCCAGCGACGAGAGCACGTCCCACGTGCTTGCAAACATGGGAATCTATTGCTTCGAGATGCGGACCCTGCGGGAGGGACTGGACAACAGTTACACTGATTTCGGAAAGGAAGTGATCCCCCACCTGCTCGGGAAGGTGAACCTGATGAGCTTCATCTTTGAGGGCTACTGGGAAGATATTGGAACCGTGCGCTCTTTTTTCGAGGCGAACCTCGGGCTGACGAGCGCGGTTCCCCCCTTCAATTTTTTCGATCAGCATAATTTTGTCTATACGCGGGCCCGTTTTCTTCCGGCTTCCAAGATCAACGCGGTGAACATGAACGAGGGGATCATTGCCGGAGGAAGCATTGTTTCCGAATCGAACCTTGACCGGGTGGTGATCGGGGTGCGTTCGATGATCAAGCGGGGCACCACCTTCCGCAACGTCGTGATGATGGGGGCGGACCTTTTCGAGGATGACGAGGACCGGCAGCAGAACTGCGATCTGCAGCGACCGGACCTCGGTGTCGGGGAGAACTGTCACATTGAAAACGCGATCATCGACAAAAACGCCCGGATCGGGAACAACGTGCGCCTCAGTCCCGAGGGAAAGCCGGACATGTTCGAGGAAGGGGATGTCATTGTCCGGGACGGGGTCCTGATGGTGGTCAAGAACGGTGTCGTGCTGGACAACACCGTTATCTGAGGAAAAGGAGGATACCCGGGACGGGAGAAATTTGCTTCTTCCGGGAGGGGAGCCCGGTGTCGGTTCTGGAATCGCGGGCGGGACGGATGCGCAAGATCATTCACATTGACATGGACTGCTTTTACGCGGCCATCGAATGCCGTGACGATCCTTCGGTGGCGGACCAGCCTGTGGGTGTGGGGGGGCATTCCCGGCGGGGCGTTCTGACAACCTGCAACTACGAGGCCCGCAAGTATGGATGCCGCTCGGCAATGCCCGTTTTCAAGGCCCTTGAGCTGTGCCCGCACCTGGTTCTGAAACCGGTCCGGTTTGACGTTTACAGGCGGGAATCGAGGCGGATCCGTAAGCTTTTCACGAACTACACAAGCCTCATCGAACCGCTCTCGCTGGACGAGGCCTATCTGGACGTGAGCCATCAGAAGCGGTATGCGACGGAGGTGGCCCGGATGATCCGGCGGGACATCCGGAGGGAGACCGGCCTGACGGCGAGTGCGGGGATAGCCCCGAACAAGATGCTGGCGAAGATCGCCAGTGACTGGCGAAAACCGGACGGGCAGTTTGCGATACGCCCGGAGGATGTGACGGCCTTCATGAAGCCCCTTCCGGTACGTCGGATTCCGGGAGTGGGCCCGCGGGCCGAAGCGCTTTTCCACCAGAAGGGAATCGACACCTGCGGGCAGTTGCAGGAAATCGCGATCAACGAGCTGGAGCACTGGCTTGGGCCGAGCCGGGCGATGGAGCTCCATGACCGTTGCCGGGGAAGGGATGACCGACCGGTGGAGACCCAGCGTGACCCCAAGAGCACGAGTGTGGAGCGGACCTTTCCCGAGGACATCGGGACCCTCGACGGTTGCCTGCAGCAACTGCCGGGGCTTCTGGAGGAACTGGGCGGGGATTTGAGGCGGCAGGTGAAGGGGCGGCCGTTCAACAAGATATTTGTGAAGCTCAAGTTCTCCAATTTCCAGCAGACGACGCGGGAACAGGCGGGCCGCGGGCTGGAGGAGGAAGCCTTTGCGGGACTGATGCGGGAGGCTTTTTCACGCAGCCCCCACGCGGTCAGGTTGATCGGGGTGGGGGTCCGCTTTCCGGAACCGCAGGACCGGAATCAACTGGAGTTTCTTTTCCCGGGGCGAGCGGACCAGGTGATGCTCCGGCACCGTCCAC
>JAWLGH010000085.1:0-8519 GCA_041685165.1 Oceanipulchritudo sp. | reverse complement strand
GACGAGGGAGCCGGGGCGTGAAATTGCACTCCCGAAGGCAGCGGAGGACCGATAGCCCCGGCCACTCCCGAAGGGAGCGAAGGATCGTATCGGGTCATATCGCTAATTCCCTTCGGGAGGTCTGAGCGTCCCTTCCACCATCGGGAGATCATGAGGTCCCTCAATCGAGGGGGGCTTACCCACCCAGATTGGCGAGCAACCATTTTTATCACTGGCCTCTTCGAGACGGGTCCGGATTTCCACAATATTCCGCGAAGCACCCTAAATTGATTGAGGCGGTTGAGCGGGGTGAGGAAGTCATTGTCGCGAGGCTGAACAAGCCGGTGGTTAAGATCGTTCCGGCGAGCGCGCATCGGGGAACCCGTATCGGTGGTCTGGCCGGTCGTCCATTTAAATTGGGGAAAGGCTTCGACTCCACCGCCAAGAGTGAGGCCCTGGGCGACCTTTTCGGAGTTGCAAAAAATGAGAGAACCAGCCACCAATTCGGCCGGCTGGCTGTTGGACACGCACGCCGTGCTCTGGATGCTCTATGGGGACAAACGGCTTTCCAAAAAGGCACGCAAGCACATCGATGGCCCCCTTCCCCTTTTCTACTCCACCGCCAGCTTCTCGGAAATCGCCCTGAAGCGGGCCGGAACTGGTTTTGACTTCGAAATTGAGGATAATTGGGCCCTCCTCAGTCAAACCATTCATCCTCCGGATCAAAGGAGGGAATGGGAATATTGACAATACGGAGGTCCCCGACGGCGCGATGCCGGCATCCCCTCTCGATGAAAAGGGTGTCGAGGGCTTTCACGGGGATGCGTTCCCCGTTGACCTCCATGAATCCGGTTCCTTCGATAATGAGGTAAATCTCGGACAAGCGCCTGTGATAATGACTCTGGCTGTCCTCAGTGATGTCGACCATGTGGACGGTGGCCAGGGGATTTTCCGGGACCGCGAAAGCCCGGCGGGTGTTTCCACAGGGGCACTTGACCGTTTCCATCTCGGAAAGATGGCGCAGCTGGTACCCTCCGCTCCGGCAGGCAACCCAGTCAACAGCGTTGCGGAGCAGGCGCAGGAAAACGGGTTCCGCGAAGTCCTCCGGTTCCCCCAGCGAGGTGTAGAAGACCCGACCCCGTGAATCGGGCACGGTCCTTGTCCAGGCCACCGGCTGAAGGGTGCCGGCATCCGGGATTCGGATCAATTCCACGCATTCCGGGGCAAGATTGGGATTACGGTAGGTTTTTGCTGGACCGGACCATTCTGAAATGCCGTCGAGTACGGGATGTCCTGCCGCTTTCTCCACCGGTTGACGTAACCGTTCCCGCTCAGCCGGACCATGTCCGTCATAGGATCCTCCGAGAATCTCGTGATCAAAATCAAGCCAGGTCTGGAAGGCGTGGCTGGCCGTCCGGATCCCAATTACCGGACGCCCTTTCCAGCACCATTTCATGATCGGAATGAGTTCGGCGGGCGACAGCTCGAGCCGCTTGCAGAACACAAGAAGGATGTCATGATCCTCAAGTTGCTCAATTCCAGGAACGGTTGTCCCCCGCTCCCCTGCTTCAGCCAGGGTTACAGCGTAGGAACCCGATTCTTCAAGGATGCGCTTCCAGAAGGTAAGGCTCTCATCGGAACGGTATTCCCGGGATCCGGAAATGGCGAAAATTCTGATTGGGGGCTGGTTTTTCATGGTCTTTCGGTCTTTCGGGTTCAGGCAAGACGGGGGAGCTGGGAGGGGGTAACGGCCATCTGGGGCTCTCCCCCGCACAGGAAAGCTTTTATATCGGCCACGGCCTGTTCTCCCATCCGGAAATTCGGTCCGCCGGCGGTATGCGGGGTCAGGAAACAATTCGGAAGGGCCGCGAGGGGACTTTCCGGCGAATCTGAACCCCTCTCAACCACATCAAGGAAGGCGAAAAGGGGTCGCTGATGCAAGGCTTTCGCCAAGGCGGCTTCATCCACGCAGCTGCCCCGCGAAGTGTTGACGAATACGGCGTGATCCGGCATGGCCGCAAAGTGTCGCGCCCCGACTAGTTTGGCTGTCTCCGGCAAGGCCGGCGTGTGCAGGGTGACGGCGTGCGACTCCCGGAAGAGCTCGACAAGGTCGGGCACCAGGCGGGCGCCCATGTCGTGCGCCTCCCGCTTGTCCAGGTAGGGATCATGGAGGAGGACCTCCGCCCCGAAATGCCTCAGGAAACGGACCACCCGGCGCCCCACCTGGGAGGCCCCGATGACCCCGATGCGCGAGCTGAAAAGGTTCACTTTCGGTGCATCGGGAAGGGCCGACCCGCCCAGCATGCGGTGGTTTTTCTCAAAGAGACGCCGGAGTCCGAAAATAAGGAGCCCGATCGTCATTTCAGCGACTGAATCGGCAATGGCCGGGGCGCAGGAGGCAATGACCAGTTCCCTTCCGTCATGGTGCTGGCCGAAGAAGCGCTTCACCGATCCCGCGACGTGTTCCCAGAGACAAAGCTGGGGACAGGCTCTCAGGATCCGCTCATTCGGTCCCACCGTTCCCCAAGACCCTACCGCGATGGTCGCGTTCCGGAGGAGGTCAATCGCCGCCGACTCGTCCAGATGTTCCCCCGTCTCATTAAAGCGGCAATCACCAAGGCTTTCCAGAATGGAGAGATCAGCCGGCTGGAAAAGCTGCTTCAGCTGGGCTTCCGGAATGAGGACGGCAATGGTGGAACCTCTTTTCATGCTTTTACCATAGCATGGGAATTTCTTTTCATAAATGGCTAAATCTGCGATATTTTTTATCATTTCCATGAATTCCTCCATACGTGTACACCACCTTTACAGCTATACCTACCGGAATCAGCGTCCCCGCAAGCTGCCCTTTCACCAGCATCCTTTCTGGCAGCTGGAGATCATCCGGGAGGGTTCTGTAACCTTTTTTGATGATTCCGGAAAGCGCACCATCCGGAGCGGCAAAAGCCTCCTCATTCCAGGAGGTTGCCGGCACAGCTTCGCCTACCCCGAGCGACAGGTCAGGTGGACAACCTGCAAATTTGAAGTGTCTGCCGTCGACAATCCCGGCGAGTCCCTCGTCCTTCCCGAGGAGCCCCTCGCCGGGGCCATTATCAAGGCACTGACCGCTTGCGTGGATCAACACTCCGTCAACAGGGCAACCACGGTCTTCAACAACCTCACAGTGGCCCTTCTCGAATTACTGAGCGAACAACTCCGTCCGGACGAGAACCCGGAAAATCCTTTCCTCAGCCGTATTGAGGCTGAAATCAACGGTCCCTGGGGATCCGTCTTCTCCGTCCGCAGGCTTGCTGCCCGCCTCGGATACGATCCGGGCTACCTCTCGGTGAAATTCCGGCAGGCCACCGGCCATACCCTCAAGGAACACATCGACCACCTCCGGGCTGCCCGGGCCGTTGAATTCCTTGAGTACTCATCACTCACCGTTTCCGAGATTGCCGAGGTCCTTGAATTTCCCGAGGTCTATTCGTTCTCCCGTTTCTTCAAGCGCTGCATGGGCGTCTCCCCTCTTGCCTGGCGCAAACACCGGCGCCCTGGTCCTCGTTCATGAGGACGTCATGAGGTAGGCCTCCAGTACCTTTCGAAGGGATTCACGGGTGATCGGCTTGGTAAGAAAGTCATTGAATCCGGCCTCCCGGCAGCGCTCCCGGACCTGGTTGGTCGCGCTTGCCGTGTAGGCCACGAGGTAGGTTTCCGGGCTGAACCGTGCAATCCGCTTTTCGCGCACCCCGCGGGCAAAGTCGAGACCGCTCATTCCCGGCATGTTCAGGTCGATGAAAAGCAACCCGAACTCCTCTCCTTCCGCGGCTTCCAGCGCCTCCTCCAGCCGCAGGGCCAGGGTGGTGGAAATCCCCCTCGCCTGGAGGAGCTTTTCAAGGACGGTTCCGTTGATCTGGTCATCATCGAGGACCAGGACCCGCAGTCCGCCATCTGTCTTCCCGGAATCGCTTTTCTTTTCCGGTCGGATTTGCCCATCCCCGCCTGCCTTCGTCGCGCAATGAAGGGTAAAATAAAACCGGCTTCCCTTTCCGGGCTCACTCCAGAGCCCGATCGAACCCCCCATCTTTTCCACTATGCGCCTGCTGATCGCAAGTCCGAGTCCGGTTCCCCCGAATTTCTGGTTGATCGATCCGTCCGCCTGGATAAAGGGCTCGAATAGCTTCGCCTGCTTGGACTTCTCGATTCCCGGGCCATTGTCCACAACGGCAAACTCCAGCAATCCATCCCCCTTCTCCTCCACTATCAGCTGCACGTGTCCGCGCCTCCCGGTGAACTTGATCGCATTCCCAAGCAGATTCAGCAGAACCTGCTTCAACCGGAAAACATCAACGAGGTATTCCCTCGCGGGGAGGTCCAGGCGCGAGGTCAGCACCAGCCCCTTCTTTTGCGCCCGTTGGTCCATAAGCATCAGGAGTTCGTTGATCGCGCCGGGCAAATCGACCCGCTTGGGATCAAGGATCAGCTGGCCCGCCTCGATTTTCGAAAAATCCAGGATGTCATTGATCAGTTCCATCAGATGATGCCCGGATTCGTGAATGAGCGATATGCATCGCCCGTACTCATCCGGAAGGTCGCACTGGCGCAGGTACTCCGCCATTCCGATGACCCCGTTCAACGGGGTCCGTATCTCATGGCTCATGCTCGCCAGAAAAGCGCTTTTCGCTTCGCTCGCCTTCACAGCGTTCTCCCGGGCCTCCACGAGATGCCGCTCAAGGGCCTTCTCCTTCGTCACGTCCTCGCCGATTCCACGCACTTCAACCAGCTTTCCCCCGGAGTCGAAAAGGCCTCGACTGTACCACCGGATGACATGCTCTTTCGCCGGTTCGGAGGTGTAGTCGATCTCATAGACCCGTACCGGCTCCTCCGGCGTGATCGTCGCCAGGGCTTCCTCAGTCTTTCGCACCTCCTCATCGGAAAGAAATATCCGGTAATCCTTTCCCGTAAAGGCTTCCGCCGGCCTCCCGAAGAAGGTCGCCGCGGAGGGATTGACATAGGAGATGACACAGTTCGCGTCGAAACTGGCCATCAGCAAGGGAAGGTCCTCCGCCAGGCTCCGGTATTGGGCTTCGCGGCGACGCAGCTCCTCCTCCGTCGCCCGCTCCTCCGTAATGTCCCGCAGGGTTCCCACCAGCTGTTCCTTGCCCGGGTCCCATTCCCCCACCGAGTGAATACGCCGGATGCGTCCGTCCGTCTGCCGGCGTATGCAAAATTCCACGTCATAGGGCTCCCCGCGTTCCCTCGCTCCTTCAAGAGCCCCGTCAAGGTATGCGCGGTATTCCTTCAGGGGGACTTTGAGGACCGCCTCAAGGGTCAGCTCACCGGTGCCCATTCCATAGATCCTCCGTGCCTCTTCCGAGGCCTCGGCCCGGCGCCGCGCAAAGTCCAGCCGCCAGGAGCCAATGCCCGCCAGGGCCTGGGCCCGCTTCAGTTCCGCCTCCCGCTCACGCCTGGCACACTCTGCTTCATAGCGCTTCGTCACGTCCTCAATCGTGAAGACTATCCGTCCTTCCCCACCCGGTCCCGCGGTCAGGGGCACCCCATCGATATACAGGCATTTGCGCGTCCCGTCCGGCCAGCAGACGGCATGCTCAACGCCGTACACCGGAACACCTTCCCTGCGCACCCGCTCAAAGGGAGTTGATTGCCTCGGGAAATGGCTTCCGTCAAAATGGGTGATCCGCCATTCCGGGGCGTCATAGGTCCGTCCCACAATCTCGCTCTTTTTAAGTCCCAGAATGGCCTCCGCCCGCCTGTTCGCATACAGGAGCTTTCCTGCAGTATTCACCATCGTAATCCCCGCCGGTCCCTCCTCGATCACATGGGTCAGGAATTCCGGATCCTCCATCAGGTCCGTCCCGGTCTCCTCGCTTGCCTCTTGCCCCACCTTGTTTCCTTCCTCGGTTCACAGGGATTACTAAAGTCCGACAGGTGGGGAAGCAATCCTAATTTACAGTAAACTTCACGTCAGCCCCTGCAAGCAGGGGCTGACGTGTCCGGAAAGCTGTAGTTCCCGGGACCGCGCGCCCTTGTCACCTGCGGTCGTAGCGCCCGTATTCACGGGCTGTCTGGTAGAGGGCGAGGACGTTTTCCGTCCGGGAATTGTCCTGCAACTGGTGGGTTGGCGAAAGGGCGTAACCTCCGCCGGGCATGAGGATGTCCAGTTTTTCCCGGGTGTCCCGGATTGTCTCCTCGACGGTGCCGTCGACAACCGGGCCGGCCGTGGAGATGCAGCCGTGAAAGGAAAGGCGGTCCCCGTATTCCCGCTTTAAGAACGCTGGATCCATGTCCCTGGCCTCCGGCTGGAGGGTGTCGATGACCGCCACCCCCATCTCAATGAAATCCTCGAAGGCCCAGCTGCTCGATCCGCAGGAATGCACCATCACCGGGATGCCGTGACTCGTCGCCAGATCAACCATCTGCTGGTGCCTCGGACGCAGGTGGCGGCGGAAGAGCTCCTTCCCCACGATGGGCCCGATCTGCGTCCCGAGGTCCTCCCCGATCCAGAGCATGTCGATGGCCCCTCCCCCTGCTTCGAGGGAGCGCTCCATCTGCTTCAACTGCCGTTCCAGCTTGCGGTCAAAGAGGGTCAGGGTTTCCTCCGCATCGTCATGGAGGTCCATCAGCACCTCCTCCATAGTGCGCAGCATCGCCGTGCTGTTGATGCAGTCCCCCACCCCGGGATCCCCAAGGACAAGGTAATAGTCACGGTGTTGCCGGCAGGCTTCGGCGAGGGCCTCGTAGTCATAGTCGTCCGGCTCCGGAAAAGGCCACTTCCGGATGGTCTCAAGGTCCGCGTCCTTGAGCGGGAAGTCGCAGTAATCCCAGTACCCGCCGCTGGCATGCTCGATCCAGCGCGTCCGGATCCCCCATTCGTTGATCTTCCGGTCCTTCACGGGCGGAAAACGCACGGGTCCCTTGAAGGGGGCCGCAACATTGCGGAAATCCACCCCGAGGGCCACCCGCAGGCCTTCGTCGTCGTCTGCCTTGAGGCCGAAATGAGCCTTCAGGCGCCGGTCAATGCCTGGATTGCAGAGGTAGTCGATCGGCACCCGGTCCGGTTCCCGGTGCGCAAAGGCTTCCTGGACGCGTTCCTTGGGTCGCATTGTCGCTTTCATCCGTTTCTCCTTTTCCCCGGGTTACCATTCATCCGCCGTTGCGCTCATTCCGCCCCTGAACGGGCATATTCATGAAAAAGCTGCACATACAATTTGTAGTCGTCAAGCGATACACCCGGAGGTGTCTGGTGGTCCACGCTGATAATGAAGCCGCCTTCGCGGGCCATGGGGAGAAGGCGCTCGAATTCCGCCCGGATCGCGGCCTCCCCCTGGTTCATGACCATTTTGTCAAAATGTCCGATAAAGCGCATCTCCGGGGTCAGCTTGCGAATCTCCCCAAGGTCCACTCCCGCCTGCCGCTCCAGCGGCAGGATCCCCTCGATCCCCGCCCGCCAGAACCAGGGCGCCGCCCGGACAACGTCCCCGTCGGAGTCGATGAAGGGCCTTGTCCCCTGCTCCTTCAGGCGCGGGATCACCTGCCTGTAGTAGGGCAGCATGAAGGTGTCGAACATCTCTTCCGAAAGCATGGGTCCGTGATTGTAGCTGAGGTCTTCGGCGAAGGTCATGAAGTCCGGCTGGCAATAGGATCCCACCCGTTCGATGATCCGCAGCATCCAGTCCGCAAGGTCCTGGTTGATCCGGTGCATCAGTTCCGGATAATCATAAAAGGCATAGAGGTGGTCCTCGATTCCGAAAAGGGTTCTCGGAAACCAGAAAAACCCGTCCACCGTGAACCAGATGACACTCTCCCCTTTTTCCTGTTCCTTCGCCCAGGCGCTCCAGGTTTCCGGATCCACCGGCCAGCGGTCGTCTATCTGGTAAAGCGTCTCCCGTAGTTTCTCGTAGGAGCCCTCGGGATCATCCTCGTCGAGGAGGCCCGCCCCGTGGGACTCCGGTTCCGGTCCCCCGGGCCGGATGCAGCGGAACCAGTCCTGACGGTAGACTTCCAGCCCAAGATGCCGGCAGATGGCATATCGGTCCTTTATCACCGGGTCGAGGCCCTCCCGGTGCCAACGCTCAATCGTGCGGTCCCACCAGGAAGCCCATTCCACAACCGGCAGGCGGTCCGGTTGTTTAAAATCCATTATTGCCTGAAAGCGCTCGCGTGAGGTCATGGGGAAGATCTTGCCAGAAAGGCTCCCGGAATGCATGCATTATTCCTTATATTTCTTGTATGAATGCGATATTCCGGATCAGCCAGGATCATGTCCAGCTCAGCTCTTGTCACCTCGTCCGCCTGGAACGGACGCCTGTCGCGACCGCCATAAAGGCCCATGATCATGATTATTACGAAATCTTGATTGTAACCGCGGGCACCGGGGCCCACATCACTTCCGACGGGCGGCATCCTATCGGGAGAGGTTCCCTCGCCGTCCTCGCTCCCGGACAGGTGCATGCCTTCGAACCCGGTCCCGGCCTCGAGGTTGTCAATATCTACTACCTTTCCGAATGGAACGGACGCCTGTCGCGACCGCCATAAAGGCC
>JAWLGH010000032.1:0-33629 GCA_041685165.1 Oceanipulchritudo sp. | reverse complement strand
GGCCTTGCCGATCCTGTCCCGGCTCCAGATTTCCCGAATCCGCTCAGCATGGGCCTCCCGTTCCTCCTCCGAAAGAAGAAGGCTCTCGAGGTCACAGACATGAACCAGGGAAATCAACACGCGGTCCGTTTCCGAGGCCGGGACCTCCTTCTTGAGGATCCGGTTGCGCAGCCGCTGCCTGATCGCGTTCTCCGCCGTCGGGTCGGCCAGCGGATATCGGCTGAAGTGGAAGACCCAGAGGAATTCCCTGTCTTCCTCCTTCAGGATCCGCTTCTCCACGAGCTGCCCGATCAGCCGCTTGCGCAGTCCGTGGGCATCCCCGGCGAGATGGGAAAGGGCTCCGCGAAGGTTCGTTATTTCCGCTTTCGCGAGTTCCTGCAGGCCGATGTCCTCGGGCGCCGATTCCACCGGTGTACGGTCAATTATTTCAATCGTCTCCCCGCCGACTGCCACCCGGCCCACCCGTGTCAGGTCCGCAATGATGGCCCCCGCGAGGGCGTAATCCAGTGACTGGTCAGGAAGCGGCCGGAGTTTCCCCGTTTCATCGTCCAATGCCAGTAAGAGGAGTTGTTCAGCTAAGGTAAGGGGTACCATACTGGAATTCTGCTCCTTCAATGCTCCGAAGGCAATGCATTTTGACAGCAGGTCGCCGCGAAGGCCTTGATTTTCTCCGGCACTCCCGCGACCAGGAGCACATCACCGGCATCGACAAGAAAGTCCGGTAACGGGTTGAGGATACGCTCTTCCCCACGCTGAACGCCAATCACTGTCACCCCGTAGCGCTGCCGGACGCGCGCACCCGCGAGCGTTTCCCCGTCAAGCTCCGTGCCGGGGGTCACGTAGACCTGTTCAAGGAGAAACCGCGACGGCCCTGGCAAGAAGCGGTCCTCAGGCTTGATCTGCACCAGAATATCCTCCCTCACCCGCTCCAGGTTATCCTTCGATCCTGTCAGGACGAGGCGGTCCCCCGAGAATACCACCGCATCCGGAGCGGGGTCATAGACCATCGAGTGCCCCCTCCCGAGGGCGAGGATGGTCACGCCGTAGGTGCCGCGCAGATTCAGTTCCCGGATGAGCTTCCCCGACCAGGCCGCGTGTCGCGGCAGGGTCAGGTCCACCACCTCCACCGGCCAGGGGACCTGCTCGTGGATCATTGCCAGTACTTCCGCCCGCCGTTCCTCCTCCTTGCTCGCCACTTCCTCCCGGAATGAATCCATGAAGAGTACCTCCATCTGGCTGTTGACGAGGATCAGGCGGCCACGCAGAAAAAAGACCGCCGCCGCCGCGACCAGAAACCCCATTCCCGCAATCGCCGTGTTCGGGATGTACGGAGCCCCCAGAAGCAGGAAGACCATAGCCAGAACGAGAAGAAAGAGTCCGAAAATGAGGTTGCTCAGCATCTGGCGCAGCCGGTTCTGGTAAATCGGACGACTCGAACGGCTGTTGAAGAGCGCATCTGTAAGGATGTACGAAAGCGCGTTCAGGTTGCGCAGAACCGCCAGCAGAAAGGGGGAGAGGACCAGGGCGACCCCGATCCAGTAGACCAGCTTCCAGATCCAGTCCATGGGCCACTCCTCCGCAAGCACCATAAAGGGCCTCGCCCCCGCGGAAGCCGAGATGAAGAGGCCGATGATCAGGAACACATACAGGACCACCTGCAGGATCGGCCGCCGGATCAGCCGCAGGAGGATGCTCCGGTCCAGTCCGTGGCTCAGTCCCTCGAGGAACTTCCGGTAAGTCTCGAAGAGCGTCCCCATGCGACGCGGAACCCAACCCTGGAGGATGTTGAAGGTCCGCCCCGAAAGGGCTGTTGAAAACGGCGTCAGGAGGATGGTCACCATCGCCACCCCAAAGGCAATCCCGGTCTGGACCGGATCCATCACCCCGAGGGACGACCCCAACCCGGCAATGATGAAGCTGAATTCCCCGATCTGCGCCTTCGGTACCGATGCCATGAAGGCCGTCCGGCCGCTCTCCCCGGCAAGGGCCAGCCCCAGCCAGCAGGTTCCGATTTTACCCACAATCACGGTCAGGGATATGGCGAGAATCCAGGGCAGATTGCTCACCAGCATCAATGGGTCCAGGAGCATCCCGATGGAGACGAAGAAAACCGCCGAGAAGACGTCGTGCAGGCTCCGGTTGATCCGTTCCACCTTCTGCGCCACCTGGGTCTGCGACAGCAGCGTGCCCGCGACAAAGGCCCCAAGGGCGGGCGAAAAGTTCAGCCGCAGGGCAAGGATGCTGATCCCCATCACAAGGCCCACGCTCACAAGGGTGATCACTTCCGGTTCCGTCTCGTCACCCGATACCGCAAGGAGCAGGCGCGGGACGATCGCCCTCCCGATCACAAAAACCATGATCACGAAGATCCCCATCAGGAAGGTGATCAGCCAGGCCGCGTCCCAGTCGAGCGTCTGGGTCACCGCAACACCCGTCAGGATAACCAGGAGAATGACGGCTAGCACGTCCTCAAGGATCAGGATCCCGATCGTGAATTGCGCACTGGCATCCTGCAGGCGCTTCCCCTCCCGCAAAACCCGCACCGTGACCATCGAGGAACTGATCGCGAGAAGGCTTCCGAAAAAGAGGGCCTCCGCCGGATTCCAGCCCAGGAGAGTCGCCAGCAACTGTGAAAGGTAAAGCATGAACAGGGTCTGCAGGAGCAGCGCCAGGAACGCCGGTCCCAGAACCCGCTTGAGGCGCTTCAAGTCGAACTCCATCCCGATGAAGAAAAGGAGGAAGATGATGCCCAGCTCGCTGATCTGTTCGATTGCCTCCGCGTCCTCCACCAGCGGGCGCGGGAGCAGGTGGGGCCCGATCAGGAGGCCGGCGAGAATATACCCGAATAGCACCGGAAACCCGAGGCGGTAAAACAGCGCCACCGCGAGCCCGGCCGCCGCGAGGACAATCCCGAAATCATCAATCCAGCCACCTCCATGCGCCTCCGGCGGCACCGCTTCCGCCACCGCAAGTACCAGTGACGGAAACTCCCATGCCATCAAACTATCTATCAGACCCATGCATCCGGTCTAACCATCCGCGACTGCGGTACAATCATCTCTTGCGAGAAAATCCGCCGTCCCCCCATCCGCTCCCATCCCCATGGCCAACCTTTTCCGTTTTGACATCTCCTTAATAATCACAACATTCCATCCAATTCGATTGGGCCTCAAAGGAAAGCGCTTACATGATCGGCAAGGCACTGGGTATATTTTCAAATGACATAGGTATCGACCTCGGGACGGCAAACACCCTCGTTTACGTCCGCGACAAGGGCATTGTCCTGCAGGAGCCTTCCGTTGTCGCCATCAACAGTGAGACCCGCGAGGTCGTCGCCGTCGGCCTTGAGGCCAAGCGGATGCTCGGTCGCACCCCCATGAACATCAATGCCCTCCGCCCCATGAAGGACGGGGTCATCGCCGATTTTGAAATTACCGAGGCCATGCTCCGGTATTTCATCCAGAAGGTGAACAGTTCCATGCGCTTCGTCCCTCCTCGGGTCGTTGTCGCCGTCCCTTCCGGCATCACCGAGGTCGAGCGGCGCGCCGTCAAGGAAAGCGCCATCCATGCCGGAGCCCGCGAGGTCCGCCTCCTCCAGGAACCCGTCGCCGCGGCCATCGGCGTCGGTCTCCCCATCGATGAACCGACCGCCAACATGATTGTCGATATCGGCGGCGGCACCACCGAGGTCGCCATTATTTCCCTTTCCGGGGTGGTCTTCTCCAAGTCCATCCGCGTCGGTGGTGATGAACTCGATACGGCCATCGTCAACTACATGAAACGGGCCTACAACCTCATGATCGGGGACCGCACCGCCGAGGAAATCAAGATGCGGGTCGGGTCGGCAGCCCCCCTCGACGAGGAATTGACAATGGAGGTCAAGGGCCGCGATTCCGTCGCCGGCCTTCCCAAGACCCTCCACATTTCCTCCCAGGAAATCCGCGAAGCCCTTGCCGACACCGTCAATTCCATCACCGAGCTTGTCCGCAACGCCCTCGAACGCTGTCCCCCGGAGCTTTCCGCAGACCTTGTCGATCGCGGTTTCATCCTGGCTGGCGGCGGGGCCATGATCCGCAGCCTCGACCGGTTGCTGAGCGATGCCACCGGCCTGCCTGTCTTTGTTGCCGACGACCCCCTCTCCGCTGTCGCCAATGGAACCGGGGTCGTCCTCCAGAACCTGCACTGGCTGATGAAGACCCGCGCCTGAGGGGAGCATGCCGCGCAACCTCACGTACCAGGCGAAGTCCCTTTTACTGGCCCTTCTGGTCCTTCTCCTCTGGTGGTTCACCCCGGTTATCTTCAAGCGCTGGACGGGCATCCTCTTCGAGGAATTCCAGGCCCCCGCCTGGACCGCCCTCAGTTACGTCGGTGACCTGCGTTCCTACTGGGCCCTCCGTTCCCGCAGCAAGGGGGAACTCATTGAGGCCGGTGTTGACCTCTCCCGCCTCAATGCCGCCTACACCCTCCGGAACCAGCGCGCCGAGATGCTCGAGCAGGAGATCCGTCGCCTTGAGGGCTTCTTCAACCTGCCCTCGTATGAACAATACCGCTATGAGGTCAGCCGGGTCATCAAGCGCGACCTCACCGCATGGTGGCAGACCCTGACCATCCGCAAGGGGCTCACGAGCGGAATTGATGCCGGCCAGGCGGTCGTCTTCTCCGGGGGCGTTGTCGGGCGGATTGCCTCCGCCAACGCCTACACCGCCACCGTTGAACTCATCAGCAGTCCCCGCTTCCGCAATGCCGCCCATTTCGAGGGCGACAACCGCCCGGTCGAGTTTCGCGGGGGCGACAATCCGGGCCTCATGTCCGCCACCGGAAATGTTTCCACTGTCCCCGCCGATGTCTCCGCAAGCTTGCGGGATCCCCTGCGGCTGGTCTCCTCGCGCCTCGGGGGCATCTTTCCCGACGGCCTCACCCTGGGCTGGGTCTACAACCTCGATCCCTCGCCGGACGGCCTCTTCCAGAGCGGGAAGGTGCGCCTCGATCCGCGCCTCCAGGGTATTCGCGAAGTAGCCGTCCTCGTTCCGCTCGAGGCCCGTGAGGGGGAGGAGGAGGCACCATGAGTGACAATGCGCGCGTCACCCTTCTCTTTTTCTCCCATATCCTTCTCTACTTCCTCATCGGATTGGTCAACAACACCCTTGGAGGCTGGTCTCTCCACCTTCATCTCGATGCCCTTCTCCTCGTTTTCTTCGGTCTTTTTCTGAACCGCATGAAGGGCCTTGTCTTCAGTGCCCTTCTCGGCTTCATGACCGATGCCCTCCACCCTGTCCCCCACGGCACCTACCTCATCGGCTATGTTCTCCTCTGGGCGTTCTTTGTCTTGAGCCAACGCCGCATTCGACGCCAGAATCCCCTCCATGTTCGCACTATCGCTGTGGTTGCCCAGGCCCTCTGGCTCGCCGGGCTGGCCTTTTTCCTCGGAAAAGGACTCTGGACGGAGTGGGTCTACTGGCAGCGCGTCCTGGTCGATTTCCTTGCCAGCGCACTCGTTCTGTTTCTTGCCGCCTGGCCCTGGTGCCTTCTCCAGAAAAAGCTCCTCTATTCCCTCGGCTGGGATCTTGATGCCCAGCTGACCCGGATGTAAGCTGATCCATCATGCCCAAGGTTCCCCGACAATCCTCCGACAGGCCCAATCCGGTAGCCAATGCCCGGCTCAACCTGCTCTTCCTGGTCATTGGCATCTGCATGATCACCCTCGCCACCGGCCTCGGCTTCCGCCAGTTGATCCAGCAGGAAAGCTTTGCCGCCGCCGCCGAGCGCCAGAACTACCGCCGCATCCTCATGCCCGGTCCCCGGGGCATCATCCATGACCGCGAGGGGCGTGTCCTCGTCGGTAACCGGCCCCTCTTTTCCGCCGTTGTCTACCTCAATGAGCTCCGGCGCGAGTTCCGTGAGGAATACTACAACATCGTCCGCTGGAATCGCCAGCACGGTCTCAACCCGGACCGCTACAGGCTGAACACCGAGGCCCGCCAGGTGGTCGTCCAGCGCTACATGAACCGGATCAACACCCTCCTTGGAACGGATTTGACGGTCGAATCAGAGGACATTGAACGCCACTTTTCCCAATCCCTCCTCCTTCCCTTTACCCTCGTTTCCGACCTCCCGCAGAATCACTACGCCCGCCTCATAGAACAGATCCCGGTCGATTCCCCCATCCAGATCATTTCCGGTAATGCCCGCTGGTACCCCTACGGAGAGGCTGCCGCCCATACCCTCGGATTTGTCTCCGACAGTACCGAGTTTCCCGAAGGCACCCTCCCCGGGGACACCCTCCTCACCTTCCGCAACGAGGGCCAGATCGGACGCAGCGGCCTCGAAAAGGCCTTCAACGAACACCTCCAGGGGCAGACCGGCGGGGAGATCTGGACCGTCGATCCAAGCGGATTCCAGTATGAACGTGTTCTCCATGAGGTCCCACGGAAAGGAAAGGATCTCACCGTTTCCCTCGATATCGATGTCCAGCTGGCGGCCGAATCGGCCCTCGATGACAAGACCGGGGCTGTCGTCGCGGTCGAGATTGAAACAGGGGAAGTCCTCGCCCTCGCAAGCAAGCCGGCCTACGACTTAAACGACCTTTCCCCCTTCCTCAGCCACAAGGTCGACCGGGATATCCGCGAACGCGGAGCCTGGATCAATCGTGCCATCCAGGGTCTCTATCCTCCCGGTTCGACCTTCAAGCTGCTCACGGCCATGGCTGGCCTCCGCGCCGGGACTATCGGCGCCGAAACGGAAATCAACTGCCCGGGTTACCACCTCGTCGGGCGCCGGGTCTTCCATTGCCACCGCCGCTCCGGCCATGGTGACGAGGATCTTGTCGAGGCCATCCGGGACAGCTGCAATGTCTTCTTCTATGACCGCGGGGTTGAAACCGGTGTCTGGGCCATCGCCGATGAGGCCCGCCGCTTCCACCTCGATGAACCCACCGGGATTGAACTGCCAAACGAAACCGGGCGCATGCACGTCCCCGACCCGGAATGGAAGGCAGAACGCTTCTACGGCGAAAGCTGGTTCAGCGGCGATACCGCAAACCTCTCCATCGGCCAGGGCTTTCTCCTCCTGACCCCGATGCAGATGGCCACTTTCGCCGCCTCCCTCGCACGGGAAACCTCTTTTATCCAGCCCACCCTCCTTCATGATCGCGGGGAGGTCGTCACCGGAAAGCCCATCGACCTGCCCGCCGATCAGCTCGCCCTCATCAAGGAAGGCATGCGCCAGGCCGGAGAACGCGGAACAGCTCGACTCGCCGGCAATCCCGACCTCCCTGTGTCCGGCAAAACCGGTACCGCCCAGATCCGCAAGGACGGCAAGCCCACCACCCTCGCCTGGTTTGTCGGCTATGCCCCCGTTCAGCGCCCCCGCATTGCCGTGGCCATCCTCGTCGAGGGTATCCCCGAACAGCTCACCGATTACGGAGGGGGCGCCACCGCCGCCCCCGTCGCCAAAAGCGTCTTCCAGGCGTATATCCACGATTAATCCCCTTCTCGGGCCTCAGGGCCTCACTGTGAAGGCGTCGTTCTTTCGCCTTCTCCGGGACCTGTTTGCAAAGCTTCTTTCAAGCTTTCCAATCCGGTTTGAGATGCGTCCTGAGGTGTGTAAGGTGTTCTCTTCCTTAACCTTCCTTTACCAATGGACAATGTCCATCCGCTCCATTTTCGCTTCCGTCGCTATCAACGGCCCTTCGCCCGCCCCCTGAAAACAGCCAGGGGGTCATGGAAGATCCGCGAGGGACTTCTTGTTCGCCTCGAGGATAACGCCACCGGTGTCACCGGTTTTGGTGAAGCCGCCCCCCTCCCGGATTTCGGCTCAGAAACGCTCAGAAAGGCCCAAGCGTTCCTGCAGGCCGTCCCCGAACGTCTCCCCGCCGATGACCTCTCCCGGCTGATCGGAAAAGCCCCTCCCGCGACAGCCTTTGCCCTTGCTTCCGCAAGGGCTGCTCTCGACCAGCCGGAAACGGCCCCGCCGGAGGTTCGCACAGCGGCCCTCCTCGCCCGCGAGGATCCCCTCGAGCCCCTCCGCCTCCGCGGCGTGCGGCGTTTTAAACTGAAACTCGGCCTCACCCAACCCGGCCTCGAGTGGGATTATGTGCAAAACCTCGTCCTCCGCCTTGAAGGGGAGGAAATGCTCCGTCTCGACCCCAATCGCGCCTGGTCCGCCGAGGCATGGGCCTTCTGGAAACCCCGCCTCAATGGAATTGCCTCACAGGTGGAATTCGTCGAGGAACCTTTTCCTATGGACCGCTTTTCCCTTTCCAGAGCCATTGAAACCGCGATCCGGTCACCGGTTCCCCTCGCCCTCGACGAGTCCCTCAACCCGGAATCCCTTCCCCGCTGGGCCGCCAGCCAGTGGCCTGGCTTTTACGTCATCAAGCCTTCCCTTTGCGGAGACCCTGCATCCTGGCTCCGCTTCCTCCTCACACAGTCTGAACGGGTCGTTCTCTCCTCCGCCTTTGAATCCGGCATCGGCCTCAGCGCCATCGCCAGGCTGGCCGCCCATTTCAGGTTCACGGACCATGGGCTCGGAATCGGCTCCTTTTTCAGGGATCCCTTCGGCCTTCGCGGGGAACAAGGGCGGGTCCGGCCCCTCAGCTCCCAGGAACAGGAAAATCTATGGAAACAACTCCCCGGAGCATAGCCGCCGCCCTTCCTTTCCGTCCCTCCCCCGTCTCCCTCCCCGGGCAGGGACCTCTCCCTCTCGCCGCCTCGCGGCCGCACGCCTTCTGGTCCGGCTTGCTTGCCGCCATGAAAGCCGGACGGCCCGCCCTCCTCATGGATCCCGCCTGGCCCGAAAAATGGGGACAGGCACTGGAAAAATGGGTGGAAAAATGGGGACAGGCACTGGAAAACGGATATGACGCCTCCCTGCCGGAAGGGACCTCCTTCATCCTTGCCACCAGTGGGAGCAGTGGTCTGCCCAAGCTCTGCCTGCACGACCCCGAAACCCTCGGGACGGCCGCTTCAGCCTTCCGGGAACGGTTTGCCGCCTCCGGAATCATCCATTCCGTTGTCGTCCTTCCCCAGCATCACGTCGGAGGCCTGATGCCGGTCCTCCGGGCGGCTGCCTCGGGGGGCAAGGTCCACTTTGCCGATTACCGGGATCCCCGTTCCCTCGCGGCGGCTCCGTTCCCTCTCGGGCAGGCTTCCCTTTCCGTGGTCCCCACCCAGCTCAAGCGGATGCGGGCCGATCCAAGCTATGCCCCCGTCCTGAAGCAGTTCGGCCTTGTCCTCACCGGCGGGGCCCACTCCCCGCCCGACCTCCTGCAGTGGGCCCGGCGGGAATCCATCCGCCTCGCGCCCTGTTACGGGTCAACGGAGACGGCCGCCATGGTCACCGTCCTCGATCCGGAAGCCTTCCTCTCGGGAATCAACGCCGCGGGCACTCCCATGCCGCATGCCACCATTCGGCTTGATGCCCGTCAACGCGTGCTTGTCGATTCCCTCTCCAACCTCCGGGCCTACCTGCCTCCCCAGGCCGGCTTTTCCCGGACACCCCTTCCCATGGGGGATATCGGGGAAATCGATGCTGCCGGCCAACTCCACATCCTCGGACGCGCCGATCGGGTAATCAATTCCGGGGGAGAAAAAATCCATCCCGAACAGGTTGAGGCGGCCGCCATCTCAAGCGGCCTTGTCTCCGCTGCCCGCTGCACCGGGGTTCCCGATCCCGACTGGGGGATGCGCGCCGAATTGGAGGTTGTTCCCCATCCGGGAAGCAGCGCCATCCACTTCCCGCTCCTCGAGTATCTCAGGGACTCTCTTCCCCCCTACGCTGTGCCCAAGGTCCTGCACCTTGTCCAGGAGCTCCCCGCGCCTGCGAAGGCGGATTTCACTGGTCCGGGCTTTTCGGCTTGATTCTCATTTTTCATCGCCATTCAAATGGACAATGGCGACCGCACCGACCTCCAATCCCACGGATCCTCTTTTCTACAAGGACGCGGATACCTTTTTTCGGGAAAACGCAAACGTTGGCCTGACTTACGACGATATCACCCTGGCGACGCGCTACAGCGAGGTCCTGCCTCGCCAGACCCGCATCGACATGGGCCTTTCCGAGCGCCTCTCGCTCAATATTCCCCTTATCTCGGCTGACATGGATACCGTCACCGAGGCCGCCATGGCCACTGCCATGGCCCGGAACGGGGGCCTCGGGATCATCCATTACAACATGTCGGAAAAGCGCCAGCTGCAGGAGGTCGCCAAGGTCAAGAATGATGTCCATGGCCTCATCCAGGAACCGATCTCAGTCAGTCCCGGGAGCACGATCGCCGATGTTCTCGAGATGATCGAGGCCCGGGGATTCAAGTTCCACACCTTTCCCGTTGTCGACGAGGGCAACCACCTCGTCGGTCTTCTTCGTGGCCGCATTGTCAAAAAGCGTTACCACAACGTCCGCGTGGGCGATGCCATGACCCCGCTGGAGGAGGTTTTCACAATTCAGGAGGAGGTCATCGCCGATGATCCGATTGGAGCTGCCGACCGTTTCTTCACCGAGCACATGGGCATCCACAAGCTCATCGTCCTCGATCGGAAGGGACGTCTCAAGGGCCTTTTCATCATGTCGGACATTGAACGTATCCGCGAGGAGGAAAGCGCCGAGGTCAAACCCGCCCGCGATGCCAAATTCCGCCTTGTCTGCGGAGCGGCCCTCTCCGCTACCCGGACCGCGGCCGGGGATCTCGATCGCGACCGTATCCTCAGGCATGCCCACGAGCTTCACGAAGAGGGTGTTGACCTCCTCGCGGTCTCGACCGCCCATGGGCATTCCGCAGGAGTCGGGGACGTCATCCGCCTTCTTCGCAGGGAGTTTCCCGATCTCACCCTTCTGGCCGGAAACGTCACCAGTGCCGAAGGCGTCGAATACCTGTCCCATTGTGGAGCCGACGCGGTCAAGGTCGGCCAGGGTCCCGGCTCCATCTGCACCACCCGCATGGTTGCCGGTGTCGGCATCCCCCAGCTAACGGCTCTTTACGTCTGTTCCCGGGCCGCCCGCAAGACCGGGACGCGCCTTATCGCCGATGGCGGCATCGTCAAAAGCGGGGATATTGTCAAAAGCCTGACCCTGAGCAACGCCGTCATGTGCGGCAGCCTCTTTGCCGGTTGCCGGGAGTCCCCCGGCAGCCTCATGGAAATCAATGGCAAGCTTTACAAGCAATATCGAGGCATGGGGAGCCTCACCGCAATGGAGGCCGGATCGGCCGCCCGGTACGGCCACGAAGCGAAGAGCCGTAATAATGCGAAAATCGCTGCCGAGGGTATCGAGGCCCTGAAGGAAGTCTCGGGAAGCCTCGATGACACCCTGCGTCAGCTCATCGGCGGCCTCCAGAGCGGGATGGGATACCTCGGGGCCCGCGACCTCGACGAGCTGCGCGATCGCGCCCGCTACATCCGCGTCAGCCCTGCCGGTCAACGCGAATCCGCCCCCCACGACGTTGTCGAGGTAAAAACCTCCAAGGAGGATTGACGGCCCGCCGCTCCTTCAGCTGGCAAAAGCCCCTATGGCAGCCCCGGGAGCAGTGGCAGGGGGGTGACGCAGTTCACCACTGAGGAGGAGCGGCCCATTTGACATCCCGCCGATTCCGGCAAACCTTGATCCCATGAAAGTGATACGGGCACAGAGCGCGGGTTTTTGCTGGGGTGTTGAGCGGGCCATCGACATCGCCCGGGACTATGCATCCAAGGGCCGACGGCCGGTTTACACCGATGGGCCTCTTATTCACAACAGCCAGATGATGGACCGGTTGGAGGATGAGGGAATCCGCGAGGTGGGCGATTATCAGAGCTCCAAAAACCTCGAAATCGACCCGCGGGAAGAGGAAAACGCCGTCCTCGTTGTGCGGGCCCACGGGATTTCGCCCGAACGCCGCAAGTATCTCAAAAGCATGGGCATCGAGTTCAAGGACGCCACCTGCCCGGACGTCGGGATCGTCGCCGGAAAAATCCGCATGCATGCCAAGAAAGGCTATTCCACGGTCATTTTCGGAGACGAAAAGCACCCCGAAGTGATTGGCCTGATGGGTTACACGGAGGGCCGTGGCTATCCCGTCCGTACCTGCGAAGACATCGATGCCCTGCCCGATCTCGGTGAGAAGGTCGTCATGGTTTCCCAGACCACGATGTTTACCGACGAATTCCGCAACCTCGCTGAACATCTCCGGAGACGGTTTCCCGGGACCCTCGTCTTCGACACCATATGCGGCGCCACCAAAGACCGCCAGGGCGACGTTGCCGTCCTTTACGAGCAGGGAATCGAGGCCTTTGTCGTCATCGGTGGACACCACTCCGCCAACACCTGCAAGCTGGCCATGCTTGCCCGCAAGACCGGGCTCCCGACTTATCATATCGAGACCGCAAGGGAAATCGACGCGGGGGAGATGAGCCAGTACGCGAAAGTCGGGGTCACCGCCGGGGCCTCAACCCCGGAATTCCTTATCGGCACCGTCTGCAACCAGCTCGCGGAAATTGATCACCAGCCCGCAGCACTCAGGGGCTGAACCGGGCATTCCCGAGAAAGGCGTTCAAGCGGTCAAGGGCCTGGCTGCGATGAGAAAGCCGGTTCTTTATCTCACTGCCCAGTTCCGCGAAGGTCCTGTCATAACCGCGGGGACGGAACAGCGGATCGTAGCCGAAACCTTCCGTACCGGCGGCACGATCGACAATGGTTCCCTCGCAACGTCCTTCAAAGCTGTGGCGTTCCCCCTGAACGGAGAGAAGAACAAGGACGCAGACAAAACGGGCGGTCCGCTTTTCCTCAGGAACGCCCTCGAGTTCACGGAGAAGTTTCCGGTTATTCGCCCCGGCATCCCCGGCCTCGGAGGCGTAGCGCGCTGAGCGCACGCCCGGTGCCCCGCCGAGGGCATCCACTTCAAGCCCACTGTCATCAGCGAGAACCCAGGCACCCGGCGGTGCTGTGCCCGCGAGGGCTTCCGCCTTCAAAACGGCGTTTTCCAGAAAATGCTCCCCGGTTTCCTCGACTTCCGGCATCCCCCCGGCCGCAGCGGGGGGATACAGCTTCAGGGCACGGTTCCCCGTTTCCATCAGGAACTTGAATTCTTCCAGTTTATGCGGGTTACCGCTGGCAAGATAAACGTTCAACGCGCAGCCCTTCTTCATTGCGGATAGACCACGTATCCACGCATCAATTGGTCGTCCCCGAAGATCGCGTGCCGGATCCCCTCGAGGCAGATCGTCTCTTTCATCGAATCCGGTTCCTGGCCGGAAAAAGGTGCCAGCGCACTCGCATCCGCAAGCAGCTTCGGCGAGCGGTAGGCAAAAAGATAATGGATGAGATGGTGCTGCAAAAAGGAGCTCAGCAGGTGCGCCCCACCCTCCAGGTAAACGCCGTTGATTCCCGCCTCACGACAGCGCTCCCCGAATTCCGAAAAGCCCACGTCCTCCATTGTTTCACGGAACGCCCAGAAGGTGATTCCATGGGCTTTTTCGAGTTCCAGGATCCTCCGCTCGTGCTTGACATTGGTGACGACAATGGTCCGATCCTTCCAGGCATCAGCGTAGACTCTGGGAATCCCGTCATTGAAGCTGACGAGATTCCGGTCAAAGACAAACCGAACCGGACACCAGTCTGGTTCCCCGCCGATCCGGGCCGTCAGGGAGGGATCGTCCGCAAGGACGGTGCCCGCACCGACACCAATGGCCGGGAAATATCGACGCCAGCGATGGACATCCGCCCGCGCCTCCGGTCCGGTGATCCAACGGGAGAGCCCGCCTCGGGTGGCGATTCGACCGTCGAGGGTGGTCGCTGTCTTGGCGGCAATGAAAGGGGCGCCCCGCTCCATCTGCCAGTTGAAGATCAGGTTGAGATCACGGCACTCGGCCTCAAGGACCCCCGTTTCCACGGCGACCCCGGCCTCCCTCAAGCGCTCAATTCCCCGCCCTGCATGTGCCGGATTGGGATCGCGTGTCCCGACAACCACATTCCGGATACCCGAGGCGATGATGGCCTCCGTGCAGGGACCCGTGCGGCCACAGGTCGAGCAGGGTTCAAGGGTGACCGTGAGGGTCGTTGTCGCGTCAGCCCGGAGGCCTTTCTCGGCAAAGGCCTTGAGGGCGACAATTTCCGCGTGGTCCTCCCCTGCCGGTTGGGTGAACCCCCTCGCCACAAGGTCGCCTCCGTGTTCGATCACCGCCCCCACGACCGGATTGGGATGGGTCCGCCCGGAAGCCTTCCCGGCCTCAAGGAGCGCCTGCTCCATGCGCGTTAGGGCCGGACTATCCATGATCCTCGCGGGTGACAAAGGGGTTGCGGACCGCCTCCACGCCGACCGTGGTTTCATCACCATGACCGGGATGGATCCGGGTCTCATCCGGAAGGGTGTAGATCTGCTCGCGGATCGATTCGGCCAGTTGCTCGAAGGAGCAACCGGGGAAATCGGTCCGCCCGATACTACCCTTGAAGAGGGCATCTCCGCTGATCGCAAACCCGTCGTCGACAAACCAGTACAGGATGCTTCCCGCACTGTGCCCGGGGACGTGGCGCACCTCGACCCGATGCCCTGCAATGGTGATCCCTCGCTCCGCTTCCAGCCAGGTCTGAATCCGAACCGGGGGCATCTCCATCCCGGGTATGGCAAAGGCAGCCATCACTTCCGGCCGCTCGAAAAAGTCCCTGTCGCCGCTGTGCCCGAAGGCCGGGATCCCCGCCTCGTTGAAGCGTTTCCCGTCAAGGGTGTGGTCCCAGTGCCCGTGCGTGAAGTACAGGCCCTCGATCCGGTAACCCGTCTCCACCGCAATCCGCTCCACCGTCGCAAAGGCGTTCATGGGCGCGTCAAAGACCGAGATCGTCTGGGTTTCCGCGGCCAGCACAGCATAGCACTGGGTTCCGATCGGAGGGAGTTCGAAGCTGCGGATTTCCAATTCCATAAGGTCCCATCGTACGACCCATCCGCTTGCGGGCAACCCCGCGTACCGGAAAATTCCGGGACCTTTATCCAGTCGCCTCCACCGGCAGGAAAGCCGCCTCATTGAGGAATAAGGGGCCCTCCCGGGGCCTTTCCGGTCAAGTCTCCACAATGCTGGAAGAGACCTTCCAAGCGCTCTTTATGAGCCGTTCCTACCCTTGACTCTTTCTGCCGCAAGGCTCTTAACGGGAGCTTTCCCAAACGGACCCGACTGACCCAAGCGATCTATGAAAGAAATGACACCTCTGGAGGAAATCCGCCACTCCGCCTCACACGTCCTCGCGACCGCCGTCCTGCGCCTGTTTCCCGATGCCAAGCTCGACATCGGCCCCCCCACGGATTCGGGCTTTTATTACGATTTTGATCTTGAGAAAACCCTTACCGGTGAGGACCTCGAACGCATCGAGGAGGAAATGCGCCGCGTCATCAAGGAGAACCAGCGCTTTGAGCGCTTTGAAACAACCCGGGAGGAGGCCGAGGCCCTCATCCGTGAACGAGGCCAGGAAACCTACAAACTCGGACGCCTCGAGGATATCCCCGAGGGGGATCCCATCAGCTTTTACCGCAATGGCGAATTTGTCGATCTCTGTGCCGGAACCCATGTCCCCTACACGAAAAAGATCAAAGCCTTCAAACTGCTCTCCATTGCCGGGGCCTTCCATCGCGGGAATGAAAAAAACAAGCAGTTGCAGCGCATTTACGGCACCGCCTTCCCCACCAAGCAGGAGCTCAGCGAATACCTCGAACGCCTCGAGGAGGCCCGGAAACGCGACCACCGGAAACTGGGCCGCGACCTTCAGCTCTTCCATATCGACGAGGCAGTCGGCCAGGGCCTCATCCTCTGGACGGCAAAGGGATCCGTCATCCGCCAGGAACTCCAGTCCTTTATCGCCGGGGAACTCCAGAAACAGGGCTATGCCCAGGTCTTCACCCCGCACATCGGCAAGCTCGGGCTCTACCGCACCAGCGGCCATTTCCCGTATTATCAGGATTCCCAGTTCGGGCCAATCGTCGAGCGCGAAGCCATGGACTCCCTCGCCGAGGAGAACTGCTCCTGCGCGGAATTGAGCAACCGCATCGACAAGGGGGAGGTCGACGGATTCCTCCTCAAGCCGATGAATTGCCCCATGCACATCAAGATTTTCGATTCCCAGCCCCACAGTTACCGTGACCTCCCCGTCCGCCTTGCTGAATTCGGGACGGTCTACCGCTGGGAGCAGTCCGGCGAACTCAACGGTCTCACCCGCGTGCGCGGCTTCACCCAGGACGATGCCCACATTTTCTGCACCGAGGAACAGGTTGAAGCCGAAATCCAGGGCTGCCTCGATCTTGTCAAGACGGTCTTTTCAACCCTCGGGATGCACGATTACCGCGTCCGGATCGGTCTTCGCGATCCCGATTCCAACAAGTACACCGGTGATTCCGCCCTCTGGGACAAGGCCGAAGCCGCTGTCCGGAAGGTTGCCGGGACCCTCGATGTCCCTTTTTCCGAGGAGCCCGGGGAAGCCGCCTTCTACGGACCCAAAATCGATTTTGTCGTCAAGGATGTCATCGGACGCGAATGGCAACTCGGAACCGTCCAGGTAGATTACAGTCTTCCGGAACGCTTCGACCTCTCCTACGTCGGAGCCGATAACAAGGACCACCGCCCGGTCATGATCCACCGCGCCCCTTTCGGCTCCATGGAACGCTTCACCGGTGTTCTCATTGAGCATTTTTCAGGGAATTTCCCCGTCTGGCTCGCCCCGGAGCAGGTCCGTCTCCTTCCCATTACGGATGACCAGATCGGCGCCGCCCGCGAAATCGAGGCGAAACTCAAGGCCGCGAGGATCCGTTGCTCCATCGACGAACACTCCGACAAGTTCGGGGCGAAGATCCGCCGGGCCGAGGTTGACCGCATCCCCTACATGTTCGTCCTCGGCAAAAACGAGGTCGCCGATGGGACCGTCACCCTCCGTTCCCGCGTCAGCAAGGAGGATGAGGGAACAGTCTCCGTCGCCGAGGGTGTCGATCGCCTCCTTGAACGGATTTCCACCAAGGCCCTTCCCGGGAAATAATGGTCCCCCCCCTTGCCCGGTCGGCCCGAAGGTTTTATCCTGCCCCCCTTAAACGTCCTCCTATCAGAAACAGTGAACAGCTTTCAACATATACACGACCGGTGGACCATTAAACATGCCGAGGAGACTTACGGAATCAATACCTGGGGCAATGGCTACTTCCATATCGACAAGAGTGGAGAGGTCGTCGTCACCCCGGGGCTCGATCCCGATGGCCCCCGGGTCGGCATGCTTCGTATTCTCGATGATATCCGGGAACGCGGCTGGTCCCTTCCGGTTCTCCTCCGCTTCGAGGGCATCCTTTATTCCCGGATCAAGGCCATCAACGAAAGTTTCCGCTCCGCCATCTCGGAGTACGGCTACGGGGGAAGTTACCGCGGGGTCTACCCCATCAAGGTTAACCAGCAGCATCAGGTCATTGAGGAAATTTCCACCTACGGAAAGGAGTTCCACCACGGTCTTGAAGCGGGCAGCAAGCCCGAGCTTATCGCCGCCATGGCGTTCCTCGATGATCCCGAGGCCCTGCTCATCTGCAACGGCTACAAGGATGAGGAGTTTATCGATCTCGGGCTCTATGCCCGCCGAATCGGCCTGAACTGCATCTTTGTCATCGAGACGGTCCAGGAGGTCCCGCTCATTCTGAAACGTTCCGAGGCCCTCGGCATCCGCCCGGTCCTCGGTGTCCGGATGAAGCTCTCCAGCAGCGGCAGCGGTCACTGGAAGGAATCCGGTGGCGACCGCAGCGTCTTCGGGCTCAACACCTACCAGGTCATGGAGGTTGTCGATACCCTCAAGGAAAAAGGAGCTATCGACTGCCTCCAGCTCCTTCATTTCCACCTCGGTTCCCAGCTGCCCAATATCCGCGATATCCGCAACGCCGCCACTGAGGCCTGCCGCGTCTACTGCGGGCTCGCCAAAGAGGGCGCCCCCATGTCCATGCTCGATCTCGGCGGCGGTCTCGCGGTCGATTACGACGGGTCCCACACCAACTCCAGCAGTTCCTGCAACTATACCCTCGACGAATATGCCCGCGACATGGTCGAGGTCGTCAAGGGGATTGTCGACGAGGAGGCCCTCCCTCACCCGATGATCGTCACCGAGTCCGGCCGGGCCACCGTCGCCTACTACTCCGTTCTCCTCTTCAATATTCTCGAAGTGAGCCGGCTCTCCGTCTCCGAAAAGCTTCCCCGTCTGCACGAGGACGCCCACGAGCTGACCCGGAACATCCACTACACCGCGCGCTCCGTGACCACCAAGAATCTCCAGGAGTGCTTTCACGACGCCATCTTCTATCGCGATGAAATCCGCACGCTCTTCCGCCACGGGAGTATCGGCATCCGCGAGCGGGCCGCCGTGGAGGACATGTTCTGGTACACCATGCTCCGTATCCGTGACAAGATGGGCAAGCTCCGCCATCCCCCCCGTGACCTCGAAGATCTCGAATCCGCCCTCTCCGACATCTACTATGGCAACCTCAGCGTCTTCCAGTCCATCCCCGATTCATGGGCTATCGACCAGCTCTTCCCGCTCATGCCTGTCCACCGCCTCCATGAGGCCCCCACCCGGGCCGGGATAATCGCCGATATCACCTGCGATTGCGACGGCAAGATCGACCGCTTTATCGACAAGACCGACGTCAGCGGGACCCTCCCCCTCCATGAGCTCCGCAATGGCGAGGATTATGTCCTCGGGGCCTTTCTCGTCGGCGCTTACCAGGAAACCCTCGGGGACCTCCACAACCTTTTCGGCGATACGCATGTCATCGGTATCCGCTTCGACGAGGAAGGTCAGCTCGAATACTTCGGGGAACTTGAGGGCGACTCGGTCTCCGATGTCCTCGAATACGTTGAGTATGATCCCAAGGACCTCGTTCGCCGCTTCCGGGAACGTGCCGAAAAAGCGGTCAAGAAACAGATGATTTCCGGTCCCGAACGGCACACCATCATGAACACCTACCGCGCCGGTATCCGCGGTTACACCTATCACGAGCCCGAAACACCCTGATCCGAATCCTCCACGATCCCGCCGCCAGGTCCATGCCCGGCCGGGGAATTGAAATACCATGAAACATGTACTCATCATCGGAGCCGGCGGCGTCGGCAGTGTCGTCACCCAGAAGTGCGCCCAGGTGCCCGAAGTCTTTTCCCGTATCACCCTCGCCAGCAGGCGGGAGGAAAAATGCCGGGCCATCGCCAGCCTCATCGACCGTCCTGTCGAAACCGCCCAGGTCGACGCCGACAATGTCGCCGAGGTCGTCGCCCTCCTGAACCGCCTCAAGCCGGATCTCCTTGTCAATGTCGCCCTGCCCTACCAGGACCTGCCCCTGATGGATGCCTGCCTCGAGGCTGGTGTCGATTACCTCGACACCGCCAATTACGAACCCCCGGAGACCGCGCGTTTCGAATACAAGTGGCAGTGGGATTATCAGGACCGGTTCCGGGATGCCGGCCTCATGGCCCTGCTCGGAAGCGGCTTCGACCCCGGGGTCACCAATGTCTTCACCAAGTGGATCAGCCAGCATGAACTCGATGAAATCCGGGAACTCGATATCATCGACGCCAACGCCGGGGATCATGGCCAGCCCTTCGCCACCAATTTCAACCCCGAAATCAATATCCGCGAGGTCACGGCCCGGGGAAAGTTCTGGGAAAACGGCGAATGGAAGGAAACCGATCCTCTCGCTGTCAACAAATCCTTCGATTTCCCCGCCGGAATCGGACCCAGGCAGATCTACCTCATGTATCATGAGGAACTGGAGTCCCTCGTCCGGTTCTTCCCCTCCATCGAGCGGGCCCGCTTCTGGATGACGTTTTCCGACAACTATCTCAAACACCTCGAGGTCCTCCGCAATGTCGGCATGACCCGCATCGATCCTGTCGTCCATGAGGGACGGGAAATCATCCCCCTCCATTTCCTCAAGACCCTCCTTCCCGATCCCGCTTCCCTCGGCCCCCTCACCAAGGGCAAGACCTGCATCGGCTGTGTCGCCCGGGGAATCAGGGAGGGACGCGAAAAGACGGTCTATGTCTACAATGTCTGCGACCATGAAGCCTGCTACGCGGAGGTCAAGTCCCAGGCCATCTCCTACACCACCGGGGTCCCGGCCATGGTCGGCGCCATGATGATGCTTACCGGACAATGGCGCGGCAAGGGCGTTTTCAATATGGAACAATTCAATGCCGATCCCTTTATGGAGGCGCTCAACCAGCACGGCCTTCCATGGAACGTGACCACATTGTAAGCATCCTGCGGCAGGCCCCGACTCCCGCCTATGTGGTCCATCTCGGGGAACTGGAAAAAAACCTCCGTCTTCTCGACCATCTCCAGCAGGCCAGCGGGGCCACCATTCTCCTTGCCTTGAAGGGATTCGCGATGTTCGACGTCTTCCCCCTCCTTTCCCGCTACCTCCGGGGCGTCTGTGCCAGCGGTCCCCACGAGGCACGTCTTGGAGCCGAGGAATTCGGGCAACAGGTCCATTCCTTCGCCCCCGCCTTCAGCGAAAACGACCTCCGGACCTGCCTCCGCTACAGTCACCATGTCGTCCTCAATTCCTTCAACCAGTGGGAACGGTTTCGTCCCCTCATCGAAAACGCTCCGCGGCGCGTCTCCGTCGGCCTGCGGGTCAACCCCGAAGTCAGCACCGGCTCCGTGCCCCTCTATGATCCCTGTTCCCCCGATTCGCGCCTCGGGATTCGTCGGAGCGAGTTTGAAGGCCGGGACCTCGAGGGAATCGAGGGCCTCCATTTCCATACCCTCTGCGAACAGAACAGCGACGCCCTGGAGGAAACCCTCAACGGTTTTGAAGCACGCTTTGCTGCGTTTCTTCCCCGGCTGAAATGGGTCAATTTCGGCGGTGGCCACCACATCACCCGTCCCGGATACGACCGCGAACGCCTCGTCCGGCTCATCAGGCGCTTCCGGGAAACATACTCCCTGGAGGTCTTTCTCGAACCGGGTGAGGCCGTCGCCCTCAACACCGGCCTCCTTGTTTCCGAGGTCCTCGACATCCTTCCCCGGGAGAAACCCGTCGCCATCCTCGACACCTCCGTCACCGCGCACATGCCCGACGTTCTCGAAATGCCCTACCGGCCGGAGGTCATCGATGGATACAGCCCCGGCCTTAAACCCTTCACCTACCAACTGGGAGGCATGACCTGCCTTGCCGGCGACGTCATCGGGGACTGGTCCTTCGAACACCCCCTCGCAATCGGGGACCGCCTCGCCTTTACCGACATGGCCCACTACACCATGGTCAAGAACACCACCTTCAACGGTATCCAGCTCCCCGCCATCGCCTCCTACGATCCTCAAAGCGACACCCTCTCCGTCCTCCGCTCCTTCGACTACTTCGATTACCGCAACCGCCTCGGAAGTCTTTTAAAAACCTCTTCCTGATCCCATGTCCTATCCTCCTTCACACTTCAGCCACTGCCCCCGCTGCGGCGATTCCCGGATTTCAGTCGAGAGGATAAAACTCCTCTGCGAGGTCTGCGGCTTCACCTATTTCTTTAATCCAACCATCGGGACCGCGGCCTTCATTGAGAATGAGGACGGGGAAATCCTCCTCATCACCCGGGGAAAGGAACCCGCCCGCGGACGGCTCGCCCCGCCCGGCGGGTTTGCCGATTACGACGAATCCGCCGAGGAGGCCCTCACCCGCGAGGTAAAGGAGGAAACCGGCCTCACGTTGACCTCCTGGGCCTATCTCACTAGCGGCGTCAATCACTACGCCTACGCGGGCATCACCTATCCCGTGATCGACTTCTTCTACACCGCCCGCGTTCCCTCAGGCCTCGAACTTGAACGCTGTGAGCGCGAAACCAGGGACGCCCGCTGGCATCCCCGCGACGCCATCGACCCCGAAGGACTCGCCTTTCCCTCCATGCAGCAGGCCTTCCGCCTCCTCATCGGCCGCTGAGCACGCCTTCCTCCCCGATTGCGTCCTTGTGTTTTCGATACAAACCACGAAACTGGTGATAGGTCATGCCGAGGAGCTTGGCCGCTTCCCCCTGGTGATAGCGGGACGCCTCAAGGCAGGCCTTCAGGGCCGTCACTTCCAGCTCGCGGACCAATTCCTCAAGGGTGCGCTCACCCGGGACAAAGGACGGTCCCTCCGGGGTGGCCGCCGCCTCCCCCGTCCCGGTGACGCCCGGAACGCGGTCCGCGTACGGGTTCTCAAAGGGATTGAAGGTTACCTTCCGGATATCCTCCCCGCCACTCGCGTACACCGCCCGCTCAACGACGTTTTTCAACTCGCGGATATTCCCCGGCCAGTCGTAGGTCTCAAGGGCCTCCATCGCCCCGTTCGTGAAGTCAGGTACCTCCCGCCATCCCAGCTCGACCGCCATCCGCGCCGCAAAATGCCGTGCCAGGAGCGCAATGTCCTCCCGGCGACGACGCAGGGGCGGCAGGAACAAGACCTCGAAGGTCAGCCGGTCGAGAAGGTCCCGCTTGAAGCGCCCCTCCATCGCCAGCCCCGGCAGGTCCGCGTTCGTCGCTCCGATTATCCTTGCATCCACCCGTACCGGCTGGCTCCCCCCAACCCGCTCAAACTGGCGATACTCCACCACCCTGAGGATCTTTTCCTGGATCGTCACCGGTATAAGGCCGATTTCGTCCAGGAAAAGGGTCCCTTCGTCCGCCGCCTCAAATCGTCCCAGCCGCTTCCTCGCTGCCCCCGTAAAGGCCCCCGCTTCATGCCCGAAGAGTTCCGATTCCAGTACCGTAGGCGAAAGGGCCGCGCAGTTCAGGGCCACCAGCGGTCCCTGCCAGCGGCGCGACAGGTAATGCAGGCGCGACACCGCCAGCTCCTTGCCCGTGCCCCGCTCCCCCACAATCAGCACCGGGCGCTCCACCTGCGCAACCCGCGAAAGCCGCTCCTGGAAATCCATGAAGGCTTCCGATTCCCCCAGCGCCTCCGTTTTTCCAACACTGCCTTCAAAGGCCCCTTCCATTTCACTTCCCATGTGTGGTTTCTTTCACCAGATATTGGGAAAGTCGACTAAATTCCCCTTCCCCACCGGGCCGACTGACATTCATTATAAATTCTTAATTCCTGCTGTTTAAGGTTTTATGGGATATGATCAATTTTCTGGCATGAAGTATGATGAGGTTAAGGAAGCAGTCTTCAGAATCAATCACCTCTAACCATATTAAATAAGGAACACCATCATGGGCATCTTTTCACGCTTCAGGGATATCATCAGTTCAAACCTTAACGCCATGCTCGAAAAGGCCGAGGATCCGGAAAAACTGATCAAGTTGATGATCCAGGAAATGGAGGACACCCTCGTTGAATTGAAGGCCTCCTGCGCCGGCGCCATGGCCAGCCGGACCAAGGTCACCCGGGCCCGCGATACCGCCCTCGAAAACGAGGCCAGCTGGGAACGCAAGGCCCGCCTCGCCGTCGAGAAAGGCCGCGAGGACCTCGCCCGCGAAGCCCTCCTCGAAAAGCGCGCCTGTCAACAGGAAGCCGGCCACCGTGAAAAGGAAGTGGCGCACTTCGACGAGCTTGTCACCCAATACCAGAAAGACATCCAGCAGCTTGAGGAAAAACTCGATGCCGCCCGCAACAAGCACCGCATCCTCCTCCAACGGCATATCCATGCCTCCCACCGGAAATCAGCCCAGACGAAGATCCGCCACGCCGACAGCTCCGACGTCTTCACGCGCTTCGAGCATTTCGAAAACCGCATCGACCGCATGGAAGCCGATGCCGACCTCGTGAATTACCGCGGGACCAGCCTCAATGACGCCTTCAGCCGGATGGAAACCGACGAGCAAATTGAAGATGAACTCGCTTCCTTGAAAGATACCCTCAAGAATAAGCCTGATAATGCCTGAGTTCCCTCAACGGTTTCCAGCCCCTGCTTGTTAATCCGCTCATCCCCTGTCCACCATGCCACCCGAATACCTCGTTCCCATCTTCATTGTTTTCATCGTTGTCGGCTTGCCCGTCATGGCCGGGACCCTCATCGCCCTCGCCAGGATACTCAAGGGCCAGTCCGGGGGAAAAGGGGGCAAACGGTCCGGTTCCGACCGCGAAGAAGCGGAAATCATGCAGGAAATCAACCGCAGCGTCTCACGCCTTGAAAAACGCATCGACGCCCTCGAAACCATCGTCCTTGAAACGCCGCCCCGTCGCCAGCGCTAACCCTCCATACCGTCACCCATGTCAGACCACCACACCTCCTCCCGCACCCTTTACCGCTCCCGCCACGGTATGCTCTTCGGCGTCTGCCGGGGAATCGCCGACTACGCCGAACTCTCCGTCTTCTGGGTCCGCCTCGGCGTCATCATCGCCGCCTTCCTCACCGGATTCTGGCCGATGATCCTGCTCTATCTCGTTGCCGCGATATTTCTCAAGCCGGCACCCGTCATCGAATTTACCGATGATGAGGACTGGAACTTCTACCAGACTTACGTCGCCAACCGGAAGATGGCCCTTATGCGCCTGAAGCGCCGTTGTCAGGCCCTCGATAACCGCACCAGCCGGATGGAAGACATCGTCACCAATCGCAAATACGATTGGAACCGGCGCCTTGAGTCAGGCACCTGATTTTTCCCTCGACGGTTCTTTCCGCACTGATTTATTAAAAACCGGTAAAGCTTGAGTCAGGCTGAACCGGTTTTTTTCTGTCAGGATATGGAGCTAAGCGCACACCCGTTTTTTAAGCAGATGGACAAGGAAAGCGTCGAGACGCTGACCCGGTCCACCCTCCTGCAGAAAATGCAGCGCGGAACCGTGATTTTCGAGGAAAACGATATTTCGGATTCCATCTACCTCGTTCTGGAAGGCGTCATCGGGTTCGGGAAAAAGGTCCAGAACCGCGGGCATATCGGCATCAGCCAGAGCAAGGCGGGGGAATTCTTCGGCGAAATCGGTGTCCTCACCAATGACCGCCGTTCCCTCCGGGCCGTGGCCAAGACCGATTGTGTCATCGCCTGCATCCCCGGAGCTTCCGTCGTCAATTACCTTCGGAAGATGCCCGGTCCCGTCCAGGGACTCCTTCAGTCGATCATTGCCCACCTGCAGGGAACCACCCAGCAGTTCGTCGATGAACGGGTCCATCAGGAGAAAATGGCCCTGATCGGCAACATGACGAATACCATCGTTCATGATTTTAAAAACCCTTTCTGCCTCATCAGCCTCAGTTCCCAGCTGCTGCGCCAACGCCATTCCGATCCGGAGTCCGAGAAACTCTGCCAGAATATTGAAAAACAGGTCGACCGCATGGTCTCCATGGTCACCGAACTGGCCGAGTTCTCCAAAGGCGAACACAATGTGGTCAAGGAGAAGATCCGCCTGAGGGAACTTTTCGATGAATTCCGTTCCCTCAATCACAGTTACTTTGCCGTCGAGCACGTCCGTATCTCCATCGACCTTCCCGATGCCGTCATCCTCGGTGCCAAGACCAAACTCTTCCGCGTCCTCCAGAATCTCTTCGGCAATGCCATTGATGCCTTCGGCGATAAACCCGGGGAAATCAAGGTGACCGGTTCCGTCATCCGCTCCGAAAACATTGTCCAGATCTATCTGGAAGATACTGCCGGCGGTATTCCCGAGCCTATTCGCAACCGGCTCTTTGAGCCCTTCGTCTCCCATGGCAAGCGCGAGGGAACCGGCCTTGGGACAGCCATCGTGCGCTCCATCATCGAAGCCCATGGCGGATCAATCAGCTATCGCACCGAAACCGGCCGGGGAACTATTTTCACGATCAACCTTCCTCTGGGGAAGTAAGGTCTCCCGTTCAGTCTTCGTCCTCTCCAATTGTCAGGCGGCGGTCCTCGTCCAGACGGAAAGCGGCCCCCCCGACCGGGAAGAAAATGCGCGGGGACGGCCAGGAGTAGGATCCCTTCCAGCGCACCTCAAAGGGGATGGTCATCAGAAGCGGGCCCTCGGGCAGGGGAGCAAGCCGGATCCGTTCCTGAAGGGCCCCTCCGCTCCTTTCCATGTGCTTGATGGCGGGGGCTGTGGGCTCGTTGAAGGACCCGGTATCCACCGGTTCCACTGATATCGCCGCCGGATCAAGGGCAAGGCCTCCCGGGACCGGGATGATCACCTCCGCGACCGGGACCGGTACCGGAAACGTGAATTCAATTTCCATGTGGAGGAAATCCCCGATCTCCAGGTCCGTTTCGCCGGGCTGAAGGGGTACGGTTTGTTCACGGGAGCCCTTGAGCAGGGTATCCTCGTAATAATGCCGGTAAAATCGTGTCTTCACACCCTCGAGGGGTCCCGGCTCACGCTCGCTTTGGCGGGTTCCGACAAGAATGAAATAGACCGGGCTCAAGGAAAGGCTGGTGTCAGCGGAAATCTGGAGGGAACCCGATGATAGGCGCTCCCCGGAAAGGGAAAACTCCCGCAGCCCCATCTCTGAAATCCGGGGGCTCAAGGAGAGGGAAAAGGGTTCAAGGCCCTCGACTTCAACCGTGGCCATGCCGTCGGCATGGAAGTCACCCTGCCAGAAAAAGACCCCCAGCAGGTTCAGAAAACCTGCCAGTTCCTCCCAGCCGCCCCCGGGTCCCTCAAGTGAGAGGGCTTCCAGTGCCTTCCGGAGGGCCGTCGTCACAGCTCTCCCGGAACGGAGATCGTGAAAGGCAAGGTAGACAAGGCTGTGCTTGGGAAAGATCGAACCTTCCTGAAAGGCAAGCGGACTGAGTCGGTCCTGGAGCTCCCCGGATATAAGCTCAATTTCCTCCCTGAAATCATAGGCCTTGGCAACCTGCAGAAGGATTGCCAGCCCGTCTATGCCCAATTCACCACGCAGGCGCATGAATTCAAGAAAGGTTCGGGCCTGGATTCGCGAAGGCCGGTGCCTTTCCGAGTGGAAGCCCGGGGCCGCGAGGGCGCGCAGCGCCGCAAGCCGGCTGCGGTTATCGGCCTTCTCGTCAATGAGTACCGATTGAAGGAAACGCCGACCGCTTGCGCGCAGGTCATCGAGGAGAGGGTCCGACCCGGGATGAAAGAACTCGAGGGTCCAGAGGATCAGGGCCGAAAGCCACGGATCCGCCTCCCCGTCCCGGAGCCATCCCCATCCGCCCGCTTCGGTCTGGCTCCTCGCCAACTCCTCCAGAAGGGATTCCTCGGGTGAGACCGGGAGGATGGGATTCTCCATTCCATGGCGATCCAGAGCCTTCTTCAGAGCCCATTTGTAAAGAGCCTGCAACCGCGGATCCCGCTCGCCGGTGGCCTTGCTCAACGTCTCCCCAACAAGGGACAGGAGCGTTCCCATCCCGGATGCCGCCACAACCCGGGCAGCTGAAAGTCCGTCCAGTTCAAATTGAAACACCTGCTTGGAAGGTTCGGGTTCCGCGATATGAAAGGCAAAGTCCAGGGATCCCTCCTGTCCGGTTGTTTCGATCTTATGGCGTGCATCGCTCAGGCGCTCGGAGCTCTCAATACCCACCTCCAGTCTGTCTTCTCCCGGTCGGGAAGCCTTCACAAGGACAGTTTCCTCCTCCTTCCCATGGGGCAGGAGGGAAAAGGGTTTCGACTCCGGCCCCAGCACCTCCAATGAATCCCCGGTCCTTGGCGAAAGCCGCAGGCGAACCGGTACGCCCGTCGTGTTTTCAAGGGAAAGATCAATTCCAGCCCTGTCATCCTCGCGCAGGAAGGCGGGTCCCCTCAGGCTGCTGCTGACCGGTAATTCCGTGGAAACCAGCCAGGAACGCTCTTTCAGGATGTTCTCTTCCGTCAGGCTGAAGAGGCTCAGGCGCCACCGACCTGAGGAATCGGGAAAGGTTCCCTGCAGTGAATATCGGCCGGGTTCCTCCAGCCGGTCCGCAGGGCGGAAGCGCTGCGGCCCCCCGAACGGTCCGGGGGAGCGCCTGATCTCCGGAAAGAGCGCCAGAAACTGCGCCGGGTCGGCACGCGGGTCCACCTGCCGGGAAGCAGCCTGCTCAGCGGTACGCGTTTGTTCGAGAAAGGGATCTGCCAGCGGGAGCCAGCCGCTCAGGGAGACCAACTGGCCGGCATGACGCTCATTGAGGGATTGATGCAAGCGCCTCTGCCACTCCATCCGGGTCTCACCCAGGCTCTCTGAAGATGGAAGAAAGGTCCAGAGGAGAGGGCCGTCTTCAGGGTCCGGACCCTTTTTCAGGGTCCACTCAAAACGAATTCCGGGATTGAGCCCGTAAAGGCCCTCCTCCGTCTCAAGTTCCCACGCCGGCGGGCTTTCCTTCCGCGGAAATTCCGAAATGACTTCGGTCCGGCGCTCCCCTACAACCATGGCCCGGAAGACCCGGGGAGCCGCCTTTTCCGTTTCATCCAGACTCAGGTACAGGGCGGATTCCTTCGGCCTTTCCACCAGGCTGAGGGTGCTTCCGTCAACCCGTTCAAGGTCAAAAAGGACAGCCGAACCGGCCTGATCCAGAAGAAGCAATACCTCCAGTTGGCCGGATGGCTTCCTCTCCAGAATGAGCCGGGTCCGGTCACTCCGGAAGGAACGCAGGTCCGGCGTGTCTGAAATCACCCAGGCTTCGAGGGATCCCTCGGGATACTGTACGAGGGTCCCGGCATCATCCGGCTCAAATTCAATGTTGTAGTAGCCGGCACGCTCCAGCTTAAGGGAAAAGGTATCTTCGGGATCCGCCGCCGTCACCGGCACACGCCGGACTTCCTCACGGATGTAACCCTGTTCGGCGAGGCGGAAATCCGTCTTCGCCGCCCCCAGAAGGGATCGGTCCGGGAGATCAAGATAGTCCTCCTCGCTCATGGGCGTCCCCCGCTTGCGGTGGACGTACTGGGTTTCCCAGGTTTCACGGTAGACGACAAAGGTCCCCTCAAGCGGTGTCCCGGTTCCTTCCCCGATCCATTTCCGGGCAGCGGAAAGGGTCACCGACTCCCCCTCATGGACAATCTGTTCCGTAGTCCGCAACTGGAGGGCCTCCCGGTAAGAAGTCAGCCCGATCCAGGCAACCCCCAGCACGTCCGGTTCATCCAGGGAGAGAACCTCTATTTTCAAAGGCACAATGCGCTCTTCCGCGGGAATCTCTGAAAGTTCATGATAGATCCCCCCACGGTCGGCTTCCTCGAATCCGAGGATAGATTCATGGAGCACCTCATCCGGTCCCGGGAGGGTTTTGCCCGGCAGGCCCTCGCGCAATGGCCTGGTGGCCCGCAGGCGGATAAAGGGCGGCAACTCCCCCGTAAATCCAAAGGCCGGTTCAATATGGATTCCGAGAGGTGAGGAGGTCAGATAGACATCACGGTCCGGGTGTACCCGGTCCCCCGAGACCTCGACTTGCAGGGCGTATTCCCGGCGATCCCCGATGTGGGCGACATGAAGGAGGTCACCTTGGGGAATCCGTGCGTATAAGGGCCCCGGGACTTCCATATCTTCCGGTATCCGAAGCTGCCCCGTGGCCCACCCCGTTCCTCCGTTTTCCGCTTCAGGTCGGATCTCCGTGCCATCCGGCATGATGAATACCACCCCCGCTTCGGGACTCCCGGCCTCCCCGTCATCCTCCTCCATGATGCTCCATTGAAGGGCTTCACCGGGATCAAGTTCAGTCGGGTTCACCAGGATCCACGGCTGCAGAGGCTCCTCGACCGGCAAATCCTGACGCCTGAGGTGGCCGGGCGTGAGCTCGGAATGCAGGTGAATCTCCTCCCAGTCCGCGACTTCCTCCGCCGAAAGAAGGACGGTCCCGTCCTCCCCCGTCGTGAAGGTGGTCAGAAGGTTCCCGTCCTCGTCGAGGAGCGAGGCCGTCGCACCGGATAGGGGCTGCCCGGTTTCCCCGTCGCTCCCCCATATCAGCAGCTCCCCGTTCTCACGGGGAAAAACAGCCAGCTCAAGGGGGGTGATGAGGAGGATGTCCTCGCGCACAACCCCGTTTCCTTCAATCCGCACACCGTACCAGCCCGCATCCAGGCTTACTCCGGGCCTCAGGACCTCGCTTCCCCAGTCGTGGAAATGCCGTGGCCGGATGTCATGGCGCTTCCGGACCAGCAATTCCATCTCTCCCGGTTCCGGACGGTTGAGCAGCTTTCTTAACTCTGCCAGTGTCAGCCGTCTGGATTCCATCCGGGCCGGAAGGCCTGTCACCTGAAGGTTTACGGATTCAATGTTACGGGTCCGTACCTCCAGTCGCACATCGCTTTCCGGCAGGAAGCGCTTCCCGATTTTCAGTTCCAGTTCCGGCTTCAGGAGGTCTTCCAGTGCGTCCGCCGCCTCCTCACGGAAGGCCGGACGGGCCCCTTCCATGTCCCGCAAAGCCCTGTAATGCTGAACCGAACGCGTGAGGTAGGCACTCCCCTCCACTTCCCCGGGTTCGCCTCCTTCATCGCTGCCCCAGGCCCGGTAGAGGCGTCCCAGGCGAAGTTGCACCCCATCCATGGGTGGCCGGGCCATAAGCAGGTTTCCCGCCTGCTGCAGCAGCGCCTCCGCCCGGCGAGAAAGCCGCGGCTCCTCAACCGCGCTGCGCAGCCAGGATTCCGCAAGGTAAAACAGGAGGCTCCCCTCCTCATGGTCACTCCGGGTCAGGGTCAACGCCTTCTGCAGGTAAAGCCGGAGCCCGGCCTCGTCCGGGAACGGGGCATCCTCCCCCGTCCGGGAACCACAGATTGCCTCCAGCAGGGAAAGGTAAGCTTCGCGGGCCACCTCAGTTTCCGCCTCGCCTTCCCATTCATCGAGGAGCCCGGTCACCCGCTCCCAAGCCGCCTCATCAAGGTCCGGCCCGGTCTCCACAACCTCCAGGAACAAGGTCGTCTGCTCGCGCAGCCGTGTGAACGGGGAAAGGGCCTCCCGCATCTCAAGCTCCAGCCAGGCCTCCTCCCACTCCTGGAGTTGCCCATTATCCGCCTGCCCGAAAACAGGCAGCGGCAGGAGAGTCAGGGCCAGAAACCCCAGTCGCGATCGTATTTGGTTGCCCATATCTTTGCTCGGTGATCCTTGTCCCAGTTTTCAGTTTCCACATAATCCCCTTTCCCGCAACCAACAATCCATTTCCCGGGTCGCACCCCGCGTGAGGGCCTTCACAAGCACCTGATCCAGATGGAACCCCCACCACCCTGCTTTCCCCTCAGGGAAAGCTTGTACCGGATCCCGAACGTCTTTGAAACAGCTTTCAAGGCTCCCCGGTCTTTCCCGGACTGTCCTCCACAAGGGCTTCAACCCGCTGAAAGGCCGGCGAGCCTCCCGGACCGACAAGGTTGGCCGTCACGAAGATCAGCAGGTTGCGCTTCTGCGTGCTTTCTCCTTCCGAGCGGAAAAGCCGGCCCAGAAGAGGAATGTCACCCAGGAGGGGAACACGGTCCGAGACCCGGACCGCGTGCTCGCGCGTCAGCCCCCCCATGACAAGCGTCGCCCCATCCCATATCGTCACCTCTGTCTGCACCTTGCGGATGGAAAAAATCGGCTGGTAAAAACCACTTGGCACCGTTACCGTCGTGTCCGAGGCAATGGCGATCGAGGGACCGCCAAACTCCACGAATCCCTCGAAACGCGTCACTTTGGGTTTTAAAAGAAGGCTGATTGCATTGTCATCCTCCACCGTCGGCGTAACTTCCATTTCCACCCCCACGTTGCGGGTCGTGAAAGCCCGTGGTGTTCCCGCCGTGATCGCAACGCCTGCCGAACCACTCGAGCTGTCTCCCATCCCCACTTCGGCGTCGGTGTCTCCGTAACTCTCCGGATAACGGAATTCCTCCGCCACGACGATCTCCGCCGTCTTGCCGCTCAGGACCGTCAGCTTGGGTGCGCTCAGGAGGTCGTTGCCGGACTGGCGCTCGAGGGCCCGCACCAGCACCTCGAGATCAAGGTCCCCGGTCGGCATGCCAAGGGAAAGGAGGTCTCCCGCCTCCTCCGCGAGGTCCACGTTGATCGGCAGCACGGGTGGTCCCTGGCTGATCGGGGGAAGGTTGGCCTCCGGCCGGTCAATGACAATACGGCTTTCATCCTGCCCCACCGAGAAGGCGCTGGCCAGATTGCGGGCCGGGGCGTTGCTCAGTGAATCCCCGTCCTCCCCGACCAGTGTCCACTCGATCCCGAGTTCCTCGAGGTTGCGCTCCTGAACCTCAAGGAACCGGGCCTCGATCTCCACCTGTTTCACTTCCCGGTAGCGCCGCAACAGACGCTCCACCTTGTGATGATTTCGAGGTGTCTGCGTCACGATCAATTGCCCGTCAGCGAGAGCCAGGCTGGCCCCCTCGATTCCGTCAAAGGGGATTCCCGCCCGCTGCAAAAAGCTCTTCAGAGCCCGCTCCGTTTCCGCGCGCCGGTCAACCGGTTCCCCCTCCGGCAGGCCGAACGGATCCTCCAATCCTGTGGGATCGCGTAACGCCTCCTCCTCATGGATCCCCGTCAAACGGATCAGCGTCGAACGGCTCACCGGGTAGAAAGCCGTTTCCAGCCCGAATCCAGGCCCGCGGCCAGGCCGTACGACAACCGCATCCGCCTGCAGATCATACTCGTAGGAGACCGACTCAACAACAAAATCAAGGACCCGTTTAAGACTCAACCGTCTCAAGTGAATCGATACAAGCGGATCCTCACCCCCGGGATCGATAAGGACCACGTTCAGCCCCGCCCCGTCCGGCGAATGCTGCATGGAGGTTTCCACAAGGGCCTCGAGGGCTTCGCTCAGCGGAAGCTGGCGGAATTCCACTTTTGGAATCCGGATATCCTCCAGGCGGTTGCGGATTTCCGCCTCTTCACGGGAATCGGCCCCGCTCCGTCCTGCACGGGAAACAAGGGGTGGACGCCAGCGGACATCCACGTCCTCCAGAAGCCGGGTCCGGGTTGCCGACCGGTTGTCCCGCGAAGGCAGGTCCGGCAGGTCCGTCTCACCGGGGTTTTCCGCGGTCTTCCGGTCCTCCTCCCCGGCCCTTGCCGGGCTTCCGTACAGGCCGCTGACCCCACCCTGTTCACGCAACCAGAGGCTTTCCGCCTCAAGGTCCGGACCCGTTTCCACTCCCGGCACAAGGCAGAAGGGAAAGGCCACCAGGCCCGCCATCCGGCATATGTTGCATTCCCTAACCCCCTTCATTGGAGGACCCGAGCTAGAAGATCCTCTCCCTCCCGGACCGCGTACTCGCGCCCTCCGTCCAGATCGACCAGTTTCACACCCTCGGTCTTGTCCGAGAGGCGCAGGGCCACACCGGCTTCCCGGTCCACCTCGCCCGTCATGAGCCGGAACCAGCGTCCGCTATCTGTGTCGAAAAACAAATACACTTTATCCAGGCCTTCGCCAAGGTGGCCGTGCATCCGTATCCGGAAGGAGCCCCCGGAAGAGGCAGCCGTCCGGGCCACGGGAACGGGCGCTTCCTCCCGCCGCTGCGGGAGGGCGGGAGGGGAATCCGTCTTCAGGGGATGCCGTTGCTGCAGCCCACGCCAGCGGCTGGTCGGTGAGGGCCTTCCCGTAATCTCCAAAGGGAGGGCCAGCCACGGAATTCCGCCATCCGGCAAGGGTTCCGGATCGGCCCTGGAGTCGCGGATATTCCAATACAGGATTACCGGCAGAATGACCGGAACCCCCCAGAATACAAGCCGTCGCAACCGCTCCGGGATGCCTTCCGGTTTCATGGGCCGGCCTCTCCCCCGTATTCAGAACTTCCCCGAAGCCACCATTCATCCCTCCGGGCGGACCGGTTAAGGTCCAGTTCCTTCAAGATCCAGTCCGACGAGGCCTCCAGATGGGAAAGAAGCCCC
>JAWLGH010000031.1:0-33716 GCA_041685165.1 Oceanipulchritudo sp. | reverse complement strand
GGTGACCTACCGTATCACCAAGCGGGGGAAGCCGGTGGCGGAGCTGCGTCCGGTAGGGCCGGGCACGAAGCGCCGGCTGCCGTTTGGGTATGGAAAGAAGACGGTCCTGCACATGGCGGAGGATTTCGATGCACCGCTTGAGGATTTCAAAGACTACCAGTAATGGGCTACCTGATTGATGCACATGCCCTGCTCTGGCACCGCAACGGGGACGAGCAGTTGCCGCCGGGCGTCCGGGAGTTGCTTGGTGGAGAGGGCGGACACTTTTTCATAAGTGATGCGACCTTCTGGGAGCTCACGATCAAACACTCCATCGGAAAATTGACCCTTCGCGGGGGAGTGGAGAGCCTCTTCCAGGAGTGGATCGGGCAGGGGGTGGCGCAGAGTCTGCCGATTGAGTGGGCCCATATCCAACAGACAGGACAGCTGCCGAGGCTCCATGGAGATCCCTTTGACCGGATGCTTGTCGCCCAGGCGCTCCTTGAGGACCTGATCCTCATCACGGGGGACTCCCAGATTCATCAATACGCGGGAGTTGAGATTTTCTGGCGCTGAGGGAGGCTTCGTCCTGTACCCCTCGGGGTCATCGGGCAGCGAGCTGTGATGGTTCTTGATCAAATGCGAAGAGGGGAACACAGTTCTTGTTTCCAAGCTGGTGCGAAAGGGTAATTCATTCATTCTGTTCGTGGCGGCCTCCGCCATCCTGGGGCTGTCGGGATGTCGCAATGTAGCCGGGCTGTTTGTGCCCGTCGACTACCACTCGGAGGTCGTGAGCGAGGGCAAGAGCATTCTCGCAGGTGGGCAAACCGGGGGGCTGGACCGTGTCCTCGAGCGCCTGGAACGCCAGTCGGGGACACGTTCGCGCCTGCTCTACCTCCTTGAGGCCGGTCGGCTTCTGGAACTGGGCGGAGAGATCGCAGCGAGCTCGCGGATGTACGCGGAAGCGGAGGATCTGTTTGACGAGGACCTTCTGCGGGCGACCCTGACGGTCCGCGGCAGCGCCGCCCAGGTGGCTTCGCTGGCGACCAACGACAAGGCCCTTGCCTATCGCGGGCAGCTTTACGAGCGGGTCCTGCTGCACAGCTTCCAGGCGATGAACGACTTGGAGACCGGGGATGTGGCGGAGGCCCGCATTGCCCTCAACAAAGGTCTCCGGGATATGCGCTGGGGGAGCGACACCATCGAAAAGCTTGCCCGCGACAACACCACCCGCCTTGAGAGGGAGGGCGTCGACACGGGCGAACTACCCCCTTTGCTGAATCCCTCCTATCCGGCTGCGAATCCGGAGCAAAGCTCGGATAATCCTCTCCTTTACTACCTGAGCGGTCTTGTCCATGAGGTCAGCGGCGATGTGGACCGCGCAGCCATCGACTACCGCAACGCCCTTGCCCATGCCCCCGGGAGCCCCCCCGTGGAACATGCCCTCGAATCGCTGGACGCTGAGGAACCGGACCAGGCCCGTCTGGTCCTCATCCATGAAAGCGATTGGGTTTCCCGGAAAATCCCCTTCAGTTTTCCGGTCTTTCTCGGCGACCGCAGCTACACCCTGAGTTTCCCCTATTATCCGGACAGCCCTTACTATGCCGCTTATCCGGAGCAATTCATGCAGATCGGGTCCCGTACGCCCACCCTCTATCCGCTCCTCAACCTTGATGCCGTTGTCCGCCGGGCCCATGAGGAGGCTCTTCCCGCCATCCTCCTGCGCCAGGTCCTGCGCATCGCCGCCAAACAGGAGCTCCAGGCGGAGGCGGAGGAGGCGGATCCCTGGCTCGGGTTCGCCGCCTCCGTGTATTCCATCCTCTCCGACTCGCCCGACCTGCGCAGCTGGCAGAGCCTACCCTCTGTTATTTCCGTCTCCGACAGCACCCTCCCGGAGGGAACCTATCCCCTGCGCACGGGCTTCAATGACCGTCCGGTGCTTGATATCCACCTGCAATCCGATACGCTTACCCTTGTCCGTCTGGTTACGGCCCAGGGGGCGGTGATCAAGGTTGAGTCTTTTTCCCTTCCCCTCTACAAGTGATGTTCATGAAAGGATCCTTTTCTCTTTTCGCTCTTCTCGTGCTCCTCCTCGCCGGTTGCCAGACCGCTGATCCGCCCGGCGAACCCTATGCGGGTGAAACCCGTCTCGATACCTTCACCGGTGTCGGGGTGAACCTGAACGGACGCCTGACCGCGGAGGGCACGCTCGATCCGGCTCCCTTCGTCGGGAAATTCCTTCCCAACCAGGAGGTGCGGATCACCGATGTCAGCGCCGCTCCCAACGCCAGGGGGATGCCGCGGGTGCAGTTTGCCATCCGGAGCCAGAAGGACAAGCCGCAGGCCTTTCAGTACCGCTTCACCTGGACCGACCGGGACGGTTTCGTCATCCAGCCCGACCAGAATCCGTGGCAGACCATTCACCTGCAGGGAAGGGAAGTCGCCTACATCGCTTCAACCGCCCGGTCCGAGAGGGCCGGCGCTTTCCAGCTCATCATCCGTCCCCTTGAATTTAAAAAGTAATCTCCCCCAACGATGAACATGAAAACCCTCGCCCTTTCCCTTCTTGCTGCTGGCGTCCTTCTCTTCGCCGGTTGCACCTCGCCGGTCCGTACCGTGGATCCCTCCGACCCGACAGTTCAGACCCTCGACATCAACCAGGCTGACATCAATGACGCTGCCCGCAACATGGTCAATTCCATGCTCGACGCCCCTGCGGTGGCCGAGGTCACCAGGGGGGACGAGCGTCCGACAATCGTCATCATCCCGATCCGCCTCGATGCCGCCAGCCTGACGAATTCCAACATCAACACGGATGCCCTGACGACCCTCGTGCGCGGCCAGGTCATCAACTCCGGAATCTTCCAGTTTGTCGACAAAACCCGCCGGGACGACATTGCTGAGGAACTGCAATACCAGCAGAACTCCGGCGCTGTCCGATCCGATACCGCCGCCGAGATCGGGCGGCAAGTCGGGGCTGACTACATCCTCGAAGGGAGCCTCTCGGGCTTCGATGATTTCAACCAGAAAACCCGCCGGGTGGGCTATGTCATCACCCTCACCCTGCAGGACATTGAGTCCGGTCTTGTCCTCTGGCAGGAGACCCAGCAGGTCGCCAAGGAACAGAAGAAGGGCCTCTTCGGCTGGTGAGGTTCTCATGAAACGAAAATTGGGAACGGAGGACGACCGGCAAAAGGATATCGGCCTTCAAATACCATTCAGGCAAACCTATTTGGAGGGTGTATTATAGGCTGAGGAAACCGTTATCGGAGCACGTCACCGCCAATTCCTTCAGCCGTGCCCGCATATCCTTCAGGCGGGGGACCTGATCCGGGTTTCGCGACTGGTCGAAGGTTTCCATCGGGTCGCTTTCCAGATCAAACAGTTGCGTGCCCCTGTAACCGGGTGAGGCATACTCAATAAGCTTCCAGTGGCCCTGGAGAAGGCCCCGGATGGTGGATCCATAGGCCAGGTAGAGCTCATTGCGGCCGGGTTTTCCCTCCATCACCGGAATCAGGGAACGGCTGTCCAGGCCGCAGGGTGTTTCATGATCCGTCAGCTCGCAGAGCGTCTGGAACAGGTCAAAGTGGCAGACCAGCTCATTAATGCGTGCCCCCTTCTGAAGACCGGGTCCGGCCATGACCAGGGGCACCCGCAGGGAATGGTCATACAGGTTCTGTTTCCCCATGAGCCCATGCTGCCCCACGGACAACCCGTGGTCCGAGGTGAAGATAATCAGGGTCGATTCGGCCAGTCCCGCCTTTTCGAGCGTATCGTGGACCCTTCCGAAAGCATCGTCCAGATGTGAGGTCATGGCATAGTAATCAGCAATATGCTGCCGGACTTCTGATGGATTCCTTGGGATCTCCGCCAGCATTTCGTCGCGGACGCGCAGCTCTCCCGTATCGAGTGGATGCTGGCTCAGGAAATTCCCCGGCAGGGGAATCGTTTCCGCGGGATACATGGAATGGAATTCCTCCAAGGTGTTCCGGGGATCGTGGGGCGCGGTCAAGGCGACGGAGAGAAAGAATGGAGGGTCACCGTCCTTGCGCCCTTCAAGGAACTCACAGGCTGTATCGGCGAAGACATCGGTTGCATGGCGCCCGCCGGATGTGTAGTCACATTGCCGGTACCGAACCACGCTTTCATGCTTGGGATCCAGGACATAAGGAAGGCGGTTCCCGTATTTTCCGGTTTTGTCGTAGTGGTTAAGGGGCATGTTCCATTGATCATCCATTCCGCCAAAGAAAACGGCTTCTCCATCCTTGAAATGGTTGTTGAAGCACCGGCGTCCGTTGTGCCACTTGCCGGTATGGAACGTGTCATAGCCCTTTTCACCCAGACAGGCGCCCAAGGATGCATGGTCGTCCGGAATGTCTTCCCCGGAACCGCTGATGTTGAAAAGCTGACGTCCCGTGTGCAGCATGGCACGGCTGGGCATGCAGACAGCCGGAACGAGGCTTCCCGGTATGTAACAGCGGGAAAAGGTCGTACCGGCCTCCATCAGCCGGTCCAGATGAGGGGTTTTGACCTGCGGATGCCCCATGCCGGAAAGGGCATTCCAGCGAAGGTCGTCACATGCAAAAAGGAGAATATTCGGTGTCATGATTTTTTGTTCTGTATTTTTTTCTGAATACCCACGGAGAACCAAAGCGAGATCCCGGAAAAAACCAGGATAAGGAGTGTAAGCGGCCGGCTGATCACGGCGGGGAGGTCGCCACCAGTGGCGGCCATGGCCAGGAGGAAGTTCTTCTCGATGATAGGGCCCAGAATCAGGCCGAGCAACAGAGGTGGAATCGGGAAACCGGTCTTTTGCATGAGGAATCCCAAAACACCGAAGCCGGCAGCAACCCAGACATTGAACATGTCGTTGGACAGGGTGTAGGTGCCGGTGCCGATCAGGACCAGGATCACCGGGAAGAGCCGTGAAGGTGGGATTTTCACTACATTTGCGAAAAGCCGTGACCCATACCACCCGAGGACAAGGACAACAAGGGCGAGAATCGCGATCCCGAAGAACAGGGAGGCGACGAGTGTGCCCGATTTCATGAATAACTCCGGCCCGACCCGGACGCCGTGAAGGATCATCGCCCCCAGCAGGATCGCGGAACCAACATCCCCCGGTATACCGAAAGTGAGCAAGGGAATCAGTGCCGCCGATTCGGTGCCTTTGGCCCCGGCACTGGCGGCGGCCACACCGTCAAGGGAACCCTTGCCAAAGCGTTCCGGGGTCTTCGATTTCCGCATTGCCTCGTTGTAGCAGAGAAAGGAGGAAATGACGGCACCGGTTCCCGGCAGGGAACCGATGAAGCTGCCGATGGCGCCGCTCTTGATCATCGTCCAGCCGGAGGTCCGGATCTCGCGCAAGTTCAGGGGGGAACCGGAGTTCAGCTTGTCGAGGGACTGCCTCGAATGACCCACATGAAGAAACTGGTTCAGAACCTCGGAAATGGCGAACAACCCAATGAGGGCGGCGATGAGGTTGACCCCGTCGATAAGCTGCGGAATGCCGAAGGTGAACCGTTCCGTGCCGCTCATCGGGTCGGTGCCGATCATGGAAAGGAAGACGCCCAGCGTTGCGACAAAGAAGCCTCTGGAAAGCGAACTGCCGGCCACACCGGCAACCACGGAAAGCCCGAAAACACCCAGTGCGAAGTATTCGGCAGGGCTGAACCTGAGGGCCACCGTGGCCAGCAGGGGCGTCAGGGTGATCAAGGCGATGCAGGAGACAATGGCCCCTGTGAAGGATGCCAGTACTGACATCTGCAGGGCTTTGCGCGGCTGGCCCGCACGCGTCAGGGGATAGCCGTCGAGGGCGGTCGCCGCACTGGCGGGAGTTCCGGGCGTGTTGACCAGAATCGCCGTGATGGCGCCGCCGTAGAGCGCTCCAAAATGGATTCCCAGCAGCAAGAGCAGGGCCGGCAAAGGCTGCATGCCGAAGGTAAAGGGAATGGCGAGGCCCAGCACCATGGGATCCGTTATACCGGGCAACGAACCGGCGAGGATTCCGATAGCAACCCCCATGACCATGAACATAAGGATGGTCGGGGTCAGCACCTCCGAGACTGCAGTCACCAAATCCATCTTAAAAAACGCCGGCGGGAAGCGGGATTTCCAAAAATTTGCCAAAGACGAACCAGACCACCCCCACGGCGACCGCGCAGTAGGTGACCCCCATCAGGCGGATCCGTTCTCCGAGGATCCGCATGGCTGCCAGCATGGTGAGGAAGGAGGCAAGCGTGAAACCCAGCCAGGGCATGAGGCAGACATACAGGATGAGCACCAGGGCCCCCACCAGCCATCGGGGATTCGAGAGGGTATCTGTCCCGGACTCCATGGGCTTCGGGTTCCGGAACACCTTCCATAAACGAAACAGGGAAAGGCCGAGCATGACGGACACGATGAGCAGCGGATAAACGCGCGAACCGATAACGGGCTCCGTCAGGGCCGCTTCCGTTCGCTCCACCTGAAAGGGAATCAAGAGCATCAGTACGACGCTCAAAACGAGCATTATCAATGCTGAGATCCGGGATGCGCCTTGCTTATTCATTGCGGGAGATCCTTTCCAATAAGGATTCGATGGCTTTCACATCCTCAGCGATTTCTTTCATGACCTCGGCGGGGGTCTGCTCGGTCAAATACAGGTCGTAGCGCCTCACGAAATCCTCGAAACGGGTCGACACAAGGACGTCGGCAAAGTGTTGCTGCAGTTCCTGAACCCGGTCCTCGGGCGTTTCGGATGAGGCAAACAGGGCGAATGTCGCGCCTCCGCTCAAGGGGATGTCCTGCTCGACCAGCGTGGGGACCTCGGGGATATTTCCATATCGCTTCGCACCCGGGACACCCAGGACCTTGACCTTGCCGGAATCAAGGAGCCCCGAGACATTGGAGAAGTTAATCACAGCAATGTCCGCATGCCCGCCCAGCAGGGCCGTCAAGGCTCCGCTGTTCCCCTGAAACGGCAGATGCCGCAATTCCACACCCGTCTCGCGGGCGATGCGGGCGGCAATCAGATGGCCGTAGGTGTTCACGCCGCCCGTGCCCGTGAGCAAGGGCCGACCTTCCCGAATGAAATCATCGACGAGGTCCCTCAGAGTGGCATGGGGGGTGCCGCCCTTTCCCACGAGCACGATCTGGAAATCCCCGAGAGCTGCGATCGCCGTAAAATCGTCAGGAAAAGAATAGGGCACCTCCTGGAGGGCGGGCCTGAGGCTGAGCTGGCCACTGGGAAGCAGGGCCAGCGAATTGTCTTTGTCTTCCTGCTTGAGGAACTTCATTGTCCCGGGAATCCCCGCACCGCCCGGATAGTTTTCCACCACGGCGGGCTGTCCGGTCCGTTCGTAATAGGCATTCGCCAGGGCGCGGGCGGTCAGGTCCAGTGTGCCACCGGCTTTGAAGGGTGTGAAGATGCGCAGGGTTTCCCCGCGATCCGAACCAGCACGGCCTTCCTTCCGGTCTCCCGCTGGAGTGCCGTCAAGGGCCAGAGGAAAGGCCAATAGGATCAGTGCCCCGGCATAAGCGATTAATTTCGTGATGGGGAGGCTTCTCTTCTCTGGCATCACTTCGAATCTCAGTCGTTATCCATTTCCCGCTTTCGGCCTCATTTCAATGTTTGATCCACAGGTGCCTGAGGTCGAGGAAATTGTCTCTCGGTGACAGCGCGGTAGGTCAGCGCCTATATTAGCGTTGATCCAGGGGACTGCCATTTGCTAATGATCAACGGAGCATCTGGAAGCATGGACGCAAGGCCCAACATTATTCTCATCATGACGGATCAGCAACGCTTCGATACCATCGGAGCCTGGGGAAACAAACACATGGTGACGCCCCACATGGACCGCATCGCACGGAACGGGATCTCCTTCCACAATGCCTTTTGTCCCGGAGCAACCTGCGTGGCCTCCCGGGCCGCCATGTTCACCGGCATGTACGCCCACAACACGGGAGCCCACAGCTTTTTCAACTGGGGACATCACCGCACCTGGGTCCAGGACCTGGCGGATGGCGGGTACTATTGTGCCAGCATCGGGAAAATGCATTTTCAACCCAGGGACGTCCCTGGCGGATTTCACGACCGTATCATCGTGGAGAACCCGACCAGCGTGACCAACTGGGGTGGGAACGGGGACGACGACTGGGGAAACTACCTGCACCATCATGGGGAGGCACGGCCCAATCACCGCCACCGTTCGGATCCGGCATGGAAAAGGAAATTCCAATGTGTTCCCTGGCACCTCGATGAGCACCTGCACAGTGATGTGTACACCGGTGATGCCGCAGCCGGCTGGGTTCGGCATTATGAAGAGGACAAGCCCCTCTTCCTGCAGGTGGGCTTTCCGGGACCACACGAGCCATGGGATCCCCTTCCTCGCCATCTGCACCTCTACCGGGACAAATCATTTCCCAAGCCTCACTTCCGTGAAGGCGACCTCGAAGGGAAACCGCCCCAGCATGAGGCGCATCAGCAATTCCACGCCTCCGTCGATCATGAATCCTGTATCGACATGCCCAAGGTAACCGACGAGGACATTGAGAAAATCCAGCGTCATTACTACGCGAAAATCAGCCTCGTCGACGAGCAGGTCGGCAAGCTCCTGGATGCCCTTGAGGGGGAAGGACTCCTCGAAAACAGTTTCGTCGTCTTCTGCTCCGACCACGGGGACATGCTCTGCGACCACCGGCTGATCTACAAATGGCTCATGTACGATACCGTGACCCGCGTACCCCTGATGATCAGCGGCCCGGGGATCGGGAAAATGGGCCAAGTCGAGGATCTCGTCTCCCTCATGGATGTGGGTCCCACCCTGCTCGAATTGGCCGGCATCAATCCACCGACCCGCCTCGAAGGGCGCTCCCTCTCTCCCTACCTCAAGGGTGGCTCAATCGAGCCCCGCAACTATGTGTATTGTGAGGACAACTACATGATCATGATGCGGGGAGATCGCTACAAGCTCGTCTATTATATCGGCCAGGAAAACGGGGAATTCTACGACACCCTGGAAGATCCCGGGGAATTGAAAAACCTCTGGAGGGATCCGGCCGTGGAGCCCATCCGCCAGGGCATGAAAGGCGAGCTCCTCGAATGGCTGGCCACCAGCACGTACTGGAATTCCGGGTACAAGTGCGGGGAACCGGGCCAATACAAGCGCCGCCACCCCGCACCGGACAACCCCTGGCTCCACGGCAACACCGCGAGCCCAAAACCTGACAGGCCGTTTTAATCGTGGTCCAGTCAGGGATGGGAAATTCAATTTCGCCGGGCCGGGATTGAAAGCACCAGGCCGGTGCCGTGATGGCCGGCCTCGGTCCCTGGAGGCAGCTTCCGCTTTCCGCAGGATGTTCAAACGCTCTCAGCGGTGTGGGCCCGGCGCCCCCATGGAGATGTTCTGCGTCTCCCGGTCCAGAATGGCCCCCAGTTCCGCCACCTTGGCCGGATTCGAACTTGCGATGTCGGTCTGCTCGTGCGGATCGGTCTGCAGATCAAACAGCCGTTGTTCGGCATCAGGGTTGCTGTCGTCCCGACGGCTTTGCCCGCTGTGGTTGAAGTTAAACCCCCGGATCAGTTTGTAGCGTCCGTCGAACACCGTGCGCCAGCCGGACAGGCCGGAGACGACGTAGTCCCGGTGCGAGGCGGTCTCTCCGGACAGCACGGGCTGCAGCGCCCTGGACTGCATGTGAACCGGCACGGTCAGCCCGGCGGCCTCCAGCGCGGTCGCGCCGAGGTCGATCAGGTTCACCGGCGAGGAATTCACCGCCCCGGCTTGGATGCCCGGTCCGCGGATGTACAAGGGCACCCCCACCGAGGCCTGGTACGGACATTTTTTCTCCCAGCGGTTGTGGTCTCCCAGCATTTCCCCGTGGTCGGACGCGTAGATCACAATGGTGTTGTCCAGTTCGCCGCGGGTGGACAGAAACTGCCTGAACCGTCCCACCTGCCGGTCGATGTTTTCAATCATGGCGGTGTAATTGCGGCGGATTTCGCTGTGGTTGGAAATGGAACTGCTGTGATCCACCGGACCCGGATACGGATCCCGCCCCTGCATCGCGTCCCACATGGACTGGGTGATGTCGTTGGGTTCGTGCGGACCGCCGAAATTCACCTGGCAGAACCAGGGTTTGTCCGCGGGGGCCGCCCCGATCAGGGATCTGGCGTTTTCGCTCAGCCAGTTGTCGTTGTACTCCTCGTCGGTCAGCGGTGTGGGGCTGGTGTTGGTGAAGGTGTTGGCGGGGTGGCCCCGGCGGGTGGCGTAATCGTTCTTGTGGAGGTTCACCTTGCCCCGGCTGTCCAGAAAGGCGTACCAGGGGTCTGTGGATGGAGAGCCGTCCCTGTAGCCATCCCATTTGCCCTTGTTGGCAATGCCGTCGATGAAGCCGTAATGGCCCAACTTGTTTTTCCCGTCCGCCCCGACCGCGTTGGTGTGTTTATCCAGGTCGTGTTTGCCGGTCACCAGTACGTGATAGCCCGCGTCGTCCCGCAGCCTGCGGTAGATAGAATCCAGCCGGTCCCAGGGCCAGTCGGTCTCGTGCTGCTCCATGCCGCAGCGCTCGTAGGTCACCCCCGAAGCCAGGCAGGCGCGGGAGGGACCGCACAGCGGCGAGGCCGTCACGCAGTGCTCAAACCGCATCCCGTCCTGCGCCATCCAGTCCAGATTCGGGGTCCGGATCCGTCCATTGTTCAAATCCGGGTTGGCGCTGATCCAGTCGTGCCGGTGCTGATCGGACAGCAACAGCAATATGTTCGGACGCGTGTCGCCCCTCTCCTGACCTCGGGCCTGAGGAAGCGCTGATGCCGCCGAGGCGGCGGCGAGAGACTGAAGAAAGTGACGGCGGTTCATATAAAGGGATCGGAAATTCTGTTTTGCCGGGGTGGTGATTGGATATGTTTTTTGGTTGAATTGAGGCTTTTCAAGGTAGAAAGCATTCATTCTGCGGATTCAGGATGAGCCACAGGTTCTCGAGGCTGGAAACCCCAGCCCAACCCCGGACGGGTTGTCCTGTCCAGCCCGGAGAATCCCCGGTTTCACAAGCTATTCATGGGAATTATTCCCGCGATGGGCACTCACGACCTGTGCCGTCGACTGTGAACTCAACGGATTCGTTTGTAAACAATACCGTCGCCTTCGCAGGTGAACGGCAGTGCGGGCACATCCTGGTCCCCACCCGCTGAAGGAGCAAAGGCAAACTGAACTTATCCGGCCCGGAGGGCCTTGAGGTGGCGGCCGAGGTGGTGCTCAAGGACCTCGGCATGGAGGTCGGCTTCCTTCTCGAGGATCTCGAGGAGGGCGGCCTTGAAGGATTGTCCGGAGGAAGCCTGTCCCCTGGTCAGAACGGAGCCGAAGGTCACGTGCAGGACCTGACGGCCCTTGTCCTCGTCGAGGAAAACCCTTTCCAGGTCGTTGTTTCCGGTTGCGAGGAGATCGGGAAGGTCTGCGTCCGTGACGGAAATGTGGTAGGATTCCTTGTCCTCACTGAAACGGTCCCCGCTGTAATTGATGATTTCCCGGAAAAGCGGCTGGCTCGTACGGGCGATGACCCGGAGGGCCTCGAGGTAACTGGTCCCGGCCGTCTTGACATGGAGAAGGTTGTCGCAGACCCGGCCGATGATCGGATAGATGGAAAATTTATCCGATCCCGAATGGATGCTGATCTTGTAGGGTCCATATTCCCTGGCAATGGCGACATGGCTTTCAAGGGCGCGTTCAAAGGCCTGCAAATCGCCCTTGTAATCGATTCCCTTTTCAAATTCCCCGATGAAGCGTGGAGCGAGGCTGACGACTATGATCCCGCGGCGCCGCAGCTCGAGGGCGAAGAAGAGATGCTCCAGTTCCGAAGTCGGGGAATCGGTCTCGTCCACGGAAACCTCGATCTCGTACAGGCGGCCCGGATTGGCTTCCTCAATGCAACCCGCCAGCGCTTCGCAATGGGCAATCGCCCGACCGTACTTTACGGCTGCGCGAAGAAGGGATTCGCGGTCGAATTCCAAGTCGCTCCCCCCGACAGGATAGGCCTTCCCTTCATACAGGCTTTCCACGCTGGATCCTCCGTAGATGCCATCCGCATTCTGGGTCTGCACCGCGGTAAGCAGTTCCGCCTCGGTCATCGAATCCGCCCCGTTCTCGACAAAGTCCGAGGGGTCGATGGTGAAGAAGCAGAATCCCGCCGCCGCCGTCCGCTGGACGTCCTCCCGTGTCTTCAGGTGGTCGGCGTCCGCTCCCCAGGGATGCCTGTAGCCCGCCGTGGCCAGGGCCTTCCGGGCCGCTTCCATGACTTCCTCCGGCGTCCGCTCCGTGCGCGCCATTTCCCGTATCGACTGCTGGGCAAAGATGGGGGCGAAACCGCTCCCGTTGTTGGCCGCAAGGTGACCCGGCGTGGCCAGCCCCAGCCGGTCCCCGTAGCCAAAGCTCGGGACCAGGCCCAATGGAACCGCTTTTAAATTCCCGTTGACATTTCCCATGATTCCAACACGTGTTGGAATTCATGCTGGAGTCAACCGCAAAAGATGGCAAGGGGCGGCTGCGTGTGGAGGGCACGGCGGGGCTGGCCCGACATCTGGGGATTTCGCGGTGGACGGTATCGCGGGTCCTGAACGGCCACAAGGGGGTTGGAGAGGCGACACGTCGGCGGGTGGAAGAGGCGGTGAAGGAACTGGGATTCGAGCCGAACCGGCTGGCCCGGGGGTTGCGCGGGGTCCCGAGCGGGGTAGTGGGAGTGAGTTTTCCCCATCTGGAGGCGATGGTGCTGGCACAGAAGAGTCAGATCCTGCAGGAGGCCTTGAAAGCCGGGGGCTATCGGGCCATTTTCGAGATGCCGGAGGGGGATCCGGAAGTGGAAGCGGAGGTGGTGCGGCATTTTCTGTCCATCAAAGTGGACGGGATCGTCCTCATTGGCTCCATCCTTGAAGCGGGGGCGCCGGTATTTGAGGAGGCGGAAGCGCGCGGGGTACCGATAGTCGCGGTCGATCCGCGCCATGCGCTCCCGATCCCGCGGGTCAGCCTGGACCGTGGCCGGGCGATGGAGATCAAGCTCAGGCACCTTCATGATCTTGGGCACCGGCGGGTCGGGGTTTTGGGTTTTGGCAGTGATGACATGTACGAGGGAATCCGCCGGCGCGGATTGAAGTGCGCGGCAGAGAAACTTGGCCTGGACGGTCCGGGAGGCGTCCGGTTTTTTGACGAAGCGGGGCATCACCAGCAGAGTTATGCCTTTGGGGCCCTTCTGGCGGAGAAGGTCATGGAAGAGGGAAAGGCCGGTCCGACGGCCCTTTTCTGCCTCAACGACCGGATTGCCGTCGGGGCGTTGCGAGCCCTTCAGCGGGCGGGTCAAGAGGTCCCGGGTGCCTATTCGGTGATTGGCCTCGACAACATCCCGGAAACGGCCTGGACCAGTCCGCCCCTGACAACGGTGGACCAGAACATTGGAAAATTGATGGAGAAGGCCCGGGAGGCGCTCTGGGCCGGCATCACCCGCGGGAAGGCAACCCACGACAAAGTGGAGCCCATCCTGATCGTCCGCGGTTCCACAGGGAGGGCCCGCAAGTGAGAACCCCATTTTATCTCCCCCGGTCGAAATCGAACCTGAAAGCGAATGCGAAATCGCGGCCGTTAACGGGACCGGAAACCGGGCTGCAATCGATTTCGATTTTGATTGGGAGATCCTTTTAAGCCATGAAAAAACGTATTCTACTGACAACGACATCCTTTCAGGACACCCCGGGAGCCCATCATGAGCTGCTGGAGGCGACAGGATGGGAGATCATCACGGCCCGCGGTCCGCTCAACGAGGCGGACACACTTGCCCTCGTGGGGGAAGTTGACGGATATATCTGCGGGGACGACGCGATCACCCGGGCGGTGCTGGAGAAGGCCCTGCCCCGGTTGACGGTCCTGAGCAAGTACGGAATCGGGGTGGACAAGATCGACGTGGCGGCGGCGACGGAGCTCGGGATCCCGCTCTGTTTCACTCCCGGGGTGAACCACACCACGGTGGCCGAGCATTGTTTCACCCTCCTGCTGGCCCTCTACAAGAACCTTGTCCCGGAGATAAACCACACCCGGAAGGGTGAGTGGAAGCGCCTGACGGGACACGAGATCATGGGCAAACGCCTCGGAATCGTCGGCCTCGGCCGCATCGGCAAGGAAGTAGCCATCCGTGCAAGGGCCTTCGGGATGGAGCTCGTGGGCCACGACATCTACTGGCCGGAAGCCTTCGCCGGGGAGTATGGAATTGATAAGGCGGACTCGGTAGACGACCTTCTTGAACAGTGCGACATCGTTTCCCTTCATACCAACCTCACCGAGGAGACGCGTAACCTGATCAATCTCCAGCGCCTCGCGCGCATGAAGGACGGGGTCATTATCATCAACTGCGCCCGGGGTGAACTGGTCAACACGGACGCCATGGTGCACGGCCTGAAAATCGGAAAAGTCGGTGGCTACGGGACGGACGTTCTTGACGAGGAACCTCCCCCGGTGGACCATCCGCTCCTCAAGGAGGAGAAGTGCCTCGTGACCCCGCACATCGGGAGCCGGACCTATGAAAGTGTTGTCCGGCAGGCCACCGCATCCGTCAAAAATCTCATCCTTGCCATGAACGGGGAGAAGCCGAATGCCCAGGTCAACGATGTCGGTCCCTGGTTCGGGAGGTGAGGAAGAGCGAAAATCGAAAACCTGGAGACAGCCATGAGTGAAAGTTTTTATGTCGTACCGGAACCGGTACATAACAACCTTGTTGAAGCGGCCTACCGGCATCGTGGATTCGATCCGGAGGAGGCATCCGCGGCGGCGCGCTTTGCGGCCTACGCCACGCGTCACGGGGTGCGCACGCACAACGCCCTGAAGGCCCTCCACCTGGACCATCTTTTCGGCAGCGGATCGATGGGATGCCAACCGGCGGCCCGGATCGAACGGCTGGAAAGCCGCTTCAGTTCGGCGGAAATCTGGAATGCGAACCGCAAACTGGGCCAGGCCGTGGCCTATGAGGCGATCGAGGCCTGCATCCGGATGGCGGACCGTACGGGGGTGGGGATGGTGAGCGTCGACAACGCCTTTCATTACCTCTGGGGAGGCGGTTACGTCATGGAGGCGGCGAAGCGGGGCTACATCGCCTACACCAACTGCACCGCGGCCCTCGCGGAAGTGGTTCCCTTCATGGGGAAGTACCCGACCCTGGGAACGAACCCGCACAGCTGGGGCTTTCCCACAGAGGAAGCCGTCGGCTTCCCGGTGGTCGTGGACTGGGCGACCAGCGTTGTCGCGATGGGGCGGGTACAACAGTTTGCCCGTGAAGGGCAGCCCCTTCCCCCGAACGCCGCCGTGGACGCGGACGGCAATCCGACAACGGATGCCACGAAGGCACGCAGCCTGCTGCCCTTCGGGGCGCACAAGGGATACGGCCTGAGCCTCATCAACGAGATTGTCGGGGCCTTCATCGGTGGAGGTCTGCCGACGCTTCGCAGCCGCTGGGCCGACGACGGGGAAAAGCATGCTCCCTGCTTCTATTTCCAGGTGATTCATCCCGAGGCGATGAGTGCCGGGGCCTTTGCCGGCGGGCGCAGCCAGGAGGAGAATGTGAAGCGGGTTCTTGAGGACATTATCGGTCACGGGAACGAGCGCTGTCTTCTTCCTGGCCAGATTGAAGCGGAGGCATCCCGCCGGTCCGATGCCAACGGAGGCCTCCTCTTTACAGCGAAGGAAATCGACGGATTCAACGAGCTGGCCGCCGAATGCGGCGAACCGGAGTGGAGGGTCGGGGAATTGAAGGTCGCCGAATAGGGATTTTTCACAGAGGGTTGCCCCCCTTGTCCGGGGTGCCCGGAAGCATTCCTGGGAACCTAATGAATTAACAATTACAGAATAAACAGAAGAAGAGAAATGAGCATCAAAATACGACCTGCAAACGAATGTGCCTATGACTGTGTTTCCCTCGGGGAGGTCATGCTGCGCCTGGATCCCGGCGAGGGCCGCATCCGGACCGCGCGGTCCTTCCGTGCATGGGAGGGCGGAGGCGAGTACAACGTCACCCGTGGATTGCGCCGCTGCTTTGGTCTGCGCACCGCGGTGGTGACGGCTTTTGCCGACAATGATGTCGGGCGCCTCATCGAGGACTTCATCCTCCAGGGGGGTGTGGATACCCGCTACATCCAGTGGAGGGATTATGACGGGATCGGGCGCAATGTCCGTAACGGGCTCAATTTCACGGAGCGCGGGTTCGGCATCCGGGGCGCGGTCGGGGTTCCCGACCGGGGACTCACGGCAGCCTCCCAACTGAAGCCGGGCGATGTCGACTGGGATGAGGTCTTCGGGAAGGCCGGGGCGCGCTGGTTCCACACCGGCGGCATCTACGCGGCCCTGAGCGAGAGCGCGGCGGAGGTGACCATCGAGGCCGTCAAGGCGGCGAACCGGCACGGGACCATTGTCAGTTACGACCTCAATTACCGGCCCTCCCTCTGGAAGAAGATCGGCGGCCTCGAAAAGGCCCAGGAGGTCAACCGGGAAATTGCGAAGTACGTCGATGTCATGATCGGCAACGAGGAGGATTTCACGGCCAGCCTCGGGTTTGAGGTGGAGGGCGTGGACGAAAACCTTTCCGAGCTCCCGATCGAGAGTTTCAAGAAGATGATCCGCGAAGCGACACGCGCCTTCCCGAATTTCAAGGCGACCGCGACAACCCTTCGCGCGGTGAAGACGGCAACGGTCAACGACTGGGGCGCGATGGCCTGGATGGACGGGGAGTTCCACCAGAGCCGCGATTACCCGGCCCTTGAAATCATGGACCGGGTCGGCGGCGGTGACAGCTTCGCCTCGGGCTTCATCTACGGGCTGATGGAAAAGGGTGACCCCGCGACCGCGGTTGAGTACGGGGCCGCCCACGGCGCCCTGGCGATGACCACGCCGGGGGACACGACGATGGCGAACCTGAAGGAAGTGGAAAAGGTCGTATCGGGCGGCGGCGCCCGGGTTGTACGCTGAATGGAAACGCAGAAATTGTAGCGAAAATTAAGGCACAAAATGAACGAATACCTGAACAGTCTGTTTTCCCTCGAGGGAAAGGTCGCCCTGGTCATCGGAGGGACGGGGGAGTTATGCGGGGCCATGGCCGGGGGGCTGGCCGGTGCCGGTGCCCATGTCCTCCTTGTGGGCCGCAATGAGGAAAAGGCCGCCGCCCGCCTTTCCGGAATAAGGGACTCCGGGGGAAGGGCCGAATTCCTGAAGGCCGACGTGAGCACGAAGAGCGCCCTGGAAAAACTCCTTGCCGAGGCCCTTGATACGGCCGGTAAGGTTGACATCGTCATCAACGGCGCCGGGGTCAATTCCCCGACCCCGTTCCTCGATGTGGAGGAGGAGGAACTGGACCGTATCATGAACGTGAACTTCCGGTCGGTCTACCTCGCCTGCCAGGTATTCGGCGGTTATCTCCTCGAGAGAGGCGCGGGCGGGAACCTCATCAACGTCGGGTCGATGTCCGGGGTCATCCCCTTGTCGCGGGTATTCACCTACAGTGCGAGCAAGGCGGCGGTCCACAACCTCTCGAAAAACCTCGCCCGCGAATGGGCACCGGAGGGAATCCGGGTGAACACCCTTGTTCCGGGATTTTTCCCGGCCGAGCAGAACCGGAAGGTCCTGACCGACGAACGTGTCGGGCAGATCATGGGGCATACCCCGATGAAGCGCTTCGGGGAGGCCGCAGAGCTGGTCGGCGCGACATTGCTCCTGGCAAGCGACAAGGCCGGCAGCTTCATCACCGGGCATGAGCTCATTGTTGACGGCGGATACGCCTCGATGACCATCTGAGCCCCCTTCACCTCCTGCAAACCCATGTCAACCCTTCCACCAATGGAGAAAAAATGAGCTTTATAACGGATAACTTCATGCTGCAGAACGATGCGGCCCGGGAACTCTACCACCGCCACGCCAAGGACCAGCCGATCATCGACTATCATTGCCACCTGCCTTCAAAGGATATTGCCGAGGACCGCCAATTCCATAACCTTTCCGAAATCTGGCTTGAGGGTGACCACTACAAATGGCGGATCATGCGGGCCAACGGCATCGGGGAAAAATACTGCACCGGCGACGCCTCCGCCAGGGAGAAGTTCCTTGCCTTCGCGGAAACGCTCCCGGAGTGCCTGCGCAACCCGATGTATCACTGGTGCCATCTCGAACTGAAGCGTTACTTTGACATCGACAAGACCCTCGGGCCGGACACGGCGGAGGAGATATGGGAGGAGGCCAACGCGAAGCTCGCGGACCCGTCGATGTCGGCCCGTGGCATCCTCGAAAGGTTCAAGGTCTCCGCCCTCTGCACGACCGATGACCCGACCGACACCCTCGAGCATCACAAGACGGTTTCCGAGGCCGGCATCGGAACCCGGGTCTATCCGACATTCCGCCCGGACAAGGCGCTTGGACTCGGCGACGTGAAGGCCTGGAACGCCTGGGTGGACACGCTGGAGAAGGTGAGCGGGGAATCCTGCCGCACCCTGACCGGCATGCTCAATGCCCTCGAGGCCCGGCACGACTTCTTCCACGCCATGGGAGGACGGCTCTCCGACCATGGAATGGAGACCTGCTATGACGATTTTCCGGCTGAATCCGAGGCTGAAGCCATCTACGCGAAGGCCCGTGGTGGCCAACGCGTGACGCCGGGAGAACACCGCCAGCTGGCTTCCTTCCTGATGGAGTTTTCGGGACGGCTTGACGCCGAAAAAGGCTGGGTCAAGCAACTCCACCTCGGGGCCATGCGCAACGTGAACGACAGGCTTTTTGAGGAACTGGGTCCGGATGTCGGCGGGGATTCCATCGGCGACTTTGAACAAGGCCGGGCCCTTGGCAATTACCTCGGGCGGCTCGCAGGGAACAGGACCCTCCCGAAAACGATCCTCTACAATCTGAATCCACGCGACAATTACCTCTTTGCCTCCATGATCGGCAATTTTCAGGGGGACGGGATTCCCGGAAAAATGCAGTTTGGCAGCGGCTGGTGGTTCCTCGACCAGAAGGAGGGAATGACCTGGCAGATCAACGCCCTCTCCAATCTTGGCATCCTTGGTCGCTTCGTGGGAATGCTGACCGATTCACGCAGTTTCATGAGCTACTGTCGCCACGAGTATTTCCGACGCCTGCTCTGCGAGATTATCGGTGAGGATGTGGAACGCGGAGAGCTTCCGGACGACATGACCCTTCTCGGCCAGCTGGTCGAGAAAATCTGTTACCGCAACGCCTCCGAATATTTTGGTTTTGAACTGGGCGACTACCGCTGAACAAAGAGATGAATGCCATGAAAAAAGTAAGACTCGGTATTATAGGAATCGGGAACATGGGCTCGGCCCACACCCGGATGATTGCCTCCGGAAAGGTGGAGGGTATGGAAATGGGGGCCATCTGCGACCGGAACCCGGAGCGAAGGGACCTCTTCCCGGATATTCCCTTCCACGGGGACGCGGGGGATTTGATCGCCTCCGACGCCGTCGACGCCGTACTTGTAGCGACGCCTCACTACGACCATACGACCCTCGGGATAGAAACCCTCAAGGCGGGCAAGCACCTCCTGGTGGAAAAGCCGATCTCCGTCCACAAGGCGGACTGCGAGAAATTGATCGCGGCCCACACCGACACGTCACTGGTCTTCGCGGCGATGTTCAACCAGCGGACCGATCCGCGCTACATCAAGCTGAAGGAATTGATCGACGACGGCCACCTGGGCGAGATCCGGCGGGTTGTCTGGAACATCACCTCATGGTTCCGGACCTGCCACTATTACGCCTCCGGCGGCTGGCGCGCGACCTGGAAGGGCGAGGGCGGCGGCGTCCTCCTCAACCAGTGCCCGCACCAGCTGGACCTCTGGCAGTGGCTCTTCGGCATGCCCCGGAAGCTCCGTGCCTTCTGCGACATCGGCCGCTATCACGACATCGAGGTCGAGGACGACGTGACCTGCTACATGGAATACGCCTCCGGGTGCAAGGGTGTTTTCATCACGACAACGGGCGAAGCGCCGGGAACGAACCGCCTTGAAATCACGGCTGAAAACGGGCGCGTGATCATCGACGCCGGGACGTAGGGGATTTCATGGGACCGCAATGAGGTTCCCATGTCGGAATGGAGCCGGACGGCCGAGCATGGTTTCGGCAAACCGGGGACGTGGAAGGTCCACATTCCCACCAGTGGCAGCGGTCCCCAGCATCAGGGAATCCTTCAGAATTTCAGCGATGCCATCCGGAAGGGGACCAAGTTGATGGCGCCGGCCGCGGAGGGAATCCACTCGGTGGAGCTGGCCAACGCGATGCTCCAGAGCAGTTTTGAGGAACGTCAGGTGGAGTTTCCCCTCGATGGGGACGCCTATGCCCGGCTGCTCAAGGAGAAGATCGATGCATCGACCTTCGAGAAGAAGGAGACCACGGATGCCATTGCCTCCGATTTTGACAACGCCTGAAGGAAAAACATCATGAGTACACGAGACGGAATGAACTATGCCCCGACCGCGGCCAGGGTTGAGAAAGTCGTCGGCCCGGGGGAATTCATCTTTGCCACCGCATTTCTTGACCATGGCCACATCAACGGCCAGATGAACGGGCTGACCGAGGCCGGGGGGGAGTGCCGCTGGGTCTATGATCCGCAACCGGAGCGGGCCCGTGCCTTTGCGGAACAGTTCCCCGGGGTCAGGATTGCGGAGTCCTTTGAACAGATCCTCGAGGATCCCGATGTAAGGCTTGTTTCAGCAGCCGCCGTTCCCTGTGAGCGGGCTGGAATCGGATTCCGGGTCCTGCGTGCGGGGAAGGATTATTTCACCGACAAGTCACCCTTCACCACCCTTGAGCAGCTCGCGGAAGCGCGGAAAGTGGTGGCCGAAACGGGGCGAAAATACATGTGCTACTACTCGGAGCGCATCCATACGGAGGCGGGATTCCACGCCGGCGAGCTGATCCGCGAGGGGGTGATCGGGGACGTCCTCCAGGTCCTCAACATTGCTCCGCACAACCTTGCCAAATCCAGCCGCCCGGACTGGTTCTTTGACAAGGCGAAGTATGGCGGGATCATTACGGATATAGGATCGCACCAGTTTGAACAGTTCCTGACCTATAGCGGGGCCAACGATGCAACCGTCAATTTCGCCCGGGTCGAGAATTTCGGCAATGCGGACAAGCCGGGCCTTGAGGATTTCGGGGAGGCCAGCCTGACCCTTGACAATGGTGTCTCCTGCTATTGCCGGATTGACTGGTTCAATCCCGCGGGCCTGCGCTCCTGGGGCGACGGACGGACCTTTGTCCTCGGCACGAAGGGTACGATCGAGGTGCGTAAATACATCGATCTCACGACCGAGCCGGCCGGGAGCCAGGTCATCTACCTTGTCGACGGCGAGAAGGAGCAACGTATTCCCTGCGCGGGCAGGGTCGGGTTTCCCTACTTCGGGAAACTGATCCTTGATGTCCTCAACCGTACTGAAAATGCCATGACGCAGGAACACTGTTTCAAGGCCTCCGAGCTGGCAATGCAGGCCCAGGCCTTCGCCGACCGGGGGAACGGATAATCATCGAATCCGGTCGCTCCCCGGACTGGAGGCATCTGTAAAGGGCCTCCGGACCGGGCTGCAACCAGCAGAAGTCGGCCGCCAAGGCACTCTCCGGGGATTGGCGCGAGAGGCGCTGGTGGATGAGAAGCCGGAGGGCCTCCGCGAGGACGCCCGGCTCACATCCCCAGTTGAGGAAGCGCTCGAGCGCGCTCCAGGGATCCCGTCCGTGGAGGGTGCTGAGGACACTGTGTCCGGTCAGGCCGGCCCGCAGGGCGATGGTGGCCGATTCGGGATCGCGTATCTCCCCGACGATTATGATGTCGGGATCCTGACGCAGGTAGGCCCGCAGGGCCTCCGGAAAGGTCCAGCCGACGGTTTCGTCCACGTTGCTCTGGGTGGCATTGGGGAGGGTGTATTCGACCGGATCCTCTATGGACAGGAGCTTTCCGGCATCCCATGACAGCGCGGCGGCGAGGGAGCAGATTGTCGTTGTCTTTCCGCTACCTGTTGTCCCCGAAGCGACGACAAGGCCTGGATTGCACCCGATGGAGTCGTGGACGGATTCCTCGAGGGCTTCAGGAATGCCGAGACGGGGAGGGGAGGGAAGCGGATTCCCGGCTCGGGTGTTCCGGAGAACAAGGCTTTCGCCGTGTACCGTGCCGACATGGGAGGCGCGGAAAGAGAGATGACCTGAATCGCCCTGCAGTTCGATTCTACCATCCTGGGGCAAGGGATTGTCGGCGCTGGAAAACCCGGCCCAGTTCTTGATGATTCTCAGGAGGTCCGTCGCCACCGGCCCTGTTCGCTGGAGGACCTCCACCAATCCGGACGGTTCCTTGACCCTGACGCGAAGGGTCTCCCCAAAACGCTCGAAATGAATGTCGGGACTTTTCCGGAGGACAATTCCGGAAATGAGTTCCCGGAGCCATTTTTCAAGCGCCGCAACCGTTTCGCCTGAGGGCATACCGGTCTTTCCGGCCTGGTCCGGATTCTTTTCCACCATGCGGAGCGGATTAACCGGGACCCATTGCCAGTGACGGGCCCGTTCCCCGAGGTGCCGGTGGAGGTCGGGCGGAAAGTCGGGGCCGCCCGTAACCGGAAGGCGGTTTCCCCGGGGCTTCAGGAGGACAAAGCCGGCTGAGCGGAGGATCGCTGCCTCCGGACGGAGATCGGCTTCCTCCGGTTCGAATGGGTAAAGGCGGGTTGACCCGCTTTCGGCAAGGAGGATACAGAGGAGTTCCTCTTCCGGGAGGACCTTTTCCCGAACGAGGAACTCGAGCAAGCTTTCGTCCCGGGTGGAAGCCTCCCAGCCTTCCATGGCCTCTTTCCATTGTCCGGGATCGACCGGGTCGGGAACGAGGAGGGCCTTCAGGATGGAAGGACTGGACTCGAATCCGAAAACCGACCGCATCGCCTCGTGTCCCTTTTGCTTAAGGAAGGCTTTAGAGATCGGTGAAGCTGATGTTCGCCTCGCGGAACTTCTGTTTCAATTCATTGGGGTTCTGCGACTTTTCAAGGGCGTGATCCGGCTCCACAAGACCGCGGTTGACGAGGCTGGAAAGGTGGGCATCGAGGGAGATCATGCCGTACTGGGAACCCGTCTGAATCTCCGAGGCAATGCGGTAGGTCTTGTTTTCGCGGATGAGGGCGGCGACGGAGGTCGTGTTGACCATGATTTCAAAGGCGGCAATCCGGCCACCCCCTTTTTTCTTGAGGAGTACCTGGGAAATGACGGCCACGATGGAGGATGCCAGCTGGGTCCGGATCTGGTCCTTCGTGGAATCGGGGAAGGCGTCGACAATGCGGTCCACGGTGCGGGCGGACCCCGTGGTGTGAAGGGTGCCAAAGACGAGGTGTCCGGTTTCCGCCGCGGAGACGGCGGCCTCGATGGTTTCGAGGTCGCGCATTTCCCCGACGAGGACAACATCGGGATCCTGGCGGAGGGCCCCACGGAGGGCCTCGGAAAAGGAAGGGGTGTCATTGCCGACTTCCCGCTGGGTGATGATGCAGTTCTTGTGCTCGTGGAAATACTCGATCGGATCCTCGATGGTGATGATGTGGCCATCAAGGTTCTCGTTGATCCAGTTGATCATGGAGGCGAGGGTGGTCGATTTCCCGGAACCCGTGGGCCCGGTGACGAGGACAAGGCCGCGGGGCCGCTTGAGCAGGTCCCGCGTATGGTCGGGAAGCCCGATCTGGCGCAGGCCGAAGAGTTCGTTCGGGATCGTGCGGAGAACCATCCCGTAATGGCCCTTTGCCTTGAGGACGCTGACCCGAAACCGGGCCCGGTCGAGGTAGGCAAAGCCAAAGTCGGCGCCGCCCCGTGTCTTGAGCTGTTCCTGCATCGCCTCGGAGGTGATGGCCTGCATGAGGGCCTTGGTATCGGCCGGGCTCAGGGGGGGGCCTTCGACCGGAACCATTGAGCCGCTGATACGGAGGGTTGGCGGCTGGTTTACCTGAAGGTGAAGGTCGCTCGCATCCTGGTCGACCATCAGTTCAAGGAGCTCGTTCATTTCATAGGAACTGCCGAGGGCATTGTCTTCGATTGCTGCTTCAAAGGTCATGGGTGGACAAGGTTCTTGTTTCGGGAAGGCGGGATCAAGGAACTGGGTTTCAGTTCAGGCCTTTTAACAGAATGCTTACCGGTGGCAAATCCGAAAGCGGCGCGTGCGCGGGCGGGCATCAGAGGCTGAACTGAGGAGAACGGCACCTCCTGGTTGAGGAGAAGGTTCCATCCCGACGCCAGAAGCTCGTGGGAGGAATCCACTCCGGGGGAAAAGTGGCCCGAGGAAAAGATCGCCTGCCGGCCCCCGATCCCGTCGCGGCACTGGTCGCACCCTTCCGGCCGGGCGGTAACCTCCGGGATGGGGAGACGAAGGTCCCGGAGCGGCGCCTTCCATGCCTCCGGCAGGGGTTGCCGGCGGCGGCAACGGGGACAGAGTGAGGGGAGAAGCCGTTGGTGAAGGACAACCGGATTGAGGGCGGTGAGGGATGCGGCCGGTTGCCCGAGGTCGGCAAACCGGCGCAGGACGCCCCGGTTGTCACGCGCGTGGAGGGTGCTGAGGATGCGGTGACCCGTGCGTGCGGCCTGGAGGGCCATTTCCGCTGTTTCCCGGTCCCTGATTTCCCCGATCAGGATACAGTCGGGGGCCTGCCGGAGAAAGGCCTTGAGGGCATGTGCAAAATCGAGTCCGGGAGGGGAATTGACATTCAGGTGGTGAACCCCGGGGAGCACACGCTCGACGGGATCCTCGATGGCGAGGACTTTTTCGTTCAAAGCCACCGAGGCTGAAAGGAGGCGGTGAAGGGTCGTTGTTTTCCCGCTCCCGGTGGGACCGGCGAGGAGCCAGAGGCCCTCCTTGCGGGTGTATTCCCGCAAAAGCCAGCGCGCCTGTCCCGGGTCGAGGCCAAACCCTCCAAAGGAGGGAGCCTCCGCGTGATCCTCGTACAGGAAACGCAGGGCCAGTGAATAGCCGTGAAGCGCGGGTGTGAAGGAGGCCCGGAAGGCAACGTTTTCACCGGACGGCAAGGCATGCCGGGAGCGGCCTTCAAGGGGTGTCCCGGCGGCCTGGTTGCCCATCCCGCAACGGGCGATGAGGGAATCGGCAAGCCAGTCCCCGCGGGCCCGGGAGAGGCTTTCCGGAGGGGTCAGGATGCCGTGGATACGGACTCTGGAACGGTATCCGTTCCGTTCCGGCTCCAGGTGCCAGTCGGAGGGTCTCCGCAAAAGGAGGGATTCAAGGAAAGCGGAAAGGGCCGGCACGGTGCCCGCATCCGGAGGCGCTGCCGGGTCGGGTGCCGGCATGGAGGCATCCTCGACACGGTGGAGCAAAGAGGCAAAGAGGGAGGGCTTTGCGATGGCCAGGAGCTGGTCCGCCGTTCCCGCATGGTCAAACTGCCGGATTCCCTCGGGGTGTTCGATCAGGAAGACGGTTTCGCAACCCCGGCGCAGCTCGATGTAGCGGCCGTAGGGCGGTGCCTGCAGGCCTTCTTCGTTGCTGCGGGAAATGTCCCCGTCTGCCAGGCTGATCATCAGCCCGACGCCGTACGCGACGCGGACCCTTTCCGCGAGGGAGGACCAGATCGAGGGAAAACGCGGCCTCTGTTCCTCGATGAGGTGTTCCTCTTCCAGAGGGCCGCCCACGGCCGGAGGAGCCTTCGTTTCATTGAGGAGGGGAAGGAGGAAGGGCTGGTAGACCGGCATTCTTGAAGGAAGCGGCCATTTTCCTGACGGGACGAGATGGAGGAACGGCTTTTTACAGGTGTAAGCCCTGCCTGGAATCAGGTACGGGGGACAAAACCAGCCTTCCGGTAAACTTTCGAAAGGAGGCGGTAGGCCCGCTTCTGGGCGGCGGCGGCGCCTTCCTTGAAGACGGAGTCGAGGTAGGCCTTGTCTTCATGGATCTCGCCAAAGCGGGCCTGGATGGGCTCGAGGAGATCAATGACGGCGTCAGCAACGGCATCCTTGAAGGTTCCATAGCGGGAGCCGGCGAAGGTGGCTTCCAGTTCGTGGACAGGGGTTCCGGTGGCGGCGCTGAGAATGCCGAGAAGATTGGTGATGCCCGGCTTGTCCGCGGCAGCCCGGACTTCCGTTCCCGAATCGGTGACCGCGGAGCGGATTTTCTTGCGGATGACCCCGGGCGGATCGAGAAGATATAGACAGCCTCCCTGGGCCGGATCCGACTTGGACATCTTTTTCGACGGGTCCTGGAGGGACTTGATGCGGGCCCCGGTCTCCGGGATGTGGACTTCCGGGACGCGAAAGGTCTCCGAATAGGTGTTGTTGAACTTGACGGCGAGATCGCGGCAGAGTTCGACATGTTGTTTCTGGTCCTCCCCGACGGGAACCCGGTCGGCGTTGTAGAGGAGGATATCGGCCGCCATGAGGACCGGATAATTGAGAAGCCCGGCGCCGATAAAGCCGGTGTCGTCGCGCTGTGATTTGTCCTTGAACTGGGTCATCCGTTCGAGTTGACCGATGGGACAGAGGCAACCGAGGATCCAGGCAAGTTCCGTGTGGCCAGTGACGTGACTCTGGCAGAAAAGGTGGCACTTCGCGGGATCAAGGCCGCAGGCAATGTAAAGGCTGAGGCTCCGGTAGGTGGCCTTTCGCAGCTCTGCCGGAACATAGGGCAGGGTGATGGCATGGAGGTCGACAATGCCGAAAAAGCTTTCGAAGGCGTCGATCATGGAGGCCCAGTTACGGATGGCTCCAAAGTAATTGCCGAGATGGAGATTCCCGGTGGGCTGGGCACAGGTAAGGATGACTTTCCGGTTTTCTGGCGGCATGGTTCAGGCGGGCAGAAGTTTGTTCAAGGCTTCAAGGTAGCGCTCGCGGGTCTGGAGGATGACCTCCCTCGGCAAGGTGGGGCCGGGGGCGGTCTTATCCCAGCCAAGATCCTCGAGGTAATCCCTTACAAATTGCTTGTCGAAGGCCATTTGAGGTTGGCCCGGCTGGTAGTCTTCTGCGGGCCAGTAGCGTGAGGAATCCGGCGTCAGGACCTCATCAATGAGGTAGAGTTTGCCGGTGCTGTCCGTTCCGAACTCAAACTTGGTATCGGCGAGGATGAGACCAGCGCGCCGGGCAAAGGCGGAGCCCATGGCAAAGAGCCGCAGGCTGATGTCCCGGACATCCTCAAAACAGTCTTTGCCGACGAGGCGGATCCCCTCGTCATGATCGATCGGGAGGTCATGTTCCCCGGCGGTGGCCTTGGTCGTCGGGGTGAAAAGGGGAGCTGGAATGCTTTCGCTTTCCCGGAGTCCTTCCGGTACCGGGAGCCCGAAGAGGGTTCCCGTGTTCAGGTAGGCTTTCCAGCCGCTGCCGGCAAGGTACTGGCGGACGACAGCCTCAATCGGCAGGGGCTTGAGCTTGCGCACGAGCATGGAACGCGGAATCAGCCCGGGATGGGCCCGCAGGATATCGGCGAGGGCCTCGGAATGCCGTTCCACGAGGTGGTTGTCGACGAGGGAGGCTGTCTCGGCAAACCAGTAGAGACTCATCTGGGTGAGGATGATGCCCTTCCCGGGAATCCCGTCCGGAAGAACGACATCAAAGGCGCTCAGGCGGTCGGTGGCGATGAGCAGGTAGGCATCACCGGTATCAAAAATTTCCCGGACCTTGCCCGAGGCCACCCTTGGAAAGGGAAGGGTGTCCACCTCTTGCAGGGCCGCTGAAGGCAGGGCCTTCTCAACCGCCCGTCTGTCCATGAAATGCCGCATTGGTTCCCGAAAAAGGGATCACCGTGGGGATATTTGCGGGACAGGCAAATTTTTTCAGAAAAAGCTTGCGAGCCACGGGGCTGAACCTACGTTTTTGCCCTTTTCCAAGGGTCCCGTTCGTCTAGCCAGGCCTAGGACACCGGGTTTTCATCCCGGCGACAGGGGTTCAAATCCCCTACGGGATGCCATTCAGGTTGGCATCCGGCCCTTGGACCCGCGTCCTCCTCAGCTCACGGCTCCGGCGAGGTTGAATATCGGGAGGAACATGGCCATCACGATGGAGCCAATGACCACGCCGAGAAAGACGATGAGGGCCGGTTCCATGAGGGAGGTCAGGGAGTCGACGGTGGTGTCGATTTCCGCATCATAGAAGTCGGCGATTTTTTCCATCATCCCGTCGACATTGCCGGTCTGTTCGCCGGCCCGAGCCATGTGCTTGACGGTGGGCGGAAAGTAGCTCATCTCGGAGAGGGTTTCCGACAATTGTCCCCCCTGGCTGATATTCCTGCTGATGTCCTTGCACGCAATCTCGATGTAGGTGTTGCCGCTGGCGTTGGAGACAATCTCCAGGCTGCGGAGGATCGGAACCCCGCTGCGGAGGAGAATGGCATAGGTCCGACAAAAACGGGAAAGGGCGATCTTCTGCATGAGGTCCCCGAGAATGGGGATCTTCATGAAAAAGACATCCTTCGCCCGGCGGCCCTTGGGGGTTTTCGTGATGCGCTTGATGGCGTACCAGAAGAGGACAAGGACTCCCAGGATATGAAGGATGTAGGCCTTCATGAAATTGGAGGTGCCGATGAGGATCTGGGTCGGTTTGGGGAGTTCCTTCCCGAAGCTGGAGAACATGTCGGCAAAGACCGGAATGACAAAAATCAGGAGGACCTGGACAAGGGCGATGGCGAGGGCAATGACGGCAATCGGATAGGTCATGGCGCTCTTGACCTGCTTCATCAGCTTGACGGTATCCTCGAAATAATCGGCCACTTTGCCGAGAATGCTGGCCAGCCCGCCCGAGGCTTCACCGGCTTCAACCATCGAATTGAAGAGGTTGGGAAAGGCATTGGGGTATTTGGCCACGGCCTCGGAGAAGGCCGTTCCGCCGGAGACATCGTGCCGCACATTGCGGATGATGATCTGGAAGACAGGATCCTCGGTCTGTTCCTGAAGGGCCTCGAGGGCGGAGACCAGGGGTAATCCGGCCTCCAGCATGGAGGAAAGCTGCTGGGTGAAGACGGTCAGCTGGTCGAGCTTGATCTTCTTCCGGCGAGCCTGTTTTTCATATTGCTTGAGTTTTGCCAGACGCTGACTTTCCCAGAAGGAAAGTTTTTTCTTCCGGTTGGGAAGGGAAGCGGTGCGGCCGGCTGCTGCTGCTGTGTAAGTGGCCATGCTGGTAGCAGCTAACGACCGGGCAAGGCCTTGCTTCAATGGCTGGACGGAAAAGCGGGCCCTTTTTAAAGGAATTTAGCAAGCGCGGCATCAGGCCTCTTCGGCGAGGGCGTCATCGAAGTCCGAATTATCATAGACATCCTGCACATCATCAAGTTCCTCGAGGGCGCTGAGAAGCCGGAGGAGCTTGCGAACGGTATCCTTGTCCTCGAGCGGGGTAAGGGTTCCGGGGATGTAGGCCAGCTCGGCGCTGTCGGGCTCGATCCCGGCCTTGTCGAGGGCTGTGGAGAGGGCGTCGAAATCGGCGAGATCACATCGCAGTTCGAAGTGATCCCCGTTATTGATGATGTCCTCGGCGCCGTTCTCGAGGCCGATTTCCATCAACGCGTCCTCGGAAGCCTTGGTGGCGTCTATGAGGAACTGGCCCTGGCGGGTAAAGAAATGCTGGAGGGCACCCGGCTGGGCGAGGTTTCCCCCGTACTTGGAAAAGGTGGAACGCACTTCACTGGCGGCCCGGTTCTTGTTGTCGGTGGTGACCTCGACAATGATCCCGATGGCCCCGGGGCCGTATCCTTCGTAGAGGAGCTCAAGATATTCCACCCCGGGCAATTCACCCGTGCCTTTCTTTATCGCCCGGTCAATATTGTCGGCCGGCATGTTGGCCGTTTTGGCTTTGGCGATGTAGGTCCGGAGGCGCGGATTGAATTCCGGATCGCCCCCGCCATTGCGGGCGGCGAGGGTGAGGTCCTTTGAGATGGCGCTGAATATCTTGCCGCGTTTGGCGTCAATGGCCGCCTTGTGGCGCTTGGTGGTGGCCCATTTGCTATGACCTGACATAATGCATTTACGGGAGTGAAGGGTGAGCGGTTGAAGGCCGATTAGCGTGAACCGGGGCCTTGTTTTTTCCGGTTTTTCTTCTTCTTTGAAATGAGGGGACCGGAGGGAAGCTTGCCCTCTTTCTTTTCCTCCATCTCGTGGATTTCCTCCTCGATGGCAATATCCTCGTCATCGCGGGAACGGTTTGTGATCCATTGCTGAAAGATGGAAAAGCAGTTCGTGGTGGTCCAGTAGAGAACGAGGCCGCTGGAGAAATAGTAGGTAAAGGGAAAGAAGATGAAGGGCATGAACTTGATGATCTTCGTCTGGGCGTTGTCGATCGAAGGCTGCGGCATCATCTTCATCTGAAAGTACATGGAAACAAGCCAGACGAAAGGCAGGACGTTGATCGCGGCCCCGACAAGGGGCAGGGGAGCATCCCCGGGAAGCGGGATGGAACCGTCCGGCATGGAGAGATCGTGGATCCAGAGAAACTCGGCAAAGCGGAGGTCGGAGGAATTACGAAGGAGATTGAAGAAGGCGATAAAGATGGGAAACTGGACGAGAACGGGCCAGCAACCGGAGAGCGGGTTGATTTTGTGCTTCTTCCAGAGGTTCATCATCTCCTGGTTGAGCTTCTGGGGATTGTCCTGATACTTTTCGCGGATCTGCTGAAGGGGCTTCTGAAGCTTCTGCATCCGCTTGGAGGCCCGGGCGGCCTTGGCGGTCAGGGGCCAGAGGAAGAGGCGGATGATGAATGTGGTGAGGATGATGGCCAGGCCCCAGTTGCCGAGGAGGCCGTGGATACCGCCCATGAGGGTGAGGAGCAGCTTGGCGACAAAACTGATCGCCCCGAGGAAGAGGCCGAGAAACCACCCGAGCTGCATCACTTCGTCCTGGTTCATTCCCAAACCGGAGAGGCGGTCGAGGTTTTTCGGCCCGACATAGAAGCGGCCTTCAATATCCTGCTGATCACCGGGCTGGATGGTGGAAATGCCGAATTCCATCGCGGCGGTGACCCCGGTGGGGACCTTGCCGGTATTGGGATCCTGGGGAAAGCGCATGCCTTCGGCAATAATGGCATCAGCCGGCTTTTCGGGGGTGAAGATGGTGACAAAAAACTGGTTCTTGACGGCCCCCCACTGCATGATGCCGCGCTCTTCAATGCTTTCACGGGGCTTGCGGTTGAAGATAAACCCGCCCCCTGAAAACTTGTTTGCGGGGATGGTGTCATAATCCCCGTTATCGTAGAACGAGGCATTGAGGTTGAATCCCATGTAGTCGGCATCGGTGGGGGCGGCGGTTCCGATATTGATGAAGGCGCGATCGATGTTGAGCGGGCTCTCGGAGGGATTCCGGAAAACGGTCCGATGGTGGAGGACGTAGGGTTCGGGGCTGTCCGCGGCGGAATCCGTGGTAAGTGCGAACTGCCGTTCAACGATCATCCCCCCGGGGAGAGAGGCGCTGAAAACGACGGAGGAGGGCGTCTGGCTGGTGACTTCGTAAAAGCGGACCATGGGCGCAAGACCGGAATCGGTGGCCCGGCTGAGGCCAAGGGCCTGCTTGTCGGAGATCTTGTTGAGAACAACGGGCCGGGGATTCTCGGTGGTATGGGGATTGTCAGCCGGATAGTTCTTTAGGAGAATGCCTTCAATGGCTCCGCCATGGGAGGAAAAGGTGACCTGAAGCTGCTCATTTTCCAGTTGAACGATGACTTCCTCGGGTTTGCGCCCGGTATCGGGGGTCGCTTCCAGCGGTTTCTGGGAAGGGCGCAACGGCGCCACCTCGGGGGCAAATTCGCGGTCCTGGGAACGCTCCCTGTCATCATCCAGGCCGGACTCCTCAAGGGCTTGCTCGTTCTCCTCAACCTGTTCGAGGAGCCGTTCCTGGCGTGCTTTGTTTTCCTGCACGCCATTCCACATCATGAGAAGAAATCCGCCTCCGAGAAAGAGGATTCCGAGAATGACACTTTTCTTATCCATTTGAAATCGGGTTTGCTGCGCGCGAGGCGGAATGCCGGGCGGCCGTTTCCGCGGGCGAAGAGGGAGGATGCTGATGATCCGGTTCCGGGGTGCAAGAACAACCGTGCGGGACCGGATCATATCCATGGCTTCCAAGTGGATGGCACTTGAGGAGCCGCTTTGCGGCCAGCCAGCCGCCTTTGAGGGGACCATGGAGGCGGACGGCCTCCGCGGCGTAATCGGAACAGGTCGGGTAGAAGCGGCAGCCTCCGCCCGGGGCGAGGGCGTGAAGAACGGGGGAAAGGGTGTACTTATAGAGGAAAAGGATTCCCAGAAGAAAGGCCTGAAGGAACCGGACAAGGCTCCGCAGGAATGGCTTCAGCGCTTTCATGATTGCCGGGAGGAGAGGGAGGGGAGGGTCTTCAGGAAACGGGCTTCCAGGTCGTCAAACCGGACCCTGTTGATGCGGGCACGGGCAATAAGCAGAAGGTCGCAGGCGGGGGGAAGGGCGTCCTGATGGAGGCGGAAAAGCTCGCGCAGCAGACGCTTTGCGCGATTGCGCTGGACGGCATTGCCGACACGGCGGGAGGCGATGACGCCGAGGCGTCTCAAGGGGGTCCCGGGACAGGGTCGTTCAAGAAGACGCATATAAAAAAATCCGCACTCCCGTCCTTTTCCGGAAGCGCGAATTCCTGAAAAATCCGCTTTGGAGCGCAGGTGTTGCCGTTGCCGGTACCGCATCCGGGGCGGCTTTGGGTCAGGCACTGAGGCGGGCGCGGCCGCGGGCGCGGCGGGCCTTGAGGATCTTGCGTCCCCCGCGGGTGGCCTTGCGGGCGCGAAAGCCACAACGACGGGCGCGTTTGAGTCGGGAAGGTCTGTATGTCGGTTGCATGGTTGTCTCCTTGAGAAAAAGCGATCAACAGAAAGCCTTCGGGGAAGGGTGTCAAGTTCAGGATTCCTCGAATTTCCGTTTGAAGAGCTCCTCCATTTCTTCGAGCAGCTTGTCGGCGTCCTTTCCGGTAGCGACAAAGCGCAGCCTGGATCCGCTGCCGGCGGCCAGCATCATAAGTCCCATGATGGACTTACCGTTCACCTGCTCATTTTCCTTTTCGACCATGACGTCGGCCGCGTACTTATTGGCGACGCGGACAATCATGGCAGCCGGGCGGGCATGGATTCCCATTTTGTTGGAGACGATAAGTTCAATTGATTTTTCCATGCGGTAGAGCGGCTTTAAGGATTAGAAAATGTGTATAGGGCATCCTGTGAAAAGGAAAAAAAGACCGCTTTTCAGGACGCTTCCTCAGGCGGCTTGCGGGATTTGCCGAGGAAAATCCGGACATCGGCCTCCTTGCCTTCCATCAGGACCATGGCCCGCTTGAGAGCTCTCGCGGTGGCCATGGTCGGGTTGGAGGGGTTGTCGGGGAAGATGTTCTCCCTGCCAATAACGTCAATGAGACCACTGTTTTTAAAGATGCGCACCGCGTCCTTGCGGACCTCTGTAACGAGAAGGGTCCGGTTTTCCTCCTGCATGTAGCGGATCAGCTCCTCAAGCGCGAGGACGCTGGTGGCGTCGAGGTGATAGGCATTGCGCATTTTCAGGATGACCACCCGCAGCTCGGGCTTTTCGCAGACCCGGCGCATCTGGTCGCGGAACAGTTCGGAGGCGCCGAAGAAAAGGTCTCCTTCAACATGGACAATGGATATTTCCTGGACCGCTTTTTCCTCCTTGTCCTCAATGGGGGTGAGCTGGCCTTCGGCGTCATGGGTGAATTCGGTGAGTTCCGGCTGGGCGGCCTTGCGGAGAAAGAGGAGGACAGAGGTTCCGGTTCCGAGGATGATGGCGAA
>JAWLGH010000084.1:0-8849 GCA_041685165.1 Oceanipulchritudo sp. | reverse complement strand
GTAGGAACTTACCCGGGGCATGAAGGTCAACGGACCGTACGGAGCAGGCCGATAACCGGATTCCCAATGCCTGGATTCAGGTATTATTTTCCAATCAAGTCCGTGAGATGGGTAAGGAATCTTCTTTCGGACAAGCGGTTGCCCTTGGCCTCAGGAGATGGGATCGACTCGGAGGTCGCGAACGACCTTGAGGTCGCTGCCGCTGAAGCCGCGCAGGGCACGGGACCCGGATCTTCGTTTTTCTCCGAAGTGAGAACGGAACTGCTGGAATACGTCCTCGACAAAGGCCTCTGTTCCGAGGACCAGACCATCGGTAAAGTATCGTACGCGCAGCCTCAGCAGCTCCGATCGCGGCAGCTGGCCGCCTTGCTTCAGGGTTTCCAACAGCAGCTCCCTGGTGACTTTCCCTTTCTTGGTCGCCGCTTCGACATGCCCCCGTTCCATGAGGTAGATGCGGTAGCGGGCGGAGGCGGCTTCCCAATCGGTCATGCCCATGACCGCCAGAATCCCATTGCGGCAGCGCAGGTCGCCACCCATGGCGGCGCCGTATCCACAGAAACGGTAGTTTTTAGGATCTTCGACCACAACGCGTTGTTTTGGCAAGTTGTAATTCTTAATGCTATGGGGAAGCCTGGCAATGCCAACTGGAGGCAGAGCCAGCCGATGCGATCCGCAAATCTTCGGAGACCCCGAATTGACCTGCAAAACCTCTATCGCCGGTTCGATGACGGCCCGCGCGCCTCCAGTTGCACGTATCATTGCAGAGGGTTTATGACCTCGAGAAAGGCAAACTTGCGAAAGTCCGAGTCGGCGGTATAGATGCGTTGCACCCCATGTTGTTGCAGGAGGGCGGCGATGTGGGCATCCGGGACAAGATTCCCGCGGATATTGAGATCGTGGGTGACGGTGGGGTAAAGTTCCGCAAAATCCTCTGCTTCCTGCAAAACCCGTGTCCGTGGCAGGGCGACAAGGGACTGGATATTGTGCCATGCCTGCTGTGGACTTAAAGGCTGCTGAAAGATCGCCGGATGGGTGGCGATTCGCTGGTAGGCCATGAGCGCTGGCCAGGTCAGGCAGAGCAGATCCGGATCATTGGGCCGGTCTTCCAGAAATTCCAGCGCCCTCGCATATTCGCTTGCCTGGGTATTGCTCGCGTACAAGAGGATATTGGCATCGATGGAGTAACTCATCCTTCTCCCATCGCACGGTAAACGGCATCCTTGTCCCGCAAGTCGACACGGGCTCCCATGGCCTGTGCCCGCCAATTGATGGTGGGTTGCTTTCCGTGACCAGGGTCCGTGGATTGCTTCTGTTTCAGTGCCTCCGCCAGTAAGGATGATGCCAGCTTACCCAGTGATTGGCGGGTTGTCCGCTGCAGCTTCTTCAATTCCGCCAACACCGGTTTTTCAATGTCTAAGGTGGTACGCATGCATTAAGATGTTGTAATGTATGCATCAGATGTCAAATGGGATTCCCTACAATCCGCTGCGATCAATTTCCCCCCTAAGACCGGCCCGCGCCTCCCTTCTGCTCGCTTCGCGGGTCCGCTCCCGAGATTACGCCTTACATTCAAATTGACAAGTAAGGTAAAAGGCGGTCAAGTTGCGGGATGCTGAAGATCAAGGTTTCCTCCAAACGGCAGGCCACTTTTCCAAAGCGTGTTTGTGAATCCCTTGGTGTAGGTCCTGGCGATGAAGTGCTGCTGGATCGTCGCCTCGAGGCCGATGGTGAGGTCTGGGTATTGAAGCCCGCCAAGGAAACACCGAGGCCGTGGCTGGGCAGCTTGAAGGCCTATGCCAAAGGCAAGGAGCACGATATGTCCAAGGTTCGCGAAAGCATTGCACGAGGTCGTGGAGGTCCAGGTGCATGAGCGGCTATCCTTTATGCACCGGCTTGGATACGTCTTTTGTATTGCGCCTTCTGCTGGGCGAGCCCATCGACCAGACCGCGAAGGCAGTTGAGAAGCTGGATGAACTCAAAGGCCGTGGCGATAAGGGAGCAGTTTCTGATCTGGTGGTGAGTGAAGCCTATTTTGCCCTTCAATATCACTACGACGTTCCCAAGCAACTTGCCCTGAATAAACTCAGAGAATTCCTGCAGTCTTCTGAGATAGAGGCAACCGGCCAGTCCCTTGATGTTCTTGCTCAATCTAATTTGGGCAGAGCCAAACCGGGCTTTGTTGACCGGATGATTCACGCAGAATATCTTCAAACCACCTCCGGTATGCTGACTTTCGAAAAGGCCGCGGCAAAACTGAACAAAGTGACGATTCCAGATTAGAATAAAGCGCCTGCAAAACCTCTATTGCCGGTTCGATTATTGCCCGCGGCATTGAGTTAAAAAATGATGGCATGACCAAAGAGGAAGGAGAGCGGCAGATTCTGGAAATCGGGCATGGGAGCGGTCGTTACGGGGAAGCGCGGCGATTGCGGGAGGCGGTATTGAGGGCTCCGCTGGGTTTGACGCTGGCGGGAGAGCCGCCTGAAATGGAGGCGGATTTCCGGCATTTCGGGGTGGTGTGCGGGGAGGCCCTGCTGGCCTGCCTGATGGTGGTGGGCCGCGGAGCCGGCCGGGTCCAGATCCGCCAGATGGCGGTGTGTTCGGGGTGCCGTGGGCGGGGCCTTGGGCGCTTCCTTCTGGAAGGGGTGGAGGAGCGGTTGACCGGGGAGGGGGTCCGGGGCGTGTACCTGCATGCGCGGCTGGAGGCGGAGGGCTTTTACGGACGACTGGGTTACCGGCGGACCGGACCCGGGTTTGAGGAAGTGGGGATCGTGCATTGCCGGATGGAGAAAGAGCTCGCCGGGGCGGTGGGAAATCCTTTTGAAGAGGCCTGATGGAAAGAGGAATCGAAGAGGCGATACGGGAACGAGCCTGGAGGCAACTTGGAGATGAGGGGGCCTTTCACCGTGCGGGGCGAAGCCTGCTGACGGTCGCGGAGCGGAAGCTTCTCTACTGGCTGGGATGGCGCTGGTACGCGGGCAAAGGGGCGCTGGTCGACCTTGGTTCCTTTCTGGGGAGTTCGACCGTGGCCCTTGCGGCCGGTCTGGAACGCGGGGGAAAAGCGGGGACCGTCCACGCCTACGACCTCTTTGAAGTGAGCCGGGACAAGGAGACGCAGCGCTTCCTTGGCAAGGAGGAAGGCGATTCCTTTCTTGAGGATTTTGAAAAGACGATCCGCGGCCACGAGACGAGGATCCGCGTCTATCCGGGGGACATCCGCAAGCATCCCTGGACAGGCGGGGCGGTGTCCCTCCTCTTTGTCGACCTTGCGAAATCCTGGGAGATGAACCAGTCCATCATCCGGGGATTCTACCGGCATCTGGTTCCGGGGGAATCGCTCCTCATTCACGAGGACTTTGGCAACGGCTGGAATCCGTGGTTGCCGGTGAGCATGGAATACCTGGGCGAATATTTTGAAATCCTTGCGGACGAGACTCCGAGCCGGATCTACCGGTGCCGGAAGGCGATTCCGGAAGCGGTCCTGACGGTCGACCACAAGCGCGACCTCGACAAGGCGACGCGCCTCTCCCTGATGGAGCAAAGCCTTGCCGGGGCGGAGGGTTCGATGCGCAACAAGCTGCATGCGGCGATGGCGATCCTGCTCTTCATCGAGGAGGGGAAGGAAGCGGGAATGGCCTATGTGGACACATGGCTTCCGCGGCTCGATCTGCGGGATTACGAGCGTGCCCTCCTTGAACGGGTCCGGGAGACGATTGACATCTGGAACCGGGCAGACTCCTACGAGCGGGAGATGGCGACAAAATTCTAGGACCGGGCCTCACCGGACTGCCGGGAAACGGGCAACCCATCCGGATGGAGGCTTGAAAGGCGGGCTGGAACAGGTTTGGCTGAGTTCATGAAAGCCGTTCCTCTCTTCCTCTGCCTCTCTGTATTCCTGACCAGCCCGGGGCTGACACTGCTGGAAGCCGCCGGGGCGGATTCAGTCCTTGAACAGATCCGGCTCTACCGGGATGGTGGCGAGTCCGAGCGCCGGGTTATCGTGGAGCAGTTGCCGTCCGGGGAGGCAATTGTCGTGGACGGATTGCCGGGGAGTACGGAAGAGGCCTCCCTGCAGGCCGAGTTGGTCGAAGGCGAGGGGTTGCGGCTGGGGTCGCTGCAGTTTGAGCGCCTGCCTGCGGAGGAAATCCCGGCCAGCGAGGAACGGCGGGAGGCTGAGGCCGAGGTGGAACGGATTGAACGCGACATTGAGGATCTGCGACGGAATGTCGATGCCCTGACGGGGGATGCGGAACTCTACGCGCAGCTGCAGGCGGCCTATCTTGAAGGGATCGGCCGCGCTCCGGGGGAAGCTGATCCGGAGGCGATCCTTGCCCTGCACAAGCAGGAGCGGGAGGCCCTCAATCGGCAACGGGAACTGGAGCGGGAGCAGGCTGGAACCCTGGAGACCCTTGAGGAGGAGCGGGAGGAGGCTCGTCGGCAACTTGAGGCACTCCGTCAGCGCGAGGAATCCCTCAACGGACGTCTGAGGATCACCTTTTCGGGCGAGGCTGAGGGACCGGTTGTCCTGAGACTGCGGAGCCGCTTTGGGGGCGCGGGGTGGGATCCCCTCTACCGCATTGACGCCGAGCCGGCCGCGGAGCGCTGGGTCCTCGGTTACCAGGCCCGGCTGTACAACCGGACCGGTGAATCGTGGGAGGCCCTGCCGGTGGTTCTCATGACCGGCCGGCGCGGATGGCGGATGGAAGCCCCCGAGTTGCCGCCGGTCTACCTGACAAAACCGGAGCCGGTGCAGCCGAGCGTCCGGAGCGGGGAGGTGATGGATATGGCGGCGAGCATGGACGCCCGACCCATGATGAGGGAGGAAGCACCCCGCGTGGAGCGCCTCACAACCCAGTTTGAGCTGGCCCTTCCGGATCGCCTGAGCATGGAGCCCTTCGAGGAGGACCGGGTTGTCGGCCTTGCCCGGGAGGCCCTGAGCGCCGTTTTCTGGTCGACGGCGACGCCCGCCCTGGAGGAACAGGCCTACCTTCACGGCCAGGCCGCGATCAACCTTGACTGGCCGCTCCTGCCGGGAGAGGCGACCCTGCTCGTTGACGGGGCCATCAGCGGACGGACCCGTCTCGGTTTCACCAGTCCCGGCGACCTCCTGGAACTGGGATTCGGCGAAAACCCGGCCATTGAAGTGGAAGCGGCCATCCTTGACGTGATGGACCGCGATGCGGGGATTTTCGGAAAGGTGAGGAAGTACCAGCGCCATTACCGGAGCACGGTCACAAACCGGATGCCGGTGGAACACGAAGTACGGATCCGGAGCCGCTTTCCGGTCTCACGGGATGAGGAAATCGAGATCGACCGGATTGAGCCCACCGATCTCGAGGTCGATCAGGAAACGGGCCGCTTCGAATGGAGCCAGGTTCTCGCTCCCGGGGAAGCGGCTTCCTTTGCGACCCGATTTGAGGTTACCGCCCCGCGCGACTGGACCCTCCCGGGTAATTTTTGAAAGGAAGGGGGCGGTCCGGAAAATCCCTTTTTTTTTCAACGCTGAAGAAAAAGATTCATGTTGGAAATCGACCTTCTGTGCCTTAGATGCTTGCAAACTCGCATGCCTCAATGCACCTTGCTGCTCTTTGCAACTGGACAGGATTGATTAGCTTATGACCACCTCCACCGACTACGGGTACAACAGTAAAATCGAAGGCGAAGTTGTCGTTTCCCGGGCCGACGCCGTAATCAACTGGATCCGCCGCCACTCCGTCTGGCCCATGCCGATGGGGCTTGCCTGCTGTGCCATTGAGCTCATGGCCGCGGGCGGGTCGCGCTTCGACATTTCCCGCTTCGGAATGGAAGTGATGCGTTTTTCTCCCCGGCAAAGCGACTGCATGATCGTGGCCGGGACGGTGACTTACAAGATGGCCGAGGTGGTCCGGCGCATTTACGACCAGATGGCCGAACCGAAGTGGGTAGTCGCGATGGGGGCTTGTGCCTCCACCGGAGGCATGTACCGGTCCTACGCGGTACTCCAGGGTGTCGACCGGATTGTTCCTGTCGATGTCTACATTTCCGGTTGCCCGCCCCGGCCCGAAGCCCTCCTGGACGGGATGATCAAACTCCAGGAAAAGATACGGAGTGAGCAGTCAACGCGGGACCTTGTCCGCGACCGCAAAGTGGCGGACCTGGCTTTCCAGAAAAAGTAAGGGGCGTTCTAATGATCGAATTCATGAATGCAATCAAGGAGGCGCATGCCTACCTGACAGAGCGTCCGACGGGCGACTGGCTGGCCTTCAACTGCCCCCCCGAAAACCTGCTGGAATTTCTCGGGTCCCTGAAGGAAGAGCACACGTTCAATTTCCTTGCCGATGTTACGGCCATCGACCACCTCGAGGCCGATCCCCGCTACGAAGTGGTCTACCACCTGTACAGCACGGAACGCCATGAATACATCCGGGTTGTCACTCCGTGCGGGGGTGGAACGGAACCCGTCTGTCCGAGCGTTGTCGACCTCTGGCCAACCGCGGACTGGCACGAGCGGGAGACCTACGACATGTTTGGAATCCACTTCAGCGGGCATCCCGACCTGCGCCGGATCCTGATGTGGGACGGCTATCCCTACTTTCCGCTGAGGAAGGAATTCCCGCTTGCCGGCAAGGAAGTGCCCTTCCCCTCCGAAGACCTTACCGAGGCCACCGGGACGAGCCTCAAGCCGGCTCCCATGATGGGGGGACCCTTCCACTCGCCCCAGACCGGGAGCATGGCACGGCGGGAGCCGCGAGCGGACGACGAGTCGTGGACGGAAGCCCGGGAACGACCGGAACCACCGGCGGACGCGGACACCGAGGTTCCGCGCGAATTGCGGGAGAACGACTGAAGACTTTTCGAGATGGCGATCAAGGAAATGAACATAGGCGACATCGGGACCCGCGGTGCCGGTGCCGATGAGGAATTCAAGGGGGATCAGATGCTGATCAACATGGGCCCGTCCCACCCCGCAACCCATGGGGTCCTGCGCCTGCGCGTGGAACTGGACGGGGAAAACGTGACCATGTGTGATCCCATTGTCGGCTACCTCCATCGGGGGGACGAGAAAATAGCCGAGAACATGACCTACAACCAGTTCATTCCCTACACGGACCGGCTGGATTACATCGGGCCCATCCACAACAACATCACCTTTGCCCTCGCGGTGGAGAAGCTGGCCAACCTGGAAGTCCCCCCGCGTTGCCAGGCAATACGCGTCATCTGCTGCGAGCTGGCCCGCCTCCAGAGCCACCTCCTCGGATGCGGTGTCTACGGGATGGACTGCGGGGCCCTGACGGTCTTCATGTATACCTTCACGGAGCGGGAAAAGCTGTATACCCTCATGGAGCAACTTACGGGGGCCCGCTTCACGACCAGTTACGCCCGCATCGGGGGCCTTGCGCGGGACATTCCCGAAGGTTGGCTGGGTCATGTCCTGAAGGTGATGAATGAGCTGGAACCGGTTCTCGAGGAGATCGACAGGCTCCTGAGCCGGAACCGCATCTTTTACGACCGGACGGTCGGGGTCGGGGTCATCAGCCCTGAGGACGCCGTCAGCTACGGCCTTACGGGACCAAACCTGCGGGCCTCGGGGGTCCCGATGGACCTGCGCAAGGACACGCCCTACCTGGGCTACGAGAATTACGATTTTGATGTGCCGATCGGAACCAACGGCGACTGCTACGACCGCTGGCTGGTGCGTCTGGAGGAGATGCGGCAGACGATCCGCATTATCCGCCAGGCAGTTGAGCAATTGCCCGAGGGGCCCTGGTATGCCGAGGACGCGAAGAAGATTTTCGCCCCGCCGAAGGACAAGATCATGTCGAGCATGGAGGAGCTGATCCAGAATTTCATGATCGTCACCGAAGGACCGCAAATGCCGGCCGGGGAAGTTTACTTTGAAGCCGAGAACCCCAAGGGTGCCCTTGGGTTCTTCATTGTCTCCAAGGGCGGGGGGGTTCCCTACCGCCTGAAGATCCGCTCCCCCAGCTTCTGCAACCTTTCCATCCTCCCGAAAATGATGCCCGGGCACATTGTTCCGGACATTCCAGTGATTCTCGGGAGCCTTGATTTTGTCCTTGGAGAATGCGACCGCTAAATTCTGAAACGGGTTCCCATGTCATTTGAACTTTCAACGGAAACACAGGAATACATCGAGAAGGTGATTCCGCGCTACCCGCATAAGCGCAGTGCCATCATGATGATCCTGCACGCCATCCAGAAGGAAAAAGGGTTCCTCAATCTTGAAGCCCAGGAATGGGTTGCGGAAAAGCTTGAGCTCACCCCCATCCAGGTCCGGGAAGTGGTCTCCTTCTATCCCTTTTACCGGGAACATCCCATAGGGAAGCGCCACATACGCGTCTGCCGGACCCTCTCCTGCGCCCTTAACGGGGGGTACGCCGTCTGTGACCGTTTCAAGGAGGCCTTTGATACGGAACTGGACGCCATTTCCCCTGATGGCCGGGTGACGGTGGAGTTTGCGGAATGCCTTGCCAGCTGTGGAACCGGTCCCGTGGCATTGGTGGACGACGAACTGCATGAAAACCTCACGGAGGAGCGTGTCGATGCGATCTGTGAGCACATCAAGAAGGAGACGCCATGATCTTTAAAAAAGAACCGGTCACCATTCACCCGAGCGAGCGCCGGATCATCCTCAAGCATGCGGATGATCCGGAATATGACGGGTCCCTTGAGGGCTACCTCAAGCACGGGGGTTACGACGACATGAAGAAAGCCTACGCGGAACAGACACCGGAGGAAATCTGCGCGGAAGTGATGGATTCGGGTCTCCGCGGGCGGGGCGGGGCGGGATTTCCCGCCGGGATGAAATGGAAATTCCTCGACCGCAAGAGCGGTAAGCCGATCTACCTCAT
>JAWLGH010000030.1:0-34476 GCA_041685165.1 Oceanipulchritudo sp. | reverse complement strand
ACTACGATGTCCTCATGCGCCACCGGCTCAATCTGCTTCATCAGAACAACCTTACCCTTCCCGCCATTCACGAGGCGATCCGCGACCTTGAACCGCTCCCCGGGGCACGGGCCTTTACCGACTGGCTCGTTGCCCGGAGCCGGCTCATCATCCTCTCCGACACCTTCGTCCAGTTTGCCGGGCCCTTGATGGCAAAGCTGGGAAACCCCACCCTTTTCTGCCATGAGCTGGTGACAGATGACGAGGGCCGGATCCTCGATTACCGTTTGCGGCAACCCGACCAGAAACGCAAGGCCGTGGGGGCCCTCCAGAACCTGAATTTCCGCGTCATCGCCGCGGGCGATTCATGGAATGACATCAGCATGCTCAAGGCTGCGGATGCGGGAATCCTTTTCCGGCCTCCGGAAAACCTCCAAGCCGCCGAACCGGACATGCCGGTGACCCATACGCACGACGAGCTGCGGGCGGCCATCGAGGCCGCCTTTGCCGGCTGAGCCTCAGCCAAAGATCTCGTTAAAGTGCTCCCGCTGCTCGTTTGTCCCGAGCATGACCAGGCGCGAATCCGGATTAAGCCGGGTATCCGGAGCCGGATTGGTGATCGTTTTCCCGCCTTCTTCGATGGCGATGACCACGAGGCCGGCCCGCGCCCCGATTTCGCTTCCGGCAAGGGTCTTGCCTTTCAGCTTTCGTGGAACCTCAATGGTGAAAAACTCCGCCCCCTCGCCGACAAGAACCGGTTCGCGCTTGAGGAGGTAGGCCATGATAAACTCGCAACCAAGCGAGGAATAACTGAGGACAAAGTCCGCCCCCGCCCGGTAGATGGCCTCGATGTTGCGCTCGCGGGTGATCCGGCTGACAATGCTCAGTTCCGGCCGCAGGCGGCGGCAGTATACCGCGAGATGTATATTCTGGGCGTCGTCGTTCGTCGTCAGCGCCACCGAGCTCACCGTGTTGATACCCGCCTCCTTGAGGGTGTCCCGGTCCGCGGCATTGCCGACCACCACCCGGTCGCAGTCCTGCTTCAATTCCTCCTCGAGAGTCGGGTCGCAATCCAGAATACAGACACTGACGCCACGCCGCTTCAAGCTCTTGGCCGTTGAACGGCCCACCTTTCCGCCCCCGATGACAAGCACCGAATGGACCCCGACGGAACCTTCCCCGAGCAGTTTATTGAGGCGTGTGACCTGTTCCCCCGTCCCGATGGCCACGGGAACGGAGCTGTCCTCGAGCCGCTTGTCCGGATGGGTTGGTTGAAGGTGACCTGATTCCCAGACCCCGACGACATTGATGCCGGTTTCCTCACGCAGGGAGGCCTCCCTCAACGTCCTGCCGGAAAGCGGCGTGTCGTGGACAAGGAACTCCACAATCACCAGATCCTTGAAGCGACCGACCTCGTGGGCCGTTCCCACCCCCGCACTGACCCGGGTTGCCAGATGTTCCCCGAGGCGTATCTTCAGGGGAAGCGGATAGGTGGCGCCGCTGAGGCTGAAGATGTCGAGCGAATCCTCCTCTTCCGCAAGGGCGATAATGGGAATGGAGGCATTCAGCGAGCGCACCGTGAGGAGGATATTCGTGTTCACCGAATCCTCGGTGTTCACGAGGAGCAACCGGGCCTGCCCGATGCGGATGGCCTTGTAGGTCTCGGGATCATCCACCTCCCCGGTGACCACCTTCAACCCCTCCTCGCTGAGCTGGGTCGCGACGACCGGATCCGGCTCAAGGACACAGTACGGTATCCGGTTCACCTTCAGTTTTCGGATAAGGCCTCTTGTAATGGAATCCTCCTGGCAGATGATCACATGCCCCCTCGTGGATTCGGGCAGGCGCCTTGGGACCTTGGCCCGGATCTGGGCCTCCAGCCAGGGTGCGTAGAAATAGCGGATGAAGGCAAAGGGCAGCATGACAAGGAGAAGCACCACTCCGGAGGCGAGGACAATGATACTGAAACCACGCCCGATGTCGCTCTGGAAGGTGATGTCCCCGAATCCAAGGGTGCTCATCACCGTCAGGGTCCAGTAAAGCCCCGTCAGCCATGAATGCTCCTGACCCTCCAGGATCATGACAAAATGAAAAAGAACCGAGTAGGCCAGGATGATCGCAAAGAGGAAGAGGAGGTAGGCCCTCAAGGCTCCGAGATTGCGACGCGCCTGGCGGTCGCTGAGAAAATAGGAGAACTGTGAAACGAGAAACTTCACCTGCAGAGGGGATTCATCGGGGTTGTCCAATCCATTTTCGCACTCTGGTTGCGGCCGCGAAAGGCATCAAGTGAATTAGACCCGGTTCCCTCCGGGTAAATCCCCTTACGCTGGCTTGCCACGCCTCCACCTTCTTCATATAGGTCCTTCCATGAAAATCCGCATACCCCTCCTCGGGGCCCTTCTGGCGCCCCTCCTGCTTTTTTCCCAGAACCGTATTGGCACCGGCACCGTGGCCGAGCTCTACCGGGCGGAATGCGCGGTCTGCCACGGCGATAACCTCGAGGGCGGCCTCGGGGGATCCCTCCTCGGGGACCTCGACTACGCCTCCGGCGATGAAAGCATCCGCCAATGGATCGAGGAGGGCAACCCGGACCTCGGAATGCCGGCCTTCGGCAACAGCCTCTCTGATCCGGAAATCCGTTCCCTTGTCATCTACATCCGGGAAATGCGCCAGAAAGATGAACGGGAAGCTGACTCCACCGGGGAAACCTCCAAAGAGGCGGGCGGGCACACCTTCCGCGTCGAAGAACGGGTCAGCGGGCTTTCCATTCCCTGGTCGATTGATTTTCTTCCCGACGGGGCCTTCCTGATCACGGAACGCGGGGGAACGCTGCGCATCTTCCGCGACGGGACCCTCCTGCCCCCGGTCAAGGGAACCCCGGAGGTCTGGGCCCATGGGCAGGGCGGCCTCCTCGAAGCCGCCCTCCATCCCGAATACGGGGAAAACGGGTGGATCTACCTTGGTTTCAGCAAGTCCCGCAACGGTGAAGGTTCGACCGCCGTTGTCCGTGGCCGCATCGAGGACAACCGCTGGACGGACGAGGAACCCATCTTCGAGGTGCCCGAAGCGCATCTCCGTTCCGCCCGCTACCATTTCGGGACCCGCTTTGTCTTCAAGGATGGATACCTTTTCTTTTCCATCGGGGACCGCGGCCTGCAGGATTCCGCCCAGGATCCCGCCAGTCCCAACGGCAAGGTCCACCGCATCCACGACGACGGCCGGATCCCGGAGGATAACCCTTTTCAATCCGAGGCCGAGGCCTTTCCCAGTATCTGGACCCTCGGCAACCGCAATATACAGGGCCTTGACGCCCATCCCCGCACCGGGGAAATCTGGGCCTCCGAACACGGGCCCCGGGGCGGTGACGAAATCAACCTGATCGAAAAAGGCCTCAACTACGGCTGGCCTGTCATCACCCATGGCATGAATTACAACGGGACCCCCATCACTGAAAAGACGGAGAAGCCCGGCATGGAACAGCCCGCCCTCCAGTGGACGCCTTCCATCGCGGTCTGCGGGATTGACTTCTACGAAGGCGACATGTTCCCGCAATGGGAGGCAAACCTCTTTGCCGGCGGCCTCGCCTCCGAGGAACTGCACCGGCTTGTCATCGAGGGGGACGAGGTCGTCCGTGATGAAATCATCCTCAGCGGCATCGGGCGCATCCGCGATGTCGCCACCGGGCCCGACGGCGCCCTCTATCTTGTCCTCAACGGGCCCGACGAGGTCGTCCGCCTCGTCCCTGAGGAGAAAAACGATTGACCGGACAAGCCGTCCGCCTTCCCCCTCTGCACCATGGCCTTCACCTTCATAGCCGGGACCGATGATTTCCTCGTCAAGCGCAAGGCGGGCCAGGAGTGGGAGCAGATGGCCCGGTCCGTCAGCGATCCCAATTCCCTCGAGATCATCGACGGCCAGGCCGGAAATATCGAGGAGGTCAACAAGGCCGTGACCCAGTTCACCAGCGCCCTCCAGACGGTTTCCATGTTCGCTCCCGAGAAGGCGGTCTGGCTGCGCAACATCACTTTCCTCGGGGACAGCGTGACCGGCAGGGCCAAGGGCACCCAGGAAGCCGTCGAACGCCTTCTCGAGGTCCTGGAATCCTTTGCTGATCCCGCCGTCCAGGTCCTCCTCTCCGCGGCCCCGGTGGACCGCCGCAGGAAAGCCTACAAGTGGCTCCAGAAAAACGGTCTGAGCACCTTCATTGAGGCCGGGAAAAATGCCGACGGGCTTGTCGCCCTCGCCGAGGCCGAGGCCGAAGCCGCCGGCAAGGCCTTCACCGGCCGGGCCGCCCTCATCCTCGTCGAACTCGCCGGGGGCAATGCCCGCCTCGTCCTCGGGGAAACCCAGAAACTCATCACCTACCTTGGTCCGGAGGAAACCGAAATCACCCCCCGCCTCGTTTCCCAGCTCGTTCCCAGCCTCGGGGAGAGCGACTTTTTCGAGGCCGCCGAGGCCTTCTATTCTTTCGACCTCGATCATACCCTCGGAGCCATCCACCGCCACTTCTTCGCCGGCCATGACGCCCGCCCCCTCATTTCCTCCCTCCAGAACCGCAATCGTCTCCTCATCCAGATCAAGGCCCTCGAGACCGGCGGAGCCCTCCGCGGACGCCTCAGCAAGGGGACCCTCGAATCCCTCGCCGGCGATTACGGCGCCTACTTCGACAATGCCTTCACCAAGTCCAGCTTCTGCCTCTTCTCCCAGAATCCATGGTATCTGGGCCGCCTTTCCGAATCGCTGAACCGGCTCTCCCTCCGTACCCTCCTCAATTTCCAGGAGGCCTTCCGCGAGGCCTTCCTCGACATCATCGACCGCCCGCACGAGCAGGAATCGATCCTCTCGGCAATGGCTGTCCGCTGTCTCACTCCCCTCCAGCAGCAGGCCTCCTGAATTGGGCTTGGCATCGGGGCCAAAAGAGGCAGATCCTTGAGCCCCATGGACGCCATTCCAAACATCCTCGCCCAACGCTACGCCTCGGGCCAGATTCGCGAAATCTGGTCTCCTTCCGGGAAAATTCGCCTCGAACGCGAATACTGGATCGCCCTCATGAAGGCCCAGGCCGACCTCGGGATGCCCATTCCCCGGGAAGCCATTGAGGCCTATGAAGCCGTGATTGACGATATCGACCTCGCCGCCATTGAAAAACGCGAGCGGGTCACACGCCATGACGTCAAGGCCCGCATCGAGGCTTTCAACGACAAGGCGGGCTTCGAGCACATCCACAAGGGCATGACCAGCCGCGACCTCACCGAGAATGTCGAACAACTCCAGCTCTACCGCTCCCTGCGGATCCTCCGCCTCAAGGCCATGGCGACCCTCCGGGCCTTTGCCGGGGCCGCCCTCCGCCACCGCGACCTCGTCCTCACCGGCCGGACCCACAACGTCGCCGCCCAGCCGACCACCCTCGGCAAGCGCATCGCGATGTTCGGGGAGGAATTCATGCGCGCTGTCGAAAAACTCGAACGGCTTCTCGCGGACTATCCGGCCCGGGGTCTCAAGGGCGCCGTCGGGACCCAGCTCGACCTCCTCACCCTTTTTGGTGGTGATGCCGGGAAAGTCGCCCGCCTGGAATCGCGCATCCTTACCCACCTTGGCCTTCCCGGACAGTTGTCCGCCGTCGGCCAGGTCTATCCCCGCAGCCTCGACTTTGAAGTCGTCAGCCTCTTCAACCTCCTCGCAGCCGGCCCTTCCAGCTTTGCCCGGACCCTCCGGCTCATGGCCGGCCATGAGCTTGCCTCGGAGGGCTTCGCCAAGGGGCAGGTCGGTTCCTCCGCCATGCCGCACAAGATGAATGCCCGTTCCTGCGAGCGCATCAACGGCTTTGCGACCCTCCTCAAGGGCCACCTCGCCATGACCCAGGGCATCAGCGGGGATCAGTGGAATGAAGGCGATGTCTCCTGCTCCGTCGTCCGCCGGGTCGCCCTCCCGGATGCCTCCTTCGCCCTCGACGGCCTCCTCGACACCACCCTCACCGTTCTCAGCCAGATGGAAGCCTTTCCAGCCGTCATTGAGCGCGAGAACGCCTACTATTTCCCCTTCCTCAGCACCACCACCCTGCTCATGGAGGCGCTCAAGCAGGGCGCCGGGCGCGAATCCGCACACGAGGCCATCCGGGAACACGCCCTTGCCACCGTCGCCGATCTCCGCTCCGGCCGGATCGCCTCCAACAACCTCACCGAACGCCTCGCCGGGGACGAACGCCTCGGCCTTTCCCGGGAATGCATCGAGGCGGTCGTGGCTTCCGCGGCCCAGCTTTCCGGGCAGGCGGCCGCCCAGGTCGACGCCTTTTCGGAAAAGGTCACCTCCCTCCTGGAGGCCGTTCCCGCGGCCCGGGACTACGTCCCCGGACCCATTCTCTGAAGCCGGCCGGCCCTCAGGTATCAGTCCGCTTTCGCCAGCTCCGGGGCGTCATGCCGTATCGCCGCCGGAAGGCCCCGGCGAGCCTTTCGCTCGTCCCGAACCCGCAGGCCTCCGCGATTTCCCCGATCCGGAGGCGGCCCTGCTGCAGCAGCTCGCGGGCCCGCTCGGTGCGCATGTCCGTGAGCACCTGTCCCGGGCTGCGGTCGATCCGGGCCCGGAAAAGCCGCTCCAGCGCCCGCCGGTCCATACCGAGGTGACGCGCCACCGGGGGGACCCCCATTCCCGAGGCGAGGTTGCGCCGCATGTAGGCGACCGCCTCCTGTACCCGCTCATCCGCTACGCGGTAGAAATCAGTCGACCCTCGTGTATGGATCCCCACCGGCCGGACAATGGCCGGCTCGCCCGGCCCCTCCCCGGCCAGCATTCCCCCGACCAGCCGGCCCGCTTCCAGGCTTACCCGTTCCCACGGGATCTCCACGCTGCTGATACCCGGATAGACCAGCTCGCAGGTATAGGGATCGTTGCCCGCGGAGAGAAGGGCCACTTCCGAAGGCACCGCGAGCCGGAGTCTCCCACAGGCCTCAAGAATCTCCCGCGCCAGGGGGTCATGGGCCGCGAAGACGCCCGCCGGTCGCGGCAGGGCCCCGAGCCAGCGTTCCAGACGAGCCCGCCGGGACCGTCCCCCTTCCCCCGCAACGACCTCGTGCACCTTTGGCTCCCCACCCTCGAGGGCACTCAAAAACCCGCTTTTGCGCCCCGGGGCATGCTGGCTCTCCATCCCGCAGTAGGCAAAGCTGCGCAGGCCCTTCCGGCGCAGATAGTCCGCCGCCATCTCCCCGATGGCCTCGTCGTCCACGTTCACGGACCCCATACCCTCAAGGAGCATCTCCGCCAGCACGACCACCACCGGGAATCCCAGGCTGGAGACCTGTTCCGTCAGCTCTTCCCGGAATTCCATGATGATCCCCGCCGGCCCCATTTCATGCAGGTCCTCCACGATTCGCGCCGGCCGCTGCCCGATATCCACCCAGCCGAAATCCCGGCCCGGGCCCACCTGCGGCCTCAGGCCCGGGGTCAGTCGCCGCAGGGTCGACGGGGTCAGAATCAGGGCAATGCGCCCACGTCCCCTCCCACTTGTCGCAAATTCCATATTTTAATCCGTAATTTGCGGTATCTTTCTGGCAAGAAAAAGGTATCCTGTTGCGGAAACCCCCAACCCCTTTCACCATGGCCGAAGTACACCTCAGGGACCTCGTAAAAATCTATCCCGCGTCCGGGAAAAACCCGCCCTTCAAGGCGGTCAAGGAAATCAACCTCGAAATCCGCGACCGCGAATTCATGGTCCTCGTCGGCCCCTCCGGTTGCGGCAAGTCGACCACCCTTCGCATGATCGCCGGCCTTGAGGAAATCACCGCGGGAGAGATCTCCATCGGCAACCGGATCGTCAACGAAGTCCAGCCGAAGAACCGGGACATCGCAATGGTCTTCCAGAACTACGCCCTCTATCCGCACATGTCCGTCTTCGACAACATGGCCTTCGGGCTCAAGCTCCAGAGACGGCCCAAGGCTGAAATCTCCGAGCGCGTCCTCAAGGCCGCCGCAATCCTCGGCATCGAGTCCATGCTCGACCGCAAGCCAAAGGCCCTTTCCGGGGGACAGCGGCAGCGCGTCGCCGTCGGGCGGGCCATCGTCCGCAATCCAAAAGTCTTCCTCTTTGACGAACCCCTCTCCAATCTTGACGCCAAAATGCGGGTCTCCATGCGGACCGAGATCTCCAAGCTCCACGCCCGTCTCGGGGCGACGATGATTTACGTCACCCACGACCAGGTGGAAGCGATGACCATGGGAGACCGGATCTGTGTCATGAAGGACGGAGACATCATGCAGGTGGCGAGACCTCTGGGCCTCTACAACAACCCCGAGAATATGTTTGTTGCCGGCTTCATCGGGAGCCCCCCGATGAACTTCTTCCACGGACACCTGCGCCAGGAGGGTGGCTCGGTCTGGTTTGTCGAGGACAGCGCCTCGGATAAGCCGATCAAGGTGAAGCTCAACAACCGCCTCGCGAGCGCAGGGTCGGCCCATCAGGGAAAGAAGGTTGTCTTCGGGATCCGCCCGGAGGACATGGCTGACGCCCTCACGGTCTCCGGGGCCGAGGAGACAGCCTGCATCCGGGCCCGGGTCGAGGTCTCCGAACCCATGGGCGCGGAGACCTTCCTCTACCTTGACAGCGAGGCCCACAGTTTTATCGCCAAAGTCCAATCCAGCGACACATACGAGATCAACCAGGAGGTGACACTCTTCCTCAAGTTGGAAAAAGCGCACCTCTTTGATCCGGAATCGGAAAAGGTGTTGCGAAGCTCCTAGGGAAAATCGATAACCATTCCCCGGAAACCTCCACCCCGGACGGGGGAGGTTGGCCATGAATGCGAAAAATGATCGATCCCCCGACAGAGTCCACGGAAACAGAACCGGGCGAGATAGGTCTTGTCCAATGGAAGGACTTCACCTGGGAGCACCCCTTCCTCTTCGAGTCCGGTGACAGCATCCCGGGGCTCACCCTGCGCTACGAGACCTACGGCCGTCTCAATGAGGCCCGGGACAATGCCCTCCTCATCTGTCACGCCCTCAGCGGCGATCATCACTGCGCCGGAATCCACAGCCTTTCCGACCGCAAGGCCGGATGGTGGAACAACATCATCGGTCCCGGCAAACCCTTCGACACCAACCGCTACTTTGTCGTCTGCAGTAATTGTCTCGGCGGATGCCAGGGCTCCAGCGGCCCCAAATCCCTCAACCCGGAGACGGGAAAGCCCTATAACCTCGATTTCCCCCTTGTCTCCATTCGCGACATGGTCCGGGCCCAGCATCTCCTCCTCACCGAGGGACTCGGGATCCGCTCCCTTGCCGCCGCCATTGGGGGATCCATGGGCGGCATGCAGGTCCTGCAGTGGGGAATCGAATTTCCCGAGTTTGTCCGCAAGCTCATTCCCATGGCCACCACCGCCCGCCAGAATGCCCAGGCCATCGCCTTCAACGAGGTCGGGCGCCTTGCCATCATGCAGGATCCCGAATGGTCCGAAGGCGCCTACGAAGTCGGCCGCGGGCCCGATGTCGGCCTTGCGGTGGCCCGCATGATGGCTCATATCACCTATCTCAGCGATGCCGGCCTGGAGGAAAAATTCGGACGCGACAAAGTCCGCCGGACGCACGCCCGCTCCCAGTTTGACGCCGAGTTCCAGGTCGAGAGCTACCTACGCTACCAGGGCCAGAGTTTCATCTCCCGCTTTGACGCCAACTCCTACCTCTACCTGACCAAGGCCCTCGACCGCTTTGACCTCTTCGGCGAAAGCGGCCGTCTCGAGGACCAGCTCCAGCGGATCGAGGCGCGGAGCCTCGTGATCGCCTTTAAAAGCGACTGGCTCTTTCCGCCCGCCCAGAACCGGACCATCGTCCATGCCCTTCTCCGTTGCGGACGGCACGCCTCCTTCGCCGAGCTCGATACCGCTCTCGGCCACGACAGCTTCCTCGTCCACGCCCCGGAACTCTACCGTCTCGTCAGCTGCTTCCTTGAGGCCTGATCCGCTTGATTACCTTTCCAGACCGATGCGACGCCACCTCATCAAGCGCGAAACTGATCTCCAGATCATCTCCGAATGGATCGAAAACGGAGACAGTGTCCTCGATATTGGCTGCGGCCGCGGAATCCTCCTCGAACACCTTATCCGCACCCGAGCGGTGCGCGCCCTCGGCGTCGACACCGACCTCTCCAAGGTCGGGTCCTGCCTCAAGCGCTCCGTCCCCGTCTACCACGGTGATGCCGAGGCGCTCCTGAGGGAATTCCCCGACCAGTCCTTTGACTGGGTGGTCCTCTCCCGGACCATCCAGGAACTGCGCAATCCCGGCAGCCTCATCTCGCAGGCCATCCGAGTGGCTGAGAATGTCGCGGTCGGCTTTGTCAACCAGGGCTTCTGGCTCAATCGCTGGTCGACCCTTCTCACCGGATCCCGACCCACCAACGATGTCTTCCCCCTTACCTGGGATGAGGGCCATCCCTACAACCCTGTCACGATTTCCGGCTTTGAGGCCTTTGCCCGCCGGAAGGAAATCCACCTCGCCAACGCTGTCTTTCTCAAGGGCGACTGGCAGACCCGGACCTCAAGAATGCCCAACCTCCGGGCCGGATACGCCCTCTATCACATCAGGCAGGAAAGCTGATCCCCCGAAACAGGAATCCCGCTCATGCCGACACCTCCCGACACCTCCGCCCTTCCGCCCCCGCCCACCTGGCGCAAATGCCTCCGTCCCGGAATGCGCATCCATCTTGCCTCCGGCGCGGCCTGCCCCGTTGCCCTTGTCGAGGACCTCCTCCCCCATGTCCGGGAAATCGAGGACCTCGAGCTCATCCAGGGCCTCACCCTGCCGCCCGAACCCTGGCTCGAGGCTTCCGGACACGCCGGCCTCAAGATCAACGCCTTCTACCTCGACGCCCGCCTGAGCGCCCTGGTCAACAAAGGCGATGCCGACTATACCCCCGTCCATTTCTCCGATATCCCCGTCCTCTACCGGGACGGGACCATCCGCATCGATGCCGCCCTCATCATGGTCTCCCCGCCCGATGCCTACGGCTATTGTTCCCTCGGCCCCTCCGTCGAGTGGACCCACGCCGCCCTTGAGAAGGCGCGCGTCGTCATCGCCCAGGTCAATCCCCGCATGCCCCGGAGCGGGGGCCTGAGCACGATTCATATCTCCAGAATTCACCATGCGATTGAAAAGGCCTCCGAGCTTCCGGAACTCGAACCGGTCGAGGTCGACGGGGTCCACAGGCAAATCGGTGAATACACCGCCCAGTTGATCAAGGACGGCGACACCCTCCAGTTCGGCGTCGGTCCCGTCGGTGAGGGCCTTGCCCCCGCCCTCGGCCGGCACCGCCATCTCGGCATCCACTCCGAGGTGATCGGGGACGGCATCATGCGCCTCTTCAAACAGGGCGTCATCGACAATTCCCGCAAAAGCCTCCTCCCCGGAAAAATCGTCGCCTCCCATGCCCTCGGAAGCCGGGATTTATATGCGTTCATCGATGCGAATCCCCACGTCGATTTCCGTCCCACCGAATTCACCAACAATCCCCTTTCCATCGCCCGCAACGACCGGATGGTCTCGATCAACGGCGCCCTCCTCATGGATATCACCGGGCAGGTTGTCGTCGATTCCGTGCAGGGCCTCTTTCGCAGCGGGGTCGGGTCCATGGTCGACTTCGTCCGCGGCGCCGCCATGAGCCGCGACGGGCGTCCCATCATCGCCCTTGCCTCAACGGGACTGGACGAGAAGGGGGAACGCTATTCACGGATTGTCGCCCAGCTTCCCGTCGGCGCGGGCGTGGGCTGCCACCGGGCCGACATCCACTACGTGGTAACGGAACACGGGATCGCCACCCTCAGGGGACGCACCATCCAGGAACGGGTCCAGGAACTTGTACAGGTGGCCCATCCCGATTTCCAGGAAGCCCTTTTGAGGGAGGCCCGTGAACACCACCTCCTTCCCTCGTATTTCCAGCTTCCGCCGCCGCCGGCCGGGGCCGAATCCGGCATCCCCGTCAGCCGCATCCGCCTCCGCGACGAGCGCGAGTACATTCTCCGGCCCCTCGGGCCGGCTGATGACCGGCGTCTTCAGGAATTCTTCTACTCCCATACCGAGGAGACGATCGTCCGTCGTTACGGGTTCACCGTCACCCGCATGAGCCGCGAACGGGCCTTCGAGCTGGTCGGAATTGACCAGAACCGGGACCTCGCCCTCGCCATCGTCGAGCTCCAGGGGCCCCGCCAGGTCATCCACGCCGTGGGACGCTACTACCTCGACAAAAACCGCAAGGGGGCCGAAATGGCCTTTGTCGTCGCGGAAAACAAACGCCGCACCGGAATGGCCCGGGTCCTCCTCGAACACATGCTCGACATTGCCCGTGAACGCGGTCTCGAGCATCTCTGGGCCCAGGTTGACCGCGACAACATCCCCATGCTCGGGCTCTTCCGCGACTACGGCGCCGTCGAGTCCGAGGGCGAGGACATGCACACCCTGCGGGTCGATATTCCCCTCACAAGCAAACAGGCTCCGCGGAAAAAGCCTTTCCTCCACTTCAGGAAAGGCCCAAAATCGCGGAAAACCTGAAATCACCCTTAATCCCGCGGCCCTCCACCTTTACTCCGGGGGTCGCCAGCAATGCGCCCATGTCTGATCATACACCCGAACCCTGGCCCACGAAGGCCTACAAGAACCTCGATTTCCTCAACAGCCCGGAAGCCCGCCAGATTCGGATTCTCTGTGAAATTGAGGAGACCGAACGCCGTTTCCGGCAGGAGAATATCGAGGACACCATTGTCATGTTCGGCTCCGCGCGCACCATCCCGCTTGAACAGGCCAGAACCCATTCCGAAATGCTCGAGAAGACGCTTTCCGGGAAGGAAAGCCTCACCGACGAGGAAGCGGAGGAGCTTCGCCGGGCCCGCGCCAGCCTCAAGGCGGCCCCCTACTACGACCACGCCATGAACCTTTCCTGCGCGCTGACCCAATGGTCCAAGTCCCTCAAGGACAAACAGCGACGCTTCCTTGTCTGCTCCGGGGGCGGACCGGGCATCATGGAGGCCGCCAACAAGGGAGCCCGCAAGGCCGGGGGGGCCTCCATCGGTCTCGGCATCAGCCTCCCCTTCGAACAGTCCCTCAATCCCTACATCACGCGCAACCTCCAGTTTGAATTCCATTACTTTTTCGTCCGCAAGTACTGGTTCATCTACTTCGCCAAGGCCCTTGTGGTCTTTCCCGGGGGCTTCGGAACCATGGATGAGCTCTTTGAAACCCTCACCCTGATCCAGACCCAGAAGGTCCAGAAAAAGGTTCCCATCGTCCTCTTCGGCTCCGAGTTCTGGAACGGGATCCTTAATTTCGACACCTTCATTGAGTGGGGTGTCATTTCGCCCAAGGACGTCAACCTCTTCCGCATCCTCGATTCCGTCGAGGAGGCCCGGGATTACATTGTCGAGACCCTGACCACCGAGCACCTCCTCAGCTAGCCCGGGAGCCGCTGAACTGCCCCCCTACGGCCTTCCAGACTTCGTGGAAGGCGGGTGCAAAATCACCCGGCCGCTCCTTCAGCCACCGGTCCAGGCCTGCCGGGCTCACCCAGCGGCCACCCGCTATCTCGTCCGGGTCGGGAGCAAGGTCCCCGTCGTAAAGAAGCCGGAAGATGCGCACAAATTCCTGTCCCGTCCGCTCACTCGCCGCCAGCTTCCCGATTTCCGAGGGATCCCCGCCTTTAATCCCCAGCTCCTCCCCGAGTTCCCGGACGGCCGCCTCCCGATAGCCTTCCCCGCTCTCCAGATGGCCGCTCGCGGACGCGTCCCAGAGCCCGGGATGGCAGTCCTTCCCCCCCGAGCGCTTCTGGAGGAAAATCTCCCCCCCGGTCCGCTCCACGAGGATGTGCACGGCGCGATGGAGAAGGCCTCCCGCATGCACCTCCGCCCGGCGTGCCTGCCCGGTCACCCGGTCGAGGCCGTCCACCACGTCGAAAAGCTCCTCGGGGTTATCGGGCATTGTCGAGCTGGCGCCTGAAGGCTTCAACATCCGGATCGTCCTCCGGGATACGGATGATTTCCTCCCCGTCCGTCCGCTGGCCGATATAAGGCTCCGCCGCCACCAGCATGTAGGGAAGAGCCGAACGGTAATCCGTGCTGGCACTGCGCAGGGCAATCGAAACCGTCCAGATTTCCTCCCCCCTTTCCCCCTCCTCGTTGAGCCTGCGCGCACTCAGTTCGAGTATTTTGTCATAGACGGTGTACTGGCGGTCACGGTCGACATAACCGGCCACCCGGGTCCGGGAAGGCGTCCAGTAACTTGAGTAATTGTAGCTGACCACCTCTCCCTTGTCGTTCACGATCGGGATGCGTATCACCCGGGAATAACCTCCGGTATGGGCGTAAATCGGCTCCGAGTGGCTGCGCGTCTCCACCATCGGCTCGGAAAGATAGGCCTTTACGTCAATGACCTGGTTGGCCTCCCCGCGCTCTTCCGCCTTCCGGAATCCCGCCTGCTGCAGGACCGGATTGAGGTGCCGGCTGATTTCCTTGAAGAAGAGGTCCGTGTCCTCCGAACCCGGACTGGCGTTTTTCAGGATATAACGGGCTTCCGTCCCTCCCGGCTTTCCCCCGCCTTCACTGAGCGCGTCCACCCGTACCGGATACCGGGTCGCACAGCCGGCCAGAAAGAGAATGGAGACAGAAAAAAGGACAATTCGGAGGCGCGCAGCATTCATACCAACTAAGATACATTGATGGGCCGATTGTTCCAGCAATCAGTCCCGTAAATCCCGGAGGGCCTCGATAAAGCGGAGAAACTCACGCGCCTGCTCCTCCAGCCTGCCCTTCAAATCGAGGTCCACAAGGGACCCGTCTTCCCCGAGGACCCGATGCACCGAAGGGATGAAGACCCGCCGGTTGAAAAGAAAGGCGTTTCGGTAGGCAAACACCATCTGCATCTGCTCCACCGGCCGCAGCGCTCCGTGATATCCGGCACTCAGGCCGATGAAAGCAACCGGCCGGTTGTTGAAACTTTCGGGAAAGGGCAGCAGGTCCACAAAATGCTTCAGGATTCCCGGAAAGCTTCCGTTGTACTCCGGAATCACGAGGACAAGGCCGTCCGCCTGCCCGACTTTGTCCGTGAAGATGCGCGTCAGCGATTCCGGCTTCTCCCCGAATATCGCCGGTTCGTACGCTTCCGGCATCAACTCCTGCAGGTCCAGGAGGCTCACGCGCTCCCCATGGGCCTCGTAAAGGCCGGCCACATGCCTCCCGATCTTGAGGGAGTTGCTTCCCGTACGATTCGTTCCCGATATGACGGTGATCATGCTCCAGTGAGGCCCAGCTTCGCCCGGCCGTCAACCCCCGCAGTCAGTCCCTCATTGCCCCGGGAGGCGTCCCGCCACCGAACAGGTGAACAAATTAACACAGATTATCCTTGCCTGAAATTAGTTGGTGGATCAACTTGATGCCACACGAATCCAAACCAGAGTGAAATCCTTATGGCACGTTCTTCAGCAAAATCCTCCACCACCACTTCCGCCTCCGCCTCCGAGGGAACCAAGGCCCTCGACCTTGCCCTTTCCGCCATCAACAAACAGTTTGGCGACCGCGCTGTCATGCGCCTCGGGGAGGCCTCCAAGGCCGATATCGCCGTCATTCCCAGCGGTTGCCCCTCCATTGACCTTGCCCTCGGTGTCGGGGGCCTCCCCCGTGGACGCATCTCGGAAATCTACGGTCCGGAATCCTCCGGTAAGACCACCCTCTGCCTCGCCCTCATCGCCCAGGCCCAGCGGGCCGGGGGAAATGCCGTCTTCATCGATGTCGAGCACGCTCTCGATCCACGCTATGCCCGCGTTGTCGGCGTCGATATCGACAACCTCATGGTTTCCCAGCCGGAAAGCGGGGAGGATGCCCTCAATATCACCGAGACCCTCATCCGCAGTGGCGCCATCGACATCATCGTCATCGACTCCGTGGCCGCCCTCGTCTCCAAAAACGAGCTCGACGGCCAGTTCGGGGACAGCACCGTGGGCCTTCAGGCCCGCATGATGAGCCAGGCCATGAGACGCCTGACCGCGGCCATCAACCGCACCAACTGCGTCTGTCTCTTCACCAACCAGATCCGCGAAAAGATCGGCGTCATGTTCGGTAATCCGGAGACCCAGCCGGGCGGCCGCGCCCTCAAGTTTTTCGCCTCCGTGCGGCTCGACATCCGCCGTATCGGGGCCATCAAGGACACCTCCGGCTCCGTGAAGGGGAACCGGACCCGGGTCAAGGTGGTCAAGAACAAGGTCGCTCCGCCATTCACGGAAGCCGAATTCGATATCATGTACAATGAAGGCATTTCCCGGACCGGATCCGTCCTCGACCTCGGCCTCGAGCACAAGATCATCGAAAAGAAGGGTTCCTGGATCTCCTACGAGGGCAACCTTGTCGGGCAGGGGCGCGAAGCCGCCAAGCAGTACCTCATGGAAAATCCCGACGTCATGGAGAAGATCACCAAGGCGATCTACGGAAAGGTGACCGTCGTCGGCGGAAGCACCCTCGGACACCTTGAGGAACATGGCGGCGAAGGCAACGCCAAGGAAAATTAGGAAATGGGCATTTCTTCCTTGCCCCGGGTCCAAAAGCGGCAAGGGTTTTCCGCTTAATTCCATTTTTTACCGATGCCAAGAGAACACATCATACTTGAATGCACCGAGGCCCGCGGCGAAAACAAGCCCGTCTCCCGCTACATGTCCACGCGCAACAAAAAACTGCAGCAGGGCCGGATCGAAAAGAAGAAGTTCAATCCGCACCTGCGCCGCCATACCCTTCACCGGGAAATCAAGTAGATCCGGAACGAGAATCCTTTAAAAAAAAGCCGCACGGGAGTGCGGCTTTTTTTTATCGGCCTGAAGGGCTTGGGGAGAAATCAGGGATTCGGCTCAAGCTGGTTCTTCACATGTTCGGGCTCGAAGAAACCATGCAGCTGCCGGATACGGGTCGGATGCCGCATTTTCCGGAGGGCTTTGGCCTCAATCTGGCGGATCCGCTCACGGGTGACGTTAAACTGCCGCCCGACTTCCTCAAGGGTGCGGCTGTAGCCGTCGACGAGGCCGAACCGGAGGCTCAACACCCGCCGCTCGCGGTCGGTCAGGGAATCGAGGACATCCATGATCTTTTCCCTGAGAAGGGAATAGGCGGTCATGTCATAGGGATTGTCCGCCCCCTTGTCCTCGATGAAATCCCCGAAATTGGTGTCGTCGCTGTCACCCACAGGGCTCTGCAGGGAAATGGGTTGCTGGGCCATTTTCATGATCTGCTGGACGCGCTCCACCGGCAGGTCCATTTCCTCGGCAACCTCCTCTGCTGTCGGTTCATGTCCCAGCTCCTGGAGGAGTTGTTTCTGCACCTGCATGACCTTGTTGAGGGTCTCAATCATGTGCACCGGGATCCGGATCGTCCGGGCCTGGTCAGCGATCGAGCGGGTGATGGCCTGCCGGATCCACCAGGTAGCGTAGGTGCTGAACTTGTAGCCGCGCCGGTATTCAAACTTCTCCACCGCCTTCATGAGACCCATGTTGCCCTCCTGAATAAGATCGAGAAAGCTGAGGCCGCGGTTGGTGTACTTCTTGGCAATGGAAATCACGAGACGGAGATTGGCCTCCACCATTTCCGTTTTCGCCCGGTGGGCCATGCGCATCCCTTTGCGGACGTCCTTGAGGATTTCGAGGAACGCCTCCGGTTCCACCCGGAGTTGACGCTCGATTTCCGCAATCCGCCGGTGTACCTTGTCGATATCGATGGCCCGGCCTCTCCGGGTGACCGCCCTGTCCGCCAGCTTGAGGCTGTCGACAACGGAATGGATCTCCCGGATCATCGGTTCCAGGGTTTCAAGGTATTCCTCGAAAACTTTCAGCTTGAAGCAGAAGCGACGGAAAATCGGCTTCAACTCCGCCTCAAACTTCTGGTACCGGTTGAGCGCTTTCTTGCGCGCAGGGTCGTCCTCGGCTTTTTCCATCGCGGTCCGGGTCTCGTCCAGCTTCACTTCGATGGCATCAATCTGCTCAATGAGACGCGGCAGGAGCTTGAAATACTGCTCCCGGCTTTCAATCTTCTTGTCGAGGACCACCCGGTCAAAGCGCTCATCCCGGTCGAGAAGCTTCTGGGCCAGCTCCCGCTGGAAATTTTTCGTGAAAGCAATGGAGAAGAGGCTGTCCATGGCCCGGATCTCGGCCTCCTCAATGCGCTTTGAAATGGCCACTTCCTCTTCGCGGGTCAGGAGAGGCACCTGTCCCATCTGCTTGAGGTACATGCGGACGGGATCATCGAGAATGTCCGACTGGGCGTTGCGCACCTCCTCCTCGGTGGATTCAGCGAGGCGCTGCTTGTATCCCTCGACCTCCTCCGAATCGATGATGTCAATATCGAGGTTCTCGAGAATCGTGATCACGTTCTCGATCTCCGAAGGGGAGTCGACCGTTTCCGGCAGCTGCTCATTGATGTCCTTGTAAGTGAGGAATCCCTGCTCCTTGGATTTACGGATCAGGGAACGGATACGGTCATTCACATCCGCTGCCTTCTCATCTGAAATAGGGGCGTCCGAGGGATTTTCCTCCGCAAGTTCCTTTGCCTTGGTGAGCATTTCCGGTTCGCTCTTGACCGGGCTTTCCGCCTCAGCCGCCTTTTTCGGCGCCGCTTTGCGGGCCACCGCCTTTTTTGCAGCCATTTTCTTCTTCGGTGTGGCGGTCGCTTTTTTCGCCGCGGCTTTCCCGGCACCGCTGGGGGCCTTTCTGGCCGGGGACTTCCGGGTGGTCTTCTTGACGGTCGCAGCGGCTTTCTTTTTCGACGATGCGGTTTTCTTGGCTGGTGATTTCTTGGCTGGCATGATGGGAAACAATTCGGTCTCGGGGATCGGTTGGCAGGGGGAAGGATTAGTTACTCAGGGAGACTTCAGGGAAGGTACCATCCGAGAGATGGCGGATGAGCTCGTTTTTTCGGGAACTGAGGTCGCGGATATCCGTCGCTTTTGCGGATTGCGCATAGCGCCGCGAAATCTCTTTCTCAAGAGACTTGATCTCGTCGCGGCAGAAGCGGCGGACAAGGGAAGCGATGGTCTGGTTCACAAATAACTCCATATCAAGCTGGGGACGGGCATCGGCCTGCAGACGATGGAAGCAGTCGCGCTCCTCGTCGGATTCCAACAGGAAATAGATGTCGTCCGGACCTTCAATACGATCAACTGTTGCTTGAGCCAGAAGGAGGGACAGGATCTTGCCTTCGATTGAATGGGTTTTAATCCATTGATGGTCAATGACCTGTGCAAGAGGGTCTATCCACGCTACATTCTGCAGAACGGCCCAAAGTAAGTCGCGCTCCATGTTTGTCAACGTCTCGGAGGAATTTGTTCCATAATTCCTTGACTCGGGCCTTTCGGTCCTCTTTTCGCGGGCCTCTCTGGCCGCCGTGGCCCGCTCATAATCGGCGACAGCGGCGTGTTGCGGGACGCCGACAACCTCCACCGCTTCCTCAAAATAACCTTCGCGGACAACCGCGCTCGGACAGGAGGCAATCATCGCAAAAAGGTCCTCGAGGACATTCGCCCGCCCTTCCGGTCCCGCGGTCGCCTTGGCCATGAGGAACTTGCCGGCAAACGTGATGGCCGAAATCCGTTTCAGGCCTTCAAAGCCTTCAAGGCCGTTTTCCCGGAGGAAATCATCCGGATCCGTGCCCTCCGGCAATTCCATGACCTGGACTTCAAGGCGCTTGGCAAAGGCCATCGGCAGCAGCCTGAGAGCGGCGCGCTTGCCCGCCTCGTCACTGTCAAGAAGGACTTCGAGCCGGTCGGTGTAGCGTTTTATCCGGTCCACCTGGTCCTGCGTGACGGATGTTCCCTGCGGGGCAATCGCTTCCTTGAGACCCCGTTCCCAGCTCCTGAGGGCATCCAGCTGGCCCTCCACAAGGACCAACCGGCCTGCCTCCCGGACACTTTCCCGGGCCCGGTCGAGATTGAAGAGGAGCTTGCTCTTTTTGAAGAGCGGGGTTTCCGGGGAATTGATGTATTTGGCCTTCCAGGAGGCATGATCCCGCGGCGTTTCCTCCAGTTGGCGTGCCGTGAAGGCAACGACCTGGCCCTGGAGGTCGCAGATCGGGATCATCAGGCGCCCGCGGAAGACAAAAAACCAGTTCTTCGTCGAAGAGCCTTCGCGTCCGGTGTGGAAGAGTCCGCTTTCGGCCAGCGCCTCGCGGGTGAATCCTTTTCCCTCGAGCAGGTCCAGCAGCCGCCGGCTCTCCGGCGGGGAAAAACCGATCCGGAATTCCCGCGCCAGTTCGAGGGAAAAGCCCCGCTCCTCAACCCAGTAGCGGCGGACCTTCTCCGCGAGCGGGTGCTCGGCCATGAAAGCCCGGTGATAATAGTCGCAGGCGTATTCATGGATTTCAATGAGCGCCTGTCGCAGGCTCCTTTCCTCCGGATCGGGCCCCTTTCCATCAGCATAGGAAACGGCTATCCCAAAGCGCTCTGCAAGGGTTTCCACAGCTTCCGGAAAGGTCAGCTTCTCCGTTTCCTGGACAAACCGGATCCCGTCACCCGCCAGCCCGGTGGAATGGCATTTATAGAAATTGCCATCCGTCAGGACATAGAAGGAGGGGGTTTTTTCCTGCGAAAACGGGCTTAACCCCCTCCAGTTGCGCCCCGAACGGGACAACTCGACCTGGGGACGCACGATCTCGTACAAGGGGATCGAACGAACGGCCTGAAGGGTTTCCTCGGAAAAAAAAGGCATGCTCCAAATCAGGGCTGAAGGAGGTTAGCCGGCGATGCGGTTGAGTTCCGATTCAACGGCCTCGCGGGAAGGATGCCCCTCCGGAACAAGGTCGAGAAATTCCCTGAAGAGCAGGCGCGCATTGCGAAAATTGCCTTCTTCGGCGTAGGCCTGTGCAAGGACCCGGACAATTTCCGGCTGCCGGGGAAAGGCCCGGTAGGCCGCCTCCATTTCACGGATCAGGCGCGGGCCTTCCATGGTCTGCTGGGCCGCCCTCAGGTACTGCAGGACTCTTTTCGGATTATCGGGATCGCGCCGCAAGGCTTCACTGGCGGTCGCCTGCGCCCATCGATCGTTTCCCGATTCCAGGTACAGTTGACTCAGTTCGGCCCAGACCCCGCTCTGGGTATCATCCAGAACAAGGGCCCGCTTGAAGTGGCGGATGGCCTCCTGCAGGTTTCCGGCCTCCCGGGCCGCCCGTCCCCTCTCAAGAGGCCCCTCCACGGCCGGTTCCGCCGGCCTTTCCTGGTTTTCCGCTTCCGTTCCGGCTTCCATGGCAACGCTTTCCCGGATCTCGGCAGACGGCTCTTCCTCCGCCTCCCGCGGAGCGGACTCGACCGCCGCCCCTTCCTCCCCGGTTTCGGGGGGATCCTCCTCTTGCAAGGTTTCCGCAGCGTCCTCTTCCTCCGGTTCGGAGCGGTCGATTCGGCCTCGATCATCAAGCGCCGCCACCGCCTCCTCCGAGGCCTCCCGGCGTTCCCGCCAGGCCAGCAGCTGATCGCGGACGGGCTCCAGCTCGGATTGCTCCAGACGGCCCGGATACTCCGCATCAAGCCGTTCCACAAGGGCTTCCGCATCGTTGAAGCGCCGCGCCCGAATGGCCGTTTCGAGAAGGCCAAGGAGAGCTTCATCGCGCACCTCGGCCCCGCCCTGGAGGGCTTTGCCAAACCAGGACTGGGCCTGGGCAAGGTTCTTCATGCGCAGGTAGAGGTTGCCGATGGCAAGCTGCTGGCTCGGCTGGGACTGGGCCTTTTCGGCTTCAAGAAGGGCTTCCAGGGCCTTGTTCAAACGGCCCCGCTCAATATGCAGGTCGGCCAGGGCGACCCAGACCGCCCGGTCCCCGGGCCGCCTTTCCAGGTAGCGTTCGTACTGGGAGACGGCCCCCTTGCGGTCACCGGCTTCAAGGAGGGATTCCGCGGCATAGAGAAGGTACTCCGAACGCTCCGGGACAATTTCGGCGATCTCCGTGAAGGTGAGGGAGGCAAGAATCGGGTCACCGGCCGCGGAATAGGCGAAGGCAAGGGATTCAAGGATATCGACACGCTCGGGAGCCCGCTCCCGGCATTGTTCCAGAATACGGATCGCGCTCTCGATCTGCCCGGCATCAAGAAGGGTCTCAGCTTGCAATACCTGCTCCTCCAAAGGAAGCTCCCGTTCCCCACAACCCGGAAAAATGAGGAAAAGGATGAACCCGGAAAGATAAAGTGACTTCCAAGCTATTCGCATAATGCTCGTTTCATATTGGACAAATTTAGCAACCCACCACCAACTACCTCAAATGAAATCCCTTTGCGGCATCATGGCAATGACATTGGGCGCTTTCCTTGACGCCAGTGCCCAGGAGGAGAGTTTCTGGGGATTTTCGGAAGAGGTGCGCCAACCCTACCACGGGAAGATCTGGGAAGCCTCCCTCTCCGCCTTCGATAAAGCTGCCTACCGTACCGCGGTGGAGTCCCTTCTGCAGCATTTTGAATCCACGACCGGGAAAGCGCTTGTACCCGGCGGGAACCGCCAGGCCGGCCTCAAGGTCTACAGTGGATCCGGCTCCGGTATGCAGACGCCCCTGCCTTTGGTTCGGGCCGTTATCGAAGCCCTTGAAAAGCGTGGTTTCAGCCGCGACGAACTCGCCCTGGTTGATGCCCGGGAGGACAAACTGCGCGAGGCCGGGTTCCTCCCCCCCCTCTCACGGATGGACCTTCAGGGTCCCTATTTCGAGGGGGTCCGGGTCTACGCCCTTGACGCAAATGACCAGCAGTCGCCGGTCTGGTTCTATGAAAATCCCCTTCCGCGGGAATTCACGACCCCCTTTGGCCGGGCCCTTCTCGGGAACGTCCTCGAGCTTGATCCCGAAAAGGCGAGAAAAAGCTTCCTTCCTCAAAACCTGCTCACCGAAGTTGATTTCTGGATCAACCTCCCGATGGCGGGACACCATCCCGCAACCGGCCTCAGCGGGGCCCTCGTGAACGCCTCCCTCTGGAACGTGACCAACGGGAGCCGTTTCTTTCACAGCCCCGCCAACGCCCCCGTGGCGGTGGCTGAGATTGCCTCCATTCCCGAACTCAAGGCGGGATGGGCCCTCAACCTGGTCAGTCTCGAAAGTTACCAGATCATTGGTGGTCCCGCTTTCAACGCCAACTACACGCACACGCAGCCCCGCCTGTGGATGTCTGTCGACCCGGTCGCCCTCGACATGCGCCTTGTCGAACTGCTCAACGAGGCCCGGCGCCGACGCGGGTTTGAGGAACTCTCCGCGGTGCCGGAATTTATCGAGTACTCCGTGCAACTGGGACTCGGGATCGGGGATTCCTCAGTGGAAGCGGTTCCCGTTCCGGAGGAGCACGCCGGCGACGATTGATTTGCCTTGCGGATTCATGCCGGGAGCTTTTCCTGTTGGCCGTTATGGAGCTGCAGGATTACATACCGGTTCTCATTCAGATCTCGCTCGCCCTCTCAATCGGTGCGGCTGTTCTCATTTTCAGCCATCTCTTCGGCCAGCGCGGCCCCCGAAACCGGTTCAAGGACTCCGCCTACGAATGCGGGCTCCCCCCCGAGGGAGAGCCTGTGGCGCGCTTCAGCGTCAAATTCTATGTCACCGCGATGCTCTTCATCATTTTTGATATCGAGATCGTTTTCCTCATCCCATGGGTCATCGTCTACCGGGATTTCCTGGCCGCCAACCTTCCCATCCTCACGCCGGTCCTCTTCTTCATCTTTCTCCTTGTCGCCGGGCTTGTCTACGAGCTCAAAAAAGGCGCCCTTGAATGGGAAAAATGAGGCTCGCCCCCGGGCCTCCCCAACCTCAGAATCCATCCAACATGGGATACTACTACGAAAACGTGATCAGGCCCATTCTCTTCCGGATGGATCCGGAAAAAGCCCACGATCTCGGTGTCACGGTCATGGACTACCTGGGGCGCATCAGCCCCCTTTGCCGCCTTATGGAAAGGGTGAACCTGGTCCGTTCGGAATCCCCCGTTGAAGCCTTTGGTATCCAGTTTCCCAACGCTGTCGGCCTCGCCGCCGGAATGGACAAGAACGGGCGCTTCTGGAGAGCCGCTTCGGCCCTCGGTTTCGGACACATCGAGATCGGGACCATCACCTTTCAGGAACAGCCCGGCAACGACCGGCCCCGGGTTTTCCGTTACCCTGAATCCAGGGCCATCGTCAACCGCATGGGATTCAATAATGAAGGCGCGGAGGCGGTCGCGGCACGCCTGAAAAAAACCCTCGGGGGCAAAAAGGCCCGCGTCCCTCTCGGGATCAATATCGGCAAGAGCAAGGTCGTTCCCCTTGACCAGGCGGTCGAGGACTACCTCTCCTCCTTCCAGTCGCTGGCCGAATACGCCGACTACATGACGCTAAATGTCAGCAGCCCCAATACACGGGATCTCCGCAAGCTCCAGGAAAAGGACCATCTCGAGTCGCTTCTGGAGGTCCTCTGCGAGGCCAACCGGCACCGGGCCCGCAAGCTGGGCGTGAAGCCCACGCCGCTCCTCATCAAAATTGCCCCCGACCTCTCCTTCAGGGAAATTGACCGGATCCTTGAAGTCATTGACCACTGCCAGCTGGATGGGATCGTGGCCACCAATACCACCACCTCCCGACCCCGGGACGCCATAAGCGCGAAGGAGACCGGCGGGTTGAGCGGTCGCCCGCTCCATCCCCTCTCTCTCAGCGTCGTGAACTACATCAGCCGGGCCACCGGCGGAAAGCTACCCATCATCGGGGTTGGCGGCATCACCTCTCCCGAGACCGCCGGGGCCATGGTGGACAACGGTGCCTGGTTGGTCCAGGTCTATACCGGAATGGTCTACGGGGGACCTTTTGTCGCCAGTTCCCTCGCAAAAGCGCTCGCCCCACGACAGAGTTCGTGGGTCTGAGCACCATCAAAACCGCCTTTCCGGAGGACAAGGGGTTGACAAGGTTAGCACATTCTTACATCGCCTCTCCACTGCCCCTTTTCCTGTCTTGAACTTGAAAAATCGCGATGCCACAAAGTAGTCAGAAACTGGATTGGTGCCTTGCCCGTGTCGGGGAGGACATGAACTGGTGGGTCACCGAGGTCTCGGACCCCATTCACTGGGATGTCGACGGGCTCGGGGCCATCGACCCCCGCCAGATGAGTTACGTCCTCGAGCAGTGTGACGCTTTGAGGGAATATGGTTTTGATCCCGACATCGTGGACGAAGCTTTCAGTTCCCTGAAAATCGAAAGGGAGGAAAAGGAGGAAAACGTCCGCCTCGTCAGGACCTCAGAGTCCCTCCTTGAGGACGACAACACGCATTTCGCTCTTCCCGATATCATCGATGAGGAAAAAGGTCCCTATGCCGACTTCCTCGATGCCATTACGCGCTTCCGCGTGAAGATGCTCAACGACCTCATCGAGTTCGACCAGAACCTGACCGTCGATGAACTGGAGGAGGAAATCCGGGAACGGCAAAACCAGGAATACATGGAAGGCAAGGCCGTCCACCCGTTCGTCGAAGTCATTTCAATCCTCGAATACGTCCCGGAGGGCTACGAACTCGACGAGGATGAACCGGTGGCCAAGACCGAAAAGGACGAAATCGACGATATTCCCGACTTCGAGGCGGAAGAGACCGAGAAAATCGAGGAAGACGAGACCATGCGCTGGGACGATGAGGATGAGGACGACGAGGACGAGGAAGAGGATGAGGATGAGAAAGGGGACGACGAGGACGAGGAAGACCTCAAGCGTTGATCAACCCGCATTCTCGCTCGCCCAGCTTTTCGCAAAATAAGTCAGGATGAGGTCTGCTCCGGCACGTTTGATGGCCATCAGGCTTTCATCGCGGCAGCGGTTCAGTTCCAGCCAGCCCAGACGGGCGGCAGCATGAATCTGGGCGTATTCGCCGCTCACCTGGTAGGCCGCCACCGGCAATGAAGTCGTTTCCCGGGCCATCCGGATAATGTCGAGGTAGGCTCCGGCCGGCTTGACCATGAGGATGTCCGACGCCTCCCCCTCGTCGAGCATCAGCTCACGCCCGGCCTGCCGGCTGTTGGCCGGATCCAGCTGGTATCCCGCCTTGCTCAGGGAGGGGGTTCCGGCTGCCTTGGCGCTTCCCACGGCATCCCGGAAGGGACCATAGTAGGCGCTGTTGAACTTGGCAGAATAGGCGACAATCCCGCATTGCTGAAGGCCCTCCTTGTCGAGCTCTTCCCGGATGCTCCCGATGCGCCCGTCCATCATGTCGGACGGAGCCAGAAAGTCCGCTCCGGCAGCCGCGTTGAGGACGGCCATGCGGTTGAGCACCTCAAGGGTGGCGTCGTTGTCGACATCCGTCCCGTCAGCCGTGAGAAGGCCGTCATGGCCGTGAGTGGTGTAGGGATCAAGGGCGATATCAGCCATGACCTGCATTCCCGGAACATGCTTTTTCAGGGTGCGGATTGCCCGGAGAATCAGGGTTTCTTGATTCAGGGCCTCCTCCCCGGAAGGGGATTTAAGGCTGTTTTCAAGGGACGGGAAAAGGGCCACCGCCCGCACCCCGACTTCCAGAAGGGCCTGGCATTCACGACAAAGGTCGTCAATGGTCAGACGTTGCTGGCCCGGCATACTCGAAATGTCAACCGGTGGCCCGTCACCATCGACGACAAAAAGGGGATGAATGAGATCGGCGGGATGAAGACGCGTTTCCCGGACAAGATCCCGGACAACGGGGTTTTTCCTCAATCGGCGGGGGCGTGGTATTCCTGGTTGGAGCATGTCAGACCTTGGTTTCAGGGCTAAGGGTGTAGCCGTCCGGACGATCCACGACAAGCCATCCTTTTTCGCGAAGGGAGGCCCGGAGCGCATCCGCTTCGGCATAGGCTTTCTCCTGCTTGGCGCGCCAGCGTCGCTCCGCCAGTTCCCGCACCTCCGCGGGGACCTCGGCCTCACGCGTCTCCCCGGGCCGGGCAAAAAGCTCGATCCCGAGGCCGAAGAGAAGGCACCCCAGCGCTTTCAGGGAATCCTCCGCCGTCTCCTTTTCGAGCTTTCGGGCCCGTTTCAAGCCGTTGAAAAGGGCCCCCAGGACAGCGGGTGTGTTGAGGTCGCTGCGAAAAGCCTTCCAGGCATTACCGAAGGGTCCCCAGTCCGCGGGTATGTCCTCAGAGACAAAGGACGGCCAGTCCTGTGGCCCGAGTCCCGCCAGCTCGAGAAGGGCCGAAACCCCGGATTCAAGCTTGTTCAGTCCGCTCCGGGCCGCTTCCAGCCCGGCCTCCGTGAAATTAAACTGCTGACGATAGTGGCCGCCAAGAAGCGCCAGGCGGATCTCCTGGGGATGAAACCCCTTGTTCAGGAGGTCCTCGAGGAGGAAAAAATTTCCCAGGCTTTTGGACATTTTCTTTCCCTCCACCAGCAGGTGGACACTGTGCATCCAGTGGCGGGCAAACGACTCGCCGGTGACGGCCTCGCTCTGGGCGATTTCATTTTCATGATGGGGAAAACAGAGGTCTTCACCGCCTCCATGCAGGTCGAATGCCTTCCCGAGATACTTCATGCTCATGGCCGAACATTCGAGATGCCAGCCGGGACGGCCACGCCCCCATGGGCTCTCCCAGGCGATCCCGCCGTCGGCCTCCCGGGAGGCCTTCCAGAGGGCAAAGTCCGCGATGGCATCACGCTCATACTCGTCGGCCAGGTTGGCCCTGCCGGCACTGTTCACCTCCTGGGTGCGGAGCGCCTCGGGATCGAAATGGGACAGTTTCCCGTAGTCCGGAAAGGAGCCTACCCGGAAGTAGACCGAACCGTCCCGGCCCTGGTAGGCATGCCCCCTTTCCAACAAGGTCTCCACCAGCTGGATCTGCTCCGTGATATGCCCCGTGGCCCGCGGTTCCACATCCGGGGAAAGCATGTTCAGCAGGGCACAGTCCTCATGGAATCGCTCCGTCCACTCGCGGGTGAATGCCGCCAGCTCGAGGCCGGCCTCCCGGGAACGTTGAATCGTCTTGTCATCAACATCGGTTATGTTGCGCACATAATAAGGATGGTAACCACAGAGACACAGGAGGCGATAGAGGACATCAAAGCGGAGAAAGGTCAGGAAATTCCCGATATGCGCCGGCCCGTAGACCGTTGGTCCGCAGACATAAAGGCGGAAACGGCCGTTCTCCCCGGCGGGCAGGTCCCGCACTTCACGGCTCAAGGTGTCAAAGAGGCGTATCGTTTCCATGTCAGGCATGAGAGAATCTGCACCGTTGCAAGTCAACTGCACAAAAGGGTCGTCCGCGGCACCGGCCCGCCGCCTGATTTCTGCTTTCCCAGGTCTAATTTTGGATTGGCAGAAGGCCCCTCCCGGGCATCCTGTTCCTCACTGTCATGTCTGCCTCCCCTTATATCGGCCTCCTCAAGCTGGCTCTCATTGTTCCCCTCCTTGCCTACCTGGGGCTGGTTCTCTTCGCCCTCATCTTCGCCAACGGACTTATTTTCCCGGCCCCCTCCCCCGGGAAGGAAGCGGATAGCGGCCTGACCCGTTTCAGCCATAACGAGAAGGGTCATGAGGTGACCCTCCGTTATATCCAGAACCCCGACAGCCCGTTCCTCGTTTTCTACCATCACGGCAACGGGGAGGACCTGAGCCGGATCGAGGACCGCCTCGAGGCCCTTTCCGAGGCAGGTTTCTCCGTCCTTGCATGGAATTATCCCGGATACGGGTCCAGCGATGGACGCCCCTCTGAAAGGGAGGTTCTGCGCATCGCCGCAAAGATCTGGGAATCCATCCCCGATTCCTTTGGCTTTTCCCATCAACAAACCCTCCTCTACGGCCGCTCCATCGGAAGTGGTCCGGCCACCTGGCTTGCCAGCCAGGGAGAGGCTGCCGGCCTTATCATCGAGGGCGGGTTTACGAGCATATTCGACGTCGCGCTTCCCGTAAAGCTGCTCCCATGGGATATCTTTGACAACGAGGCCCGCCTTGCCGGCGTCCGCTGCCCGGTTCTCATCATCCACGGCACCCGGGATGAGACAGTCCCCTATTCCCATGGGAGGGCCCTCTTCGAGGCTGCCCCTTCCCCGAAGTTTTTCCTCTGGATCAGCGGAGGCATGCACAACGACCTGATTGAAGGATACCCGGAGAACTACCTCAGCAGTATTGGCCGCTTTCGCGACTTCCTTCTCGGGAACACCGTCCAGCTCCCCTGAGAAAGACCGTTTTCCTTTGCCCCCTTCCGGGCCTGGCTCTTTAATGGGCACATGAGCAGCAAAACCGCCCTTGTGATCATCAATGACGGCGTCGAGGAACTTGAGGCCCTCACTCCCGTGGACCTTCTTCGCCGGGCCGGAGTCGCCGTCACGGTGGCTTCCGCTTCCGGTTCCCTCAACGTTACCGGCCGCAACGGCATCCACCTGCGGGCCGATGCCCGTTTCGCCGCCGAAATGGAATTGCCGGACCTCCTTGTCATCCCGGGAGGCCCCGGTCACGCGGATCTCGCACGGGACGAGGACCTCCTGTCCTTTCTCCGGAAACAGAATGACGCGGGAAAGCTGATTGGCTCGATCTGTGCCGGCCCCGTTGTCCTGAAGAAGGCCGGGGTCCTCGCCGGGCGCCGCTTCACTTCCTTTCCCGCCACCGCCGAGGAACTGCCGGAGCGCCTCTCAAATGATCCCGTTGTCATGGATGGAACCCTTATCACCTCCATGGGCGCGGGGACCGCCTATCTTTTCGCCCTCGCTCTCGTGGAGGAGCTTTGTGGACCGGAAAAACGAAGCGAAACCGCCGCCTCGACCTGCTTTCCCGATCACCCTGCCGGATAAACCGGTGAGGCCTCGCTGGCATCATTCAGGTTGGCCGGACTGAAACGGTTGATCTCACCCGTGACCGTATCCAGAAGCATCAAGCGGGTCTGGCGGGACGTCCGCTCGGTGAAAATGAGGTGGCGCCCGTCACGCAGCCAGACCGGATGCACCGCATCACCGGCTCCACGGGAGAGGATCCGGCTGCGTCCCTCCTTGAAGGAATACAGGGCCGTTTCGAACTCACCCCCCATGGCCGCCGTAAAGGCGATCTGGTCCGCGTCCACGGGATTCCAGGCCGGTTCCGAACAATTCCGGCTGATGTCCGTGCGGACCCGGCTGGCCGAGCGTCCCTGCACATCCATGGTGTAGATCTGCGGTCCGCCGAGTCGGTCCGAGGTAAAGGCGATCCGCCTCGCGTCCGGGGACCAGGTCGGGTCGGCCTCAAGACTGTCCGAACGGGTCAGCCGCCGCAGCTGCTGCCCTTCGGCATTGCTGAGATAGACTTCCGAATTTCCGGACCCGCTCAGGATCATCGCCACCTGCCGTCCGTCCGGACTGAAGCTGGCCCCGGTGTTCGTTCCCTTGAATCCGGCAAACACCGTCCGCTTTCCTGTCGAGAGGTCAATCTGGTAAATGTCGGGAAACCCGTTTCCGTGGTAACTTGTGTACAGCAGCCGGTCATGGTCCGGTGAAAGTTCCGGGGACAGGCACTGCGACCGGTCCCGCGTCAATTGGCGGACGCTCTGGAAGAGGAAATCCGTAAGGTAGACCTCCGCATGCCCGGTCCGGTCCGAAATAAAGGCCACTCTGCTCCGGAAGAATCCGGGGATTCCAAGGGTCCGCGCAACCGCCGCGTCCGCTGCGGCGTAGAGGGCGTCATTTTGCGAGTTCCCCCTGAATTGGCGCTCCCAGAGAACCTCTCCCCCCGATACAATGCGCAGACGGACCGCATTGGGCCCTTCCCCCGCCTCAAAGCGGAAAATAAAATCCTCCCCGTCACGGGTACGCTCCAGTCCCCCATGGAGGTCAACAAGCCGGGACGCATTGTTGACCAGGGATTCAGGAGAGCCCTCCACTTTGACCGACCGGCTCTCAATGTCCGAACGGCCGACAACGTCTCCCAGTTCGATGGGTCCCTGCGCGGACAAGGAAAGGCATGCCGCCAGGAAAGAGAAAGTAAGGATGAAATAATTGATTCGCAGGTGCATTGAGGGTTCCTCGCAAGGGATACCGCCGCCGGGGAATTCCGAGGTACTATTGCCTTGAAGACGGAATATGCTTTCTTGCAGAGTTCAAGAGATTTCCCCAAACATTGGAAAGATACCATGGTCGATAAAGATAATGTAAGAAGCGCCCTCAAAGCCGTAAAATATCCGGGGTTCAGTCGGGATATTGTTTCCTTCGGCCTTGTCGATACCATCGCAGTGGACGGCTCGAGCGTCTCCGTCCGCATCAAAGTGACGACCGGTGACGCCGCGGTCCCCCCGCAAATCAAGGAATCGGTGGAAAAGGTCGTCGGTCAAATGGACGGCGTGGAACGCGTCCAGGCCGAGGTGCTGGTGCAGCAGCCGAAAGGAGCCGCCGCAAGCTCCGGGCAGAAGACAGCTGACATCATGCCGGGCGTGAAAAAAATCATCGCCGTGGCCAGCGGCAAGGGCGGCGTCGGCAAGTCGACAGTGGCCGTCAATCTGGCCTGCGCCCTTGACCGGCACTTGCGCATGCAGCCCGATTACAAGGGCGTCGGGATCCTTGACTGTGATATCTATGGCCCTTCCATTCCCCTCATGATGGGTGTCGGGGAGCGCCCCGAAATCGAGGAGGACCGCATCATTCCCCCGCGAAACTACGGGATCCGCATCATGTCCATGGCCCTCCTGATTGATGAAAACTCGCCCGTTGTCTGGCGAGGACCCATGATCAACAATGCCATCTCCCAGTTTGCACGCAATGTCCACTGGGGTGAGCTCGATGTCCTTGTCGTCGACCTTCCACCCGGGACCGGCGACGCCCAGCTCTCCCTCGTCCAGACGCTGCCTGTTGACGGGGCCCTCATTGTCACCACCCCCCAGGCCGCCTCCGTCAATGTCGCCCGCCGCGGTGCGATGATGTTTGATAAAGTCAACGTTCCCATCCTCGGCGTCTGCGAGAACATGAGCTACCTCGATGCAGGCGAGGGCCGGAAAGTCCATATCTTTGGCGAAGGAGGCGGGAAATGGACCGCCGAGGCCCTCGAGGTCCCCCTCCTCGGACAAATCCCCCTCGACAGCGAGATCCGTGAAGGCGGCGACCGCGGCGTCCCCGTCTGCGTGGCCTATCCGGACAGCCCCACCGCGAAAACTTTCCAGGAAATGGCAGTCGAGCTTATGAAAGTGATGTAAAACCACCGGAAAAGGGTGAAAATAAGGTATTGCGACAAGCTGGAAAACCGTCAATGTATATAGCGTCGCCAAGCATCACCTCGCCCTGACACCCCCCGACTCCAATGAAATCACCCAATAAAGCCTCCGGAAAGAAGACACGGGACAGTGATTTCATGAACCGGTCCAGCCTCTACAAGGAGTTTCTCGCCGAGCGGGAGGAAATATTGCGTCACAAATGGATCGAATCGGAAAAAGCGGGACGGGATATCGGATTTGAGCGCGCCCTTCTCGACTGGATCCGCAAGCACCGCGACGGCTGGCGCGCGGCCAGACGGCCTGCAAAGGCATCTTCTTGACGCCTAGTCCGCGAGCGGGCGCTTCAGTTTCGAGGGGTAAAAAAGCGCGTAGATAAATCCGACCGCGAATTTCGCCGCGATTTCCCCAAGAACGACTTTCAGGAGGACGACAGGGGGAAAAAAAGGGCTTCCGGCAAAGGCGATCAGATTGAAGAGCACGGAATCCACGGGGATACTGACCGCATTGGAGCGAAAAACCCGGCCCAGCCAGGACCGGCCCCGGTAAAGGTGGAAGATCTCCGTGTCAGCCGATTCCGCTACCAGGATGGCAAGAAAGGAGGCCAGAAAAACGCGCCAGCCGTTTTCCTTGAGCATCAACGCCGAGGTCAGCAACCATTCCCACCCCCGGTTTTCGAAGAAACGGACAACCCATCCCCCCCAGAGGTAACTGAAACTCACCAGCATGAGGAGATTGAGCACCGCCGAGAGGGCAATCACCCGGTAGACAAAAGGACGCCCCAGAAAATGCATCCGGTCGCGCTGGGTGAAGGTAATCCCGAAGACAAGCGTCCCAACGGAAACGAGGATCCCGGATCCAGGGACAAGCTCAAGGGGAAGAAAGAGGGTCGCGGTCAGGTTGGCGACCAGAACCGCGATCACGTATATCAAGGCGGCAAGCATACCGGGCTATGAAAGGACACAGCTTGACGGGCGAGACGAGAATAAATTTGCCTGTTCAGGCAACCGCGATTTTTCTCCCCCCTGAAAGCCCTGGAAAACGCCTTGCGCCTCACAAGATCCATTAAAAACCTGCAATCCGGTATCAGGAGCCGGAACCATCTGGATTTTTTCCCGCTCCGGAAAAGCCTGCGGGGCTACAATCCCGAGATGGCCAAAAGCGACCTCCGCGCCGGCCTGAATGTGGCCCTCCTCGCCTTTCCCCAAGGCATGGCCTACGCCGCCATTGCGGGCCTTCCCATCCAATACGGCATCTTCGCCTCGGCCATTGCCGCCATGCTCGGGCCCATCCTTTCAGGATCGCGCTTCATCGTCCTCGGCCCGACTAACGCGACCTCCGTCCTGATCTTCGCCTCCTTTCTCGGAATGGGCCTCCAGACCCCTGATGAGAAGGTGGCCCTCATTGGGATCACCGTCTTATTATCGGGGGTTTTTCTCATCCTCGGCGCCTTCCTGAAGGTCGCCAACCTCATCCAGTACATTTCCCGTTCTGTCGTCACCGGTTACATCACGGCTGCGGCCATCTACATCATCGTCAACCAGCTCAAGAAGGTCCTCGGGTTCGATTTCACCCTCCCCCCCGGGTCCACCTTCCTCACCGTCATCTGGCTGACCTTGAAGACCCTGCCCGCCACACACTGGCCGACCTTTGTCATCTCCCTTCTCACCTTCGGTGTCTACGGGTTCCTCAATCACCGTTTCAGGATGCTTCCCAACGTGGCCATCACCCTCGTTATCCTTTCGGTCGTGGCCTATTTCTTCAACAGCTTCCTTATCGCCCACCCGAAGTTCAGCCCCCTCCTTACCCTCGATGCCGTTGATGCCACGGCCTGGCAATTCACCCTTCCCAGCTTCCGCGGGGACCACGTCAGCCAGATGGCCAGCGTGGCCCTCGTCATCGCCTTCCTCTCCGTCCTTGAGGGGACCTCGATCGGAAAATCCCTTGCTTCACGGGCCGGGCAGAAACTCCGCTCCAACCAGGAAATGCTCGGCATGGGTTTCGCCAATATCGGCTGCGCCTTTTATCAGGGAATGCCCGCCTCCGGTTCCCTCACCCGTTCCCAGCTCAACTGGGCAAGCGGGGCTGCAAGCCCGCTTGCCAGCATCATCTCCGGAATCCTATGCGCTGTCGGGGCCTATTCATTCGGTCCCCTGACCCGCTTCATTCCCGTCAGTGTCCTCGGTGTCCTCGTCATCTCCATCGGTCTTTCCCTGATTAACCGGCATGTCCTTCGCATTGTCTGGAACGCCACCGTATCGGACCGGATCGTTTTTATCACCACCTTCCTCGCCGCCCTCCTGATCCGCCTTGACTTCGCCATCATCCTCGGAACCGGAACCTCTGTCCTCCTCTTTCTCCGCAAGGCCGCCCAGCCGGAACTCACCGAATTCACCCATGACGCCGAAGGCCAG
>JAWLGH010000083.1:0-9025 GCA_041685165.1 Oceanipulchritudo sp. | reverse complement strand
GGGCCTTCATCGACAATGTCGTCACCGAGCTCCTTGTCTTCGAGCCAAACGGCTTCATTCGTCCCATCATCGGCGGCTATTCCGATTACGAGGCCTTCCAGGAACGGTCCTCCACCGCCGCCGCCCCACCAAAGGCCCCGGCCGCACCGGCCAACTCTCCCGCACGAAAGGGCCGCCCGGCACGCCCGCGGCGCTTCCTCAACCGGGAACAGCGCGAACTCGACGAGCTTCCCCCGAGGATTGAGGCCCTCGAGACGGAACAGGAGGAAATCGCCGCCTCCCTCGCCAACCCCGACACCCTCAAGGCCGATCCCGCATTGGCCGGGTCCACCCGCAACCGTCTCAAGGAAATCGATACGGAGCTGCAGGTCCTCTACGCGCGCTGGGAGGAACTGGAGTCACTCAAGGCCTCCCTTTGACGCGGCCGCACCGGGAAGCGTTCAGGATGGCTTGGGGAGGCGCTTCCTCCGGATCAGGTTCATCACCTCGGCGGGGGCCTGACCCTCCCGGTAGAGCTCCGCCATCGCCTTCATGTAGGGATCCATTTTCCCGAAAATAAAGCGGTAGCCGGAACAGAGGTAATTCAGCCCCGGTTCGTCGTCCGGCGTGAGGAGAAAACGGTGCTTCGGGCAACCGCCGTTGCAGGTGAACTTGAAGGCGCACTGGAGACAGAATTCCGGCAGGGCGTCCCGTTTCATGTTGCCGAATCCCACCTGCTGCGGACTGTCCGCCATTTCCGACATGGACTGCTCCGTGATGTTGCCGATCCGGTATTCCGGATAGACGAAATGGTCGCAGGAATAGAGGCTGCCGTCATGCTCAAGGGCCATCGCGCGGCCGCAGGTCTCCTCGTAGACGCACAGCCCGCCCCGCACCCCGGCCCATTTACCGAGGGCGACGTCAAAGAGCTGTACGTAAATTTTCCCTACATCCTGTTGCACCCAGCGCTTGAAGATGCTCCACATGAAACGCCCGTAGGCTTTCGGCTGCACGCTCCACTCCGTGACCGGCGCGTCCAGGTTGTCGTCGTCCTCCGTGTACTTCGGCGGCGTCGCATGGCTGAGACCAAGGCGCTCCGCCTCCGCGTCCGGGAGGCGCTCGATGATCGGGATGAACTGCATGTAGCGCGAGCCGATGCGTTTCAGGAAGGCGTAGACCTCCGCGCCCCGGTCCGCATTCACCCGGTTGACGCAGGTCAGGGTGTTGAAGTCCACCCGGTGCTTCTTCAGGTTCTCGATTCCCCGCATCACCTCCGCATGGGTCCCCTCGCCGTTGCGCTTCACCCGGTAGGCATCGTGCAGCTCCGCCGGCCCGTCGATGCTCACCCCGACCAGAAAGTTCTCCCGCTTCAGGAAGGCGCACCAGTCATCGTCAAGGAGGGTCCCGTTGGTCTGGAAGGCATTGTCGATCTGCCGGCCCTTCCCATACGCCTTCTGCCAGCGGACCACTTTTTCAAAGAAGTCCACCCCGCAGAGGGTTGGCTCCCCGCCCTGCCAGGCAAAGGTCACCGGATCCGCCGGCTGCGCCTCGATGTAACGCTTCACGTAGGCCTCCAGCACCGCGTCGTCCATCTTCCACCGCTCCCCCTCGCCGAAAAGGATCTCCTTTTCCAGGTAAAAGCAATAGGAACAGTCAAGGTTACATTTTGGCCCGATCGGCTTCACCATGATATGAAAGGGCGCCCGGGCCCGCGTCTCCTGAATCTGCAATGGCGTCGTCATCCTTCCATCCTGAACGTGCAGGCCTGCCCCTCCCTGACAATCGAAATTTTGCGTTGACCCGGCCGGCCGCCGAATAACGCTTTCAGGATAAGCTTTATCTGTCTTTCCGATGCCCGTCCTGAACTCCATTCCCCTCAACGAGCGCCCCCAGGAACGCCTCCGGACCAAGGGGCCGGCGGCCCTTTCCGATGCCGAGTTGCTTGCCGTGGTCCTGCGCAGTGGAACGCGGGGCAGCGATGTTCTGAGCCTCTCGCATGAAATCCTCGCCACCATCGGGTCACTGCGCGGGCTTTTGCGCCTCTCCCATGCGGATCTTGTGGGCTACCGCGGCATCGGCGGGGTCAAGGCCCTCCAGCTCCAGGCCATGATCGAGGTCGCCCGGCGGATGCTTTCGAACGGGGAAGCGGCGCCGCTCATGGACAGCCCCGAGCGGGTCTATGACTGGCTCCGGCCCATGGCCGACGGGGAACCGGTGGAAAAGTTCTGGGTTCTCTCGCTCAACCGCAAGAACCGCCTCCTGCGCTGCCAGCCGGTGACCTCGGGAACGGCCACCGCCAGCCTTGTCCATCCCCGCGAAGTTTTCCGGGAAGCCATCCGCAACAGTGCCTCCGCTCTGGTCTGCGCGCACAACCACCCCAGCGGCGATCCTTCCCCGAGCCAGGCCGACATCCGTGCCACCCGCCAACTCCGGGAGGCCGCCGCCATTGTCCAGCTCGACCTTCTGGACCATGTTGTCATCGGCCAGCGCGAGCACGATCCCTCCGGTGCGGGGTATTATTCCTTCGCCGAGGCGGGCCTGCTTTGAACCGTCGCCAGCCCGCGCCCGGGACAGTTTTTTCCGCTTCTTCCCTTGCATCTGGCGGGAACCCTGCCGTACCGTGATCGCTATGCAAGTATCCACCAACAACGTCGTCACAATGCATTACACCCTCACCGATCCGAGTGGTGAGGTCATTGACTCGAGCCGGGACAAGGAACCCCTGGCCTACCTCCATGGACACGGAAACATCATCCCCGGCCTTGAAAAGCAACTCGAGGGCAAGGCCGCCGGCGAGAGCATCTCCGCCAACGTCCCCGCCGCCGAGGGCTACGGGGAACGCAGCGAGGACCTCATTGTCGATGCCTCGCGCAGCCAGTTTCCCGAGGATGTCGAGCTCGAACCCGGGATGCGCTTCCAGGCCCAGACCCCCAGCGGTCCGCGTGTCGCCCAGATCACCGCGATCGACGGCGACAAGGTCACCGTCGATACCAACCATCCCCTCGCCGGTGTCGACCTCAAGTTTGATGTCGACGTGGTTGATGTCCGCGAGGCCTCCAAGGAGGAGATCGATCACGGGCACATCCATACGGGCGAAAACGGACACTGAACCCGCGCCCGCCCAAAGGTGAAACTCAGGCTTGAGTTTCCCCACCATTCGTCTTTTCTACCTCTTTCTCAGGGGTAAACCCTTTCCCGGTGGGATGGCAGAGTGGCCGAACGCGGCGGTCTTGAAAACCGTTAGGCCCGCAAGGGTCTCGGGGGTTCGAATCCCTCTCCCACCGCCATTCGAGAAGCTCAAGGCAGGTCCACAACAAAACGTGGGGTCTGCGATTATGTTGGGATCATTTTGAGATGGACCAACCGCAATGGGCGATGACGCGGAGACGGTGGGTGTTAAAGTTTCTGATTCCGCAGGCGCGGCACTGAACTGCCTCTTTCAGGAGAACGCGTCAGGTCAGTCTGAATCGTTGCTTGCGCCTTGTTTCAGATGAGCCTCGATCCGAAGGAGGGTCTTATGGATCTCTTCAAGGACCGTGTCGGGTGCAGCTGGCGGCGGTGGGGCGGCCTCGCGGTCGGTGATTTTGTCGCGCTGGTCGAGGACGGCTTCGCGGAAGGCCTCGACCTCCTCGATGCCGGTCAGGGAAACAAGGGAGCCGCCACTGGATTGACCGGCCGTTTCGACCGTCAGCATATGGATGCCGAAATAGCGCATGATTGGACCCTGCTGGAGGCCGAGGTCGGTGATCTTCTCAAGGGGTACCGTCTTTTCGATGCGGTTGAAGATGCCCTTCCGGACAATCAGTTCGCGGGTCTTCAGGAGGCATGAAAGATTGGCGAGGTAGCGTCCTGTGAAATATTTTGCCAAGGGAATCCAGATCAGCAGGAGAGGAATGCCCACCACCGTCAAAACACTGATCAGGATGCCGGTAAGCAACCAGTATGTCTGAACTTTCGGTGAAAAGGTGGCGGTGCGGAGTAGTGTTTCCTTGGGCATACGGCGGATGAGCATCAATCGGAGGCTTCCAGGTTGCCAGCTAAAACGTCTTTGAAACAGGCTGATTCCCCTTGTCGCCTCCCCCCTATTCGCTCCTGTAGGGGTGCTCCCGGGTGGCGAATCGTTCGGCGATTTCAGCGCGGCCGGTGGACCGCAAGCGCTCGAGGTAGGCGCCCGATCTGGCTTCCTGGATATGATGGGGTCCCCCTTCGGCCATGACCGTATCGAGCGGATCGACTGTATGGTGGCCCGACCGGCGCATCTCAGCCCGCCAGTCATGCAGGATGGCCTTGCCCTTTTCGAGCAGGTCGGGCCGCTCAGCGGCAAGGTTGTCCTGCTCGTGCGGATCCGCCTCGAGGTCAAAAACCATGTGCCGCGGATAGTCGTGGAAGCCGTCATGATAGGTTTCAATGCAGATGTACGTGTCCCATCGGGCGCTTCGCTGGGCGCACCACGCAAGCTGCGACAAAACGAGTGAGTCCCGTCCGGCCCGTGTCTTTCCGTCCATGAAATCCCCCGCGAAGGAGTGGCCGTCCCAATCGCACGGAACATCGAGTCCCGACCATTCCATGAGGGTTGCCCCCATGTCGAAGGCGTACAGCAAACGGTCATCTGCCTGGCCGGCCTTGGAATCAGTCACTCCCGGCCAGCGAATGATCAGGGGCACGCGGTTGGTCACATGATCGGCCGTCTGGTGGTCTCCATAAACCCATAGTTCACCAAGGTTTTCGCCATGATCCGCGGAAATGATGATGGCCGTGTCCTCGTACAATCCCGCCTCCTTCAGCTTGGCAATGATCCGCCCCACCGCCAGGTCCGCATAGGCCACTCCCATGTCATATCCGTCAAACATTTTCCGCGCCGCGTCCATGCTGTCGATCTGCGTCGGCTGCAGGTCCTTGATGGTCGGGAAGCGCTCATGGATTTCCTTGTTCTGGTGCACCCAGACAGGCTCCCCGGCAAAGCCGGTGACTTCCTGCGCCGAGTGCGGCCCGGCCTTCTGCCAATGGTCGGCGCGCACGCTTTCGTCATACCAGTCCGGCAAGGGGTCGTCCTTGAAGGGGTTTTCAAAATCGGATGGCGTCCGGTACGGGGTGTGCGGATCCCATACATTGACCCACATGAAGAAGGGCTTCTCCTCCCCGCCTTTGCGCGTGAGCCAGTCGCAGACCTGGGGGTCGATCACGTCGGCGCTTTCCATTCCGCCGCCACCCGTATTGTGGATTTCCATGAACCCGGCATACCAGTGCCAGGCGCCATGACGCTGGGCAAAGGGCGAAAAGGCCACCGTATGGTACCCGGCCTTCTGAAACTGATTGGCCCAGTTCGACTCCGTCATGTTGCAGCGGAAGCCGCGATCCGGACCCCAGATGTGCGGCTGACTGGCCACGCCACCGTGGTTGACCACGCCCGTATGAATGCCGAATTTTCCCGTTGTCATGGCGGTCCGACTGGGCAGGCAGGGTGCGTCCGGAACATAGCAGTTGTTGAATCGCAGGCCTTCCCGCGCAATCGCGTCGATATTCGGACTGGTCTTCCGGTGATAGCCATAGCAGCCGAGATGATCCGGCCGCAGTGAGTCGATGTCGATGTAGAGGATGTTCATAAGCTTGTTGAGAGTTCAGGTTGTACGGCCGGCACTGCCGTCGGCTCGTTGCTCAAAGGGTTTAAAAATTGAAGAATCGATTCGGTCTGCCTAGAAGCCAGCGGGGTCAAACGCTGGGCCAAGGCAAAAATCCCCGCCAGCTTCCCGTCCGCCCGCCGCAGACCAAGCGCAAATCGTCGGATGCCGTTCTCGTTGAAATCCCTGTCCTCCGCCATTCCTTCCCGCCGTGTCCGGGCCAGCAGGGACTTCCGCTCAGCGGCGCTTACCCGCTTGCGCTCGCCGTTTTTCCAGCACCACGAAAGCGCCTTCCCCGTCACCGGTACACCCGCATAGGCATAGTATACAAGGGCCGTGGAATCACACTCCCGCAAATCCCGGACAAACCCGATCCGGGCCGTCAGTTGCATGTCCCGCACAACCGGATCCGCCCGGTCCACCAGTTCAACCCGGCCTTCAACAACCCGGTACAGTTCCAGGCAATGACCCGCCTCCTGGCAAAGGCTTCCCAGCAAACCGCGCCAGCGCTCAACCACGTCCCCTTCCTCCGGAATGAAGGCCGAGAGCCGTTCCAGCAGATGCCAGACTTTGCTCGCCGGGTCCTGCCGCACCACCCCCGCAGCCTCCAATGCCTGAAGATACCTCAAGGTCGACGACTTCGGCCAGCCCCCGCGCCGGGCCAGGTGCTCCAGCGTGCCCTGTCCCTCAAATGAGAGCTGCCGGATCAGGGCCAGTCCCCGTGTCAACGCCGGTGCGGCATCCCGCTCTTGTTCCATATATAAAACTTAGTTCATATAAGGACCTTAGATCAAGGTAAAAAGCGGGCAATTTCCCGAAGCATCCATTCACCTGTCCCTGCGATCGTCCTGTCCCTGCGATCGTCTCGTTCCCGGATCGTCTCGTTCCCGGATCATGAACAGCATCGCCAACATGACCATGGACATGTGGTGCTGCCAGGCCACCCAGCCACGGGCCTGATAATCGGCCATGCCCAGGGACGTCTTGGCATCCTGGAAAGCGCGCTCGATCCAATAGCGATCGGCATGTTTCCTGACCATCAGCGTCAAGGTCACCGACCCGGCAGCGTTGCTCAAAAGCACCCATTCACCTGTCCCTGCGATCGTCTGTCCCTGCGATCGTCCTGCGATCGTCTCGTTCCCGGATCATGAACAGCATCGCCAACATGGGGCAATTAGGGGGGCAATTAGGAAGCACCCATTCACCTGTCCCTGCGATCGTCCTGTCCCTGCGATCGTCTCGTTCCCGGATCGTCTCGTTCCCGGATCATGAACAGCATCGCCAACATGACCATGGACATGTGGTGCTGCCAGGCCACCCAGCCACGGGCCTGATAATCGGCCATGCCCAGGGACGTCTTGGCAATTAGGGACAGGTGAACAGTCGCAGTCGAGAGTCGGGGCGATTAGGGACAGGTGAACAATCGCATTCCTCCTCCACTTTTTCTGCGAGAAGATCGAAGAGGCATTCGCCTGAGAATTTGAGGGCTCCCGCTGGAAACGGCGGGGGCCCTTTTAATACCTCTTTCAACATGAATTGAATAAATGACTTTGTCTCTCACGGTGCTCGCGGAGCAACACGTGCCGGTTGGCCTGGAAGGCCGATATCGGGTTGGTTGCAGTGCGGAGGATTCTACCCTCCGCACGTATTGCAACCGTCTTCGCCGGTTATCCCGGCATCTCGCGGTTGAAACGATTTCTGAGTTAAAAACCGCCCTGCCCCGGATACGGGAACAGCCACCCAAGCACCTGAAACCCGCAACGGTTGAGGGCATGCTGTCCGGGTCCAAATCTCTCCTCAAAGCCGCCCGTCTGAAATTCTACCGGGAAAAGGGCTACGATATTGAGAATCCCTTCGAGGACTTCTACGTGAAGCCCGCCAAAATTCAGCCCTTTGACCTGTTCCCCCGTGCCAAGGGCAACGCCATTGCCCGGGAAGCGGAGGAACAACTCAAGGAATCGGATGAACCGGTCTACCGTGCCCTGCTCCTTCTCCGCAACGCCGGACTGCGCGCAAAGGAGGCGGCTCACCTGAAATGGTGCAACATCACCGCTGAGGACGGACTTCTCCATATTTGCCAGGATTCCAAGTCAACATGGAAACCGAAAAAGGGCCGCGAACGGTTTGTTCCCATGCATGAGGAGGCCCTCAACGAGCTGCTTTCCCTCCGAAAACCCACCGAGACCGACGACGACGGAAGCGTACTATGTGCGCCTGATTGAACGAAAGGCGGTGAGGATATCAAAAACACAGGCAATACAGCGCGACCCACCAAACCTTCGAGGTAGCAGGACCTTTATGTAATTTCTTAGACATGTCCTGTTGCCTCATGGCAGCGTGGAGAAGGTGAACACACCTACCCAAATTTGGGTACTCGCGGCGCTTGGCGGACAATGGAGATTTCAAGCATCCTCGACGGATGCCGGTCGCCCTCTACCGTCCGCGTCGTCCCCGGGCCTCTCCTCTTTGGCAGTGCCTTGAGGATCACCGGGAGGAGTTTGAGCAGCACTACGAGGCACAGTTCCAGAAGCAGGACGGATATTTCCGCCCAGAGGTCAGCCAAACGCTGGACGCCTTCGAGGCCTGCGGCGACCTGAGCCGCGGCTTCGCCCGCCTGCACTGCGATCACTGCGGACACGATTACCTGATCGCCTTCAGTTGCAAGCAGCGTTATTTCTGCCCGAGTTGCCACCAGAAGAAAGTGCAACAGTTCGGGGAATTTGTCCGGCACGAGGTCGTGCGGAAGGTCCCCCACCGACAGATTGTCGTCACCATCCCGAAGCGGCTGCGCAAGGCCTTTCAATACAATCGCGATTTGCTAACCGACTTCTGCCAGGCCGCGTGGCTGAGCCTGCGCGACGTGATTCGCACCCGTCTTGGAACGCCCAACGGCCAACCCGGCGTGATCATCGCCATCCAGACCTTTGGCGATTACCTCAACTTCCACCCGCACCTGCATATTCTCATCACCGACGGAGCGTTCGTCGGCAGCCACACCTTCCACGCCCTTCCCCGTACCGACTGGGAACGGGTCGCCGAACTCCTGCAGGCTCGTGTGCTCAAGTTCTTTGTCAGGAAGGACAAGCTGTCCGCCCGGGATGCCCGGAAAATGCGCCAGTGGCATCACAGTGGATTCAATATCCACGCCGGCTACCTTATCCAAAAGGACGATCACGACGGCCTCGAACACCTCGCTCGATACATCCTGCGCAACCCGTTCTCCTTGGAAAAGATGACCTATGTTCCGGAAACCGGAGAGGTCGTTTATCGCAGCAAGCGCAACCACGCAACGAACCGCCTATGGGAAACCTTCGACGGTCCCGCCTTCATCGCCGCCATCACCCGGCATATTCCTCCTCCCGGCCAGCACCTTGTCCGCTATTATGGTGCCTACAGCAACCGCGCCCGGGGTGAACGCCGCAAGCAAG
>JAWLGH010000006.1:0-86474 GCA_041685165.1 Oceanipulchritudo sp. | reverse complement strand
TCTGCCGGGGCTCCCCGTACCGGCGCACACACTACTTTCGGAGTCAAATCCGAATGGGCCGGAAGCTGGATCCTCTATATCAGGGGGGCAATGGATCCCGTTTTCGGCCCTCCTTTTTTATCCCGTGCTTGACCCCCTGAAAGGGGCCTTCAGCTTCAGCACAATGAGGAACCATCTGGAGAAAATCCGTTGTGGGGTGGTCGGTGTGGGGTCACTTGGCCAGCACCATGCCCGGATCTACGCGAGTCTTCCGAATGTCGAGTTGGTGGGGATCCATGACGTGGATCCGGAGCGGGCAAAGGCTGTAGCGGATCCTCTGGGGACGCGTGCCTTTGCGGATGCGGAAAGCCTCGCCCGGGCCTGTGAGGCCTTGAGTATCGTCGTCCCGACCCATCTTCACGCGGAGGTGGGCATTCCCGCCATGCACGGCGGGGCGCATCTCCTTGTGGAGAAGCCCATCTGTGCCTCGCTGGAGGAAGCGGAGGCCCTCCTTGCGGCGGCGAAGGAGACGGGGCGCCTTGTCCAGGTGGGACACATCGAGCATTTCAACCCTGTAATGAGTTACCTTGAGGAACATGTGCAGGATCCCCTCTACATAACGGCTGACCGCCTGGCCCCGTTCAATGTCCGGGGAACCGAGGTGGGGGTGGTGCTTGACCTGATGATCCATGACATTGGGATCATCCAGCAGCTGGTCCGGTCACGGGTGGAGCGAATCGATTCGGTCGGGGTGGATGTCCTTTCGGGGAAGGAAGACATCGCCAATGCCCGTATCCAGTTTGAGAACGGCTGTGTGGCAAACATCAACACGAGCCGGGTGAGCACGAAAAAAGTACGGGAGATCCGGGTTTTCCAGAAAGACGGCTACCTGTCCCTCGATTTCATGGAACAAAAGGGCCACCTTGTCCGGAAAAAGGGACTCTCGCTTGAAAAGGAGGAAATACCGATTGAGCGGGAGGAGCCCCTCAAACTCGAAATCATGGACTTCATCAGTTGTGTCCGGGACAAGATGAAGCCAAAGGTGGGTGGACGGGAAGGGGCCTCCGCCCTGGAGGTCGCAATCCGCATAACCGAGGCGATCCGCTCCCGCATGCCGGCTGGATAATTGATGCGTGCGGAAGGGAACAACAAGGGCCGCCACGGCCTCCACCTGGCTCCGCCCCGGGAAGGTAAAGTGGATGTGCTTTTCATCGCCGGCGAGCACTCCGGCGACCAGCATGCGGCATCGATTGCCCTTGAATTGGCGGCGACCCACCCGGAGTGGAAACAGGTGGCATTGGGGGGGCCGGCCCTGAGATCCGCGGGGGTGCAGGTCCTGCATGACCTGACCCGGGATTCCGTGGTGGGCCTTGTCGAGGTCCTGCGCAATTACCCCTTCTTCAGGCAGCTTTTCGGGGAACTGGTGCGCTGGATCGGGACGCATCAGCCCCGGATAGTGGTGCTGGTTGATTACCCGGGTTTCAACCTGCGCCTCGCGGAGGCCCTGCGACGCGGCGGCATCAGCCGGAAAGGAGGCGGAAATGTAGCGGTCTATCAATACGTTTCACCCCAGATATGGGCCTGGAAGGCGGGACGCCGCTTCAAGATGGCGGGGACTCTCGATGAGCTGGGGGTCATCTTTCCCTTCGAAGTGGCCTGTTACGCGGACACCGTTCTGCCGGTGCGTTTTGTCGGCCATCCCTTTGCCTCCCGGGAATACAGGAATCCGCTACGCTACGACCCTGAGGGCCCGATTCTGCTCCTTCCGGGGAGCCGCAAGCAGGCGGTTGCGCGGATTTTTCCGCTGATGGTCCGGGCGATCCGTCAACTCATTGACGACGGGGTTCGTCACCGGTGTGTCTGCCTTTATCCGGGGGATGGGATCCGCTACATCCTCGAGCAGGAACTGGGGCGCCAGCATATTCCTCCGGAGATGATCACCCTGCGCTCGGTGGAGACGGGGACGACGGCCAACTCTGTCCTCACAAGTTCCGGGACCATGTCCCTCAACTGCGCGCTTGCGGGAATTCCGGGGGCGGTGGTCTACCGGGCCCATCCACTGACGACGTGGATCGGGAAGCGGCTGGTGAAGGTGGACTGGCTGGGGATCGCGAACCTTGTCCTCGGACGGGAACTCTATCCGGAATACCTTCAGGAGGCGGCGCGCCCGGAGGAACTGGCGGCGCGGATCGGCGCAATCCTTGCCCATCCGGAGATGCGGGAGCCCTTTGCCGAGGGGGCACAAGAGTTGCGCGAGTGCCTTGGGGCGGAGGAGGCGTTTTCGGTACCGGAACGCCTTGAGCGGCTCATGGAGGCCAGCTCGCGCTAGCTCAGGGGCTTGAGGAAACCTTTCCCGTGGATGACTCGAAAAGCTGGCCGTTCCGGGCTGCGGGAGGGGCAATTTTTTTCCACATGAATGCCGCCTTCGTATCGAGTTCCTGGAGACAGGATTCCATTTCCTGCTTGCGGTTCTGCAGGTTCTCGTTGGCGATGCTGGCGAGGTCCTCAAGATTGTAGAGGTAGATATTGGGCATGGCGGCCACCTCGGGGGAAATATCCCGGGGAACGGCCAGATCGATGAGGAAAAGAGGCTTGCGGGGACGCCGGCCGATATGCTGTTCGATAATCGAGCGGTCGAGGAGGCAATCCCTCGAAGCGGTGGCGAAAATTCCCACATCGACATAGGGGAGGGTCTCCTCCCAGGCCTTGAAGGGGATGATGAGGCCGTCGACCGCCCGGGCCAGCTTTTCGGCCCTCTCGGCGGTCCGGCTGGCGATGGACATGCAGGCTACTCCGCGACTGCGGAAGGCCTTGGCGACATCGCGACCCGCCTCCCCGGAGCCGATGACGAGGGTGCGGCTGACCGTGAGCCGTCCGAAAATGCGGGTGGCAAGCTCCACGGCAACATTCCCGAGGCTGACCTGGCCGGTACCGATATGTGTCTCCGTGCGGGCCCATTTGGCGGCCTGAAAAGCCTTCTGGAAGAAGCGATGAAGGACGGGACCGACGGTTTTCTGGTCGATTGAGGAGGCGTAGGTGGCCTTCATCTGGCCAAGGATCTGGGTTTCTCCGATGATCTGGGAATCGAGGCCGGCGGCGACCCGGTAGGCATGCCTGACGGCGTCGAGGTTTTCGTAGGCGTAGGCGTAGCGGAGGAATTGATCGGCGGGAAAGCCGTTGATTTCCTGGAGGATGGAAGCCAGTTCCCGGGCCCATGCCTCTTCCCCGGTGACGGCGTAGATTTCGACGCGGTTGCAGGTGTTGAGGATAGCGGCCTCCCGCACGGAGCGGTGGTTTCGCAGTTGCTCCTGAAGGACGGCAACATCCTCATGGGAGAGGGCCATCTGCTCACGCAGGTCCAGTGGGGTCGTCTGGTGGTTACAGCCGACAGTAATTAGGCGCGTTGAATCGGGGAGCATGATCAGGGGAGCGTTGAGACCTCACGCGATTCGCTGGCAAACCCGTGATCGCGGCTTGCCTCCACCGGCCAGAGGACAAAAAGGGCGGCGGCCATGAGGGCGATGCAGGTCCATGCGAGGGAGGTGCCAAAAAGGCGGTTTGCGAGGCGGAGGACAAGGACAATCCAGTAGGCAAGCCAGAGGGCGAGGGTGAATACCAACTTCGGCATACTGACCTGGTCCATATTCTCGAACCAGTAGAGGGCCCCGATGGCGATGGAGACCGTGTAGACGATGCAGGCCACGAAGATGAGGCGAAGGATGACGGTATCCATACCCATTATGGAGGGGAGAAAGCGGAAAACAGCCGACCATTTTTTTGTCTTAAGGCTGTAATTCTGAAGGAGGTAGAGGGCGGAAAGAACGGCGATGAGGCCGAAAATCCCGTAACTGAAGAGGGCGAGGGCGGCATGCGTCTCGATTCGGGGATCGCCGCCGAGATGCGAATAGGGACCGATGTGCATTCCCCCGGGAATGAGGAAAGCCACCAGGCCAATAAGGGCGGCAAGGGAGGCGCTCCCGGTACCAAAGAGGGAGAGGCGGAAGACCTGGCCGGTGAAGAGATAGATGATGACGATCGACCAACTGACAAACTGGAGGACCTCGAAGGGATTCCGGATGGGGCAACTTTCAGCTTCCATCCCGAGCATCCAGAGACCGGTACTCTGAACGAACCAGCCGGCGAGAATGAGGATGAAGTTTATCCCGTGCAGGGGTTCACTACGGTGCCAGAGCCGGGTCAGCGTCAGGGCGAGGGCGGCAAGGTAGCCGCCGGTACCGAGGAGGAGAAACCATTCTGCGGGATGATTCATGCCGAGGTCAGGCTTTGGAGGAGAGCCAGGCATCAACCTGGCGGCTGAGGTAGGCTATCCATTCCGGGCTCTCATTGAGACAGGGAATGGCCTCGTAATCCTCACCCCCGGCATCGGTGAAGATTTCTTTCCCCTCCTCGGCGATTTCCTCGAGGGTTTCAAGGCAGTCGGTGACGAAGGCCGGGCAGACGACGCGGACTTTGCGGATGCCCTCGCGGGCCCACTTCTCAAGCGTTGCGTCGGTGTAGGGCGTGAGCCAGGGATCACGTCCAAGGCGACTCTGGAAGGAAACGAAGTACGTGTCCTCGGGCAGGCCGAGACGTTCGACGACCCCGCGCACGGTTTCAAAGCACTGGTGGCGATAGCAGGTCGCATGGGCCGGGTTGGCGTGCCGGCAGCAGTCCTTGACGCAGAGGCAGTGGGCGTGGGAGGGATCGGAAAGGCGCAGGTGCCGTTCGGGGATGCCATGGAAGCTGAAGAGGAGGCGCTCATTGTCCTCGGGGATGTGGTCCCGGATACTGTTGGCAAGGATGTCGAGGTACTGGGGGTCGTTGTAAAAAGGCTGGAGGACATCAACCTCGAGATCGGGCTGGAGCTTGTTGATCTCCTCCATCACCTTGACAACCACGGTCTCGTAACTGGACATCGCGTACTGGGGATACAAGGGAACGACATAGAGGGAAGTGGTCCCGTCAGCGAGGATCCGGCGGATGACATCGGGGATGGAGGGATTGCCGTAGCGCATGGCGAGGTAGACATTCGGGGCAATCGCCTTGTCGAGCATTTCCGACTGGCGCCGGCTGGTGACAATAAGGGGCGAGCCCTCATCGGTCCAGACACTGGCGTAGGCCTCGGCTGATTTCTTGGGACGCGTATTGAGGATGATGAGGGGCACGATCACCTTGCGGACGAAAGCCTGATCAATAACGCGCTCATCGGTGAGGAATTCATCCAGGTAACGTTTGACATCCGCGACCTCAGTGGAGTCCGGAGAACCCAGATTGACGAGAAGAACTGCCTTTGACATGCGGACAAGCTTTCCCAGCGGAGCGCCCTCGTCAACTCATGAAGTGCATCCCTGCAAAAGCTTCAGTAGGGGCTGAGGATGGCGGTTGCCAGTTCCATGCCACTGAGGGCGGCGGCCTCGATGCGCGGGCCGTTGAATCCGTCCCCGGCCATTCCCAGATGGAGCTCTTCATCGAGGTAATACGGTTTCCGGAAAGGTTTTTTTTCATGAAAAATATGTTCCGGATCGCTGTAGCGCCAGCGGTGGGACATGGACTCGACCGGTTCTGATTTGATGAAGGGTTTGGCTGCGTCGAGCATTCCCTCGGTCCATTCCTCAGTGGGGCTGTCCCACATGGCCTCGGCATACTGGGGGGAACTGTTGAGGGTGATGGAGCCTGGAACCTTGGAAATCCCCTTGATGGCGTTGTCGCCGATCCAGCGCAGGATATCGTGGTTGAGATCCATGGCGCCGGGGTTGCTGATGCCGGAAGGGCCGTTCAACTGGGCCATGACGGTGAGGCAGCGCGCATAGGTGATCCGGCGAAGGTGGACTTCGATATCGTAATCGAGTTCGATCCCGGAAGCGTCGAGGAGGTCCAGGATCTGCGGGACCGGCGGGGTGAGGATAAGCCATCCGGCCTCGTAGGAGCGGGTCTCGGAGGCACCATGGGGAAGGGTTTCGACGGTCCATCTACCCTCTGCAAAGCTCACCCGGGTCACCTTTTCGGAGAGACGGGCTTTGAGGGAGGCCCCGATACGGTCGGGAACGGTGCGCATTCCGCTGGAGCCGACATAGCGCATGTTTTTGAGGGGACCGGCGTACCAGGGTAGGACCTCGCCCTTGGCGAGCCAGGTTTCAACGCGCTCGCGGAAGATGACGTTACGGGTTGTCATGAACTGGGCACCGCAATCGAAGACCGCTCCGTTGCCCGCGGCCTCCTTGGTGGCCATCCGACCGCCAAAGCCGCGGCTTTTCTCGATCAAGGTCACATCAATGTCATAGCGGGTCAGGTGCTGGGCGGCGAGAAGGCCGGCGATACCGGCACCGACAATAATACAGGAATCGGAGTCACTCATGGATTAAGGGCTCTGTCAGGAGATTGATCATGTTCCCATCCTAATGTTCCGTGGATGCTTGGCCAGAAAATACAGCATTAAAGGCCGGTTCGGGCAAGGAGGGGCTTAAACCAGATACCGAGACCGAGGAGGAGGAGGAGGGCGGAGACGCCGCGTTCCAGCCAGGTTTGGAGGGGAATCCAGCGTTTCTTGAGAAAGGGCCGGTCGATGAGGAAGGCGACGAGGGAGAAGGCCAGAGCCTGGACAAGGATCATGACGGCGCCGGCGAGGATGCGCAGGGAGAGGGTGACATCGGGTCCGATCATGACGGAAAACAGGCTGAGGAAGAAAAGAAGGGCCTTCGGGTTGAGCAGGTTGACCATGAGCCCTTCGAGCCATGCTCGGCCGCCGGAGAGGCCGGCGCCCGGGGCCGCTTCGGCGGCAAGCGGCGTGGCCGGCTTCCTCAGGCTTTGAAGGAGGCCCTTGAGACCGAGGTAGACGAGCCAGCCCCCCCCTGCTGCAGGAATGAGCCCGCGCAGGAGGGGCCCCTGGGTAAGCAGGTAGGAGATACCGCTGATGCCGAGAATTATATGGAGGCTCACTCCGCTGAGGATGCCGAAGGTGGTCGCGACCCCGACCCGCCAGCCATGGCGGAGACTGTTGAGGACGACGAGGAAAATATCGGGTCCCGGGCTCAGGCAGGCGATGAGGTGGATAAAGGCAATACCGACAATCAGTTCCATGAGCAGGTCAGCATTTGATTGAACAAAGGGATTGGAATCGATGAAAATATCCGCAGATTGGGCCCCATGCTGGCTCTCGGAATGGATATCGGAGGAAGTGGTATAAAATCAGCCATCGTCGATACGGAGACGGGTGAATTTGTTTCGGACCGGATTCGGACACCCACCCCGCAAAACCCTTCCCCGGAGGAGTTGCTCGGCATCCTGAGGGATCAGGCCGCGGAACTGGAATGGCACCAGGGCCCGGCTGGAATCGGGTTTCCGGGGGTGATCCGGGAAAATGTCATCCATAGCGCGGTGAATCTCGGAAAGCCGCTTCTCGGGCTCAATCTCTCGACCGGACTGGAGCCTGTCCTGAAGGGGCGGGTGCGGGTCCTGAACGACGCCGACGCGGCGGGCTTTGCCGAGATGCGCCTTGGAGCCGGTCTTCCTCATGCCCGTTCGGGAGGGGTCTTGTTGCTGACCATTGGGACCGGAATCGGCACCGTTTTCTTTCACAACGGCATGCTGATACCGAATCTCGAATTCGGCCACCTCGAAATCAATGGGACAAGCGCGGAAACCTATGTTTCGGAACGGGCCCGGAAGGTGCAGAACCTTTCCTGGAAGCAATGGACGCGGCGTTTCAACGCGTACCTTGACCACATTGCCTTCCTTCTCCAGCCGGACCTCATCATCCTTGGTGGCGGCGGGGTCAAGAAAGCGGAGAAGTTCGTCCCCCACCTGGAGATTCCGACGCCCTGGGAATTTGCCCGTTTCGGCAACCGTGCCGGCATTATCGGGGCCGCCGCGGCAGCCGCGGACGCAGCTTGAGAAAGGTGTCTGTTCAGAGCCCGGGCTGCGAATCCTTCATCCTGTTGAGGACAGAGAGCCCGTAGATTTCCTTGAGCATCTTTTTCCGGTGGGCCACCGCGAGCTGAAAGGCTTTCTTTTCCCCGTACTTGCGGATGGAGAAGGAGGTGCACTTCTGCTTGCCGGGCTCGGGGCGCCAGGAAACGGAGTAGCATTCATTAAGGGAGCCGTTGGGGCTGCGCTTGGAGGTGCGGCAGACACCGAGAACACCGGTTGCGTTGCGGGTGTCCCGGGTGACCAGACGACGGGCACGGGGCATCCGGGGAATATCCGCGAGTTTCTCGTAGAGGTTGTTGCGGAAGGCGAGGGCCTCCTCATAGGCGGCGGCCTTGCTCCCGTACTTCATGTCACTGAAGAGCCGGGAATAGGTTTTACCATTGCGATAGCCGCGGACAAACCATCCATGGGTTGATCCTGAATCAATCCGGCTGATGCCTTTTTCCTTCTTACTGGTGTCGTCTGCCATAGCTGTGAAAGATAATAACAGGAACAGGCTTAGGGAAAAGGCGTTAGGAAAGCAATCCCATTTCCTTGAAAGCTCAGGGAACAGCAAGGTCGCCCACAACGGCCTTGAGATCCTGATTGTGCTGCCGGTAGAGATCGAGCTGCTGTTCGGCCCCGGAGGGATTATCGACCATGGTGATGATATGGTTGAGCTCCTGCGTGCAGTTCAGGCGTTCGGCATAAGGCTTGAGCTTTTCGTAGAGGAAGAAGACCATTTCGCGGACGGGGATGGGTTTGTGGGTGACCGGATCGATGAGTTCGGCGCGCATGCCCCAGCGGACCGCCTTCCACTTGTTCTGCCGGACGACGATGGGGTGGATATCGTACTGGTAGACACCGGTATCGATCTGGTCACTGAGGGCGGCGACGAGGCATTGGGTCATGGCGGTGAGGGCGAGGGCATCCTCGAGATTGGGAGGGATGTCGAAAATGCGGACCTCCACGGTGCCGAAGCGGGGATGCGGGCGGACATCCCACCATATTTCCTGGATACTGTTGATGAAGCCGCTCTGGATGGACTGGTTGACGACCCAGCAGTACTCACTGTAGTTGCGCAGGAAGGGGGGCGTTCCGGCGGCGGGAAGCTGTTCCATTATCTTGATGCGCTGGCAATGGAGCCCGGTTTGTCGGCCGACCCAGAAAGGGCTGTTGACGGAGAGGGCGAGAAGGGTCGAAAGGTAGCGCATGAGGCGGTCGACGACCATGACGGCCTTGTCACCGGAATCGACCCCGACATGGACATGCATCCCGAAGGTGACGATCCGGCGGGCGGTATCCTGCATCAGTTCGACCAGTTCCTGATAGCGTCTGGAGGGGAAAATCTCCTGGTCCTTCCATGGGGAGAAGGGGTGTGAACCGGCCCAGAGGATCCGGGTCTGGTTGGCCTTGGCGGCGGTGTAGAGCCGGGCGAGCTTGGCCCGAAGATCGACGCGGGCCTCGGCCACGGTACGGCAGACGCCGGTGTTGATCTCGACATAACTCTGCATGAGCTCCGGCTTGAGCCAATCCTGATCATCACCGACATACTTGATCAGGTCGAGGATGGCGCTCTTGAGGGCGAAGGATTTGCTGTCGACGAGCTGGAGTTCGAGCTCAACCCCGATGGTGGGTTCCTTGCTGGCGTTGAAGATGAGGGGGTGATGCTGGTCGCTGGGAGGCGATTCAAATTTCGAGTAGGGCATGTGGGGGATCGGGGAAGGGCGTTAGGAGGTGCCGGCGAGATCGGCGGCGATGTGGAGGGCGCAACGGGCGAGGACCCCGGCCCCGATGGGAAGGGCGGCCTCATTGACGTCAAAACAGGAGGAATGGAGGTGACGGACCGGCTTGAGGGGGGTGCCGACACCGAGGCGGAGCATGCAGCCCGGGCACTCCCTCAGGTACCAGGCAAAGTCTTCTCCACCCATGCTCGGTTTTTCGACCTGGATGAGGCCCTCCTCCCCGACAAGGGGGCTGCTGGCTTCCCGGCAGAGGCGGATCATGCGGGGATCATTGAGGACCGGGGGAAGGGAATAGGCGATGGAGAAGGAGGCCCGTACCTGGAAGGCCTGGGCAACCCCGTCAACGACCTCCCGGATACGCTGGCGGGCCTGGCGCGCGAGGTCATCCCCGGTGCTGCGGATGGTTCCCCGGAGCTGAACGGATTCGGGGATGACATTGGGGTTGATGCCTCCCTGGATGACCCCGAAGGAGACCACGAGGGGATCGCGTGAATCGAAGCTGCGGGGAAGGACGGCGTAGACGGACTGGACAATCTGGGTCGCGGCGGCGATGGGATCAAAGGTGGTATGGGGGCGGGCGCCGTGTCCGCCGAGGCCCTCGACAAGGATTTCAAATTCCTCGCAGCATGCGGTCAGGGCTCCCTCCCGGTAACCGACCTGCCCGGCATGGAGGGTTGGATCGACATGAAGGGCGATAATGGCCTCGACACCCTCGAGGGCCCGCCAGTCAATCATCTCCCGGGCACCCGTGGCGGATTCCTCGGCCGGCTGGAAGATACAGCGCCAGGAGAAATCTTCCCCGAGGGCGTCAGGGGAGGCGGCGAGGGTGGCGAGGGCGGCGATGGCGCCGAAGGCCATGGCGGTGTGGGCATCGTGTCCACAGGCGTGCATGAGGTTGTTTTCGCGGGAGCGGTAGGAGACCGTCTTTTCGTCCTGAAGGCGAAGGGCATCGATATCGGCGCGGATGGCGACAACCCGTCCCGCTTCCACGGACGCTCCGGGAATATCGACAACAAGCCCGCGCCCCTCGGGCCCGAGACGGTAGTCGAGGCCGAGCTGCTCGAGCTGGTCGGCGATGTAGGTGGTGGTGCGGAGCTCGTGGCCACTGGGTTCAGGATGGGCGTGGAGGTAGCGGCGCATTCCGCGGATGGATTCGGACCGGTCCTGGATGAGGGCGTCCAGTTCTTTGAAAAGGTCCCCATATTGAGACATGTCCCGGGTATAAGGAGCCGGGCCTCCAAGGGCCAGCCTTTTCGGGCGGGCCCCTTCCGGGCTCAAGGGGAAAAGGGTTTCCAGGAGGCGGCATCAAAGGGCTCGTGGACAAACCAGCTGCCGAATGCGGCCTGGGCGTAGGCGAACCCGTAGGTTTCGCTGTAGAGCCAGATGCCGGAGGCGTAAGTCCCCTGCACGTAGCGGAACCACCCGGCCTCCGTATGGATCCATGGGAAGTCGGCGTGATAGAGCCATCCGAAACCGAGTGAGAAAGTCCAGCCGTGGAGGGACCCGAAGTTCCAGCCGATAACGGGATCCTCGACCCAATCGCCGGTGCTTGTGAGGATGGAGGATCCTGTCTCCGGGACAAGGCGGATGGGGGGACCCCATTCGAGGGGGAATCCGCCGAAGGCGTAGCTGCGGGCCTGGAGGTAAAAGGGATCGGTGGAGGGGGGGACGATGTCGAAGGTGCTCGAGCCCTCGGAGAGGGGCAAGACCTCGACGGTGTCGACACGCTCGATACCGTCGAGGCGGACGCGGTCAAAGGCCCATCCCCGGGAAGGATCCGCATCGGCGTAAAACTGTCCGGACTCATGGTCATAATGGAAGCGGAAGCGGGCGGTCCTGCCGGCCCAGGGTGAGAGATCGACGGAGACCTCGGTGAAGGCGGAATTTCCCTTGACCGGACCGGACGTGCTCCAGATGGAGGACCAGTTATCACCCGAACCGGTGTTGATTTCAAGGTGGGCCACCTGGCCTTCCGTAGCCCAGGCGAGGGAGGAGGAAAAGGAAAGGGTGGGGCCATCCGCGCCGATGATATATTCATCCGGAAGGAGGAGCCATTGCGAGACCGGTTCCGGATGCGCGAGATGGTAGGCCGCTGCTCCGGCGGAGACACGCTGGCTCTGGAGAGGTGAGTAGCCCCCGGAAATGTGGACGTCAAGGGACGGGTCGGTGGCCTCGGCCCCGTAGCGCGGGGTGCCGTTACGGGTGGTGAAGATGCGGCCCTGGACCGCTTCAGACCAGGGAGGAGTGGCCACAGAGACGCGTGTCGGCAGATTGGGCTCGAGGGGGCCCTGGGGAGTTACGGTGCTTGCTTTTTCCCCTTTTCCGGGAGCGGCGGGGTCAAAGATGGAGACCGCGTAGGAAAAAGACTGGAGGGCATCGTTGAGGAGGACATCCTCCACGGTGACGAGGACCGTTTCATCCACTTCCGGCACTGGCCAGTGGGCCCGGCCATCGGTGGGCATGCCATCCGGTACCCAGACGATGGTGGGGTCGCCGATGCGACGGGTTTCAAGGGGCTCGAGCGCGAGGGGGATGGACTGGCCATCCATTTCCATGGATACGGAGGCATTTTCAAAATCGGCCCCGGGAAGGGAGAAAGACCAGCGTGAATAGACAAGGGGGGCGGGGACAAAGCCACGGGGCGGCCAGGCGACAAAGGGATCGCGGGTCTCAAGGGGGGCGCCGAGGGACTGGGGGATGACCCAGAGGGCATTTGCGGCGGAATAGCTTCCCGTTCCGTCATGGGGGACATCGCCGTTCCCCATGGGCGTCTCGTAGGGAAAGAGGATCCACCGGCGGTGGCCGACAGCGGTATTGGCGGGACCGGGATCAATGATGTAGCCGTCGACAGCGTCCGGGCCGTTGGGTCCCGTTGTACCGAGAGCAAGGTTGCTGAACTGGGCCGCCCGGGCACCGTTTTCGGTGTACATCGGCCAGTCGGGAAGCGGTTCGTGGCTGAGCTCCCCGGCGGCACTCATCATGAGGGCCGCTTCCTGGGCCTGGGCACTGAGGGATGGGTCGAATTGAATTTCCCCTGGGATGCCCGCCATGGAGCGAAAGAAATTAACCCGCCTGCGGGTCTCCTCCTGCCAGGAAGCGGCGACAGTGCCGGCGTTTCCGGAGGCATAAGCGCCTGTCCAGTCCATGGATACGGCAGGGTCGGCCGGATAGACAGCGTTGAAGAACTGCCGGATCTGCCAGCGGCTGGAGGGGTCGAGTCCCGCAGCATTGCAAAGAGCGGCTGGGAGTACGGCGAGGAGAATAAGGAAAACGGCGAATCGATGCTGCATGATGGTAGTTGCTTGACCTCCAAAATTGATCCCATTTGGTCGGTTCACGGAAGGCGAGCGCTTTTTCGGGGCCCCTTCAATTTAAGTAAATTTTAACGCGACGATTTATGGATTTGGAGAAACGGATAGGATTCGACGCCAAAGCGGGCTGCAATACCGCGCTGGCCAGCGATCTCAACGAGCGGGTGAACCTGAACCTGGCTGCACTCGGGGAACCGATTTTCGGGAATGCGGCCGATTCACCGGCGCTCTCGATCAGCCAGAACCTCGTGGCGAACTTCCGGGCCCGGAATGAGCTCCTCAAAGACGGCCTGCGCCCGCCCTGTGATCTTCGTATCGAGGCCTTTATTGCCGCCTACCTTGGGGAGGAAAGCGGCAACGACCCGGTGCGGTTGCCGGGCAAGACCCTCAATCTTCTCCAGCATGGGATGGCCCGGGCGGTTTCCCTTCCGGCCAATGCGGATGTCTTCAAGTCGGAAATCATTGAATCTTACCGACTCCGTAACGGCGTCCTGCACAACCCGGTAAATGACCGGCGGACGACGCAGGGGGTCTTCCATGTCGCCGAAGGGGGACTTCCCATCCCGGATGACAAGAAGGCGGTCCCGAAGGTAACCTTTGGTCGCCTCCTGCGGGCGGCGCTGGCTCCTCCGGAAAACCTGACCCTTCTTCCCTTCACCTCGAACCAGGAGAAGAAGGCCCACCTGTGGGTATCGCTCCTGCTCCGTCCGGTCATATGCCCGGAGATTCCCGGCTTTGTCTCGGAAAAGTCGATGGAAATCCGGTTTTTTGCCCCGGGAAGCATGGTCTGCAACCTTGATTTTGTGGAATCGATTTTCGGGAACGCGGGGGATCCCTTTCTTCCCGGGAATGATGCGGGCCTGGACGTGGAGCACTGGTCCGGCAACACCGGTTGCGTCATCCTTGCGCCGCATCTGAAGGAGCTGACGAAAAAGGATCTCGGTCTCCCCCCGGTTGCGGAGGCCACGGAGCGGCAGAAGCGCGACGGTATGTGCTGGGAATCACCGGATGAACGCTACAACGACGGGGGGGCCTTCAAGATAACGGCCCGGACGGAAGAGGGCACGGTGGTGACCCTGATTGCGGACAATTATTTCGGTTACTGCAAGAAGGAGGTGAAGACGCAGATCAGTTTTGCGGCCAACCTCTATGGAATCAGCGAGGAGGAACATGCCGGAGGAACCCTTGCTTTTTCCTCCTACGACCTGGGCGAGGATTTTCGGCTTTCGGAGACCCTTGATGAGGAAGTGCGGGACTTTTCCTCCTTGCTGGAGGATTACGGGGACCGGATGGAGCGCCAGCCTGAAGGCCATGCCACGGACCAAAGGTATCCCAACATCATCTATCTTCCCGGGGACGCCCACATCTCGCTCGCCGAGCAGCGCATCACCTGGACCGGTGGGAGCGGGAAGACGTCCGGGATCAAACTCCTGGCGAACAAGACCTACATTTACCCGAACGGCTACAAGGTCGAGCTGGTGAAGCCGGCGGAAGGCCGCCGCTGGCGTCTTATCGGGACCGTGCCGGAGGCGACCAACTGCCACAAGCCCTGCACTGTCTCGGGTGGTGGCAAATCGGAGATTTCCAAGTCCATCGGCGACGCCATCATTCACGCGCCCTTTTACGTGGGAAACCTGAAAAAGGACTTTGACGCGGTGGAGCGAATCCTCGCGACGGACTATGGAGACCGGTTCAAGGATCCCCAGCGGAACCGCAGGAACAGCCGTCCTATCCTGAGTGCGGAGCGTTCCCTCGGTTCGGTGATCAAGTTGCTGACGCCGGGACCGGAATACACCGAGAGCCATAATTCCTTTGTCCGTGGCATCCCGACACACATCAAGGAACTGGTCCTCCTGGTGAAGCGTTTCTACAAGCCGGACTGGGGTGATGACTGGCGGGAACGCTTTTCGGTCAACATCATCAACGGCATTCCGGGGCACGAACTCAAGTACCGCGATGTCAAGGTGGTCACGAGCTACCTGCGTCTGGGGTACGATGACAACGGATCATGGCGGGTCTTTTCCCTGAGGAAGGACTTCTTCCCGGCGTCAAAGATCCAGACCGAGGATGACATATCGGCCTCGGTGGTCGTTCCCTGGGAGAGGATCCCGGGAAAGCCCGGCGCATCCCAGGGTGGGAAAAGCGTGAAAATCGTCCGCAATTGCGAATACCGGCTTTTCCAGCGGCCGGATGACGCCATCATCCGCGGATATGACAAGAAGACAGAGGAGGACTTTGCCTCCCCGATGAACTTTCTTTCAAACTACCATCCGCTGACCCAGTCCGAGGTGCAGGAAATGGTTGAGGATGCGGTCCGCTTTGATTATTTCACGGAGCCGATGAAGCGGATGCTGGCGGATTTTGCCCGGAGTCCGGAACCGCGACCGTCCTTTGTCGGGAGTACTTCCAATCCCCGGATCGTGGAGGGCAAGCCGACAAAGAACCCGCGATACCTGCAGAACCTGACCTCACTGGAGAATCCACAAAGCAGCTATGTGGCGGAAATGGGGGCCCGCTTCAAAAGGAAGCTGAAAAAGCACGAGAGTGTCCATTATCCGGTAAACGGATTCCTTCCGGGGCGGCGCAACAACCCGCCGGAAGGGGCAATCCGCTCCCTTGCGGTCTTTAATCCGATTCATTACCTGCCGCTTCCGGAGGCTTTCATGGAATTCACCTCGAGCATGACCGGAAAGAGCCCCTCGACGACCGGTGCGGGATCGGAAGGAGCCCTCACGAAAGCTCCATTCAACGCTCTTCTGCCTATTACGGACCTCAACAATGCGCTTGTCGCCATAGCCCTGACGGACCTCAAGCCCTTCATCACGGCGGCCGGGCATGTCGGCCCGAAATTCCGGGTCGACCATGACGTCAGCCTGCTCATCCCTGAGATCTGGTGCCGGATGCGGAAATTTGAGCGTGAACCCGAGTGGTTGATAGAGAACCGTTTCCTTGAGCCGGTCCGGGAATACGAAGTAAAGGGGAAAAAGCTGCCGACAGGCCTCCTTGGTTACCGGATCAACCAGGCCTTCGTGAATTACTTCCTGGGACGTATTTTCACGAGCCCGGAAGTGCTTTTCACGGAAGAGATGCTGAAGCCGGAAAAGCAGGACATGGAGATCTTTGCCGACGGGCTCGACAACATGCTGACGACGCACCGGGTCGTGGCGGAAAACTACTTCCGGGATGGAAGCATCGAATTGGCCTGTCCACCCCTGCGGGCGCTCCTGCACATCATGCGGGATGGCGCGTACGAGGGGAAGACCCTTCAGGATGCCTCCATCCGCAACCTCTTTGACCCGGAGGTTATCCTTGCCAGCGACTGGTACAAGGCCCGTCTGGATTCCAAACAGGAGCGCGAGGTCAAGCACTGGGAACGGATGGTTTCCTACCTGAAGGCTTACGGACAGCCCATCAAGGAGCTGGATTCGCTCAGGAAGACCGCGGAGGAAACGCACAAGCGGGTTAAGGATCCCTCCTACCGCGATATGCTGGCAGGCACGATTGGCCGTGATACGGCGTTCTATCCTTCGAACCCGGGGTCCTGAGGCGGGCGGACAAACGGATCAACGCGTGGCTGAGGCGTTTTCCCGGGCCTCCCGGACAATCAGGCGCCGGCCCTGGAACTCGGTCCCGTTGAGCATGGAGACGGCCTTCGCGGCGTCTGCCTCGGCCATGCGGACGAAACCGAAGCCGCGGAAGCGACCCTGTTTGTGGTCCATGACAAAGTGGACATCGTGGACAGACCCATGGGCGGAAAAAAGCGTGTGGATTTCCGACTCAAGGGACCCATATGGAATATTGCCGACAAACAGCGATCGATGCATAATTTTGAAGCGGTATAAGAGATTTTTACAGTTATATAGGGTTGCATAACCATATATGATTTTGCGCTGCTGGCAAGAGGAGCCTGTCGAAAAAGGCCGGGACCCGGGATCAAAAGGCCTTCTGTATACCTGGGACGGAGGTGCCGGGGAGGAGGCCTTATCGCGAAGGAGCACAGGGAAGGAGGGCTTCAAGAAAAGGCCGGGTGGGGGAACCCCGGGCTTTTAGAAGACCTGTGGCGGGCCCCTGGAAAAGGATACGGCCACCGGCATCGCCGCCATCGGGACCGACTTCAATGAGGTAATCGGCCTCGGCGATGAGGTCGAGGTGATGTTCAATGACGATGATGGAATGGCCGAGATCGACGAGACGGTGAAGAAGGTGAATGAGGCGCTCACAGTCGTGCAGATGAAGGCCAATGGTGGGTTCCTCGAGGATATAGAGATTGGGTTTCAGGCGGGCCCTGGCGCGCTCCTCGAGCGAGGGAAGGCCCTTGGCGAGTTCGCTGACGAGCTTGAGGCGCTGGGCCTCGCCTCCGGAAAGGGTGGGGGAACTCTGTCCAAGGGTAAGGTAGCCAAGGCCGGTTTCGACCATGAGCTGGAGGACGGCACTGAGATGGGAATCGAAGGAAAAGAAGGTGGCTGCCTCCTCGAAGGTCATCCGGAGGACATCGGCGATGGAGGCGTTTTTCCAGCGGATCTGTTCCAGTTCGGGACCATAGCGCCGGCCCTGGCATTCCTCGCAGGGGACATAGGTATCAGGAAGAAAATTCATCTCGAGGCGGATACGTCCGGCGCCCTTGCAGGATTCGCACCGGCCTCCCTTTGTATTGAAAGAGAAAGTGCCGCGCTGATAGCCGTGGATGCGGGCCTCGGGTGTCTGGGCGAAAAGCTCGCGAATACGGTCGAAGGCACCGATGTAGGTGGCGGGGGTTGAGCGGGGTGTTTTCCCGATGGGGGACTGGTCAACCTCAATGACCTGGCGGAAGGTGTGGACCCCGCTTAGGGAGCGGAATCCGTCGCGACGTGGTGTTCCCTTGAGGGAGACGGTTTTTTCGCGGATAGCGCGGCGGGCGGCGGGCATGAGGAGATCACGGACGAGGGTGGATTTACCGGAACCGGAAACGCCACAGACGACAACAAGCCGTTCCTTGGGAATGAGGACATCAGCGCCCTTGAGGTTGCGCAGGGAGGCGTCGCGGAGGTGGATCCATTCCTCACGGGAGCGGGGGCGGCGTGGATTGAAAGGGGCGGGGAGGCTGCGGTACCGGCCGAGGGAGGGATGCGGGAGACCGGATTTAAGGTATTGGCCGGTAAGGCTGGCGGGGTTGCGGAGGAGGTTGTCGAGGGATCCCTCGGCGAGGATGGAACCGCCCTGCCGGCCGGCGCCGGGACCCAGGTCAATGATATGGTCAGCCCGTTGCATGGTATGGCTGTCATGCTCGACGATAAGGAGGGAATTCCCCTTTTCCTTGAGGGCGTCGAGGGAATCGAGAAGGCGGGCGTTGTCGCGTTCATGGAGGCCGATGGAGGGTTCATCGAGGACGTAGAGGGCGCCGGCGAGGTTAGACCCGAGCTGGGCGGCGAGACGGATGCGCTGGGCTTCGCCACCGGAGAGCGTATTGGTGGGGCGGTCGAGACTGAGGTACTGGAGACCTACCTCCTCCATAAAAAGAAGACGTTCCCGTATTTCCGGAAGGATTTCCGCGAGAATGGCTTCCCCGCGCTTGTCGAGCCGGAGATTCGCGAGAGTGTCGAGGACAGCGGGCGGGGTGAGGGAGAGGAGGGCGGGGAGGTTGCGGGAATCGCCGGAACGGGTCGTCAGGGTGACAGCGCGGCTGACGGGATTGAGGCGTTCCCCGCGGCACGCGGGGCAGACCATTCCATCGGTAACGGGGACGTCGAGGCCATCAAAGCGTTCATCCTCGAGCATCCATGTGTAGAGGGCCCCATGACCGCGGCAGGTGGGGCACCAGCCCCGGGGCGCGTTCCAGGAAAAATCCTTGGGATCGGGATCGGGAAAGGCCTCACCGGTGACCGGGTCCGAGCGCTGGGTGGAAAACCAGACAGCCCGGGTGGGCGTGGAGTCATCGAGGTAGAAACTTCCCTTGCCGAGATCAAGGGCGCGGGCGGCAAGGTCCTGAAGGGACGTCTGACCTGAGGGGCCGCAGGAGACGTTGAGGATCCGGCCCCCCTTTACCATGACCCTGCCGACAACAAGGTCGATGGTATGCTCACGGTAGCGGTCGAGTTTCTTGAAGCGGTCCAGTTCAACAGGGGTTCCATCGATCCGCAAGTGGGTGAAGCCATGATCGCGGGCCCAGTTGGCGAGCGGCTCGTGATGGCCCTTGCGGCCGCGTACGAGGGGGGCGAGAATCTCCATGACACGGTTCGAGCGGCCGGTTTTCAGGCCCTTGAGGAATCTTTCGAGATGGGCGAAGAGGGCTTCCGCGGGAAGGGCGAGGAGCGGGTCGCCGGTGGTCGGGCTATGCTGGACACCGACGCGGGCGTAGAGCAGCCGGAGGTACTGGGCGACCTCGGTGATGGTGGCGACGGTCGACTTGCGGGTTCCCCGGGTGACGCGCTGTTCGATGGCGACAGTGGGTGAGATGCCGCGCAGCCAGTCGATATCCGGTCGCGGGAGCTGCTCGACATACTGCCGGGCCCACGAGGACATCGATTCCATGAAGCGCCGCTGGCCCTCCGCGAAAATGATATCGAAGGCGAGGGTTGATTTTCCGGAACCGCTGACGCCGGTGACGACTGTTGTCGCGCCACGGGGAATCCGGGTCTGGAAGTCTTTGAGGTTGTGCTCGCGTGCTCCGGCAAGCTCGAGAAAGGGGACCCGAGAGGGCCTGGGGCGGCGGCGGGTCCTGACCTCCCCTTCGGGTGCAGGGCCCCAAAAGGCCTCGCGAACATAGGGAGCGGTGGGTGTGTCGCCGTCACCCATTGAGGCGGGAGGGCCGGCAAAAATCAGCCTTCCTCCAGCATCCCCGGCACCGGGCCCGAGCTCGAGGACCCAGTCGGCGCATTTGATGAAGTCCGGGTGGTGTTCAATGACGACGAGGGAATGGCCCTCGTCGACGAGCTTCTGGAGAACGCCGAGGAGCCGTTCAATATCGGCCTTGTGCAGCCCGGTAGTCGGTTCATCGAGCAGGAGGAGGGAGGGATGCTGTCCGCCGGAAAGCGCTCCTGTGTAACGCACCAGTTTAAGGCGTTGGCTTTCGCCTCCTGAAAGGGTGTTCAGTGGCTGTCCAAGGGGCAGGTACCCGAGGCCGACTTCGGCGAGTCCGGCAAGCCGGGAAACGACGGGACGACAGGTGGAAAAGGCCTCCAGGGCATCCTCGACGGTCATGGCGAGGACATCGGCGATGCTGTGGGAATTCCAGCGGATGGAGAGGATTTCCTCGCGGAATTGGCGCCCCTCACAGAGGGGACACTCGACATAGGTGTCGGCCATGAACTGCATTTCGACGCGCTCGAACCCGAGACCCTGACAATGCGGGCAGCGTCCATCGCCGCTGTTGAAGGAAAAGGCCGAGGCGGTGAGGGCGGCCCTGCGGGCATCCCCGGTCCTCGCAAAGAGTTGACGGATGCTGTCCCATGCCCCGCAGAAGAGAGCCGGGTTGGAGCGCGGGGTGCGGCTCACGGGCGACTGGTCGACGAGGAGGATTTCCCCGAAACCGGATTCGCTGATGATTTCCCCGGTCCGGGCCGGATCCTCGCAGGCCTTCCCGGAGCGGGTGAGGAGACCCTGATAGACGGCATTGTGGAGAAGGGTTGATTTTCCGGACCCGCTGACTCCACTGAGGACGACAAAACGCTTGAGGGGGATATCGAAATCGAGTGCGCGCAGATTGTGTTTAGAGACCTCCCTCAGGCGCAGCCACGGGGAGTCGTTTCCCACCGGCCGTGGTGAAGCGGGTGCCTCGAGGACCCTTTGTCCGGAAAGAAACTGGCCCGTTGGGGAGGTCCGGCGCCGCAGAATGCCACCGGGTGATCCGGAATAGACGATATGCCCCCCGTTTTTACCGGGTTCGGGACCGACCTCGATGAGGGTGTCGGCTGCGCGCATGATGGCTTCGTCATGTTCGACGACAACAACGGTATTGCCGAGGCTGGTCAGCTGGCGGAGGGTCTTGATGAGGCGGTCAATATCGCGGCAGTGCAGCCCGACGGAGGGTTCATCAAGAATAAAGAGGGTATCGACAAGGGAGGTCCCGAGGCATGACGTGAGATTGACACGCTGGGTTTCCCCGCCTGAAAGGGAGCGAGAGGAGCGGTCGAGGGTAAGGTAGTCGAGCCCGACTGAAAGGAGGTAGGAGAGGCGGGTCCGGATGGCATCAAGGGCAAGACTGGCACGGGGATCGTCCGGATCGCCGGGAGCAGCCTCCATGACCTTGACAAGCTCGCGCACGGGCATGCGGTAGAGATCGGGGAGGGTCCGCCCTTCCCATTTCCAGCAAAGGGCTTCGGGCTGGAGGCGTGAACCGCCGCAGGTGGGACAGGGGACATAGGACCGGTAGCGGGAGAGAAAGACGCGGACGTGCATCTTGTAGGTGTTTTCCTCAAGCCATTTGAAAAAGCGGCGGACCCCGTACCATCTCCCGGGGGAACCGGCTGGGGAATCCTGGAAATCGGGGTCGCCCTCCATGACAAAGCGTCTTGCCTCCTCCGGAAGATCCTTCCAGGGAACCCGTGTCGGAAGCTTGCGCCGGCGGCAGGCCCGGAGAAGGTCGCGCTGGCTGCCGGAGTAGACAGCCCCGCTGAAGGCCCTGATGGCGCCCTCTTCGAGGGAGAGACCGGCATCCGGGATGACAAGGCGGTCATCGATCTCGATAATGCGGCCGAATCCGCGGCAATGGGGACAGGCTCCGAGGGGCGAATTGAAGGAGAAGAGATTCGGGGTTGCGGGCCGGAAGCGCTTGCGGCTGCCGGGACGGTGGAGGCCCTCCGTAAAGTCGCGGAGGCGTTTTCCGGAAGCTTCAAAGAGGGAAAGGGCGCCCTCGCCGAAGTGGAAGGCGGTGGTGGCGGCCTCGATGAAGCGGCTCCGGGATGCCGGGACAACGGAGATCCGGTCCTGGATGACGGTAAGACCGGTTTCCCCGGCGAGCTGTGTCCCGGGCTCGATATCCTCAATGCGGACGGGGCCGTCCCTGAGGATGGCACGGGTGTAGCCCTGCCCGCGGAGGGACTGGAAGACGGTATCCCAGTCGAGTTTACCGGCACGGTGAACAGTAAAAGCGAGAAGGACCTTTTGGCCGTGGAAAGCGGCGAGGGACTTTTTCCAGATGGTCTGGGGGGTATCGAGGGTGATGACTTCCCCGGTTTCGGGATCATGCAGCTGGGCGGCATGGGCGAACCAGACCTTGAAGTAATCGGTCAGTTCGGTGATGGTCCCGACAGTTGAGCGGGAGGTCTTGACGGTGTTGCCCTGTTCAATGGCGATGGAGGGGCGGATGTTCTCGATGGAATCCACCTTGGGACGGTCGAGAAGCTCGAGGAACTGGCGCGTGTAAGGGCTGAAGGTTTCAGCATAACGACGGTTTCCCTCGGCGTGTAGGGCATCAAAGACGAGGGAGGACTTGCCGGCGCCACTGAGGCCGGTGACGACGATGAGGTGCCCGAGGGGAAGATCGAGATCGATGTTCTTGAGGTTGTTCTGCCGGACGCCGCGGAGACGGATGGAGGACGCGCTGTTCCTGGACATGCCCTTCACCGGATCCTGCGTGACCACTCGTCGGGCTTGAAGCCCGCAAGGGCGAAGGACTCGCCGACGAGGAAGGGTCGTTTGACGAGGTTACCGTTTTCGCGGATGAGGGCGAACACGTCCGCCTCGGACATTGAATCGAGTCGGTCCTTGAGGCCGAGGTCGCGGTAATCCCTGCTGGAGGTGTTGAGGATCCTCCGGAGGCCGCCGCAGGTGGTGATACCGAGGCGCAGGGCGTCGGGTGAAGGCGGTGTTTCCCGGATGGGGATTTCCCGGAATGGGACACCGTTATCGCGCAGCCAGCGCAGGGCCTTCCGGCACGTGCTGCAGGCGGAATAGATATAGACATGGAGCTCTGCCATCCTGTCTAATATGTCAGCTTTCGGGAAAAAGAAAACAGTCCGGGGAAAAGGGAATTCAGTTTTTACCGGAAGCGGCCTTGCGGGCGGCCTTTTTGCGAGGAGGAAACTCGAACCCGATACCGCCCTTGGGCTTGAGGGTAAGGAAGGCATCGAAAAGGCGGCCCGTACGCTTGGACTTGAATCCTTTGATGAGGCCCGTTTTCCCTTCACTGAGAAGTTTCTCGACCTCCTCGCGGGGGAGCGTTTTTCCGAGCATGGTGCGGGAGAGGCGGAAGTTGTCCCCCGGTTCATTCTGGAGAGTTCGCTCACAGGCATAGGCATTGGGGGTCTCGTAGACCTTGGCGCCCGAGTCCTTGAAGGTCCCGACAACGGGGAGTTCCTCCAGGTTGAGGTTCTCGGCATTTTCCTTTCCGTTGCCGTTGTCGCCAAAGTCAAAACTGACCTTGTTCATGGCGTCGAGGCGAATGATGGCGGAGAACGGCTTGCCGGCCTTGGAACGGAATCCGTCGAGGGGACCGACCATGCGATCATTGACCAGTTGCTGGATTTCCTCCTCGGAGAATTTCCGGTTGGAAATGGTCTTGTAGATTGTGAGCTCACCGTCCTGGGACTTGTAGGCGCGGAGCATCTCCTTCATTGGCTTTCCGTCGGTGGGCGAGATGATGGAGGATTCCGGCGCGGCCTCCTCGTCCTCCTCGAATGACTTCACGCGCTCGACAATGGTACGGGTGAGGTCGATGATCCCGGACATGAATTCCTCACGGGTAAGGTTCTTGTTCTCGACCTGGCGCAGGCGGAATTCCCATTCGCCGGTCAGGGATGGCTGGGTAAGGGCCTCCGCTTTTACGGCCTGGAGGAATTCAAAGAGATTTTCCGCCTTTGCGGTGGGGATGAGGTTGCGGCTCTCCCGCTCCATGTATTTTTCCTTGATCAGGTGATCAATGATATTGGCCCGCGTGGCCGGGGTTCCGAGGCCCTTTTCCTTCATGGCGTCCGCCAGTTCATCGTCCTCGACCAGCTTTCCGGCCCCTTCCATGGCGGAAAGAAGGGTTGCCTCGGTAAAGCGGGCGGGTGGTTTGGTGGCCTCCTCGAGCAGGTCGACAGAGAGATTGCGGGCCTTGAAGCCATCATCCTCGGCAAGGCCGGGGTCACCGATCTCCTGAAGCCAGTCCGGCTGGCGGTCGCTCTCGGAGAGGGCGGGCAACTCCGATTTGGCGGCGGCCTTGCCATAGACCTGGAGGTAGCCGGGATCGACAAGGACCTTGCCTTCCGTCTTGAAAGTGAGGTCGTCGAGGACGGTGAGGCGCGTAGTGACATCAAACTCGGCGGGAGGGAAAAAGATGGCCACAAACCGCTGGCAGACCATTTCGTAGATCCGTTCCTCCTCCGAGTTGAGGCGCTTGGGGGCCTCGCCGGTGGGAACAATGGCGAAGTGGTCGCTCACCTGGGCATTGTTGAAAATGCGCTTGTTGGGCTTGACCCAGTCGTTCTCGAGAACCTTGCGGGCATGGTCGGAAACAGGCCCCTGGAGGCTGCCGAGGGTCTCCTTGACCGTATTGATGTAATCCTCCGGGAGGGCCCGGCTGTCCGTCCTCGGATACGTCAGGAGCTTGTGCCGTTCATAGAGCCCCTGGGCAATCTGGAGGGTCCGTCCGGCGGAGTAACCGAAACGGCCGTTGGCCTCACGCTGGAGGGAGGTAAGGTCGTAGAGGCGACCGCTGGACTGGCGGGTGCGTTTGCGCTTGTCGGAGACACGGCCCCCCTTGAGGGAATTGAGGCGCCCCATCAATTCCTCCGCATTCTCAACGGACCAGAAGCGATCCGCCTTGTCATCGGGATCCTCCTTCTTGACGGGTTCCGCACGTTGGAGCAGCCCGGTATACGACCCTTCGCTGACGGAGAAGCGCCCCTCAATTTTCCAGAAGGGACGGGGCTTGAAACCACGGATGGTAAACTCGCGTTCGAGGACGATGGAGAGGGTCGGTGTCTGGACCCGTCCGACGGTGGCGACGCCCTTGCTGCGTCCGAACATCCGTTTGGTGATGGCCCGGGTGCCGTTGATGCCGATCAGCCAGTCGGCCTCGGAGCGGCTGCGGGCGGCATCCTGGAGACCCTTCATGACTTCGGGAGGGCGCAGGTCCTCGAAGGCCTTGCGGATGGAATCGCGGGTCATGGACTGCATCCAGACGCGCTTGAAGGGCTTTTTGCACTTGGCGAGCTCGTAGATATAGAGGAAAATGAGTTCCCCTTCCCGGCCGGCGTCGCAGGCATTGTAGATCTCCCCGATGTCCTTGCGTTGCATGAGCTTCTTGAGCATCTGGTAACGCTCCTTGCTTCGCTTTTCGCTGATCGGCTTAAGCTCGAATTTCTCGGGGATAATGGGCAGGTTGCCGAGGCGCCAGAAGCCGTATTGCTTCTTGTCAATGTCCTCGGGCATGAAGAGCTCCACGAGGTGACCGACGGCGGAGGAGATGACGTAATCGTCGTTTTCAAAGGTGTCATCGACCTTCTTGAAGCGACCCAGGGCGCGGGAAATGTCCTGGGCGACGCTTGGTTTCTCGGCAATGATCAGTTTCTTGGTTGGTTCTGGCAAAGTGGGGGGTCCGTTCTTCGGGTTGGGGGATTATCGGTTGAACTTGAGAGCTTCAATGGATTGATCGAGGGCCTCGAGCAAGCCGCTGATGGAGGAATCGGTTTCGTCCCCCATATTGGAAATGCGGAAAGTCGTGCCCTTGATTTTTCCGTAACCGCCGTCAATCACGCAGTTGAAATGAGTTTTGAGATGGGCGTTGAGGGTGGGCAAGTCCCAATCGTGCCTGTTTTTGATACAGGAGAGGGTTTTGGAGGCATGGGCGCGCGGGGGAAGGGTCTCGAGACCATAGCCTTCCATCCACTCATGGACGCTGTCATTGAGGCGCGCATGCCGGGTATAGCGGGCCTCAATTCCCTCCGAAAAGATATCCTCCAGTTTGGACCGGAGGGCGAAGATGAGGGGGATGACGGGGGTCGAGGGCGTCATTCCCTTTTCATGGTTTTTCTGGAACTCAAGGAAATCGAAGTAGTAGCCGCGGTCGGGGAGGCTGGCGGCCCGCCGGCGTGCCCGTTCGGAGACGCTGAGGAGACTCAGGCCCGGAGGGAGGGCAAGGGCCTTCTGGCTCCCGGTAAGGAGGACATCAATACCAAGGGCATCCTTTTCAATGGGGACGGCGGAGAAGGAACTGACACAGTCGACCACGGAGACCACTTCCGGAAACTCGCGGATGACCTCCATGATTTCAGGAAGCGGGTTCATGGTTCCGGTGGAGGTCTCGTTGTGGATGAGGGTGACGGTATCAAAGGCCCCGGACTGGAGGCGGGCGCGGACATCCTCGGGATCAACAGGCGTTCCCCAGTCGTAGGAGAGGGCTTCGGCCTCCTTGCCGCAGCGCCGGGAGACATCGAGCCACTTGTCGGAAAAGGCGCCCGAGCAGATGTTGAGGACCCTGGTCTGGACAAGGTTGCGGATCGCACCCTCCATGACGCCCCAGGCGGAACTGGTCGAGAGGTAGACGGGATCGGCGGTGTAGAAGAGCGACTGCAGCCGCGGTTGCACGGACTGGTAGAGCTCGACAAAGTCGGGGCTTCGGTGGCCGAAAACGGGGGTCGACATGGCGCGGTAGGTTTTATCGGAAACCTCCACGGGACCCGGGATGAAAAGTTTACAGGACATAAATGGGTTGTATTCAAGAAAAGGAAAGGGAACAAATTGCTCCGGAGAGCTTGTAAAGAGTCATCCATCAGGACCGTCAAGGAACTTTGCCGGAGAACCGTCCACAGAGCCCGCTTCACCGCTCAGCGATTTAGGGTTGCTCTGGCCGGGGTGAGGGATACCAAGGCAGGCAGTATGGCAAAAGACTGGCTTGAAGGCATCAAAGAAGCCTACGACGTCGTTGTGATCGGAAGCGGGCTTGGCGGATTGACAAGTGCGAACGTTCTGGCGAAGGCGGGGCACCGGGTCATCGTCCTGGAACATCATTATCAATTCGGGGGACTGGCGACCTGGTTCAAGCGTCCCGGCGGACATACCTTTGACATTTCCCTGCACGGCTTTCCCTACGGCATGATCAAGTCCTGCCGGAAATACTGGACCCGGGAGATTGCGGACTCGATCGAGCAACTGGAGGACGTCCGGTTCATCAATCCGCAGATGAACCTCCGCACGACCTTCGACAAGGCGGATTTCATCCGCATTTTCACGGACGAATTCGGGGTTGAGCGGTCGCGTGTGGAGGCCTTTTTCGAGCGACTGGGGGAAATGAACTTCTATGACGATGACCGGCAGACGACGGGGGAGCTTTTCGAGGAGTTTTTCCCGGGACGCAACGACGTGCACCGGCTCCTGATGGAACCGATCGCCTATGCCAACGGTTCCGGGCTGGAGGATCCGGCGATCACCTACGGGATCGTTTTTTCAAATTTCATGAACCGGGGCGTCTTCATCTACAAAGGGGGGACGGACACCCTTATCCGCCAGATGACGGCGGAGTTGAAGAAGAACGGGGTTGAGTTGCGCAAGTGCGCGCTGGTGAGCGAGATCCTGACCGAACCCGGCGAGGACGGCCCGCGGCGTGTCTCCGGGGTGGTTGCCCGGAGCCAGAACAGCGGCGAAAGCCTTGCACCCAGGACGATCCGGTGCCGGGCAGTGGTCTCCAATGCCAATGTCAAGAACACGATCCAGAACCTGGTTGGGGAAAGGCATTTCGATCCGGATTTTGTGAGGGAGACCCGGGCGGTACGGGTGAACACCAGTTCCTGCCAGGTCTATATGGGAATCCGTAAAGGGGAAACCCTCCCCCACATCGGGGATCTGGTCTTCACCTCCGAGGCGGAGGATTTTTCCACGGATGAACTGACCTCGATGCGGACCAGCAGCAAGACCTTCTCGGTCTATTACCCGGACACCCGTCCCCATACGCGCGTCCCCCGTTATGCGGTGGTGGCCTCCATAAACGCCCGCTGGAAGGACTGGGAGAACCTCTCCGATGAGGCCTACAAGGCGGAGAAAGCCTGGCTGGTTGAAAGTGCCCTCACCTCGCTGGAAAAACTGGTCCCGGGAATCCGGGAAAAGCTGGATCATGTGGAGGCGGCGACCCCGCGTACGGTCAACTACTATACCCGGCACATGGGGGGAACCTCTTTCGGGACCAAATTCGAGGGTCTGAAGATTTCCCAGCGCCTGCCCGAAGAACTGGCCGGTCTCTACCATGCAGGCAGCGTCGGGATCATCATGTCTGGCTGGCTGGGGACCATGAATTACGGGGTCATTGTGTCCAACAAAGTTGACAAATTTCTCGCGGAGAGCGAGAAGCCGGTAATTGCCCTCTAACCTCCTGAAGGACACAGAATTATGGAAGATGTTTTAAAGACGATCCCGCACCGGCCACCCTTTCTTTTCATCGACCGGATCCTCGAGGTGTCGGACAGGGGAGCGGTGGCGGAGCGGGAAATCCGGTCTGAAGAGCCGCATTTTGAAGGTCATTACCCGGGCAATCCACTCATGCCGGGGGTTCTGCTCTGTGAGGCCGTCTTCCAGACCGCGGCGGTCTACATGATGAAGCATTTTGGAGGAGAGGGGGTTGATGGACAGGACAGGACGCCGGTCCTGGCCCGGATCGTGGAGGCGAAGTTCAAACAGATGGTGCGTCCGGGCGAGACGATCCGGATCGAGGCCACCTTCAAGGAGACCCTGAGCCGGTTTCATTTCATGCGGGGGCGGGTCCTCGTGAACGGAAAGGCGGCCCTGACGGTTGAATTCGCCCTTGCCTTGCTGGACGGGGAACCTCCCAAATGAGGAGCTGATGGACTTTCTCAAACTAGGGAAAAAGCAGTTTCTTGTCTGCGGGCTGGGCAACCGGAGAAGTGTGGCCTGGGCGATTGGACAGGCCCTTGAGGCCGCCGGGGCGGAGGTCATCTACACGGTGCGCAACGAAAAGCGTGCCGCGGAGTTGAGCCGTCTCCTGGGGGATCGTCCCTGGCTGTGTTGCGATGTGGAGGAGGAATCGGAGGTGGCAGACCTCGGGGAACGGGTGGGGGCGACCCACGGACAGATAGACGGATTCGTGCATTCGATCGCCTTTGCCAATTTCAGCGATGGTCCGTTGCCCTTCCATGAAACGGCCCGGAAGGATTTCCTGCAAGCGACCCAGATCAGCGCCTTTTCGCTGGTGGAACTTGCCCGCAGCCTGAAACCTGTCCTCTCCCCCGGGGGATCGGTGGTCACGATTGGCATTTCCTCCTATGTAACCGCGGCCAGTTACGGTTACATGTCCCCGATCAAGAGTGCGCTTGAAGGCTGCGTCCGTTTCCTTGCCAAATCCTTCAGCGCGGACAGTGCGGTCCGCTTCAACTCGGTCAATGCCGGCCCCCTGCGGACCAAGTCCTCGGCCGGCATCCCGGGGTATCTGGACAACTATCTCTACGCCGAAAAACTGACCTTCCGCAAAGAGGCGGTGACGACCCGGGAAGTGGCCGACACGGTGGTTTTCCTCCTGAGCCCGAGAAGCTCGGGGATCAACGGGCAGGGGATTGTCGTCAATGCGGGAATGGACTGGAATTACTTTGATGAGTCCGTTGTCGAGGCGGCAACGCGGACAGGACCGGCGAAAGGACCGGACGCGGAATGAAATTCGAGCGTGTCCGGATCAACGCGACTGCGGCGGTGATCCCGCCGATGGCCCTGACCTCGGCGGAAATTGAGAGCCGGCTCGAAGCGCTCTACCGTCGTCTGGGCCTGCCGGAAGGACGCCTTGAACTGATGACCGGCATTGAGCGCCGCCATTTCTGGAAACCTGGATTCCTTCCCTCGCAGGGAAGTGCCCAGGCGGGGGCGGAGTTGCTTCAGGGTTGCGGGGTAGACCGGAAGGATATCGACCTTCTCATTCACTGCGGGGTCTGCCGGGACCGTCTCGAACCGGCGACGGCGGCCTATGTCCATGGCCTCCTGGAGATGCCGGAGAGCTGCCAGATCCTCGACATTTCAAACGCCTGTCTCGGCTTTGTGAATGCCATGGTCCTTGCGGGAAGCCTGATTGAGAGCGGACAGATCCGGCACGCCCTGCTCGTCTCGGGGGAAAACGGCAGGCCCCTTCTCGAGCACACGATCAGCAGCCTCCTCGAGAAGGACCTGACCCGCAAGGGCGTGAAACCCTATTTCGCGAACCTGACCATCGGGGCCGGGGCGGCGGCCATGCTCCTGACGCGGGAGGACCTCCTCGAGGAACACCGCCCGCGGCTCATCGGCGGGACCGCGGCAACGGATTCCTCGGCGAATGAGCTCTGCCAGGGTGACGCAACCGGCATGGACGGGCTCGAGATGCTGACGGAGGCGGAGGCCCTGCTTGAGGCGGGAATCGCTCTTGCCGGAAAGACCTGGGCCGCCTTCGCCAGGGAGTTGGACTGGGCGGAGGGAACCCCCGATTGTTTTATCTGCCACCAGGTTGGGAGGACGCACCAGCGACGGCTCTTTGAGGCTCTGGGATTGGACCGGAAGCGCGATTACACGACCTTTGAGTACATGGGCAACGTGGGATCGGTTTCCCTGCCCTTCACCTTTCACAAGGCACTGGAGGCAGGGAGGATTCCACCTCGGGCGAGGGCCGCCCTGCTGGGAATCGGAAGTGGATTGAGTTCGGTCATGCTCGGGGTCGAGGGCTGAAATGGAAGCCTTGCCCCCATGGTTGCGCGTCCTCTATCCCTTTGAAGGGAAGACCTTCGGGGGAACGGAGGGACGGCTCCATTATGTCGACACGGGGGAGGATGTCCCGGTGGTGATGCTGCACGGGAATCCGACCTGGTCCTTTTTTTACCGCGATCTCATTCTCGCCCTCCGCGGGAAGCACCGCTGCCTGGCCCTCGATCATCTCGGATGCGGGCTTTCGGAGAAACCTTCACCGGCGGACTACACCCTCGCAGGCCATATCCGGCGGGGGCTCGAATGGCTCGACTCGCTGGAAACCGGGCCTTTTCACCTTGTCGTCCATGACTGGGGCGGGGCCATCGGGTTCGGGATGGCGCGGGAGCGGCTCGAACTGGTGCGGAGCATCACCGTCCTGAACACGGCGGCCTTTCCCTTCCCGACGATACCGCTGCGCATTGCCGCCTGCCGCTGGCCCCTTGTCGGAACCCTGATGGTGCGCGGGGCAAACGCCTTTGTGGAGGCCGCCACGGTGATGACAACCCGGGAACCCCTCCCGGAGGCCGTGAGGGAAGGCTATCGCTTTCCTTATGCCAACTGGTCGGACCGGGTGGCAGTGGCCGCCTTTGTGAAGGACATCCCGATGCGGCGGCGGCACCGGAGCTGGAAGCTTCTCGAGTCGATCGGGGACAGCCTCCGTTGCTGGCGTGGGAAGCCGGTCCAGATTCTCTGGGGAATGCGTGACTGGTGCTTTCACGAGGGAATTCTCGCTCAATGGCAGCGCCGGCTTCCGGAGGCCGAGGTCCATACCTTTACGGATGCCGGACATTACCTTCTTGAGGATGAGGGACCTGAGGTTATCGGACGGATAGGGGCTTTCGTGGAGAGACATTCCTGACAATGGTTAAAAAAGCGGGTGGTTTTCTATTGCCAATGCAGTCACTAAAGTTAAGAAAAATAATTTAATAACATAATTGCCTGATAGGGTAAGAGAATCCTTTTGATAAAAGAGAGGCCCATGAATAACGGAAAGAAGATCGATGCGGAGGCGAATCACCTTGAGAACATCCCGGTTTCGCTGCATCCCGACCGCGAAGCGGCAAGCCTCCGGGTGGCCCGGCGGATAGCGGAACTGATCGAGGCCCGGGCCGGAGAAAACCGGAAGGCGGTTCTGGGACTGGCGACTGGATCAACGCCGGTACGGGTGTACCGGGAACTGATCCGCCTGCACCGTGAGGAGGGCCTCAGCTTTGCGAACGTGGTGACCTTTAACCTCGATGAGTACTATCCGATATCGAGGGCCCACCGGGAATCCTACCACCGGTTCATGCGCGAACAGCTTTTCGACCACATCGACATTCCGGCGGATTCGATACACATCCCGGATGGAGAGACGGAACGGGAAAAGGTGCATCTCCACTGCCGCGAGTACGAGGAGGCGATCGCGGCCGCCGGAGGCATTGACCTCCAGTTGCTGGGGATCGGCCGGACCGGCCACATCGGGTTCAATGAACCGGGGTCGACGGAAGACAGCCGCACGCGGCTGATCACCCTTGACGCCCTTACGCGGCAGGATGCGGCACGGGATTTCCTCGGGGAGGCGAACGTCCCGCGCTATGCGATCACGATGGGGGTGGGGACCATCCTTGAAGCCCGGGAAATCATCCTCATGGCCTGGGGCGAGGGCAAATCGAGGGTGATCGCCAAGGCTGTCGAGGAAGCCCCGACGGCCCAGGTCTCGGCAAGCTTCCTGCAGAATCATCCCAACGCGGTCATCGTGGTGGACGAGGCGGCCGCCTCCGGGCTGATGCGCGAGCGGGAACCCTGGCGGATACGCTTTGTCGACTGGAACGACACAATTGAATACAAGGCGGTGACAAACCTGTCCCGGACAACGGGCAAACCGGTCCTGAAGCTGGTGGAAAAGGACTACAGCGAGAACGGGCTTGCGGACCTCCTGACGAGCCGGGGCCCGGCCTACGACCTGAACATCAAGGTCTTTAACCGTATCCAGCGAACCATTACAGGCTGGCCGGGCGGCAAGCCGGGAGCCGACGACACGCACCGTCCGGAACGGGCTGAGCCGGCGCGCAAGCGGGTCCTGGTCCTCGCCGCCGAACCGGGGGAGGAGGTCAATGCCATGGGGGGCACCCTCAACCGGCTTCTTCAGAACGGTCACGACGTCCATGTGGCCTGCCTGACCTCGGGTGACCTTTCCGTGCCCGATGACGAAGTGGTTTCCTTTCTCGGCCTTCTGCAGGCCTTCAAGGAGATGGACCATGCCTCCTTCGGCATCCAGGCCGACGGCGTGGGCCTCCTTTCCGGGGAACTGAGGAAAAAGAAGCCCGAGGACAGTGATTCAGACCCTTTGCGCCGGGTCAAGGGCCTGCTTCGGGAGGGAGAGGCGCGCCTTTCGGCAAGGGGTCTCGGGCTCGAGCCGGATAAGCTGCATTTCCTGCGTCTTCCCTTTTACGCGAAGGGCCGCTACCGGCAGTTTCTCCCCCGGGAGGAGGACTATGAACTGCTTGCCGGCCTGCTGGAGGAGATCAAGCCGCACCAGGTCTATCTGAACGGGTTGAAGGCGGACCCGGCAAGTGTCGCGGGAACCGGGTTCCAGGTGGCGCGGACGGCCCTTGAGCGCGTTTCGGACGCGACCTGGTTTGCCGACTGTCGTTGCTGGCTCTACCGGGATGACGGAGGCGAGTGGGACATCGACCTGATCGATATGGCGGTTCCCCTGAGCCCGGACGAACTGCAGCTGAAGCTGACGGCGATCTATCGTCAGCGCACCCAGCAGGGCGGCGGACCGGTGAGCAAGTCGCGCGAAGCCGACCTCTGGGAAATGATCGAACAGCTAAACCGGCAGACGGCCCGGCTTTATGACGAGCTTGGAATGGCCGAATACGAGGCCATGGAATGCTTTCGCCGATGGCGGGAATCTGAATCCGGAGAGCACCAGAAGAAGACGGAAACCTGAAACAGGAACGAGGGAATGAAGGAAACGATAATCGGGCCGGCCTTTGCACCGGCATGGGAATGGAAGCGCCGCCATCTGGGAGCAGCCGGCGGGGAAAGCCTGAGGAAGGTCCGGACGCGGTTGACCCGCCCTGACGGAACAAGCTTCACGGATGTCCTGCGGATCAATGAGAGCGACCCGGAAGCGGCTTACCTGCATTTTGCCCGGCATATCAAGTTTCTCCTCTGGCAGAAGGGCGGTTCCGCGCTTGAGACAGATGCCCCGCATCCTTATCTGGAGCGGATCAGGCGCGACTACGATGAGGGGCCGCGGCAATTTGACTCGCGGCTGATCGGGGAGTCTGTCTTTGGCCATCCCCTGGAATTCGCCCACAGGGAACGGATTGAGGAGCCGGGGGAGGCGGCTTCCGGGAGCCTGATCGGAGGCGGCACCAAAGGATGCCGGGTCGGTTTTGACCTTGGGGGGAGCGACCGCAAGAGCGCCGCGGTAATGGACGGGGAGGTCCTTTTCAGCGAGGAAGTGGAATGGAGCCCCTATTTTGAATCCGATCCGGATTACCATTGGGAAGGGATTGTCGATTCGATCAAGCGGGCCGCCTCGAAACTTCCCCGCCTGGACGCCATTGGCGGCAGTGCCGCGGGGATCTACATCGACAGCGAACCGCGGGTGGGATCCCTCTACCGGGGCGTGGGCGAGAAGGATTTCCGACAGCGGATCCAGCCCCTTTTCCATCGCCTGAGCGAGTATTTCGGGGGTGTGCCGGTGCATGTGGTCAACGACGGTGACGCCACGGCCCTGAGCGCGGCACAAACCCGCGGGCTAACGGGAGTCCTTGGGATTGCGATGGGAACGAGCATGGCGGTGGGCTACGTGGACACGCGGGGATCGCTGCAGCCGTGGCTCAATGAGCTGGCCTTTGCGCCGGTGGACTATTCCCCCGAGGCCCCGGTTGACGAATGGTCGGGAGACCGCGGCTGCGGGGCCCAGTATTTTTCCCAGCAGGCGGTGGTCCGGCTCTTGCCCTACACCGGGCTGAAGGTTGATGGGTCCCTTCCCGCGGCGGAGCAGTTGAAGGCCGTCCAGGCCGCGGCCGAGGAGGGGGACGGCGAGGCCCTCGGGATTTTCCGGACAATCGGCACCTTTCTTGGGTATTCAATACTTCACTACAAGGACTACTATGCATTCGACAACCTCCTGCTTCTCGGCCGCGTGCTCAGCGGTGTCGGGGGCGACCTCCTCCGTGAAGGGGCGAGGGAAACCCTTGCCTCGGCGGACCCGGCCTGCGCGGAAAGCCTGGAGTTCCTCCAACCGACTGAACGCGAGCGACGGCATGGGCAGGCGATCGCCGCGGCGGGCCTCGTCCCGGACACCGATATCAAAGGAAGCTGAAGAACGATGAAATTGAAGAAAGCCGAAAGTGACTTCTGTATTCCCTCCGGGCAGGACCCTGAAGCGGCCCTTGAGGGAACGACGCACCTTGCCATCGGGGCCCATCAGGACGACATCGAGATATTCGCCTATCACGGGATCCTCGAGTGCTTCCAGGAAACGGGAAAAGGATTTGCCGCGGTCATTGCGACGGACGGGGCCGGAAGCCCGCGGGACGGTCGCTATGCCGCCTTTGACGATGACCGGATGAAGGCCATCCGGCTGGAAGAGCAGCGGACGGCGGCCCGCGTGGGCGACTACCAGTTTGTCGCCCAGCTGGGCTATCCGAGCAGGGAAATCAAGGACCCCGGCAACACGGATCCTGTCGAGGACCTGAAGGAGCTCCTTGAGGCAACCCGTCCGGAGGTCCTCTACCTTCACAATCCCGCGGACAAGCACGACACCCACATTGCGGTCCTGGCCCGCTGCCTTGAGGCGGTGCGGGGCCTGCCCCTGGCCTCGCGACCCGGCCGCGTGCTCGGGTGCGAAGTCTGGCGTGACCTTGACTGGCTTCCCGACGTGCTCAAAGTCGCGCTTCCCGTTGACGGGCATCCGAACCTGGCCGCGGCCCTCCTGGGTGTATTTGATTCGCAGATCACCGGCGGGAAGCGCTACGACCTCGCAACGGAAGGCCGACGGCTGGCCAACGCGACCTTTTTCCAGTCGCATGCCGTTGACGCCTGCGAGCGGGTCACCTTCGCGATGGACATGACGGAGCTCTTCCATGACGAGGAACGCACTCTCGAATCCTTTGTCCTCGAACTGATTTCCGAATTCGGGAAGGACGTGCGGGAACGCGTCAGGAAGAACACCGCCTGAGCCTCTTTCTTGAAATCGAAATCGCCGGCTGCGCCGGATCCCTTTCGTACCCGGCGAGCCTTCAGGCGCCCTCGGCGAGGAGGTAGACGAAGATATTGACGCCCAGACGGGTGTAGAACTGATGGGCGAACTCGGAGATTTCGGGTCCGTGGTAATAGCGGAAGACGCGCCAGCGACCATCGGGTTCCTGGACCCATGCCGGGACGTGGGGGGGCTGGGTGTAAATGATGTCGCGGGATCCGTCCTCCCGTCGGGACTCGAAACTCGGGCCTGAGGAGGCTGCAGCACGGAGGCGCTCGTCCATTCCCTCGGCAGACTCGCGGACGCGGAAGGAAATGGGCGAGGACCAGCGCCCGAAGCGGTCCCGGCCCCACCCGAGGGCGATTATGGGTGTAGCGAGTACAGCAATACGGCCGCTCTCGGTATGGAGGGCCATGGCGGAATAGGATCCGCGGGGCCATTTCTCGTTGACGACATAATCACGGATGGCCTCGGGGAGGGATTCCGGATCGGGGAGGCGGTTGTAGAAACCCTGGAATATCGGATGGGAGCGTGGAAGGGCCTCGAAGGTGCGACCGGGGAGGACGGCTTCCATCTGCTCGGCGATGACGGGGGTCACTTCCCAGTCGGCAAAGCTGTGCCGCTGGCCGAGGCGGGCGTCCTCGCGGAGAAACTCGCTGTTGATTCCGGCGTCGATGAAGAGAAACCCTCCGCTGTTGAGGTACGTGCGGAGGGCCTCAAGCTCGGCGGCCGAGAGCTCCCAGTCGGAGCGGTCGGCAAAGTTGACATAGGCTACCGGGGATTCGAAGAGGCGTGGATCGGCGAACGACTGGATGAAAACCGGATCGGGGGAAAAGGCGAAAGGGGTTGAGCGGGCGATTTCGGAAAGGAGGGAGGGCAGGCCGGCGGGATGGTTCCGCTGAAGGGGATCGCCCTCGACAAGCTGGACCACGCGGAGTTCATCATCCGGGGCAAGGGTGTCCGGAGCCTGGCCGGTCAGAAGGGGGGAGGAAAGAAGGAAAAGGCAAAGCAGAGGGAATAAGGGAAGCGGTTGGGTCATGGCGAAACCTTGAAAAACGTGTTCAGGTGAAAGGTATCCGGTTCAGGGTGCAGAGCGGAGGCGCTCGCGAATCCAGGAGGCGATGGGCTGGTCGGGATGGTCCCGGGCAAAATCCCCGGCAATCCGGCGACCCTCATCGCCGAGATTCTCGAGCAGTTCGGCGGCGGCGGCCCGCTGGATCCGGGAACTTGGATCCCGGAGGGAGGCCCGCAGAAGACCGGGCCATCCGGCGGGCTGAAGATGGGCAATACGTTCAAGGGCGGCTTTGCGGACATCCGGTTCCGTATCAAGGAGGAGTTGAAGGGCAAGTCGGGCCTGATCCTCCCCGGGGAGGGAGCCTGCGAGGTCGAGCGCTTTCAGGCGGACATCCATGAAGGGATTTTCGGGCAGGGCAAAAAGGGTTGCGGGAGCGACCAGGGCCGGGCGGGTGGCCGCAAAATGAAGGGCTTGTTGCCGTACCTCTGGAGCGTCATCAGCAAGGAGATCGAGGAGGCCCTCGGAAGGAGGAGGCTCACTGAAAGTGCGGAGCCAGATTGTCGCGGCCCGGGCGCGGGTGGAGGCGTTATCGGCCTCGAGAAGGGAGGCGGCCAGGACGCGACCGCTTTCGGCCGGGAGGGAGCGGATGGCATTGAAAAGACGGAACAGGAGCCCGCGATCGATCTCCTTCTCCATAAGGGCTGAGTGGAGTTCATCGGGAAGGCCATTCTCCGGGGAAAGGAGGAAAAGACCTGCCTGGGCCCGCCAGCGCACCTCGCTGCGGGCATCTCCAGCGAGTTCCTGAAGGAGCGGACGGGTCTCCGGTGCCGGCTGGGTGGCAAGGGTTTCCGCCAGGGCTAGGCGGACGCGGTGGTCTGGATCAGGTCCGGATTCAAGGGCCCCGGCGGCAAACTCCCCGGCTGTGAGGACGGATGAGAGGACCGGGTAGGCCTGGAGCCGGATTTCCGGATCAGGATCCTGCATGAGGTCGAGGAGGGGATCGGTGGGCAGGCGCCAGCGGAGGTAGCGGAGGGATTCGACCGCCTTGAGACGGACGAGCGACTGGGAATCGGAAAGGGCGGCGAGGAGGGGCTCTTCAATGGCCTTGCGGAGCCCGTCAGTGATGGGGGGATTCCTGTTCCCGGAGTTCCTGAGGGCAAGAAGCGTCAGCTGAGGCAACCAGGCGGCGGTGCCGAGACGGACCTCAGGATCCGGATCCTCGAGGGAGCGGAGAAGAATACGGGCCTGCGCGGGCTGGATCCGGGGGGCATTCTCTGAGAGCGAGACCACGGCAGCCCGGCGCACGGCGGGCTCGGGGTCCTCAAGAGCCTTGAGGAGGGCTTTCATGGTCTCCTCCTGACCGGGATATTTCGCGATGAGCATGACGCCCCCGCGCCGGGTTTCGGGATTGTCGGAACGCAGGTCCTCGAGGGCCTGCTGGACCGTCTCAGCGGCGGTTTGAGCAGCCAGACCCCCAACCGGGAGGAGGGCCGCGGGAAGAAGGAGGAAAGCGGTGAGGGTGGTGAGGAAACGGCTGGTTTTGAGGAAGGTGTTCATGGGATAAATCAGCGCAGACCGTGGCGGCGGCGAAGCCACCATTCGAGGAGAAAAAAGAGGAGTGCGGTGAGAAGGAAAGGCCAGGACCGCGACCAGTGGTGGCGGTCCTCGATGGTGGGAATCGAGGCGGAAACAGGGAGCTTCCCCATACGCGAGGCCTCTTCATGGGAACTGTAGAGACCGCCCGTTATCCGGGCAATGTCGCGGAGCGATTTTTCATCAAAAGCGGTCTGGCGGGTCTCCGGACTGGTCGAGGCGACAGCAAACCACACCGGTTTGGTGAGTTCTTCGCCATCGGGAAAAAGAACCTTGTATTCGATTTGCCAGGGCCCTGGCCGGCCCGGCTGGATGGAACCGGAGTAGCGCCCGGGATCATCCACGGAAGGCATGAGCTGGCGCTCACTGACGGAGCCCTCGGCGTCCGTGAGGAAGGCGGTGACCGTGGCATCCATGCGGGGAGTGAAGTCCCGTCCGAGAACCTCGACATCGATCGGGGTGGGAGCATCGACGGGCACCACACGGGCGTTGAGGGGGGTCCTGATGCGCTCTTTCCCGCCGACGGCAAGCCATGCGATAAGGGAATCCCAGAAGGCATTGAAGGATTCGCGGGCCCGCTCATCCCCGAAGCGCCAGCGCCAGATGTCGCTGGTTGCGAGCCATGCGGTCCGACCCGCCCCGTAGGCATGGGTGACGAGGACGGGGGAGCGGTCTTCGCGGAGGCGGACCGGAACCTGGGCGGCCCGGCTTAGCTCGACGGGAATGTCGAGGCGGGCGTTCCCGGGCAGGACAGGAACGGGGGAATTAAAAAGCAATCCCCCGATGTCGTTTCCGAATAGCGGTTCGGGCTCAAAGGCCAGGGGAGCATCGCGTTTGAGGCGGACGGGCTGGAAAGCCCTTGCCGGAAACAGGCTGCGCAGGGCCTCGGGTAAGCGGAACTCCTCCGCGGAGGATATTTCGGATTGGAGGAGGAGGAGTCCGCCCCCCTTGTTGCCGGCAAACTCCTCAAAGACGGGGGCGAGGGAGGCAGCCTTTTCAAGGGCCATGGCGTCGTCGATGAGAATGGCATCGTAGAAGCGGTAGAAGGCGGGCTCTGCGGGTATCCTGGAAAGCGTTTCCCTCCTTGAGGAAAGCGGTCCCGAGCTGACAGCTTCTTCTTCCCTTTCACTGATTGCGACAATTCGTTCCTCGTCGATGCGGATCAGGCTATCCATCCGGAGGGAATCGTTTTCACGGGCCAGGATACGGAGGATACGTGCGAGCCAGCCACCGCGGTCGGCCATGAGGAGGATCCGGAAGGAATCATCCTGTTCAATATTGGCGATGGAGAAGTCGAGGTGGGTCGCGGGATTCCCTCCCTTGAAATCCGGCTCAAAGACGGCCCGGAGGGTTTCCACACGGGATACTTCAGGCATGAAGGAGAATGCTTCGGTACGCTTACTGCCGGCTTCCAGGCGGATTGCCCGGCGCTCAATGAGGCGTTCATCGCGATAGACGGCGAGGGATCCGCGGCGTGGTCCGGCAAAGGTGTTTTCGACTTCAAGGGCAAATTCGGCCTCCTCGCCGCGTTGGAAGGCATGGGATTCGCGGGTGAAGCGAAGGGAGACATCGCCCGCCTCCCCGGACTGACCGATACCGATAACACTGACGGGGATCCCTTCCCTGGCAAACTCCCGGGCTGCCTTGGAGGAGGGGATGCCCGTGAGGTTGGCGCCATCGCTCAGGAGGAGGACCCCGCCAAGACGGTTGGCAGCTCCGGGATCGGAACCGAGAAGATCCTGCAAAGCGTCCCCGATTGCGGTTTCGCCTGGACGTGCCCGGCGCAGCGGCTGCTGGTTCCATGGAACGCGTTCGGAACTGAAGAGGGAAACCCGGAAAGCCGTACCGGGCTCGGCGAGGGGCTTCCATGAAGGCGGCCCGGATTCGGGGAGAAGCCACTGGGAGGCCCATTCGAGACGGGAATTTTCCCCTCTCAAATCCGGTGTTTCCATGGAGCGGGAGGCATCGAGGAGGACCTCGATCCGGTAGGCGGAGGGATCGGGACGGGTGACCTCGCGGAACGGATCGAGAACGGCGACGATGAGGGCGGCGAGGCCAAGGAGGCGGAGGATTCCCAGCGCGAGGCGGACCCGGCGTGGCAGAAACGGTGCTCCGGCACGGAGGAGGGAGGTCATCACCACGATGGCGAGAAGGGCGATGAGGACCAGGAGCCAGGGATTGAAGGGAAGGGAAGGCAGGTTCATTCGTTCTCAGCGGGCTCGTTGGCAAGGCGGCGGAAATAGGCTTCCACCATTTGCCGGTACTTGTCTGGCGGAGGAGCCGCCTCGCGATTGATCCGGAGTTCGGAGACGGAAGCTTCATCAAACAGGAAATCCTGAAGCAGGCGTGCCCCCTGCTGGAGGCGTTCACGGGTTCCGGCAAGTTCTCCCTCCCACGATTCCCCGTCCCCGCGGCCGAGTTGCCCGGAAAGGCTTCCGAAGCGGGGATCTCCGGAAATCTGCTGCAGTTCCTCCATCCGGCTTGACCATTGGGAACGTATTTCGGGGAGCCGCTCTGGAGGAGCGGCTTCGGGTTCACGGGCATAACCGGCGAGTTCCTCAAGGGTGTTACCGAGCTCGCGACCAAGGGACCGGGCCCGGTTGAGGGGATTCCCGGCAATGCGGCTGCGAGCCTGTCCGAGTTCGCCTGCGAGGGCCTCAAGATCGTCGCTGGCCCTGTCCTGGAGGGGTTGGGCCATGGCGGGTTGCCCGTAGAGAAGGGCATTGGCGGCGCGTTCCATGCTCCGGGAAGTAGTTCCCTGGAGGGCGGTATCGGCGGCGTCCCTGAGCGCTTCGGTCACTTCCGGGGAGGCGGAGGCCATTTCATCGGCGCGCCTGGCAAGGGCCTCGAGAAAGGTTTCATACTGATCCTGGAGGCGACGCTGTTCCTCTTCCATCGCGGCGAGTTCCTCGGGGGAAGCGGAGCTGTCCACGGCATCGCTGCTGGTCTGTGCAGCTTCAGCCTGCGAACGAGCGAGGCGACCGGCGGTCCGGGCGGCTGCTTCGAGTTCCTGTCCGGCGGCATCGGCGAGGAGAGATTCGAGCTCGGAAGCGGCAAAGCGGAGAGATTCCCGTGCCCGCAGACCGGGACGCAGAGCCCCTTCCGCATCGGCCTGCCCGGCCCGGTCGGCGGCGGACTGCATCTGGCGCCGGGCCTCGGAGAGCGGGTTCCGGACGGCTCCGCCATCGGGTATGCGCTGGAGGAGACGATCGAGTTCCGACACCTGGCGGGCGAGTCCGGCCTGCGTCTCCCCCGCCTCCCCGGCCTCCCGTCCGGACCACGAGGTCCGGGCGGCCCGTTCAAACTCCGAATTGAGGCGGTTCTGGCCGGCGACAAGATCTTCCATGGCTGATCTGGCTTCAGCAAGCTGCGCGGTGGCTGATTCCTGTTGCACCTCCTCCTGTCCGGAGGACTCTTCCGAGGAAGCCTCTCCCCCGGCGGAGGAGCCCTCGGAGGGTTCTTTCGAGCGGGTATTGTTACGGAAGGCATTCTCCAGTTTGAGGAGGGCACTGAGGCTTTCGGACTGGGGGATGAAAGATTCCCCTGGAAGGCCGGCATCGAGGCGGGAAACAGCCTTTTCATTGGCATCCAGGGAACCTTCAAAGAGGGAGGCCAGATCATTGCGCCCACCCGACTCAAGATCCTCGCGCAGATCCGAATAGAGGCGATTGATCTCGACGCCGAGGCTGCTGAGGGCAGCGACCAGTTCGGGGGTGCGCCTGTCCCTTTGATCTGAATGGAGGAAAGTCAGGCGGTGGGTTTCCCGGAGGAGGCGCTTCTGTTCCGCGATCAGCTCCCGAAAGTCAATTTCCTCCTGTTCCATGGGCATGCCTTCCATTTCGACGGGGGGTTCCGGGGTTCGAATCTCGATGAAAAGCAAATCGCTGCGGGTGAGGTTGGGCTCGGGTTGTCGGTTATCCTCGGCCTCGACATGGAGGGCGAGGAATTCCCCGTCGGAGGCACCGAGGGCCTCGAGGGAAACCCCGGTGCGCAACTCGGTCTCGGTGACCGGCGAGGAATCCATGTCCTCTGAGCCTTGCGCGAGGGGCAGGGAAATGACCTTTTCCCCCATACCGGAGAGGGCCAGATGGAGGCGTCCGCCGGCAAGACCGAAATCATCCGCGGCGTAGAGTTCGAGGGTGAAGACCTGATCGGGAGCGAGGGTGGCGTCTTCGAGCGGCTTGAGAATTTCAACGACAGGGGGACGATCGGGGATGACATCGAGTTGCTGGACCGGACTTTCCGAAGGCCGCCCACGGGCGTCTTCGAGCCGAAACTGAAAAGGTGCCGAATCCTCTGCGGGGAAGGAGATTTCATGGGTCTGATCGCCTGCCGACGGGAGCGGTTTTGCCTCCTCCCCGAGGGAGAGGGTAATGGAATCAGCAACCTGTGACTGGAGGGAAAAGGTGATGGAGGCTCCCTCAACCACCTCAAGATCGGTCAGGCCCCTGAGGTTTTCAGCCGGAAGACCGGTGTAGGCCGGAGGGATGACTTCTATCTCGATCTGATCGATCCGTGCCGGTTCGTAGACCGCGATATCCTTCCAGTCCGTCCTCAGGGAGGGGGTGACAATCCGGAAACGAAGGGAATCCTGCATGTCGTAAAAGGTGAAGCGCCCCTTGCCCTCGGCGTTGATAACGACCGGTTCGCGATAGAAATCCCGGGAATCCTCCCATTCGATGAAGGCCGTCTTTTCCCAGCGGAGAATACGGGTCGAGACGGTCAAGTCGGAATCCACAGGGACCTCGGAGGGAAATTCCTCGACAAGAAGGCCACTGGAAGTCCCGTGGACCAGATCGGCGACCTCGAAGATGGCCTTTTTTGCGGGGATGCTGGCAAGGGCACCGGCGAACATGAGGAGGGCAAGAACAAGGGTGAGAACGACGGTGGAAGCACGCTCGAGGAAATGGGTCGTGTGCATCTTCCAGTCCAGGGCGCGCAACTGGGATCCGGCGGATGCAAGGACGTGGGCCTCGAGCGGATTGGGGGCAGCCCGACGCTTTTCCTCAAGGTCGGCAGCCGTAGCGAGGACATCGTTGAGCTGTGGATGGAACGTTTCGATCCGGCGGGCCATCCGGGATAGATCGAGGTGAAAAAGGCCCCGGTAATGCCGGAAAGCCCAGATCCATGCCGTGGCGACGGCGGGCAGGCTGAGCAGCAGAAGGAGAAGGGAGGTGGATTCGCGGAGGGGATCCACCCAGGCGTCGAAAGCAGCCACGAGGGCCCAGACAAGGGCCCAGTTCGCAAGGCCGAGGCTGCCGGCGAGAAGAAGATGGCGACGGTTGAGGCGCTGGCAATAGGCCGTGATCTCGTGCAGGTGTTTATTCACGGGAACGGGAAGAGGGATGGGAGGATTGACGAATCAGGCGGCCTGCGAGGAAGGATTCAGTAACCCAGAGAAAGAGGGTGAGGAGAAGAAGCCATGGTGCGAGGGCGAGAGCATTGGTATCCCGCCCTTCGGGGGTGAGGGAAGCGGTGAGAGGCGGGGAAACCGTGCTCCCGCCGCGCAGGCGACTGATAAGGCCTTTGGTCTCGACAGTGTCGATGACCGATTCGGACGGAGGAGCGGTGGATTTCCGGGACGGATTGCCGGGAAGGGACTCGGAGACGGAACCGTGCATGGCGAAAATTTCGCGGACAATGGGCAGGAAAGAGGGACGGAGAGGGAAATCGCTTGCTCTCCGGTCCCAGGGGAAAAGGGAGAGAACAACGTAGCCCGACCCCACAGGAATAGTGATGAGAAGCGGATCCCCTGATTCGGATTGAAGCAGGACCCGGGCCCTGTCGGGCGGACTCAGGCGCGCGAATTGACGGATGCCCATGAGATAGAGATCCCGTCTTGCGGGCCCGGTGAAGACATCGGTGAGAGGCGATTCCAGGGGCAACGGTCCCAAGAAAAAGCGCTCGCCCCGGCCCCGGCCGGCAAGACCGAGGTAGTCACCGGTCGGGAAACCCGCGGAACGGAGATTTCGCAGAGCCCGCACGGCATCCTCGCCCAGGGTCACGGCGAGGAGGCCTCCTTCCTCGACATAGCGGTGAAGTTCCCGCCAGGGAAGAACCCCGTCCCCGGAGGTGGAAGCGGGGACAAACACGGCCGCGGTCCGGGCCAGCGACTCCGGATTCACCGGATCCAGGCCGACGGGAAGAACAGAATAGCGGATCCATTCATTGCGTGAAGTCGTGTCGAGTGCCTGGGAAAGGAAGAAGGTTTCCTCATCCCCGTCCATCGAGGAGGCTCCCGGATTGATGGCAAGGATGTCGAGCGGCGGGGGAGGAGCGGCTTTAAAGCTGAGGCGGTTGTCCCGGTCGTAGGGGTCCGTTCCCGCGGGAAGGCTCAAGGTGGCCCTTGACTGCCTGGAGGCCTCGGGGATCTCGAAGGCAACGGTGGTCAGGGTGCCGGGTTCGAAAAGCGCCTTTTGCTCCAGAATGTCTGATTCAAGCTCAAGGCGGACGGTGCTCTCAAGGGCTTGCTGACCATAATTCATGATCCGTCCGAGGATCCGGAGGCGTTCACCGCTGGTGGGGACCGTGACAACGGACTGAAGTGCGAGATTGCGATTGCGCCGGGAGGTGCCAACGCGGTGAAAAGTGATATCCATTTGCCGGGGAATTTCCATCAGGCCCTTACTCCAGTCAGTTGCCTGAAAGTCCGAGATGATGTGGAGGGACTTCGACCCGGGGACGGACTGGAGGATTTCGGCGGCCCGTGCAAGGGCCGGTCGGGGATTCCCCGCGAGGAAATCCGGAGGATTTTTCCGTAACCAGGCGGCGATATCGTCGAGTGGATCGGGATCGCTGCCGGAGAGAGGCGGAAGCCGTTCCGCCTTGACCGTATCGGAGAAGGCGATCCAGCCCCAATCCGTGGCTGGGGTCTCCTTCAGGGATTCGATAATCCCGAGGCCTTCGGGAACGGCTTCCCATCCGGCCATGCTGGAGGAGACGTCAAAAAGGACAAGAGCGGCTCTGCGGGGAGAGGCGGAAGGTGTGGCCGAGGACTCCGGAGGCGTCCATGAGGGACCGGCCAGAGCGAGAATCAGGAGGGCGAGGAGCGCGATCCGGAGGAGCATCAGAAGCCAGTCGGAGATGCGGCGCCGGCCCTGCCGGGGGAGGGGCGTTTTCCGGATACGGGCAATGGATGGGAAGCGCCAGGCGATGGGGAGGGCGCGACTGATACGGTGGATCAGCACCGGTACCGCGAGGCCGGCAAGGGCGAGGAGAAAAAGGGGTTGGGCGAAGCTCAGCATGTCAACGGTGTTTCTCGGTGCGGCGTGGGGAACATCGCGGAAGGCCGGTCAACCCGACTGGGTGCGTCGGTGAAGGTAGGCGGCGAGGAGATGACCGAGGGAATTCCGGGTGGAGAAAACGTGGTGATCAATGCGCGAATCGGCGAAGGCCCGGCGAAGCCGTTCCTGGCTGACCGTCATGGAGCGATTGTAATCGTCGGCGACCGCTTTTGGCGAGGTGACGCATTCCTCGCCGGATTCAAGGTCGACAAAGCGGGCCGCCTCGCTTTCCGGAAAGGCGAGTTCATCGGGGTCGAGGGTCTGCAGGGCGAGGGTGTCATGGTGGCGGATACGAATCCGGGCGAGGAGACCGGGCAGGCTGGTCTCCGCATCAAGCATGTCGGAAATGAAGACAAGCATGCCGCGGCCCCGGAGATGGTGGCCCACATATTCGATGACGCCCTCGGGATTTCCCCGGTCGCGCGGCCGGGCCCGGCTGAGGGAATGAAAAACGGCGGCCTGGCGGTTACCGCGTCGGCCCGGGGAGACGGCATCGACGAGGGTGGAATTGAAGATGTAGAGACCTACCTGGTCCCCCTGCCGCAGGGCCAGGTAGGCGAGGGCGGCAGCCACCATGCGGGCAAAGTCGAACTTGCTGCAGGCGGCACGGGAACCGGCGTAATCCATGGACGCGCTGGCATCCACAATGATATTGCAGGTCATGTTCGTCTCTTCCTGGAAGACTTTTGTCTGGAGGCGTTCCCGACGGGCATAGACCTTCCAGTCAATCATACGGGGATCTTCTCCCATGGTGTAGGCACGGTATTGGAGGAACTCGCTGCCGAAGCCTTGAAAGCGACTTCGATGGAGACCGGACAGGTAGCCTTCCACGGCCACCCGAGCCATGAGGGCATAATTGGAAATGGACGACAGATAGGCGGGGTCCAGGAGCTTGTCGGAATCCTTATGAATGTCGGCGGGCACGTCAGCAGAATTGGCTTGTGAGTTCTGAAATGATGGCGTCGCTGTCCAGGTTTTCGGCCTCGGCGTGGAAATTGGGGATAATGCGATGGCGCAATACGGGCAAGGCAAGGGCGCGGATATCTTCCCGGGCAAGGTGGGCCCGACCGTGCAGGAGGGCGCGTGCCTTCCCCGCAAGAACGAGAGCTTGAGAGGCCCGCGACCCCGCGCCCCAACTGATTTTTTCGCGCACGAGTGCGGGCGCATCGGGGTTTTTCGGACGCGTCACGGCCACCAGGTGGACGGCGAGGGCAATGATTTCCTCGGCTGCCGGGACCTGGAGGACAAGATCCTGAAGGTCAAGGATCTCTTTCCGGCTGAAGATGGCCTTGGGCGGATCGGAGACCGGCGAGGTGGTGGCGGTGACCATCCGGACCTCGTCCGCCTGGGAGAGGTAATCCATGACCGGATTGATCAGGAACCGGTCCAGTTGGGCTTCCGGAAGGGGATATGTGCCTTCCTGCTCGATCGGGTTCTGGGTTGCGAGGACAAAAAAGGGAGGCTCGAGGGCCATGCGTTTGCCGGCAGCAGTGACCTGTTCCTCCCCCATTGCCTCAAGGAGGGCGGCCTGTGTCTTGGGCGGGGTACGGTTGATTTCGTCAGCGAGGAGCAAATGGGTGAATACCGGACCCGGGACGAAACGGAAGTGCCGTTTCCCGGTCGCGGGATCCTCTTCAACGACCTCGGTGCCAAAGATGTCGGCCGGCATCAGGTCCGGGGTGAACTGGATCCGGTTGAATTCCAGGGACAGGGTGCGGGCGAGGGTTTTGACAAGGAGGGTTTTCCCGAGGCCGGGAACCCCGGTGAGAAGACAATGACCCCGTGCGAGAAGGCTGATGAGCATCAGGTCGAGGATATCCTCCTGTCCGATGAGGATCTTCCTCAGCTCCCCGAGGAGGCGTTCCCGTGCTTCGGCAATCTGCTCAATCGTTTCCATATGAGTCCACAAGGTGAATCACTTCCGCGGGTCCGCAAGGGAGAAGTGCTGATCCCTTGTCGGAGGCGGGGCTCACCGGGACATGATGATGAAAGCGGTACCAATTGCGCCACTAGACCTGCCATTGCGCGCCATCTCCTTTTCCCTGAGCCTTTTACCTTGATTGGGGGGACGGGGACACGCAGCTTTCCGTTGTGAAACGGTTGCTTCCAGAAGGGGGGGGAGCCTTTGTCCTGGCCGCGGTTTTTCCCGCTGTCATCCCGCTTGCGGCCGTTCCTGTTTTCACTGACGTGACGGAGCAAGCAGGACTGGACATCTCGCATGGGGAACTGCCTCCGGACCTGCCGCTCAACGGATCAACCCCGGACTTCTATGTTTCGAGCGTGGCCGTGGTCGATGTGGACGGGGACGGCTGGCCGGACATCCACCTGACCCGTTTCAATGCCCCGGGGGCGCTGTACCGCAACAACAGGGACGGCACCTTCACCGACATCCTCCCCGGTTCCGGACTGGAAGTCGCCAGGCGGGCAAACAGCGCGGCCTGGGGGGATTTTGACAACGACGGGGATCCGGATGTCTTCCTGAGCTCGTTGCTGGAGGACCGTCATTACTATTTCCTGAACAACGGCGACGGCACCTTCCGGGAAGCGGCCCTCGAACATGGCCTTGCCCTGCCGGTGGAGGGCCTGCATCATGGAATGAGCGTGGCCACCGGGGACGTGAACCGAGACGGCTGGCTGGACCTTTTCATCACCGAATGGGGCGTGGACCTCGAGGGGGCGGATCCCACCGACCACACGGCCCTCATGGTGAACCGGGGCCCGGAGGCCCCCGGCCACTTCCGGAATGCAAGCCGGGAGGCCGGCCTTGTCATTGAGGGAACCCGCCTCCCGAATGAACAGCACGGTTTCAGCGCCTTCCTGAGCGACTTTGACGGGGACGGCTGGCTGGACCTCGGATATATCGCGGATTTTGGCAACAGCGAGTTTTTCTGGGGACGCGGCAACGGCCGCTTCACGGAAGCGACGGAATCGGCGCGGGTGGGAACGGAGCAGAACGGCATGGGAGGAGCTGTCGGGGATATCGACAATGACGGGGACCTTGACTGGTTTGTGACCTCGATCGACGGCACGTTTTCCGACGGCCTTGATGGGAACCGGCTTTACCGCTACGACGGTGGACGCCGCTTTACCGACGTGACCGATGAAGCCGGGGTACGCAACGGCGGTTGGGCCTGGGGGGCCGCCTTTTTTGACGCCGACAACGACGGTGACCTCGACCTTGTCCAGACGAACGGTTTCATGCCCGGCGAACCGGGACCACCGGACGATCCCTTCACGGAACGGAGCCTGCTCTGGATAAATGACGGAGAGGGCCGCTTCACGGAAGTCGGGGCATCTGCCGGGATTGCGGACACGGCTCGCGGTCAGGGAATCGCGGTCCTCGACTTTGACCGTGACGGGGACCTCGATTTCATTGTCACCAACAGTTACTACAAACCGGTACTCTACCGCAATGACACACCGTTGACTGGGACCTGGCTGCAGGTCGACTTCAGGGGAACCGTTTCCAACCGCGATGCGGTGGGAACCCGGATCGAGGCGGAGACGGAACCCGGGGGGGCGGTGCAGATGCGGGAACTGACTCCAGCGAACGGGTACTTCGCCCAGAGTGAGGGAACAGTACATTTTGGATTCGGTGAATTTGAAGGCCCCCTGCATCGCCTCACCGTGTCGTGGCCGGCGGGGGGGACCCTTGAGCTTTCCGGGCTGGAACTGAACCGGAAGATCACCCTGACCGAGGTTGACGAAGACTTGCAGCGGCCGCCTGAAATCATCAGCGCTCCGGCCGGCGGGGAGGCCGAACGGGACCAGCGGGTGGTTCTTGCGGTGGAGGTTCTGGCAAATCCCGAGCCGTCTTACCAGTGGCTGCGCAACGGGGTTGTCCTCGAGGGCGAGACGGGACCGCAACTTGTGGTTGAAGCGATGCGCCCCTTTGACGCCGGGCTCTATTCGGTAAAGGTGGCCAACGCCCTCGGGGAGGCGCAGACGGACCCGGTCCGTCTGGATTACCGCCCACCGGCCAACGGGCATTCGGTGGCACGCCAGTGGAACGAGCTGAACCTGGACGCGATCCGGGTGGATTATCCCGATCCGACGGTGCACAGCCGGAACCTTTTCCATTGCTCAGTGGCGATGTGGGATGCCTACGTGGCCTATGACCGGAGCGGGAAACGGGTCCCCTACCTGCAGGAAGAAACGGGTACCGGGGAGGACCTTGAAGCGGCCCGCAGGGAGGCCATCAGCTACGCGGCCTACCGAGTGCTGAGCAGTCGCTACCAGTTATCACCGTCCCGCGCCTACAGTCAGGCTGATTTCGACGCAAAGATGGAGGAACTTGGCTATGACCCGGAGAACCGGACAATGACGGGCCGGAGCCCTGCCGCCATCGGAAACCGGATTGCGGCCAAAGTCCTTGCCTACGGATGGCGGGACGGGGCCAACGAGGCCCACGGTTATGCCGACGTGACCGGCTATGAACCCGTGAACGAACCCTTGATCTTCAAACTTCCGGGGGTCGAGGTGGTGGATCCGAATCGCTGGCAACCCCTGTCCTTTGACTTCCTCGTCCTCCAGAACGGGCTCCCGGTAGGGGCCGCGACCCAGGATTTTCTCGGTTTGAACTGGCGCCAGGTGCAGCCTTTCGCCCTCGAACTGCCAGCCGACGGACGGCCCCCGCTCGACCCGGGACCTCCGCCCCAGCTCGGAGGGACGGGGGATGCGGCCTTTAAGGAAGGGGCCCTGACCGTGATCCGCTACAGTTCCGTTCTCGATCCGGAAACCGCGGGAACGATTGATGTCAGTCCGGGGGCCTACTACAACAATACCCTTGGGACGAACGATGGCAGCGGCTACGCGAAAAACCCGATCACGGGCGAGCCGTACGCACCGAACCGCGTCAACCTTGCGGATTACGCGCGCATTATCGCGGAATTCTGGGCCGATGGCCCGGACTCGGAGACCCCGCCGGGGCATTGGAACACCCTCGCAAACCACGTCACGGAGACCATTCCGGAAAAGCGCCTGTATGGAGACGGTTCGCTCCTCGATGACCTTGCCTGGGATGTTCATCTTTATTTCGCGCTCAACGGGGCCCTCCACGACGCCGCCATTGCCGCCTGGGCAGCAAAGCGTTACCACGATTATGTCCGTCCCGTAACGCTGATTCGTTACATGGGGGGCCTGGGCCAGAGCAGCGACCCGGAAGGCCCGTCCTACCACCCGGAAGGTCTGCCGCTTGAACCGGGATTGGTGGAGGTGATCACGGAAGCGAGTGCGGCTCCCGGGGGACCCCATGAGGATTTGCGGGAGCATATCGGTGAAATTGCCCTCTGGTGCTGGCAGGGAGAACCGGAGGACCCGGAGACTGAGGTGGGCGGGGTAGGCTGGATTACGGCCTCAAGGTGGATGCCCTATCAGCAATTCAGCTTCGTAACCCCGCCCTTTGCCGCCTACGTCAGCGGCCACAGTGCCTTCAGCCGGGCGGCCGCGGAGGTCCTTTCAGCCTTTACCGGATCCCCTTATTTCCCCGGTGGAGCGCATCACTACGATTTCGACCAGGGGAACTTTCTCCACTTTGAGAGGGGGCCATCCGAGACGGTGCGGCTGACCTGGGCACGTTATTATGATGCTGCAGACGAGGCCGGCCTGTCCCGCCTCTATGGGGGCATCCATGTCCCCGCGGATGATTTCGCGGGCCGGATAACCGGTTCCAGGGCCGGTATCGGGGCATGGGAAAAGGCCAGGGGCTATTTTGAGGGGACGGCGGCGCCCCCTGCCTGGAGAATTGAAACAAGGGAACAACGTTTCCTTCTTGAAAATCCTGAGGCAGGCCGGATGCGCGGGGAGATGGACGCCGCAGGTCGACCGCTTCTGCGGATGCGCCTGCCTTCGGGTCTTCCGCGGAACCGGATCCAGGTACATCTCTCAAGTGACCTGCAGGACTGGAAAACAGTGCCGTTTTCCGAAGTGCTTCAAAGCCTTGAGTTTACCGATCACGGAAACGCGGAGGCCGTCCTTTCCCCCGAAAACGGTGAATCCCGCTTCATGCGACTTTTCCTGCCTTCGGCTGAGAGCGGAGAAGGTGTCCCGGGGGGAGAAAAATAAAAAGAGCGTGAAATTTTCCTGTAGGAAGCACCCGGGAAGCCGTAAGACCTATGAGAAACCATGGCTTCTGACATCCCGCACCACATGCCCATCCTTCCGTCCATGCGGGACGGCTACAGCATCCGGCGGGTAGGAGATCCCATTTTGATGACGCGGGCCCGCATCCTTCCGGGGGAAAATCCGGCCACCGGGGGGCGCCCTGGACAGGAAAGCGGGAAGGCGGGGAGAAAGAAACCGGCGGAGCCCCCGAATACCTTCCAGCAACTGGAGCCGGACGCGTTTGCCCGGGAGGCCCTGAGGATCGATGGCTACCGGGATCGGGCCCTGCGGATAGAACTGGGGACCGGCGAGAAACCGGTGGGCAAGGAGAAGACGGCCGCGGTACAGGAGACCTTCCGGTTTGCGGAAAGGCCATCGGGCAAAGAGGGGGCAGGACGGAGCCCGCAGTCAGGGAGCGGGCTTCTGGGACTGGTCATGAACCGTTACCTGGCCTCCTTTCCGGGCGCGGAAGGCCGCGGATTCCTGGCCTACGCCTGAAGGGAGGACAAAGGCAAGGGGTTCAGCCCCAGTTGAGGCCGAGTTTATCCAGCTGTTTAAACATATTGTCGATGATGGTGTCCCAACGGTAGCGTGGAATGACAGAGCCGTAGGCCTTTTCACAGACGCTGTCGTAGTCCTTCTGTTCCTTGCTGATGATCTCTATGACCGCCTTTGCCGCGCCTTCGACATCCCTTCCGGCGACAACACGGCCTCCCCCGGCGGGCTCGATGATATCGGTAACAACGGGAATCTGATCTGTGCCAACCACTGGAACGCGGCAGGCAGCGGCCTCGCAGGCAGCCATTCCAAACCCTTCCATTACGGACATTGTAATGAACAGATGAGCCGTCTTGATGAGGTCGGGCATGATGTCGCTCCCGTTACCGGTCTGGGGCAGTTGCTCCGGGCTGAGAATGAAGACCCGGTCCTCGATACCTTCGGAGGCGACGATCCTGCGGATGCGCTCACCGATTGCCGGTTCCATTTTCTCATCGAGATTCAGGAACATGACCAGCTGGTCGATTTCGCGGGCGACAAGGGCGAAGGCCTCGACGGCCTTGTCCTTGTCCTTGAGGGAATCGGAGCGACCGAATTCGCAGATATGGGGTTTGCAGAAGATTTCCTCGGGCAGGTTGAGGAATTCAGCGTGGCGGCGGATGCGGCTGCCGTCGAGGGCCTCGGCGAGGGGGCAGAAGCGTTCGGTGTTCACACCCGGAAAGACATCGATGATCCTGTCCTGGATATCCCTGCCGTAACTGTTGAGGAGGTCTTCATGGACAAGCTTCGAGGTCGACCCGACTGCCTCGCACTGCTTGACAATCATGCGCTCGTAGCGTTCCCGGGAAGGGATGCTGTGCCGCTCGTGATGGGTGTCGGGAAGAGGCGACATCTTCATCCCCACGGGCTCGTGGGGCACCCAGACGTGGGGCGTATCCTTGAAGGTGCGTTTGAGAAAGAGGGCCATGAGGCCGCCGTCCCAGAAGTGCGAAATGATGAGATCGGGGGAATAGTCCTTGGGGAGCTGCTTGAGGACGTTCTCGGAGGCCTGCTCGATGAGGGCCCCGGTGAGGTATTCCTTGCGGAGAAAGGCGGGCACGTCATCGGCAACATGGAGGACATAAAGCTCCCTTTCGGGATCCTTGGAATAGCCCTCGCGCATGCGCTCGGTGTAGGGGTGGGTGAATCCGCCCCGGTTGAGGATGGTCACCCGGCACCCGTACTGGTCATGTATCATCTCGGCCATGTTCTGGACGTAGATATTCTGGCCGCCGGTGTCGGGCAGGCCGGGAAAAATATCCAGCTCATGGATGCCATGCCAGGTGATCAGGAGGACTTCTTCGAGTTTCTTGTCATTACCCATATCTGTATTTCACGTACGGTAGGGCGAAAAAGGACTTTGTAAAGGGAGAGATTCGCCGGGGAAACAGGCCGAGGCTTGCGCGACGTGGTAGGATCGATCGATGGGGATACTCGATTATTCCATCATTACGGGATATCTGGTGGGTCTTGTAACCATTTCGGTCTTTCTGGCAAAGCGGGCGGCGGCCGGGAGCGAGGCTTACTTTCTGGGGGCGAGGAGCATGCCCTGGTGGGCCCTCGGGGCCTCTGGGATGTCGAGCAACCTCGATGCCGCGGGCACGATGACGATCCTGACGCTGCTTTACACCTATGGGCTGCATGGTTTCTTTATCGAGATGCGCGGCGGGGTTGTCCTGCCGATAGCGGTCTTCATGGCCTTCATGGGGAAATGGCACCGGCGTAGTGAGGTCGTAACGACAGCTGAATGGATGCGCCTGCGTTTCGGTGCGGGTGCGCAGGGGAAGGCGGCGAGATTCATGGCGGCCTTCACCTACCTTGTCATCACGGTGGCCATGGTGGTCTTCTTCCTTGCGGCGGCGGGGAAGTTCCTTGCCGTTTTCCTGCCTTTCGACGCGACCACCTGCGCGGTGGCAATGGCCCTCGTGGCCCTTCTCTACACGATGGTGAGCGGATTGTACGGAGTTGTCTGGACGGACGTCTTCCAGGCCTTCCTTATCGGGGCGGCGGCGGTCTATGTATCCGTCCAGGCGTGGCTGCTGGTTGACGGGAGCCTGCTCGCCTCTTGGCCGGGAGCGGCGTTCAACACGGTGCTGCCGCAAGTCCACGACCCGGGACTCGCCCCCTACGAGCTTTTCTGGCTCTTCCTTGTATTCTGGATCGGGAAAGGCCTCCTGGAGGGCCTAGGCGGAAGCGGCGGATCCGCCTACATGGCGCAGCGTTTTTACGCTGCCCGGGACGAGGCTTCCTGCCGGAAAATCGGCATGCTTTGGACGGTCCTGTTCGCTTTTCGCTGGCCGATGGTGCTGGGGTTCTCAATCATTGCCATCCATCTCGGGATCGGGCAGGATGATCCGGAAAGGATACTTCCCATGGTCCTGCAGAGCGAGTTCTTCCCGACCGGCCTCCGGGGTCTGGTGGTGGCGGCTATTTTTGCCGCCTCGATGTCGACCTTTGACAGCACCATCAACGCGGGGGCCTCCTATGTCGTCAAGGACATCATCCAGCCGCTGGCCCCGGGAATCCGGGAACGCGGGCTGGTCATCTGCGGATACCTTGCCTCGACGGGGATTGTCGGACTCGGGCTCTTTCTTTCCCTGACCTTTGCGGACAGCGTGCTCGGGGTGTGGACAACCATTGTCATCCAGTTGTTCCCGGCCTTCCTTGTTCCCTTTGCCCTGAGGTGGTTCTGGGACCGCTTCAACGGGGCCGGGTTTACGGTTGGGATCCTTGGCGGATTCGCAGCCGCGATACTGGTCAGTTTTCTGCCGGGGTCGCTGAATGAAGTGGAAACCCTTGCCCTTGTCGGAGGCCTGTCGCTCCTGGCCTCCCTTGCGGGAACCTTTGCCACGAGGCCTGTGGATGAGCAGGTCCGGGGGCACTTCTACCGGAAAGTACGGCCCTTGGGCATCTGGCCCCGGAAGTGGAAAGCGGCGTACCGTGAGGAACATCGGGAAGACTGGATTCGCCTTCCAGTGGCGGTGTTTTGGCAGATCCTCACCTTCATGCTCCCCATGCTGGCCGTCCTTCATCAGTGGGGAGGCCTTCTATTGTCGGCACTCATCTGGGGACTGCTTTTCCTTTACCTTTTAAGGGGAAGCGCCCATGAAAGCGATGCGAATGCGAATCTGCCTTCTTGAGCCCTATTTCGGAGGATCCCACAGGCGCTGGGCGGAGGGACTGAAGGCCCACAGCCGGCATGAGATTGAAATTCTGGATCTTCCCGCGCGGCACTGGAAGTGGCGCATGCACGGCGCGGCGGTCTCATTCGCCGGGAAGTTTGCGGACCTGGGCGAGACCTTTGATCTTGTCCTTGCCAACGACATGATGGATGTGGCCGCCTTTGCGGGGATCCTCGCCAGGGGTGGACGGACCTGCCGGATCGTGACCTATTTTCACGAGAACCAGCTCACCTATCCCTTGTCGGAGCGGGAGCGGGGAAGAGGGGACCGGAACGACCTTCGCTACGGATTTATCAACTACACCACCGCCCTTGCCTCCAACCTGGTCCTCTTTAATTCAGATTTTCACCGGGAGGCCTTTCTGGCCGCGCTTCCGGGCATGCTGGCTCATTTTCCGGATTTTCGCAACAGCGAAACCCTTGAAGGGATTGAAGCGCGTTCGCGCACACTCCATCTGGGCATGGACCTTGGGGAACTTGACCGGTACCGGAACGGGAAGGACACCCGGGATGAAAGGCAAAAGCCCCTTATTCTCTGGAATCATCGCTGGGAATATGACAAGCGCCCGGAACGTTTCCTCGACATCCTCTATGCCCTTCAGGCAAAGGGCCATGCCTTCGACGTGGCCCTGCTCGGAGCAAGGGGACCAAAATCCAGGGGACTTCTGAGGGAGGCCCGGGAACGGCTTGGTCCCATGATTGTGACGGATTCGCCGGCGGAAAGCTCAGCCGATTATGCGGCCTGGCTCTGGCGATCGGATATCCTCCTCGTTACCTCAATACAGGATTTTTTCGGGGGAAGCGTTGTCGAGGCGGCCTACTGCGGTTCGCATCCGGTCCTGCCGCGGGGCCTTGCCTACGGGGAGCACTTCGGTGACGATGCCCTTTTCTACAGCAAGGAAGAGGAGGCCCTGGAACGGCTTGAATACCTGCTTCTTTCAGGCGCCTGGCGGCAACCCTTTGCGGCGGGCCGCAAGCTGGCGAGGTATGACTGGATGAATTGCATTGAAACCTATGACACGGTCCTTGGGAGCGCTTGACAGACATGCCCGGTTTACGGATAAAAACCCCCTGTCTCTTTTCACATCAGTTAACCGGATTGGGGGTTGTTAATGGGGTTTCTTGGCCTGACACTCTATCTTGCCTGCTTTTTGGCGGCCATATTCATGGGGTACACCAGGGAGATAAACCCCGTTTTCCTGGCCGTGCTGCCCCTGGGCTTCATCTTCGGACAGGTAATCCAGCGGAGTGCCCGCTCCTCGCGCATATTCCGGAGCCGTGGTCCCGGACTTCTCCTGGAACTGATCCTGCTCTACGTGATGGCTGCCCTTGTCGCGGGTTTTGGACTCGCGATTGGCTTCGGGGTGGCGGAAGTACTCGCACACCGGCCGCCTGCCTGAATACCTGATGTTTGGCCTGCAACATGTTCCGCGGGAGCGTTCCAGGCCCCGATGTCGCTTCCCGCAGGGCGGCATTCCATGGCCGTCAGTTTACTCCGCTGCTGAAATACCTATCCTCGCCGGTATCGTTCAGGTATTCCCGGCACCCTTGAAAGGTTAAAACAAACGCGATGAAATTCCAGTTTTTCCCGGCAATCTGGCTGATTGCCCTTATCAACCCAGTCGCTGGCCAGAACGGAGACCCGTATGAATTCCAACCGGTTCCGCAGCTTTCTATCCAGCATGGCCTGCCTGATCCTTTCCTCATGCCTGATGGTACACGGGTTTCATCCGAAGAAGAGTGGCGGGAACAGCGCAGGTATATCAAAGCGATGCTGGCCCATTACCAATATGGGGAAATGCCCCCCTCTCCGGATGGGGTGACGGTGGTCGAGACCTCGAACGAGAACGTTTACGGAGGCGAAGCTGAAAGAAGACGCTATTCCCTGACGCTGGAGAGAAACGGTACATCAATGGTTCTCCATTTTGGTCTGATAAAGCCAAAGGGAAGCGGACCGTTTCCGGTGATCATAAAAAACGACCGGGAAATAAACGATATCCCGGATGGGATCAACCAGGAAGCCCTGGAGAGGGGCTATATCATGTGCCAGTATGTACGGACTGATCTTGGACCTGATGTAAACAATCTTGAAGTGGCCCGGAACGATGGCATTTTTCCCCTCTATCCTGAATATGATTGGGGAACTATTGCGGCCTGGGCATGGGGCTACAGCCTGATCATTGATTTTTTTGAAACGGCCGGTTTTGTTGATCTGGATAAAATTGTCGTAACGGGACATTCCAGGGGCGGAAAAACAGCTTTCTGTGGAGGGATCTACGAGGAACGGATTGCCGTTACTGCCCCGAATTCTTCCGGTCTGGGGGGCACCGCCAGTCATCGTTATTTTGAACTGGGACAGAATGAACAGACCATTGGCCACGCCTCATTAAAAAATGCCCACTGGTGGACTCCCGCATATTTCAAACTGGCTGGTTTTGAAAACCGTATCCCCTTTGATGCTCACTTCGGAAAAGCGGTAATTGCACCGCGAGTATTTCTCAATACCCATGCACTGCAGGACTACTGGGCCAACCCGTTTGGAACCCATCTGACCTTTGAAGCTGCGAAGAAGGTCTACAAATGGCTTGGCGCGGAAGAAAACATAAAAATGCATTGGCGGACAGGAGGCCATGAACAGGGGGTCACCGACTGGCTGGCGCTGCTCGACTTCTGCGACCTTTATTTTTACGGGGACAAGGTGAAACGTGATTTCGATATTGATCCCTATCCGGTTGTCAAAGGACCCGTGTTCTGGGATCAGCCGGAATAAGGGTCATCCAGCTCGCGGCGCCAGGCGCGTTTCCCCTGTATCCGAATTCCGGTCCGGTCTTCTGTGACTGGGATCCCGGGAAGAGACCCGCTCATGGTTTCCGTAGTTCGAGGCTGCGGGCTTCCGGATCCGGATTGGGATTGAAGAAGTACTCGAAAGCGAGTTGCGGTCCGGGGCTTCCCCGCGGATCAAACTCAATCTCGCCAGCAAACCATCCATAGCAGGCCTGGAGAAGCTGCCCGAGGGGATCCTGTTTTGTGCGCACCCGGAAGAGGTAGTTTCTCTGGTCCTCGCGGTAGCTTTGAAACGGTTCCCCCGGCCGGTGTATTTTTGAATGCGACAGGCCGGGTTCATATCCCTTGAGCGGTGCCTTGTGGGGAGGGGCAAGGTCGCTGCCGAACTCCATGGAATGGGGGCGGGCGGCCTTGAAGGACTGAATGCCATCCTTTTTCCCGGGAAAGGAGAGGGACATGTGGCCCTCGAAGGCATTTTCCTCAATGGAGATACCATGGAAGTGAAAGAAGACATCGGCGGAGGTGCCGTTGCCGTGGGGAATGACCCAGTCGCCGGCCTCGAAATCCCATCCGACGGGTTTATCGGTTGCGGGAGCATGCCCGCGGAAACGCTTGAAGCGCATATAGACAGGATCCCTGATTTCCTTCAGCTCGAGGGTGAAGGAATCGGGGGTTTTTCTTTGAATGAGCGTCCCGTCCGGGCCGCGGTGGAGCCCTCCCGTCCAGAGGTTGCCGGCAGTGCTGTAGAAACCGTCCTTGCGGGCCTCGAGGAAGAAGGTCCGGTTGGCGGGGATGTTCAGCGTGACCCGGCCATCCGCGTCGGTGAGGCCATGGGTTCCGTCGGCAGCGGCGACGCGGGCATCCTCGACGGGAAGGCCGTCGGAATCGAGGACAGTGAAGCGGACATCCTTGCGGATGACATCGGGAAAGGGAACGGGGGACTGGCCGGGAAGGAGGGAGGCGGCCCCCATGATCAGGACGAGGAGTGGATGTTTCATGGTAGTGTGTTGATATATTTGATACAAGTAAGGTAGAACCCCGCGACTTGTGCGAGGGCCGGGGCGAGGTAGTCTCCATGAAGCCAGCGGTCGCGCTTGCCGGGGCTTTTCCTGAAGGGCCAGAAACCGGGATCGCGAAAAAGGTCATCAAGGTTGAAATTGCTGAGGAGAGGGATGTTGGGCAGACGGGTTGCCCCGGCGGGGGCGGAGTGGGCGGGGAGGCCTTCAGCGAGGATTTTGGCGTGGTTCTTGATGGCCTCAACGGGCTCATCCCGGTACGGAAGGGCGGGGAGGTAGGATTCGGCCCCGGCCGAGCCGCCGTAGAGCCATGAGCCGGATCCCCAGAGGGGAAAGTCGGGATCACCGCTGGAGAAGGGCCTGAAGAACGGTTCCGCGATGATCTCGTCGGGGGAAATCCGGGCGGCGAAGGCGGGGGAGCGCGGAACCCATTGGCCGGCTGGCGGGTGGGCCGCTCCGCCGGGATCAACCCATTTCATGTAGGCGCGGTTAAAGCCCCATCCGGCATGGACATCCCCGGTAAGGGAACTGGTCAGGGATCCGGTGCCCTTGTTCATTTCGTTGTAGGTCCAGATGAACTCGCGGTTCCAGACATCCTCGAGGAGGTTGGGAAGGTCTCCCGTTCCGGGACGGAGGATATCCTCGGCGGTGGAGTAGAAATTGAGGCAGCGGACCTTTTCGGAAATTGAACGAAAGCGGGATTTCCAGGTCAGGAAACGCCTTTTATCGTGTGAGGGGAAGAGGCGGAACCAGTTGGCGGCGAGAAGATGTTCCGGATAGTCGGGCGGATCCGATTGGCGATTCTTCCATTCCGGATGGACCATCAGGTGGCGGTCATCCTGCTCACCAAGGTAGGCCTCGGCGGGGACGGCGGCGTTGAGCATGAAATAGTTGGCAACGTGCATCTGGTGATCGGTTATGGCGCTGGAGGCGACAATGTTGCCGAGGCTGTGGGCCAGGAGGGAGACGGGGGAGGCGTCAAGGCCGGAGAGGCCCTCTTTGAGGAGGCGGGCCGTGACGAAGGCATTGATGACATTCTCATTGTAGTCGAAGGAACTGCCGACAAGCTCGACCAGCCCCTGGTTGGCGAACCAACTGACACCCACAAAGCGACCGTGCGAACCGAGTTGGTGGAAGCGCTTGAAAACCTCCGCATGTACCGCGAGCACGTCCTGAGAGCCCCAGTTAAAGCCATGAATGTGGACAAGGGTGTGGCGGTTCCCGCCGATGGCCACAAGGTGGTTGTCGGGAAGACCGGGAGGATCGGAGAGGTCGGTCGTCCATGGACCGGGATTGGCGAAGCTGAACTTGGGATCGGCATTGCGCAGGTTGAGGACGCGGAACATCTCCTCAACGGGTCCCACGCGCAGCGCCAGGCTGGCTTCAAGGAGCGGGTTTCCATCCCGGGAGACCTCGAGGACAAGCGGTTTGCGCGAGGGTGCGGCGCCCTCGATGAGAAGGACGCCCCGGTTTTCGGAGATAAGGGAAGAGACGAAGGCCGGATCGAGGGGGACCGGTTGCCCCGTTATCCGGTATGTGCGGGCCTCGGAGAGGGGTTGACTGAGAAAGCTCCCGAAGCGTGGTTCGAGGGGTCGAGTGTGAATGGCGCCGACGTCTTCGGGGAGCAGGCCGGCATAGGTGAAGTTGAGCGCGGAATCCGCCTGGCTGAGGCGGATTTCAACACGGCTGGGGTCCGGGACAGCGTGGAGCAACTGCTCAAGATCGAGCTGGAGGGGAAAGAAATCGACAGCATCCCGGAGCCCGTCGACTCCAGGCAGGGCCGCGTTCGGGGTTTCGCTTCCGGGGAGGTCATCGGCGGAAGAGCGGGAAAGCTCCCCTCCATCGTTGTCGTCATTGATCCAGAGGCGCCAGGGAAGGCCCTTTGCGGCGTGAAGCCGGTCTTTTTGCCCGATGGACCCGTCGCGGTCCCAGTCCGGCAGGAGGACAGCCGGGATGAGGAGGAAAGCGCGAACCTCAAGGGATCCGGTTTCCGGGTGGCGGTAGGAGCCGATCCCGGCAATGCGGCCGTTTGCACTGACAGCGGTGGCGCGGAGATCGGACCATGGTCCGGGGTCGGGGACCAGGTCCTCCAGGCTCCCCTTCCAGAAATCGGGAGCGGGCTCTCCCGTCGGGAGGCCGGTGAAATCCCGTTCCGTCATGCGTTTCCAGTAGTGGCTTTCCAGAACAATCTCCTCAAGCCCGTCGGAGGGGTTGGTCATCAGGACCCGACCGCCGGCGAGCTCGGGCAGTGGAGGGCCAATGACGCGTTGTCCATGGGCGTCCTGGACAATGAGTTCGACAACGGGGCCGGGGGTGCGGCCGAGGATGGTCCCGGAATCATTGATTCGGAGGGGTTCGAACCCGAGAACGGAGGTGCGGTCGAGAGCAAAGAAACGGGTTTCCGAGTTGACTGTAAGCTCACCGGTGAAAGGATCGCTGAAAGCGTTGTAGGCGCTGTATTCGCCCACCGAACGACCGTAGTTATTGAGGGAGGCGACTTCCCAGAAGCTGCCCTTTTCCGAGGTGGCCCAGTCTGCTTTCGTCTCATGCGCGAACTGGGCGAGGCTGGTCCTTGAACCGGAGTTTATGTCGAGGAGGAAGGACTCCGTGTAGAGGGTGCTCGGAGGCGGATAAGGCGGCTGGGTTTCCGATTCGGTGGAGAGGATAAACTGTCCGACGTCATTAAAGGCGGCCAGGCTCTGATGATAGTACGTCCTGCTTCCGGAGGGATTCCAGTCGACCTTGACGGGGACCTTTTCACCGGGCCTCCAATATTGGATCACGGCTGGCCGGCCCGGTTCCGGGAGAATGAGCGCAAGGATCCCACCCGCTTCGTTGAGGAAGACCTCCTGCCAGCCGGAGTTCCGGGTAAGAAGCGTTTCCGGACTGCCGCTGCGCCAGCGGAGGAGCTGGCCCTCGGGTCCGGCGAGGAGGACATCGAGGTTGTCGTTAAGGGCAAGGGGATGGTGACCGGCCCCGAGATCGACAATCTGGAGTTGGGGGAGGTTGGCGGCGGCGGAGTAAGCGGTTCCGAATGAAAACCGGTAGGCGGCGCGGAGAGGGCTTCCCGGCAGGGCATGGGTTTCCAGAATGACGGTGAGAAAGAGGGTGCAGAGGGACAGGCGGGCAACCGTCCGGGCAGATATCGAAAAGGAGGAGAACATCGCAACGGAGGAAGCAGGGGCTAGGGGGTGAACCGGACGGTATACCTTCCGGTTTCAGGATCGGGATCGGGGAGATGGGTCACGGGAAGGGAAAAGGATTCCCTCCAGGTTTGGCCGGGGGAGCTTTTTTCAAGGACAAAGGAACGGGCCCCGTCGGGGGAACCCCACCAGGAAACGGAGCGGGAACCGTCCGGATTGTCATGCCAGCGCAGATCCCGTGGCGGTCCCGGCGGTTGCCCGGGAAGGACGTGCATCCGTATGGAGGCCTTTGCCTCGCCGGCCTCGAGGTGGATTACCTCGAGCCCGGTGGGCTCGGACGGGGCCCGGTAACGGATTGCATGGAATTCCGGAGAAACCCTTCCCAGTGAATCAGTATGGGCGATGAGCGCGGACACGGCCGCTTCAGCGGGATCACCGGCCTGGAGCAGACCCGGGCGGTCGCTGGAGAGGCGGATGGCGACAGGGGCACCGGACCATGGCCTTCCGTCGGGACGAAGGAGGATGAAATTCAGGGACTGGGAGGAAATGCTGTCGACGGGAAGGTACCAGACGGACCCGCAGGCAGAGAGGAGGGAAGGGGCTTGCCCGTTGAAAAAGTCAAGGGGGTCTGTCCCCTGCTCCCATTCCTGGAGATTGGTCCGGCCGTCCTCATCCGGATCGGCCGAGGGGTCGACATCGAGGAAGCCGAAGGTCTGCCATTCCCAGGGGTCGGGGAGCCCGTTCTCATTCGTGTCCCCCGTGCTGCTGTAGCGCAGCCGGGCGAAGGCCGGGGAAAAGGCCTCAAAGGAGATGGAGGCCGTTCCCTCAGAATCCCGGAAAAGGGCGGGCAGGGTTTCCCAGCTAATGAGATCATCCGAGATCTGGACGGAGTAGGTAATCCCCTCCCGGGCCTCCCAGCTGAGGAGAAAGAGGGCGGCGTTGAGGGCGGTCAAGGCGGCATTCATGGAACCCGTTCTGGAGGTGGCGGGGAAGCCTGTAAAGGGGGCCGCCTAGTCAAAATGAGGTACCGGCAGAAAGGGGATGAACGAGACCCGGGAAACCAGTTGCCATGCCGGAAAAAAGCTCCCAACTTCGCAGGTTCACATGAAGGAAAAGGATATCGACACCTCCGATCAATTCGCCGTACGGCAAGGAAAGCTGGAAGCTCTTCGGGAGACGGGAATCGACCCCTTCCGGGCAAACTGGAAACAGACGCACACCAGTGCCGAGGCTGTGAACGCCTGGGTCGAGGACGAGGAACAAAGCCCTGAGGCGAGCTGCGCAGGCCGGCTGATCGCGATCCGGAAGATGGGCAAGGCGAGCTTTGCCCGCATCCTTGACCGGGCGGGAACGCTGCAGCTGTACTTCAAGCGCGACATTGTCGGGGAGGAGGCCTATGACCTCTTCAAGAAGTCCCTTGATCTGGGTGATTTCATTGGCGTCCGGGGAACGCTCTTCAAGACAAAGACAGGCGAAGTGACCCTCCGGGTGCAGGCCTTTGCGCTGGTAGGGAAGGCCTTGCGCCCGCTCCCTGAAAAATGGCACGGCCTGCAGGACGACGACCGGATTTACCGGCAGCGGTACCTGGACCTTGTCAGCAACGAGGAATCGCGGCGGGTTTTCCGCCTCAGAAGCCGGATTATCCGCTCCATCCGGGATTACCTGGAAGCGCGCGATTTCACGGAAGTGGAGACCCCGATTCTGCAGGCTGAGGCGGGTGGGGCGGCGGCACGGCCCTTCCGGACGCATTTCAATGCCCTCGACTGTCCCTTTTACCTGCGCATTGCCCTCGAGCTGTACCTCAAGCGGCTTCTTGTCGGGGGGATGGACCGGGTCTTTGAAATTGGGAGGAATTTCCGCAATGAAGGCCTTTCGCGCCGGCACAATCCGGAATTCACGATGCTGGAAGTCTATGAGGCCTACAGTGATTACCGCGGCATGATGGAACTGATCCGGGGGATGGTGCAGGCCATCTGTGACGACGTTCTCGGAAGCACCCGGATAACCCGCTATGACGAGACGATTATCGAACTTGGGGGTGAATGGCATGAAGCCCGATACAAGGACCTTGTCATGGAAAGGACCGGGGATCCGCAATGGTTTGACCGCGACCGGGAGGAAAAGCTCGCCTGGTGCCGTGCGGAGGGAATTGAAGTGGATCCGGAGCGCGAGGATTTCGAGATCACGAACGCTGTTTTTGAAAAGCGTATCGAACCCACCCTGATCCAGCCGACCTTTGTGACCCATCTGCCCAAGGAGCTGGTTCCCCTGGCAAAGGTTTCGGAAGCGGACCCGGAGACCGTCGAGGTATTTGAACTCTGTATCAACGGCCAGGAAATCGCCCCGGCGTACAGCGAGCAGAATGATCCCGCTGTCCAGCGCGAGCAACTCCAGCGGCAGGCGGGAGAGGAGCAGCAGAAGATCGACGAGGAATTCCTTCTCGCCCTCGAGCACGGCATGCCCCCGGCAGGCGGAATGGGTGTGGGCATAGACCGGCTGGTAATCCTCTTGACGGGAGTCCCGAGTATCCGCGATGTAATCCTTTTTCCCTCCCTCAAGCCGCTTACCCAACCTGAAGCCTGACAATGCCCGGGACAAGAAACCGTTCGCGAATGCGCGCAGAAGGGGAACGACGCGTGAGGGAGGATTCCTGATGCGATGAAGCTGCCCTGGTTCATTTATCTTGCCCTGCGGCAACTGGCCCCGAGCGGGAAGCGGCTGGGCTCGATCTTTTTTCTCCTTTCGGTAATCGGGGTGGGCCTCGGGGTCGCGGTTCTGGTCATCGTCCAAAGCGTAATGGGCGGCTTTGGCCAGATCCACCGGGAGCGTATCGTCGACACCTCCGGTCACCTTGACGTGAGCGAGGGTGGTTACCCCTTCCCGGGAGGGTATGCCCTTGCGGAGCAGATCCGCGCGCAACCCGGAGTGAAGGGGGTGACGCCCTACGCGCGCGGATTTGTGATGGCCCGCAGCGAAAGGGTGCCGGTCTTTCCCGGAATTTACGGGTTATCCTACGGGGAACGCCCGGTCTTTGCGGTAGACCGCTATCTGGTGGCGGGGTCCCTCGAGAGCCTGTACGACGATACGATTTTCATCAGCGAAGCCCTGTCGCGGCAACTGGGGGTATGGGTGGGGAGCGAGATTGAGCTCTTCAGCCCGGTGATGATCGACAAGATACAGGATGACGCAGTCGTCCTTCCGCGACAGTTTGAAGTCGCGGGAATTTACAATATCGAGTGGAATCAGGAGTTTCTTCCGGGGATTGTCTGCACCTTGAGAACGATGCAGGACCTCTACGGCCTGGAGGACAGGGTCCACGGGGTGGCGGTGCGGCTTGAGGACGCGGTGGACGAATTCGCCTTTGCCGCGGACCTGCAGGAGGAACTGGGAGGGGACATGCGTGTCCAGACCTGGAAGGAGACCTGGGCCGATTTTCTCTGGGTGCTCGATCTGGAGAAGACCCTCATGCTTTTCCTTAATCTCTTTATTGTGGCGGTGGCGGTCTTTGCGATAGCCATTGCCCAGCTGTTGACAGTGGTGCGCAAGACCCGGGAAATCGGGCTGCTTGCAGTCATTGGCGGAAGCCGGTCGGCTGTTCTGGGCCTCTATTGCTTCCAGGGCTTCTTCATCGGCTTTCTGGGAGCCCTTTGCGGCATTGCCACAGCCTTGCTCGCCCTCTCCCTGAGAGACCCCATAATCGAGGGCCTTTCGACCCTTACCGGGACTCACGAAACCCTTGTCCGCTACTATTATTTTGCCCAGTTGCCGGTTGAAATCGATCCTTTTGAAATAACCGGGATCGGCCTTGCCGCCATCGGCCTGGCGACCCTCGCGAGCCTGATCCCGGCCTGGCGCGCGGCCAGGCTGCGGCCGGCGGAAACCCTCAGAGTCGAACAATGACGGAACATGCGACATCCGGAAAGGTGCTGGAGGCGGTCGGTCTGGAAAAAACCTACCGTAGCGGACAGCGGGACATTCCGGTTCTCGGGGATGCCAGCCTGTGCGTGGGACGCGGGTCGACGCTCAGCATCAGTGGGGAATCGGGGAGTGGCAAAAGCACCCTCCTGAACCTGCTCTCCGGAATTGAGGAGGCGGATAAAGGGGAGGTCCGCTGGAATGATTGCCCGCTGGCGGGGATTCCCGAGTCGCTTCGTCCGGCACGGCGGGCCCGTTTTCTGGGATTTGTCTTCCAGTCCTATTATCTCATTCCGGAACTGGACGCGCGTGACAACGTGGCCCTTCCGGGACGCATCGCAGGGCTTGCCCCGCGGGAGGCGCGAGCCCGGGCGGAAGACCTTCTCGAGGAAGTCGGGTTGCGGGAGCGACTGCGAAGCCAGCCTGACCAGCTTTCGGGTGGTGAACGCCAGCGCGCGGGTATTGCCCGGGCCCTGATGAACCGGCCGGAAGTGCTGCTCGCGGATGAACCGACCGGCAACCTTGACGAGCGGACGGCGGGCCGTGTCATGGAACTACTGATGGCAACTGTCCTGAAACACGGAACAGCCCTTGTCCTGGTGACGCATCACCAGGGGTTCGCCTCCATGGTTGAGGATCGTTTCACTCTCGAATCGGGGCGGCTGGTGCCCCTCTGAGGCATCGCCGGGAATAAGCCCGGCGTTTAAATCCAGCTGGGGGGATTCTGGAAGGCGGGCTTCAAAACCCCGATGCAGGGAAGCTGGCGATAGCGTTCGGCAAAATCGAGTCCGTAACCGACGACAAACTGGTCCGGGATGTGAAAGCCGACAAAGTCCGGGGCCAATTCGACCTCGCGCCGCCCCTCCTTTTCAAGGAGGGCCCCAAAGCGCACCGAGGCCGGTTTCAATCTGCGGATTTCGTTAATGACGCGGGCCGAGGTGTGGCCGGTGTCGAGAATGTCATCGATGATGAGGACATGCTGATCCTCAAGGTTGAGCCGCAGCATATCGATGATTTCGGGCTCCTGGATGGGACTGGTGTCGTCCTTGTAGCTTGAGACCCGCATGCAGTCCAGGCGTATGGGAAGGTTGATGTGCCGGATAAGGTCCGCGGTGAAGAGAAGGGCCCCATTGATTATGGCAATAACCGTGAGTTCATCAACATCGTGGTAGGTATCCGAAATTTCACGCCCGAGGATTTCAATCCGCTCGCGGATTTCCTGTTCGGTGACAAGTATCGATTCCAGATCATCTATCATGTGCGAATCAGAGGTAAAGTGGGTCAGGCCGGTACCATGTCAACCCAATCGTGTCCATGGGTTCCTGCAATTGAGAAGCGGGTCCGGTCTCCGGTGTTGCCATCAGGGTCCCCGATCCTCATTCAGTGGAAGGTATGAAAAGGCATTCAATCGGATTACTGATCCTCTCGGGGATACTTGCTCTGGCGCCGCTGTTCGGCCGTTCGCTCTCACTGTCCGGATCGGATCTGTTCGACGGGGACGTCGGGAAGGCCCTTGAAGCGGCCTTGCGTGAACGGGACGTTGAGGCGGAAATCCGATTCGAGGGATCCCTGATTGCCGAGGACGAGCTGAAAAACGGGCAAGTGGAGGCCAGTCTGCTCGCGATGCCTGACGAGGCGGACGGGGAAACGTCCTTCCGGCGTTATCCAGTCGGCTTCCAGCTGGCGGTCTGCGCCATTCACCCAGCCAACCCGGTTCAAGCGCTGACCTATGATGAACTCGCGGAAATTTTCCGCAGCAACGGTTCCATCAATGACTGGAAGGACCTGACGGATGACCCCGAATGGTCGGAGCAGAAGCTTTCCCTTGCAGCCATACGCAGTGAGCATTCCGTGGCCCTTGAATTATTCAATGCGATGGTTCTCCGGGGCCAGCCCCTGAAACGATCGGTGCGAATACTGGATTCCGAGGACGGGTCCGTGCCCGAGCTGATAGCCGACGAATCGGGGGCGCTTGTCCTGACCCCGTGGGTTCCCGGCGAATCATCGGAAAAATACATTGCTGTTCGACCGGAGACGGGAACCCGCGGCTACACGCCAAGCAAGGACAATGTGTTCTTCGGTGATTATCCCCTGCGGCTGCCGTTTTACCTGACCGTTTCCCCGGATCTTGACCCGGGGACGATTAAGGTCCTCCTGAAGACCATTTATTCCGGACCGGTCAGTGCGGCCCTGAGCAAGGCTGGCTGCATGCCCCTTCCGGAATCCGAACAGCGGGCAATCATTGCCTCCCTCGACTAGGAGCAGGCCGGTTTCTGCCACCCGGCGATGGTCCCCGATTGGCAGGCCCGCAGGGATTCGAACCCCGACTGAAGGAACCAGAATCCTCTGTGCTGCCATTACACCACGGGCCTGTGTCAAATGAATGGTCGGGGCGACTGGATTTGAACCAGCGACCTCTGCGTCCCGAACGCAGCGCTCTACCAGGCTGAGCCACGCCCCGCCACTTAAATAAGGGTCTCATCGCTAGACGCTCTCCCCCGCCCGTCAAACAAAAAGCGTTGAATCCTATTTTTTTGGAAAAGCCGGTTGACGAACGAAAAATCGTTCCTCTATATCGCGGGCTTTGGGTTGGCCAGATAGCTCAGTCGGTAGAGCAGAGGACTGAAAATCCTTGTGTCCCCGGTTCAATTCCGGGTCTGGCCACCACTTTTTGATCAAGACCGAAAATAATCTGTCTCTCGTGCGGGTTTGCGCTTGCCCAACTGGAGACTGGGCGGGTAGGATGTGATATACTATTATGAACCTACGAAATGTCGCCTTCCTTTCCGCTGTATCCCTTGCCATACCTCTTTCCGGAGATTCGCTCACGGTTTCCATCGAGGCCTTTGCCGATCCGACCGCCTTTACAATCAATGATGGCTCCAACCTGAGCCTGCGGGTGGCGGAGCTTTCCCCGGCGCCCAGTGACAACGCCAGTACCCATGTCCTTGTCGAGGGCCTGATGCCGGTCGAGGATGGGACCCAGGTTCATGCCAGTCCCTACCAGGGGATCGACGCGGAAAGCGGTGAAGTCCAGGATGTCGGTCTGCTTTATCTCGACCTTCCGGAAACGGCAAGCCTTCCGGAGGGAAGCGTCTCTTCTCCCATAGTCGGGGTGCTTGAGCGCCCTGGATCATGGGAAGACTTTAACCTCAACACGCCAAGTACGGATCTTGGTGGCGTTTCAGGCGACGGAGACTATGACTCCGGCGTGCTTGACCTCTCCCTTGTCCGGGACGGCGCATCTTTCAGCGGCAGCACCTCCTACACCGTCATCGATGAAAACACCATTGAGCTGGACGCCTTTACCCTGAACACTGATGGAACGGATTCCTTCGGCCTTTCCTCCACGACGCTCCTGCGCGAGGGAGACCACTTTTACGGGACGGTCACCAATCTGAGTGAGGGAGCTGGTTATGATTCCCTGATTTTTTCAATCCTGCTGACGGACATTCCGGATCTGGACAGTGATGGGATACCGGACATCGTCGACGACTCTATTGAAGCGGGCGAGGGTCTGATCGAGGACTGGCAGCGGCTTGAATTTACCTGGGTCTGGGGGCTCACTCCGGAATGGGGGATTTCGACCTACATGGGCTACATTTACGTGCCGAACCTCCCGTACGTCTATGCCGAAGGAACCGGCTGGCTCTTTCACGTGGAATCGGCCGACACGGACCACCTTTTCTACAGCTGGGACAAGGGTTGGATCACGGTCTCGGAAAACAACGGTGGCTTTTACTACGCCTACACGGACAGCGTCGAGGACGGGGAATGGTTTCAGTTCCCTCAGGCCGGCTAAGTCGCAGGAAGGGCATTATTCCTGAAATTTCCCTTTACAAGGAACCGCGGGGCGGTTTCCTTCACCCCTTTTCCCATGATCAAAACACGTAAATCCATTGCCAAGAAGTTCAAGGTGACCGGCACCGGTAAGGTGCTTCGCCGCACGGCCGGAAAGCGTCACTTCCTGCGAAACAAGACGGTCAAGCAGAAGCGACGCATGAGCCAGGACAAAGTCTGTCCTCCCGGCCTTGCCAAGATCGTGAAGATCGGTTGCCCGAACAAATTCTAAAGCAGGAACGCGGCTTGACCGGGTGACAATTGGCGACCCGGCAGTCAACCAACGAAAAAGAACACAACATGCCTAAAGCACAAAATCACGCAGCATCCCGCAAGCGTCGCAAGCGGACCCTGAGCCAGACAAAGGGCTATTTCGGAAATGCCAGCCGGCTTTACCGTTATGCCAAGCAGGCGACCGACCGGGCGGGTCAGTTTGCTTATCGCGACCGGAGGAACAAAAAACGCGAGTTTCGCAGACTCTGGATCGTCCGTATCAACGCGGCCTGCCGTCAGCACGGTATGGCCTACAGCCGATTCATCGCGGGACTTAACCGGGCGGGAATCGAGCTGGACAGGAAGGCGCTTTCGGAATTGGCCATCCATGACGAGGCGGCCTTCAAGACGCTCGTGGAGAAGTCTCAAAGCGCGCTATCGAACGCCTGAGGTCCCGGGGACGGGTTGAGATCGCCCCTGGGTCGGACCCAGGTAACGTTTTTAAAAGAATGTCCGCTTCCGGAATTTCCGGTGGCGGATTTTTTTTCATCCTTTAATCCTTTGAGAAATGGAAGACGAATTCAAACAGATCATTGAGCGAGTGGAGAAGGAGATCGGAGGAATCCGTTCGGCGGCGGACTTTGAGCAATTCAAGGCCCGGATAAGTGGTCCCAACGGGGATTTCACGACTTTGTGCAAGCAGATTGCGAAATTGCCTGCGGAAGAGCGACCGGCGGCGGGCAAACTGATCAACGTCTACAAGCAGCGCCTGCAGTCGCTCTGGGATGAGACGACCCGTCGCCTTGAAAAGGAGGCGATTGCGGAGCGGATCGGCGCGGCGGTCGACCCGACCCTGGAAAGCCCTGAGTTGCCTCAGGGGACGCGGCACCTGCTGACGCAGGTACGGGAGGAAATTGCCTTCATCCTCCGCAAAATCGGTTTTGTGGTCGCGGACGGTCCCGAAGTGGAAACCGAGTATTACTGCTTCGATGCCTTGAACACCCCGCCGGAGCATCCGGCCCGCGACCTGCAGGACACCTATTACCTGAAGAAGCAGAGCCCCTTTGGGAACATATCCCGGAAAGGCGAGGAACGTTACCTTTTGCGGACGCACACCTCGAGTGTGCAGATCCGCACCATGCTGGAGGAGGATCCGCCGATTCGGATCATTGCCCCGGGACGATGTTTCCGGCGGGACACAGCGGACGCGACGCATTCGGCGAATTTCCACCAGATCGAGGCCCTATACGTGGACCGTGGCGTAACGGTGCGCGACCTGAAAGCGGATCTTGACTACCTTTTCAGGTCGCTTCTGGGTCCGAAAGCGGAGACGCGGTTCCGGCCCCATTATTTCAGTTACACGGAACCCAGCTTTGAGGTCGACCTGAAGGCGGAGCATCTGGGGAAAGTCGGTTCGGAATGGATGGAAATCATGGGATGCGGGATGGTCGACCCGGCTGTTTTCGAGGAAGTCGGGTATGATCCGGAGAAATGGACGGGGTATGCCTTCGGTCTGGGGATAGAACGGATTGCGATGACCCTCTACGGGATCGACGACATCCGTTACCTGTATCAGAACGACGTCCGGCTGCTGTCGCAGTTCAAGTAGGAAACCGGGTACAAAACGAGGAGAGAGGAACACATTCCGATGAAAGTCAGTTTAGAGTGGTTAAACGAATACATTGACCTTGACGGTCTGCCGGTTGAGGAGATCAGCCATGCCCTGACGATGGTGGGGTTCGAGGTTGAGGACATCGGCACGTCGGGTCTGCCCGCCCTTGAGAAGGTGGTGGTGGGGGAGATTGTCTCCTACGAGCAGCATCCCAATGCGGACCGGCTCACGGTCTGCGAGGTGGATGTCGGGGGTGAGAGCCCGCAGACCATCGTTTGCGGGGCAAAGAATTTCCGGGAAAGAGACCGGGTCATCGCGGCTTTGCCGGGAGCTGTTCTTCCCGGGGATTTCAGGATCAAGAAAAGCAAGCTCCGGGGGGTTGTCTCGCGGGGGATGCTCTGCTCCGAGCGGGAGTTGGGAATAGGGGACGATCATGCTGGAATCGCGATCCTGACCGCCCGGCCGGAAGTGGGGACACCGGTGAACGCCCTTTTCCCGGAGCCGGATACGGTCTTTGACATTGAAATAACGCCCAACCGCCCGGATGCCCTCAGCCATCTGGGAATTGCGCGGGAGCTGGCTGCCTGGTTCAAGCGTGAACTGACCTACCCGGAGCTGCAGCTGAATCCTTCCAACGCCGAGGAGGGGAGCCTCCTTGAGTCGCTGGAGTGTCCGGAGCCCGGGCTCTGTCCGCATTACCTCGGTTACAGCGTGCGCGGAGTGGCGGTCGAGGAAAGCCCGGCCTGGCTGAAGCGGCGGCTGAAGGCGATTGGACTGCGTCCGATCAACACCGTGGTGGATGCGACGAATTACGTCCTTCACGAGACCGGTCAGCCACTGCACGCCTTTGATGTTTCAAAGATCCGGCAAAGGCGTATCATCGTCCGTTCGGCGCGGGCTGGTGAAACGATAACGACCCTCGATGACAGGAAGCGCGAGCTGGAAGCGAGCAACCTTGTCATTGCGGACGGGGAAGGCCCGCTTGTGGTGGCCGGGGTGATGGGATCAGTGGATGCCGAAGTGGATGCATCCACGGTGGACATTTTCCTCGAGGCTGCCTGGTTTAATCCAGTATCCGTTCGCAGGACCAGCCGGCAGCTGGGACTCTCCACGGACAGTTCCTATCGATTTGAGCGCGGTGTGGATCCCAAGGGCTCCGAGTACGCGGCCCTGCGCTGCCTTGACCTGATCGTAGAGCTTTCGGGGGGACACGTCATGGGCCCGCCGCTGGTGACGGGTGAGGCCCCGCTTATTGAGCGTGAGGTGGACCTCTCACCGGAATGGGTGCGGGAGCAGCTTGGATTCACGGTTCCGGACGAGGCCATCAAGGGGGCCCTGGAACGCCTTGAGTTGAAGGTCCTCGAGACTTCCGGCAACGAGGATAAGCTGCTTTACCGGGTATATATTCCAAGCTTCCGGCAGGATCTTTACCGACCGATTGACCTCGTCGAGGAAGTGGTCCGCATCTACGGCAGCGACCGCATTCCCGAGGGCCCGGTGAAGGCCACAGTGACCCTCCGTGAAGACGATCCAGTGCCTGTGTATCAGCGCCGGGCAACAGCCCTTCTCACCGGCAAGGGGTTCCAGGAAACGGTCCACTACAGCCTCAGGGATGAAGCGGAAGCCACGTTCTGGTCGGAGGATTCGGCGGTCGGCGATCTCGCTTTGGCCAATCCCCTGGCGCAGGATGCCTCGCACTTGCGCGGGTCCCTCATACCGGGGCTTCTGGATTGCCTGAAGCTCAATCAGGCCCGCCATTCCCCGGCGGTCCGTCTCTTTGAATGCGGGCGGACTTTCCGCGAACTCGGGGGAACCATCCACGAAGTCTTTTCCGTTGGATTTGTAGTTGCCCGGGACGGCAGGGAAACCTGGAAGGCCGTCGATCGACCGGATTATTATGTCGTCTCACGGATTGCAGGAGATCTTCTCGAGGCTGCCGGGATCCATTTCAACAGCTGGCACATTGAACCTCTCGGGGAGAGCGCAATCTGGCAGAGCGGACATGCGGCCTCGATCGGCGGACTGGAAAGGGGATACCTTGCCCGTTTTGGCCTTCTTGATGTCGGCCTGACCCGAGACTGGGATATTGAGAGCATGGTCCTCGCGGGAGCGGTATATTTTCTCCCGGAATTCCTCCAGGGCGAGCGCCGGCGGGCCACCTTCCAGCCTTTCAGTGATTTTCCCCCGGCCATCCGGGATCTGGCTCTCGTGGTGCCGGCATCGCAGCCGGCCGGTGGACTGGAGAAGATCCTGCAGGAGATGGCCGGCAGGCACCTCGATGAAGCGATGCTTCTGGAATCGGTAAAGGTCTTCGATGTCTATACGGGAGAAGGCCTCCCGGAGGGACACAAGTCGATCGCCTGCAGGCTGACCTTCCGGAACCTTGATCGCACGCTCAAGGATAAGGAAGTGAACACCGTCTTCCAGAAAATCCTCAGTGATCTCGATGAAAGCGAGGGGATCCAGGTAAGGCGTTGAACTTATGCTTGCCAGTCGCCCGCCGCCTCCCGTTTCCTTGTTCCGATGAAGTTGACCTTTGAAGATCGAAAAGCCCTTGTCACCGGGGCGGGACGGGGAATCGGGAAGGCGATCGCCGCGGAGCTGGCCCGTCAGGGCGTCCATGTAATCTGTGTCAGCCGCAATGCGGCCTCCTGCGGAAGGGCGGCCGAGGAAATCGTGGCTGCCGGGGGATCTGCAGAGTCGCATGCCGTGGATGTGGGGGAAAGCGCCGCGGTCAAGGACCTCGCCGCCGCTCTGCTGAAGGAACACGGTGCCATCGACATCCTTGTCAACAACGCCGGTATCACCCGTGACATGCTCCTGATGCGGATGAAGGATGAGGAGTGGGACGCTGTCCTGCAAACGAACCTGAACAGCACTTTCTACTGGTCTCGTGCCCTCATGCCGTCGATGGGGCGCAAGCGCTGGGGACGAGTGATCAATATCAGTTCCGTGATCGGCCTCATGGGCAATGCCGGACAGGCCAATTACGCCGCCGCCAAGGCTGGGATGATCGGCTTCAGCAAGAGCCTGGCACGCGAGTTCGCCAAGCGGAACATCACCGTCAACGTGGTCGCGCCGGGATTTATCAAGACGGACATGACCGAAGGCCTTGATGAGACTGTTACCGCCGGGATTTTACAGCAAGTCCCGCTTAAACGCCTCGGTGATGTGAGCGATATTTCCAACATTGTCGCCTTCCTTGCCTCCGGGGAGGCGGGTTATATTACCGGCCAGACTTTTACAGTTGACGGCGGAATGGTGATGTGAACATTTTTTCCCTCAACCTTTATCCACATAAAATCATGGCAGACAAGAGTATCGAAGACCGCGTTAAAGACATCATTGTCAATCAGCTCAACGTAAACGAAGAGCAGGTAACCCCGGAGGCTTCATTCCTGGAAGACCTCGGTGCCGACTCTCTGGATACAGTGGAGTTGATCATGGCATTCGAGGAGGAGTTTTCAGATGAGATCGATGGTGAAATCCCGGAATCGGAAGCGGAAAAGCTTCAGACCGTGGGCGCCGTCATTTCCTACATCAAGGAGAAGTCCGAAGGTTGACAAGCAACCCTAAGAACTGACCACCTGAGAGGCCTTGCGAGGCCTCTTTCTATATCTGAGGGAATTAATGGGCAGAACACGCATTGTGGTGACGGGTATGGGGGGCTTGACGCCCCTGGGCAATGACGCCGGACAATTCTGGGAGGCATTGCTGGCGGGCAGGAGCGGCCTCAGGAAGGTGACGGCCTTTGACCCGGAGGGTTACCCCTGCAAAGTGGCCGGCGAGGTTGAGGATTTCAACGTCGCTGACTGGATGGATCCCAAGGACGCGAAGCGCAACGATCGTTTTACGCAGTTTGCGGTTGCGGCAAGCAGGATGGCGATGACGGACGCCGGGCTGGAGACTGAAAAACTGGCGGATCCGGTCCGGTTCGGCTGTATCATCGGGTCTGGTATTGGCGGGCTGGATACAATTGAGAAGCAGACCTTCCGGCTCTGGAAGAGCGGGCCGAGACGGGTCTCGCCCTTCATGATCCCGATGCTGATCAGCAACATGGCCAGCGGGGTGGTGGCCATTGAAGTGGGAGCAATGGGGCCGAATTACGGGATCGTCAGTGCCTGTGCGACGGCGAGTCATGCGATTGGGGACTGCCTTCGCATCCTGCGGGCCGGGGAGGCCGACGTGATGCTTGCCGGGGGAAGTGAAGCGAGCATCACCCAGCTGGGATTTGCCGGATTCTGCAACATGAAGGCGATGGGAACGGGTTTCAACGGGGATCCGGAAAAAGCCAGCCGTCCCTTTGACGCCCGGCGGGACGGATTCATCATGGGAGAGGGGGCGGGCGTACTGGTCCTCGAAACGCTTGAACATGCCCGGGCTCGCGGGGCCCCGATACTCTGTGAAGTGGCGGGCCATGCGGCCACCTGCGACGCCTATCACATCACCTCGCCCGATCCGTCCGGCCGAGGCCTGCAGGCCTGTATGCGAAACTGCCTTGCGGATGCCGGGATGGAGCCTTCGGAAGTGGACTATATCAACGCGCACGGGACCTCGACTCCTTACAACGACAAGACGGAAAGTGCGGCGATCAAGGTTGTCTTTGGGGAGCATGCCTACAAACTGAAAGTCAGTTCGACAAAGTCGATGACGGGTCACCTCCTTGGGGCGGCCGGGGGGATCGAGGCGATTGCCTGTATCCAGACAATCCGTACCGGGAAGATACCGCCGACAACGAACTACGAGCATCCGGATCCGGAATGCGACCTCAATTATGTTCCAAACCGGGCGATAGATCAGCCGGTTAGTGTTGCCTTGAGCAACAACCTTGGCTTTGGGGGGCACAATGCGACAATTGCCTTCAAGGCCTTCAGCGACTGATTTGCTTTGATTCCGGGGGAGGAGGCGTTAACGTCGCCCCATGATTGAGAGTGCCGAACTCTACATTCCACTGCTCTACGGGGGGGCTGGAATCCTTGGCCTGGTCAGCTGTTTTTACGGGTTCAGGCTGTTCAAGGTCATTCTTATCGCGATCCTTGCGGTGGCGGGAGCGGCCGGACTTGCCTGGGCGGGTTTCCACTACGGGGAGCAACCGGTTATCTGGTCGGCTGGTGGTCTTTTACTGGGGGCGGCCCTTGGAGGGATCCTGGCGATTTTTTTCTATTCCCTTTCGGTGGCCACGCTGGGCGCATTGTTTGTGGCCACAAGCCTGTTGCCATGGGTGCAACCGTACGAGCTCTGGGTCCAGTGGAGTATTCTCGGAGTGGCCTGCCTGGTTGCGGCCCTTCTGGCGGTGACCGTGACAAACCTGATGATTCAGCTGGCCTCGGCCATGCTGGGAGCCCTGATGGTGGTCCACAGTGTCCTTTATTTCACCTCTGGACGGACGATCCACGAGGAAATTGAAGGTGAGGAGGGCTGGGTCCACTACTTTGACCTGGATCTTCAGGTGGCCGGGGCGGCCCTGGTTCTTGGCCTGGTCGGCTTCCTGATTCAGCGTCGGGCGGCCCGTTGAGGCGGGGGCGACCCCCGCGGCGGGGCTTCAACCCGTGGTGCGGAGCCCGCTGGCGATGGCGTTGACGGTCAGGAGAAGGGCGGGCAGCTGCGCGGAGCGCTCACTTTCGGAACCGGCCTTTCTCCATGCCCGAAGGAGCCGGATCTGCTCGGCATGGAGGATATCGAGATCGCCTTCCCGGTCCTGAAGGGTTTTCCAGAAACGGGGCCGTCTTTTTTTAAGCGAACCCCCGAGAAGGGTTTCGAGCTCGGACCGTGTCCGCTCATGTTCCCTCAGGATGCGGCCGATGAGGCGCTTGCGGACACGCTTATCCCCGACCAGCCCGGCATAGGCCTTCATCCAGCGCGGGTTGGCACTGGCGAGACCGGTTTCGACGTTGAAGAGGACATAACGGAAGAAGGGCCATGCGTTGAAGGACTCCTTCAGTTCGGCATAACTCAGGGGCTCGGTTTCGCGGAGATTGGCGATGGCGGAACCGACCCCGTACCAGCCGGGGAAATAGAATCGGGCCTGGGTCCAACTGAAGACCCAGGGGATGGCCCGGAGGTCATCAAGGGTCATCTGTCCGGTGCGGCGGGCGGGCCGTGACCCGATACGGCTGACCTCAAGGACATCAATCGGGGTGGCCTGGCGATAAAAGGGTATGAAATCAGGATCCCCAAGAAAGACCTCGTAGGTCTGCCGGCTGGAATCGGCAAGGAACTGCATGGACCGGGTGAGGACCCCTGAAGGTTCCGGGTTGGCGGCATGGAGCGAGACCGCGGTTGTCCCGGCGAGGAGTAATTCCAGGTTGTAGGTGGCAGTGCGGAAGTTGGTGAATTTCTGGGCGACGGTTTCGCCCTGTTCCGTCATGCGCAGGCCGGCATGAAGGGAACCCGTGGGAAGGGCCTCGAGAAAGCGGTGCGTGGGGCCGGCCCCGCGGCTGACGGTCCCTCCCCGGCCGTGAAAAAACCGGATCCGGACACCTCTGGCTCTGCCGACGGAGAGAATCGCCTCCTGGGCGGACTGGAGGGCCCACTGGCTGGCGAGAATACCGCTGTCCTTGTTGGAATCGCTGTAGCCGAGCATGACAATCTGCTCCCGTGGTGCTTCTGGATGGGGACGGAATTTCTTCAGGCGGGAAGGGCTGGCAACGGTTTCATCGTATGAGGAACCGGAGAGGGCGAGACTGGCTTTGGTGATGGGATGGGCGAGGAAGGCGTCCATGATGTCGCTGCTCTTTTCAAGATCGTCAAGGGTCTCGAAGAGGGGGACAACCGGGAGAAGGCAGGCCGGGCCGCGCCCGGTCTGGACGAGGAGCCCGGCCTCCCGGCAGAGCAGGTAGACGGTGAGCAAGTCGCTGAGGGAACGGGTCATGCTGACAATAAGGGCGCCGATGCCAGCCCGACTGTGGGCCCGGATGTGTTCCTGGAGGACAAGAAGGGTGTCGATTGTGGCTTTTGCCTCGTTTCCGGTCCGGGTTTCCGGACGCGTGAAGGGGCGGAGCGTTTTCAATTCCTCGTTGAGAAAAGCGAGGCGGTCCTCCTCGCTGCCTGAAACGAAGGTGTTTCCCTTGAGACCGGCGGCGTTCATCAACTGGCTTACGGCCTTGTCGTGGAAAGCGCTGTTCTGCCGGATATCAAGGTTGGCGAGGTGAAATCCGAAAACATCGAGGATCCGTTGGACGGGAAGGATATCCTCGCGGGCAATTCTCTCCGCGCCGACTTCCTCCAGCGAGGCTTGGAGGAGATCAAGATCGTTCTGGACCTCGGAGGGTGAGTGGTATCGCGACTGAATTCCTGAATTGGCAGGCAGGGGAAGACGGGCCCGGATGAGGGTCAGCAACTGCCGCCAGGGTTCCTCTTCCTGGTGTTCGAGACGGGGATTGACAGCGGGCCCGCACCGTTTGCGGAGTTGCTTGAGGTGGTCGTAGAGGGTGGCGGGAACGGATTGACCAAAACTGGAAAGGCCGAGGCGTTTGGCGGCCTGAGCGAGCCGCCCATCAAGGACGCTGAGGGCACCGGTGCGCAGTTCCGTGAGGGTTTCCCGGGTTACCCCGGCATCGACCAGGGGATGGCCATCGCGATCCCCACCGACCCAGGAGCCAAAGCGGAGATTTGGATAGCGGGCTGGGGAAAGAGGCGCTTCGGAAGCATATCCGCTCTCTTCCCAGGCGCAGCGGAAGCGGTCGTCAAGGCGCTCGAGGATAAGGGGGAAGCGTTCACGGAAGTAGTAGAGGGCGTTGAGCCGTTCCGTCCGGACATCCGGCTTGGTCATGAGGATCTCCCCGGTTCTCCAGAGATGTTCCAGGACGGCCTTGATCTTGTCGCGGATGCGTTGGCGTTCCGCATTGGTGTACATCCGGTTTTCGAGTTGAACCAGAAGGACGTACAATTCGCGGTGCTGGTCGAGGACGGTCCAGCGCTTGGCTTCGGTCGGGTGACCGGTCAGGACCGGTTCGACGGCCTGCTGGGAGATGCGGTCGAGAATCCGGGAGGCATTGACGCCTGCCTCTTTCAACTGGGCGAGATAATATCGCCAAAGACCGGACTGGTGCGCTTCCCCAAGGGCCGTTTCCCGGGAGCGGATCGCCTGTTGGGCGGCGTTTTCCTCAACGAGGTTGAGGAGCTGGAAGGCAATGGAAATTGCCTGGGCCCCGCGTTCGGGGAGAGGAGCCTCGACCGGGCCGCTGAAATTACCCGGCAGGAGGGGGACGAGATCCGCATGACCGAGGTCTTCAAGGACTTCCTTCAGGCAGGTGACAAGGAAGTGAAAGTCACGATCAATTTTCGCGAAACCTTCCCGCAGGACGGCTTCCCATGTGCCAGTGGAGGATGCCATATGAAATGAAAAGACGCATTTTCGAGATGAGGTCAACTGCGAGCGACCCTGAAGTGGACCCGGCGGCCGATCGACCGGGGAGGCACAGGCTTACGGCAAACCAAGCGATTTCTTGAATAATTGAGGAATACCTGTTCAGGTAGGGGTTGATGGTTTCATCGGGCAACAGATCCGGAGCCTTTAAAGGACCGGGCAGAATTCGAATGTTGATCAACCCCTACGAGGAGGTTGCTCATGCCCGGGCAATTGTTGATCTCCTTGATACATATTCCCTTGATCCGATGGGAACGGGGCAATCGCTTTCGCCGGGAACTCGTCGGGACCTTGTTCCCGAGTTGCGGAGGCGGCCCTGGATCGTCACCCTGATGGCGATTCTTGACGACGTTCCGGCGGGACTGCTGATCGCGATGGAAGGATTCTCGACCTTTGCCGCAAAGCCGCTCCTGAACCTTCATGATGTGGCGGTACACCCGGATTTCCGGGGCAACGGGATCGGGACGGCTCTCTTCAAGGAAGCGGAGGTTGTGGCCAGGAAGCGGGGATGCTGCAAATTGACCCTTGAAGTGCTGGAAGGAAACGAAGGGGCGAGGAAACTCTACCAACGACTGGGATTCAGGCCCTACAGTCTGGATGAAGCCACCGGGGTCGCGCAGTTCTGGGAAAAACCGCTCTGAGAGGGGGACCGGGAACGGTTACTCAAGGACCCAGTAGTAGCGGCGGCCGCTGACGATCTCGACGAGTTTGCCGGAGGAGAGGTCTCCGTTATCGTATTTGGCGTCGAGTTCCTGAAGCTGTTCGGGGGAGATGGTATAGCCGTCGACGCCCACCCCGAGTCCGATACCACTGTCATCAGCCTCAACATCCCATTTGCCGCCGATGGGGCTGTCGCGGGTGAAGAAATCCTCTCCCACGTATTCGGCCAGTTCCGGATCAATGGTTCCGGTGTTTGAATCCACGGGTTTGACCCCGGATGCCATGTAAAGGGTTTCAACGGCTCCGGCGAAAACGCGGGCATCACTCATGAAGCGCGTGTATTGGGTGTTCAGGCGGGCTTTACGGAGAAAGGGAAGGGCCATAGTGGCAAGGAAGCCAATGATGACGACGACGATCATAATCTCCATAAGGGTGAATCCTTTCGCGCGACCCGTCATAATTTCAAACTTGGGAGACACGAAAGAAAGACGGGAGGGCGAAAAGAGGCCGCCGGGTCTTTTTACAGGAGTTTCATAAGGACATGAGGATTCTGCTCAAGCCTCCCCGGACCTCTCAGCCATGAAGTAGAGGATGGGAACGGCCATCCGGCTGATCAGGAGGGAGGCTATTTCACCAAACATGAGGCTGATCGCAAGGCCCTGGAAAATGGGGTCGGCGAGAATGACACTGGCCCCGATAACGACGGCAAGGGCCGTCAGAAGCATGGGTCGGAAGCGGACTGCCCCGGCTTCGACAACGGCGTCGCGGAGGGGGAGCCCCTCCTTCCGGCGGAGCTCGATAAAATCGACAAGGATAATCGAGTTGCGGACCACAATACCGGCACCGGCCATGAAGCCTATCATGGAAGTGGCGGTGAAGAAGGCCCCCATGGCCCAGTGGGCGGGAAGGATGCCGATAAGGGAAAAGGGAATGGCGGCCATGACCACAAGGGGCGTCCTGTAGCTGTGGAACCAGCCTACCATGAGCATGGCGATGAGGATGAGGACGGCGGCAAAGGCGATTCCGAGATCCCGGAAGACTTCGAGGGTGATATGCCATTCACCGTCCCACTTCATAGCCGGTTCCCCGTCCTCAAAAGGAAGGTTCATGTGGTAGATGGGAAGGGATCCGGAACTGCCGCCAAAGTCCTTCATGTCGAGATCGGCCAGTTTTTCATTCATGGCGAAAAGGGCATAGGCGGGGCTTTCAAAAGCCCCGGCGACATCGGCCGTGACGTAGGTGACCGGTTTCAGGTTTTTCCGGTAGAGGGACTGGTCGGAGGGGATTTCCTTCAAGGTGACGAGTTCGGAGAGGGGCACGAGCGGTCCCCGGGCATTGCTGGGGGAGCGAACCTGAAGGGCCAGAAGATCCTCGGCGTGGCCACGCTCCTTATTGGGAAGTTCGAGGTGGATGAGGACATCCTCCCTTTCTTCCGGCAGGTGGAGGAGACCGGTATCGATGCCCTGGGTAGCGAGCTTGAGAACCTGGCCGATTTCCGTTTCGGAAAGACCATGAAGAGCAGCCTTGGCCTCATCGACTAGATAACGTTTGCGTGACTGGGGGCTCTGGACATACCAGTCGATGTCGACAACCCCGGCGGTGTCCTCCATGATTTCACGGATGGCGGTGGCGAGCTTGAGACGTTGTTCCTCTTCCGGTGCGTAGACTTCCGCGACAATGGTCTGGAGGACCGGCGGACCCGGCGGGACCTCGGCGACCGCGATGGCGGTGTCGTGACGGGCGGCGATTTCGGCGAGGTAAGGCCGGACCCGTTTTGCTATGTCGTGGCTCTGCTCCTTGCGATCGTGTCGGTCGGTGAGGTTGACCTGCAAGTCGGCGACATTGGGCCCGCTGCGGAGAAAATAGTGGCGAATAAGGCCATTGAAGTTGAAGGGGGCGGCTGTTCCCGCGTAAATCTGGACATTCCGGACTTCGGGTTCCTGCTGGACGGCATCGGCCATTTCCTGGGCGATACGGGTCGTTCCCTCGAGGGTGGTTCCCTCGGGTGTATCAATGATGACCTGGAACTCGGATTTGTTGTCAAAGGGGAGCATCTTGACCTTGACAAGCCCGAGACCGACGAAGGCCATGCTGCCCAGGAGAAGCGCGAGAATGCCCATGAGGAAGCACCAGCGCCAGATGGCCTTGTCGAGCATGGGATCCATGAAACGGTGATAAAGACGGGTCAGGATATCATTGGGGACCTCATGCCCGCCGGATTCCTCAAGCTTTTTTTGTTCCTCGGGCGAGAGGTCCTTGAGGATCTTGCGCCGTGTCAGCAGCCGGATGGAGGCCCAGGGGGTAATGGTAAAGGCAATCGCGAGGGAAAAGAGCATTGCCGCGGTGGCCCCGATGGGAATCGGCCGCATGTAGGGACCCATAAGCCCGCCGACAAAGGCCATGGGGAGAATGGCGGCGATGACCGCCCAGGTGGCCAGAATGGTTGGATTTCCCACCTCATCGACCGCCTGGAGGGCAACCTCGGTGAGCGGTTTCTCCTGGTTGGAACGCATGCGTGCATGGCGGACAATATTTTCCACGACAACGATGGCATCATCGACCAGGATCCCGATGGAGAAAATGAGGGCAAAGAGGGTGATCCGGTTCAGCGTGTAGCCATAGAGGTAGAAAACCAGCAGGGTGAGGGCGAGAGTGGAAGGGATAGCGAGGAGGACAATGAGCGACTCGCGCCAGCCCAGGAAAAGGAGAATCAGGATGGCGACCCCGAAGACGGCGATACCCATGTGGAGGAGAAGCTCGTTGCTTTTTGCAGACGCGGTGTGTCCGTAGTCGCGGGTCACGGTGAACTCGACTGCCTCGGGGATAAGGCTCCCCTTGAGGGAATCAACCTTTGCGAGAACCTGGTTGACGACATCGATGGCATTGGCTCCCGGGCGCTTGGCGAGGCTGAGGGTGACGGCGGCCTCGGGATTGCCGGGTCCCTCCTTGTGCAGGACATAGTCAACGGGCTCGGAGGCCGTGTCCTCTATGGTTGCCACATTCTGGAGGTAGACCGGCCGGCCGGCAAAGACCCCGACCACCACGGAGGCCACGTCACGGGCGTCCTTCAGAAATTCCCCGGATTCGAGGAGCACGGATTCATTCTCAAAGGGAAGGCTGTCCAGAAACTGGCGATCGTTGGTCCGCCTGAGGGCCTGAACGAGGTCCAGCGGATTGATCTGGTGGGCGGCGAGGGCGGAGGGATCCAGTTTGACCCGAATCTGACGCCTGTTGCCCCCGATAAGGGTTGTCTCGGCGACCTGATCAATGGACTTCACCGAATCGTCGACCTGGCTGGCGATTCGCCGGAGCGTCAGATGGTCATGCTCCTTGCTGTGAAAGGTGAGGGCCAGGATGGGAACGTCGTCAATGGTGCGGGGTTTGACGAGAGGCTGGCTGACATCCGGAGGGATGCGGTCAAAATTGGTTTGCAGTTTCTGGTTGAGGCGGACGATGGCGGTTTCAATATCGGTGCCGACCTCGAACCGGACAATGACCATGGAGTTCCCCGGGTTGGAAGTGGAATAGAGGTATTCGACATCGGGGATTTCCCAGAGCAGCTTTTCCAGGGGCCGGGTGATACGGTTTTCCACCTCCTCCGGGCTTGCTCCGGGCATGGAGACAAAGACATCGATCATCGGCACCTTGATCTGTGGTTCCTCCTCGCGGGGAAGCTGGAGGACCGCAAAGAGCCCGAGAAGGATCGAGGCAATGACCAGGATGATGGTCAGCTTGGAATTGATGAAGAGGGCCGCGATGCGCCCCGCGGAGCCGTATTGGGTCGAATCTTTCACGGTTGGAGGGTCGCGGGTTGCCCGTCACGGAGGTCCGGGGAAGGATTGAGGACGACCTGGTCACCCGGCTCGAGGCCGGCAAGGACCTGAAGTTCCCCGTCCCTCTCCAGGCCGGAGCGGATAAGGTGCATCTGGAGTTTGCCGTTTTCAAAGGTGAACACGCGTTCAAGCTGCCCGAGGGGATCGAGGGCGGAAGCCGGCATCCAGAGGGAACGGACGTCCTCGGCCGGCCAGTTGACCCGCACGTATTGTCCCGAGCGGAGGGGGGTGTCCATGGGCAGGCGCAACTTGGCAAGACGGGTCCGGGTTTCCGGGTTTGCCGCAGGGGACCATTCCGCCAGAGTGGCCGTGTAGACCGTCCCGGCATCCTCAAGCTCAACGGTTTCCCCGGTTGAAAGGGTTATCAGGGAATCCGGAATCTGGACATGTACTTCCAGATTGCCGGTCCCCTCCAGAGTCAGCATCGGCGCCCCCGGTGAGGCCAGATCACCCCGCATCACTTCCTTGGTCGTGATCACACCTGAAAATGGGGCCCGGATCCGGGTGTAGCTCTCCATCGTCCGGACTTCGGCAAGGCGGGCCCGGGCTTGGCGGATTTCATCCTCAAGGGTGCGTACGCTTTCGACGGTTGTCGCACTCTGCTCGAGCAATCCCCTTTCCCTTTCCAGATTGCGCTGGAGTTGCGCCAGGGCCGCTTCCGCCTGCTCAACCTGGGCAACGACCTCGTCCGCCCGAAGCGTGACCAGGATCTCGCCTGCCTCGACCTCCTGTCCTATTTCCAGGTCCACCGATTCAACGGTCGCCATCAGCTTCCCGGCAATGACGGCCTGTTCGGATGGATACACCGTTCCCGGCAGGCCCTGTTGCCGCATATGGGTCCGGGCTTCCACCGGGGCGGTACTTACGTTTGCTTCCGGCAGTTGCTCCGACACCGGGCCTTCTTCCCCATGTTTACCGCAACCAGCTGTAAGGCCCGCGATCAACAGCAGGCTCAGTCCCCTCCATCCAGGCATCTTGTCCTCTCCTCCTTACTTGAATAGGCAGCCCGGACGCAGCCCGAGCTTCGAGAAAAAAATCGCCGCCGGACAAAAGCCCGTGAAGGCCGCCTGGAGCATGTTCGCCCCGACAAACAAGGTAACGGCAAATACCCAGGGTGTCCAGACCAGTCCAAGGATCACGCTCACCAGTATAAAGGTTCCCGCCATCCCGAAAACAGCGCGGTCCAGGTTCAGCTTTTTCTGATTTTCTGCTTGCATACCCCCACTTATTTAGAACATCCTAATTTAGTCAACACTAAATGAAAAAAGAAGTGACAAGTGAAGGGGACGGGGTCTCTGGCCTTGGGATGGAGGGGATGGCGGACTCGGAGGGGGTGAAGGAGGCAACCTCGGTGTTGAGGTTGCTGAGTCATCCGGAGCGGCTGAAGATCCTGTGTTACCTTGGGGTTGAGGGGGAGTTGAGCGTGGGGTCGTTGCTGGAGCGGATACCATTGAGCGGGTCGGCCCTGTCGCAGCATCTGGCGAAGATGCGGAAGGAGGGCCTGGTGGAGACGCGCAAGGACCGGCAGACGGTGTATTACCGGGTGACGCGGAGGGACGTGATGGAGATTTTGGGAACGCTGCACGGCTTGTACTGCCGGGAGGCCTGAGTGAGGGGGTCTGGGAGTCC
>JAWLGH010000029.1:0-34729 GCA_041685165.1 Oceanipulchritudo sp. | reverse complement strand
ATCTTGCTGCGCAGGACACGGATCTTTTCCCCCCGGAGGTCCTCCGGGCTGAGAATCGGGGAATCAATGGTATAGAAACTGCGACTCCCACTGTCGTAGTAGACCAGTCCCCGCATTCCCTGGCCAACCCCGCTCTCCAGCAGCTCCCGCCCGAGCTCCCCGCGCAGGACGTTCCAGTAATGCTCCTCGTCGCGGAAAAGGTACGGCAAGCCAAAGAGCGCCATCTCCGGAACAAACTGCTCCATCGTCGCCGTCGAGGTCTTCGCCATCGCAAGGGCACCCTGCTGGACCTGCTCGATGGAATCGGATTCGGCACCCAGCTGCCCGCTCGGGAAGACCGCAATCTCGAGAAGCCCGCCCGAGCGCTCAAAGAGATCCTCCGACATCCATTCCATCGCCAGATGGACCGGATGCGTCGGATCAAGCGCGTGGCCCATCTTCAGGACGCGTCCGGTCGTACCCGTCTCCCCGGGACCGCCGGAGGAAACAAAGGCAAAAAGGAGCGAGGCCATGGCCCCTCCCAGGAGAATGCCGAGGAACAACCCCGCAGCGCCGGAACGCTCCAGAAACCCGGATTTTGAGTCAAATGCCTGCTTCATTGGACTTCGCCCCATTGGTTGAGCGTTCTTGTGGATGGAAAAATGACATTTTCAAAATGGAGTTCCTGGACATGCTCAATCATACTCGGACGTTCCGCGCCGGCTATAACACAGTTGCGCAACGTGATGGTGATCAGCGGCGAATCCTCGCAGCCCACAAGGTAGACGGGATATTGTGTCTTTCGGCAAACCACGTTTTCGAGGAGAACATTTCTCAGGATCGGGGTAAAGCCGTATCCGCCTCCTTCTTCATAGTGAAAATTCACCTTCAGAACAGCCTCTGGCTCACCCTCTGAACCGTCCTTGTCCGTCGGGGCCGCCACTCTTCTCCGTCTATGAGTGGCAATCCTCCCTGACGGGGCGGAAGGGTTCGGTCGGTCCTGATAGGGTGAGGTCGACAAAGTATGAAGCTCAAGCTGAAAACCCTCTCTGCCTGCCTTCTGTCGGCGGGCATCATCATGAATGCGGAGGAAGGAATCCCTTCCTCTGGCTCCACGGTCGAACTGGACGCTTTTGTAGTGACCGGGACAAGGACCGAGCGCCTTATCTCCGAAGCACCCGTAAAGACCGAACTGATCCTTGGGAGTGAACTCGAGACCTTCAACGTCGCATCGTTCCGGGAGTCCCTGAAGCTTATTCCGACAGCCCGGTTTGATTACGACTGCCAGAATTGCGGGGTGAATCAGATTCAACTGATGGGACTCAGCACCGACTATACAGCCATCCTTTTTGACGGGGCACCGCTCTATTCCGGTCTGGCGAAGGTTTATGGCGCCGATTTGTTCCCCACAATCTTCATCGACCGGATTGAAGTCGTGAAGGGGGGGAGTTCGGTTCTGTATGGACCGGAAGCAATGGCGGGTGTCATCAACCTGATGACGACTGAGCCCCGCGTTTCGGGTTTTAAGGCATCGACCGGCTTGGAGAGTGTCCTTGGCGACGCCACCGAGTGGGAAGCGTCCATGCGCGGGGATTACGTCGATCCTATGAAACGCTTCAGCATCAGCGCCTATGGCTATGCCATGGATCGAGAAGGCTTGGATTTGACAACCGATGGATTCACGGAAATGCCCGAGTTCAAAAACCGGGTGACGGGGTTCCAGGGCTGGTGGCATCCACGGAATGGGACGACCCTGAAGGCCAATTACCAGTTCATGGACCAGGCCCACCGGGGGGGCGACCGTCTGGATCTTCCCGAGGAACAGGCCCGGGTCGCTGAATCCCTCAGACATACGATCCACCTTGCCCAGATCTCCTGGAAGCAGCGAGTCACGCCCTCCTTTGACTACAGCTTGGGCACAAGTTACCTCTACATTGAACGCGAGAGCTTCTACGGTGCGCGGGGCGATAATGAACAGCGCGCCTTTGAGGAAGCTGGTTTCAGCGGGGATGTCACGCCGGAATTCATTGCCGAAAACCAGACTGCAATTGACGACGTTGCCCGCCGGGTCTGGGGCCTGACCCGGAATCACGTATACTATGTCGAGAGCCAGTTCAACCATCACTGGGGAAGCCACACCCTGAGTTACGGCCTCCAGTACCGCTACGAGGACCTGACCGATGGATCCCTTTTTGACAGCGCGAACGTCCCGACCACCGAGGACGACTTCAGCAACCTCGGGCTGTTTGTCCAGGACCAGTGGATGGTTTCGGACAAGCTGGAACTTGTTCCGGGTATCCGTATTGACGACCACGACAATGCCGAGGATGCCATTTTTTCTCCCCGTCTTGCCGCCCGCTACTTTGCCCACGATGAATGGACTCTGCGGAGCTCGTGGTCGACCGGTTTCAATGCTCCGGGAGCCTTCAATGAAGACAAGCACATCGGGGTGAATAATGGCGGGGCGATCTTTCTCGTAAATGAGCCCGGACTCGAGGAAGAACGCTCTCAAACCCTCAGTTTTGGCGCAGACTTTGTCCCCCGCTATTTTGAGGAGCAGCTCATCCTCCACTCCCAGATTCACTACACCCACCTCGAGGACTCTTTTGACATTGATGACAGCGGTGAGCTTAGCGGCGATCCCAATCTCTGGTGGCGCATAAACGGGCCGGACGCCACGGTCTGGGTCTGGGAGAACAACCTCAACTGGCAGGCAGGTGACCACGTCCGGCTCGATGCCGGTATTTCCTACATCCGCGCCCGGCTGGACCAAATCGTGGACCGTGTCACCGGACTTTCCTCCGATGAGTTCCCCGAACGACCGGAATGGACGGGCCACCTCGGTCTCTCCTACGAGAACCACGACACCTTCAATGCTCACGCTCTCTTGAACTACACCGGGTCCATGCTGGCAATCGGTGAGGATGCCGATATCTGGCGCAAAACGGATCCCTTCTATGTGGTCGATATCGGATTCTCAAAGGATTTTGATGGCTGGCTCGGGGCCGACCATCTCACGGTCTCCATTGGCGTTGAGAATCTTTTTGACGACCGCCAGGACGATCTCCAGGACACCGGTGAAGAGCGGGATCCAACGTACCTCTATGGCCCGACCCAGCCGCGAACCTGGTACCTGCGCCTGAGCGCGGTCTGGTAAGCTCCGCATTGCTCCCGGCAGAGGCGAGATCTGAAACTAAATTCCCTCAGCCAGCGACAACTCAACAGATGAATGGTCCGGCTTCCGCCTGACCTCCCTCGGGTTCAAGGCATGGACATCCCGAAAGGCACGCGCAAAATGGCTCGGGTTGCTGTAGCCGACCGTGTTAGCAACTTCCAGAACGGTCGCCTCCGTTTCCCGGAGGAGATGCCAGGCTTCTTCCATCCGCTTTTCCCGCAAGTAGCCGAAAACCGTTGTCCCGAAGTGTTCCTTGAACCCTTTCTTCAGTTTCCATTCGTTTAAATGGACCCGGCGGGCAAGCTTCGAAAGCGAATGCTCTTCTCCGAGGTTCTCTTCCATATACCTCGCCGCCGTTTCGATCGCCTCCCGGTCGCGGCCGCAGCAGCAGGAACGGCAGGCAGGGTTCGCATGCAATTCCGGCCGCTCCAGAAACCGGCCCATGAATTCCGCCAATCGACTCCGGCTCATCCAAGCCGAAGAAAGGGTCGGCCCCGGCTCCTCCCTCAGTTCCTCCGCAAGCTGCGCCAGCCGGCCGCAGCAGCTTCCCTTGGTGAAAAACGACCCGTCCAGATGCGGGCAGAAGAGGCAAGCCAACTTGGAGGGAGCTCTTTCCCCGCTGACATCACCATTCCCAAACACGCTGAGGGGAATCTCCGCCCGGAATCCAGTCGCCTCTTTGCTGATCACCCGCGACGCCCCTTCAACGTCCCTCAGCAGGGCCCATTCGCCCGCCTGTACGGTCCTCAATCCCAGTTCCGGTACCTGAATCTGAATAAGCCCGCTCACCAGAGCCATGAGCACTAGATCCGACGCTTCTTCCGCCCGTAAACCCTTGCCAGGGCCTTCTTCCAGGCGGCTCAAAGGCCTCCACTGCAGACCCGGGACCCATGCATATGACCGCTTCCCGTCCTTCACTGAGACTAATTCTCAATCTCATTCAAAGGGGTCTGTCAAGAAATGCGGTGGGAGCAAGCTCAGGCCGAACCAAATAAAGGTCGGGCCTGAGCGCGCGGCTGAATGCAGGATGTGGACTCAGTTGTTGAAGGAGGTCCACCCTACCATCAGCTGGTTTATGGCGGAGAGAGAGGGATTCGAACCCTCGATACGGTTTTAAGCCGTATACCCACTTAGCAGGCGGGCGCTTTCGGCCACTCAGCCATCTCTCCATGTTGGGGAAAGCGGGTAATGTGGCAACGGATTCGCGGGTAGATCAACTCTTTTTTCCCAATTGACGGAATAAAGGGGAGGGGCCATCCCTGAAAGGATGGCAAAGACGCAAACGGAAGGTTACCTGCAGGTCTACACCGGGGATGGGAAAGGGAAGACGACGGCGGCCCTTGGTCTGGCCCTGAGGGCCAGCGGGAGGGGGCTACCGGTCTACATCGGGCAGTTCATGAAGGGGCAGGATTATGGTGAGCTGCATGCCCTTCCGCGCCTTGAATCGGTGACTCATGCCCAGTACGGCGACGTTGGCTGGGTCCACAAAGGCAAGACGACGGCGAAGCAGCGGGCCATGGCAGAGGAGGGATTCCGCCAGGGCCGGGAAGCCCTTCTATCGGAAGATTACCGGATTGTCATTCTCGACGAGATCAACATGGCGGTCTGGTTTGACCTCATTCCACTCGATTCCGTGCTCGCCTTGATCCGTGAACGTCCCCCCGCGACCGAGTTGATCCTGACCGGCCGCCGGGCCGATCCGGCAATCATCGAGCGGGCGGACCTCGTCACGGAAATGCTTGAGGTGAAGCATTATTACACCCAGGGCGTGGGAGCCCGCGAGGGAATCGAGAAATAGGCCCCTAAATATCGTCCTCGAAGACGGTTTCCACCTGTTTGCGGTACCGGTGGACCCGTTCCTCGATCATGTCGAGGGACGTCTGGACGAGCTGGCCCATCCGACGGCACCGAAGGAAGCGCTTGTCCTTGTGATACTGGGCGAGGCCGCGTCGGAGCTCGTCGATTTTCTCATCCGCGGAAATTCTGTCCTCGCACATGCATTGGAGCAAGCGCTTGACGCGGGCCTCGGCGAGCTGGATACGCCGGAAAATGACCGATTGTTCCTCCTTCTGGTACTGGCGGGCCGTCTGCGGGTTAAGCTGTTCAACGCAGAACTCGACCAGCTTGTTGTTGTCCTTGAAAAACTGCGGCAGGTAGAACTTGAGGCGGCCGCTGTAGCTTTGCTGGTCAAAGTCCATGGCGCGGATGCGCACCTGGACATCCTCGAAGTCGGGCGTGACCTCGACCACGAAATTGTAGGCCCGCATATCCCCGAGAAGGCGGAGAAAGCAGCGCTCATTGAATTTGACCAGTTCCTTGGCGAGGCGGATCTTGTTCAGGTGCGGGTCCCCGAGCCAGTTCTCGACAAAGATATCGCCCGGGATCCCGACGACATGTTCCTCCACGAGGATATCATCGGCGATGAAGTAATGCATCCGGTTGGGGGAGAGCAGGTGTTCCAGCTCGAGACCGTAGATCCGCGAGGCGTCGGACTTCTTGATGTAGTAATAGTCCTGGTTCTCGTTGTAGGAATTGACGACCCGGATCCGGAAAGGGTTGCTGTTCCCGAATGTGCAGTAATCGACCCGGTCGACATAGAGGTGTTCGACAAAGGAGGTGTCGCCCTCCGTCTTGAGGAGGGCGTAAATCGTGGTCAGGTGCCGGTTGAGGCGCCGCCAGACCTCCGGGCGGTAGATGACCGTGCGCCAGAGGGTGTCGTCGCCGTCAGCATTGTAGAGCGGCATGGCCTCTGCCCATTCCAGGAGGCGGGTATAGGAAACCGGCAGCTCGAAGGCGCGGCTGTACTGTTGGAGGTAGTCGCGCAGGCCGGCCCCGACGGGATACATCGGTTTTTTCTTGGTCGCGAAAGCGTCGAGGACGGGAAGTTCATGATCCTCCATGAGGCAATTAGAAGAATTCGGGAAAATGCAGGCAATATGAATTGCATTAAGGAGCACTTTTCCCCAAGGGTAAATTCTGCCAACGTTTAAATGAATCCTTGCGAACCAGACGAAACGGAGCCTGACAGTAGGTGCCTTCAAGGCCGGCTCTTCAAACCAGACAGTATCAACGACCAGCTTTCGCCTGAAAGCGTCCCCGGGCGTGGGGGGGACCGCCCATGACCGCCCTGTTGACAGCAATCGGCTTCACCCTTGGCGTCTCGGCTTTCTGTTCGCTTCTTGAGGCCTTTATCCTGAGCACGACAATGTCGGAAATCGAGGGCCTGAAAAAGGACCATCCGAAAATCGGCCTGCTTTTGGAGCGCTTTAAAGTGGGAATTGATGAAACCAGCTCAGCGATACTCACCCTCAACACGATTGCCAACACCGCCGGGGCGACGATCGTCGGGGTCCTTGCCGGGCAAGTCCTTGAAAGCAAGTGGCTCGGATTTCTCTCCGCGGGAATGGTCCTCGGGATCCTCTTTTTCTCGGAAATTTTTCCCAAAAACATCGGTGTCGCCTACCGCAAGCCGCTCCAGCCATACCTTGTGTATCCGCTGCTCCTGGTCCGCCTCCTGATGTTACCCTTTTCCTTTGTTGCCAAGGGGATGCTGACCGTGGTCATGCCGACTGAGGAACCCTCGGAGGAGGAACAGGAGGAGGAAATCCGTCTCCTTGCCGAGCGCAGTGCCCAGAGCGGAGCCCTCAGCAGCAGCGAGCGCGACCTCATATCGAACGCCCTCAGCCTTGATGACGTGAGCGTGGAATCCATCATGACCCCGCGTACCGTGGTCACCTTTCTCAAGGATGAAATGACCGTTGGGGAAGTCTGCCATGCCTACCGTAACATCCCCTTTGCCCGACTGCCCGTCTTCGGGGAGACCATCGATGATATCATCGGGATTGTCCGTCGCCGCGAGATCCTGGAGGCGAACGGTGAGGAAAAGGAACACCTCACGATGCAGGAGCTCAAAGGGGACGCCCTCTTTATCCCGGAGACCGCCTCCGGCCTGCAGGCCCTGCAGCAATTCATGAAGAAGCACCAGCAGATCGGGGTGGTTGTGGACGAATACGGGTCCACGGTGGGGGTTGTGACGATGGAGGACATTGTCGAGCACCTCCTCGGGGATGAAATTTACGAGGAATCCGACATGGCCGTCGACATGCGCGAACTGGCCAAGAAACGCGCCGAGCGCCTTCCGAGTGCAACGCCCAACATCGTCACGGAATCCTGAAGCGGTCCGCTCTGTCCATGGAAGCCACGGAAAGCGCCGGATCCCCCTCCCACTGGGTACATGACCTCGACCCGGTCATTTTCCAGATCACTGACAGCCTTGCTGTGCGCTGGTACGGCCTGGCCTACGTGAGCGCCTTTCTGATCGGATTCGCCCTCCTGCACCTCTACTGGCGCCGCGGTCGTTCTCCCGTCGGGCCGGCGGCCCAGGAATCGCTTGCGATGGCCCTGATACTGGGCGTCATCATCGGGGGCCGTCTCGGGTACTTCCTCCTTTACGACTTCGGTAGCTTTATCGCCAACCCGTTTATTTTCTTCCACGTCTGGGAGGGGGGCATGGCGAGCCACGGCGGGTTTGCCGGGGTCGCCGCGGGTGGCTGGTGGGTGGCCCGCCGCCATGCCATTGATCCCCTCCGCCTCGGGGACCTTATTGCCTCTGTTGCCGCACAGGGCTTTTTCCTTGGCCGCATGGCCAACTTCATCAACGGCGAATTGTGGGGAAAAGTGAGCGACGTCCCCTGGGCCGTCATCTTTCCCGGCAGCGCTCCGGAAGGCTGGCCGGTCGACCTCATTGCCCCGCGCCATCCCTCCCAGCTCTACCAGGCTTTCCTTGAGGGACTCCTGCTCTTTGCCATCATCCAATGGCGTTTCTGGAAAATTCCCGACCGGGCCGGGGCCGGCCGCGGACACCTTCCCAAGGCGGCCCGCCCCGGACACCTCACGGGGGAATTCCTCATTCTTTACAGCCTTGCCCGCTGGATCGGGGAATACTTCCGGGAGCCGGATGCAGCCCTCATAGCGGGCCTCAGCCGGGGCAGTTTCTATTCACTCTTCCTTCTCCTTGCGGGGATTATTCTTGTCCTCTGGACACGCCGCGGGCGTTTGACAAATGACAAAAGCGCATAACCTTGAGGCTATGGAAATAGTTGCCTACCTTAAACCGACCTGTGGATGGAGTAACGGCGTGCGGGCCATACTTCGCAAGTACAACCTCGACTACACTGACAAGGACATCATCAACAGCGCGGAAAATTACGCTGAAATGGTGGAAAAATCGGGTCAGCCCCTTTCCCCCTGTGTCCAGGTGAACGGGATCATGCTTGCCGATGTCAGCGGTGAGGAAGTGGAGAACTACCTCCTTTCGAACAATCTTGTCCAACCCACCGATTCCCAGCCCGAAGTACCGACCAATGCTCCCTGCACCGACGAGGAGCATGCCCGGATGCAGTCGAAGACCGTCCGCTTTTTCTAGACGGTGACTGCCCGAAGCAATCCCGGTCAATCCGGGCTGCCCGCTGTCGGCTTCATCGGCACGGGGGTCATGGGTGCCAGCATGGCTTCCCATCTGGCCGGGGCCGGTCATCCCCTGAGCGTCTTCAATCGCACAAAAGCCAAGGCCGCGAGGCTGCTCGAAAACGGTGCCCGGTGGTGTGAGTCCCCGGCCGAAGTGGCGGCCGCGAGCAAAGTGGTCATCACCATGCTCGGTTACCCGGGGGACGTCGAGGACGTCTACCTCGGCGATGGGGGCATCCTGGCCGCGGCCAGACCCGGGACCCTCCTTGTCGACATGACAACCTCGAGTCCGGCCCTTGCCCGCAAGGTGGCGGATAAAGCAGCCGGGTATCGGTGTGAGGCGATGGATGCCCCCGTCTCCGGAGGCGATGTCGGGGCCAGGGAGGCGAGGCTGTCCATCATGGCCGGTGGATCGGCGGAGGCCTTCGAGCGGGCCCGGCCGATCTTTTCGGTGATGGGGAGGACCATTGTCCATCAGGGGCCTGCCGGAAGCGGCCAGGCCTGCAAGATGGCGAACCAGATTGCGATCGCCTCCGGCATGCTGGGCGTCTGTGAATCCATGGCCTATGCCCGGGCCGCCGGACTCGATCCGGAAACCGTTCTCGAGAGCATAGGGGAGGGGGCTGCCAGCAGCTGGAGCCTGAGTAATCTTGCACCGCGCATGCTCAGGGAGGACGTTGAGCCCGGCTTCTACGTGAAGCATTTTATCAAGGACCTCGGCATTGCCCTTGAATCGGCCCGTGAGTTCGGAACCGACCTTCCGGGGCTCGCCCTTGCCCATGAATTGTATCGGAAACTTGCTGCCAGAGGCTTTGAGGACGCCGGAACCCAGGCCCTCTTCAGGCTCTACACCGACTGAGGCTCCGCGTCCGTGTTTCGGGCAAGTCCACGGAGGGCCTCGACGGTGTCGACCCGCTCCAGCTCCCGGCGCATCGCCTTCGATCCGGGAAAATTTTTCGCGAAGGCCTTCAACCGTGGGCGCATCCAGTTGATCCGGTCCCAGTGGGCGCGCTGGCGATGGTCCGTGAGTTCCTCACAGTAGCGAATCATGACTTCCCAGCGCTCGCTTAACGTTGGCGGAGGAAGCTGCTCGCCCGTGAGCAGGGCATGCTTGATTTCCCGGAAAATCCATGGATTCCCGAGGGCGGCCCGCCCGATCATGAGCCCGCGCACCTTCCCGGCGGCCTGGACACGGCGGACATCGGCGGCCTCGCGGATGCTTCCGTTGCCGATGACAGGTACGGAAACGCCATCGGCCACGGCATGGATGACCTCCCAGTCCGCCTCGCCGCGATAGCCCTGTTCCTTCGTCCGCCCGTGAATGGCAATGGCCTCGATGCCGGCTGATTCCAGCCGGCGGGAATTTTCAAGGGCGTTGATGGACGCGGTATCCCAGCCGATGCGGATTTTCGCGGTCACCGGGATCCATTCCCCGACGGCCCGGACAACCGCGGCCGCAACGGCCTCAAGCCGGCAGGGATCGCGCAGGAGGGACGAGCCGGCGCAGTTGTCGACCACTTTGGGAGCCGGGCAGCCGTAATTGATGTCGATAAAGTCGGGTTCCAGCCGCTCCGCGATCCGGTGGGCGGCCTCAGCCATCTTGTCGGGCTCGCCGCCGAAGATCTGCACCCCCATGGGCCGTTGACGGGGCGTGAAGTCGACAATTTCCCACGCGTCTGTTTCGCTGCGGGCATCAAGGAACTTGTTCGCCATGACAAACTCCGTCAGCATGACATCCGCACCCTGTTCCTTGCACAACTCGCGGAAAACGCGGTCCGTAAATCCCGCCATCGGGGCGAGGTGGAGCGGCATCCGTTCGCCGTCGAACCAGGGCAGACGCCCGATTCCCGCCTTGAGACCCTGCGAAACCATGGCCTTTACACGTCCTTCTTGCCGAGGAGTTCCCGGTACTGGCTGAAGGGGCGTTCGAGACCATCAATCATGCGCGTCCAGAAGGCGGGGTCGGCAATATCCTCCCCGAGCGTCTCCCGGACCAATTCCTCGCAAGGATACTGGCCGGAACCTGCGAGAAAGCGCTCGTAGGTTTTCAGGCCCTCGGCACCTGTCTCCCGGAAATGCTCCATGTAGGCTGTGCTCAGGAGGTACCCGAAGGTGTAGGGATAATTGTAGAATTGTACCTGGTTTATGTAGAAATGCATCTTGGAGGCCCAGAACCATGGATCCTCGCGCCCCTCTGTCATCACCTCTCCGAAAACCGCGCGCTGGGTATCGCGCATCAGGCCACAGAGGTCGCCGGGCGAAAGGGTGCCCGTCCGGCGCCGCTCGTAGACCGCCTCCTCGAAGCGGAAACGGATGGGCAGATCAAGGAGGAAGGCCAGCATGTGCTCGATCTCGGCGTCGAGGATGATCAGCTTGGTGACATCCTCGACCCTTGAATCCCTCATCACGCCCTCGGTCAGCATCCGCTCGGCGAGCGTCGAGGCTGTTTCCGCGAGGGTCATCGGGTAATGGGAGGCAAGGACACGCCTGCCCGCAAGGATCCGTGAATGCCATGCATGACCGGCCTCGTGGGCGAGGGTCAGGACATCATTGAGGGTATCCTTGTAGGTCATGAAAATCCGCGACTCACGGGTCATGAGGGATCCGGTGCAAAATCCGCCGGGCCGTTTTCCGGGGCGGGGCGTATGGTCGATCCACTGCTTTCCGACAAGCTCGTCGAAAAAGCTCCCGAGGTCGGGATAGACGGCGTTGAAAGCCCCCGAAATAAGCCGGACTCCCTCATTCCATGCCGGCCCGCCCGTTTCCCCGAGGGGCAGGGGAGCCCGCAGGTCGACCCAGCCCGGGTCGTTGATGCCGAGCCGCTCGCTGCGGAAACGGAAGACCTCGCGCGCAAAGGGAAGCCGGTCCTCGATGGCTGTCATGAGGGCACGCAGGGTCTCCTGACGGATGTGTGACTGGCGCAGACTCGGTTCGAGGAAATCATCCACCGCGCGACGCTTATTGAGGACATGGCGCGTTCCGGAAATGGCATTGAGGGCGCCCGCATAGAAGTGCTGGTGCTCCTCGAAGGTCCGTGCGGCCCCTTCCGCGGCGGCGATCCGGCGTGCGCGGTCCGGACCGGCAAGGAGGCTGTTCAACTGCGACATGGGGACCTCGGTCGGGCCGGATTCAGGATCCGTGTAGTGGAATTTCAAATTCCCCATGGTCGTGAAATAGAGCCGGCTCCATGCTGAGATGCCGTTGATTCCGAGATCAGCCGCAAGGTCCTCCAGCTCGGCCGCCATCCGGTTTTTGGATTCCCGGCGCCATTCGCGGAGCCGGAAGCCGGCTTCCTCCAGCCTCTCACGGTCGAGGAGTTCCTGGAAAGCCTCCTCCGTGAGGAGCCCGAGGCCGCGGATAAGCTTGTCCATGACCTTCGAGACAAGGGCCTGCAACTCCGCGAGGGCTGTTTCCTCCTTGAGGTAGGCCTCGTTGCGCGCATCCGCTGCCGTCAGGCAACTGATATAGCTCGCAAGGTGTGAATACCGCTCCATGACCGACTCGTAGTCGCAAAGGAGGGTTTCCCAACCGGAAACCGCGGGCTGTTCAAGGAGGTCCCGGGCCTGCTCGTCAAGCCCCTTCATCGAGACCGTCAGGTCCTCCTTGAAGGAGGTGTAGGCCGGTGTTCCAAATTGCTCGAAGTATGACGTCAGATCCCAATCCATGAAGGAAATGTGACAGGAAAGAGCAGCCTTTCAACGGGAAATTCGAGTCGCTTGTCCCTCGAGGGAGCCGGGATCAATGAGGGCCGCGAGGGCGGCGGGATTTTCCAGGTGCGGGGCGTGTCCGCTCCCCTTGACCGCGTGTACGCTGAAGCGGGGATTGGCCTGCTGCATCCGTTCGGCCAGCCGGGCGAACTTGGGGTCCCTCCCGCCATGAAAGCAACGGCAGGCGGGCAGCCCCGGAAGACGGGACCAGAGGCCGGGGAGGGTGCCCGTCCCGGATCCCAGGAGGGCGTTCCGGAGCCCGGTCAGGCGGTTCTTCCTCCGCCGTGCCTGCAACTCCGAAGCCAGTGGCTCCCCGAGGCGGGTCTGCGGGAAAATGAGGGACAGGCTCTCCCAGCGCGTACAGAACCCCTCCACGGTATCCGTGCGGAGATCAATCAGGGCCCGGTCCGCCTGCCGGCGGCGACGCCGTTCCTCCACGTCATCGAGTCCCGGGCTTGCGCTGACGAGGAGACAGGGCAGGGGACGGGCCCGGGCAAGGTACTGCAGGGCAATGCGCCCGCCCATGGAATAGCCCAGAAGGTGGACCCGTGCGGGATCCCCCGCCAGACGCCGGGATTGTTCCACCAGCTGGAGAAGATTCGGCAGCAGGTAGGGATCGATGACGGCCGGGGCCTCACTGTGCCCGTGGCCCATGAAGTCGGGCAGGATCCATCCGAAACGGTTCCCGCCAAGGGCCTCCCTCAAGGGACCGAAGTCGGCCCCGGAGCCCGTGAATCCATGCAGCGCGACCAGCGTCGGTGCGTCTGCCCGGGCCGCCGGCAGGACCCGGACATGGGCCCGGTGCCCTCCCAGGCAAAGGTGTTCGCTGTGGCCCTGCGGCTCTCCGGAGGCCATTGGATGGAGGGGGAAAAGGCAGCCTCAGGCGTCCGCCCGGACGGCCTTCTCGATCTTCTGCTGCTCGGTTGGGCGGTCGTCGCGCCCGGTGGGGGCCTTTTCGATCGCCTCGACGGCGTCGTAACCGTCGACGACCTCCCCGAAAATGGTGTGCCGCCCGTCGAGCCAGGGGGTCGGGGCGGTTGTAATGAAGAACTGGCTACCATTTGTTCCCGGACCGGCGTTGGCCATGGCGAGCAGCCCGGGCTTCGAGAAATTCAGCTCCGGGGAGCACTCATCCTCGAAGGCCTTTCCCCAGATGGATTCGCCGCCGCGGCCGGTTCCCGTCGGATCCCCCCCCTGGATCATGAATCCGGGAATGACCCGGTGAAAAATGATGCCGTCGTAATAGCCGTTTTCGACGTGACCAAGAAAATTCTCCGTCGCCTTGGGCGCGTATTCCGGAAACAACTTGATCCGGATCGTGCCCTGGTTGGTCTGCAGTTCGACAATTGGTGTGCTCTGGGTGGTCTCTTCCATGCCCGCAGAATTTGGAATGCCCCTCATTTGTCAAATCCCCAATCTGTCCTTGCCGGGCAAAGGGACTTTCCCCACAGAATACAGGAATTATGCTCCGGGTATTGCAGATCCGGAAAGCCTTGCCACAGTATTTGAAGCTTATGAGCCAACAAACCTTTGATATCCCGGAAACGGCTCCCTTTGGGCCCGAGCAGAAAGCGGCCCTGAGGGCCCTGCTTCCGACCTTGAGCGTGGGACAAACGGCCTGGTTGAGCGGCTATCTGGCCGGGATGGGTGCTGGGGCGGCCATCCCGGAAGTCAATGGGGCGGTTGCCGACACCGGTGCCGCGGGCGTGAAGCCGCTGACCATCCTTTACGGATCGGAATCGGGGAATGCGGAGGCCTGTGCGGAACAGGCATCGGTGGCGGCGGGGGCAGCCGGCTTCAAGCCGGTGGTCCTGGACATGGGGGATGCGAAGCCGGAAGACCTCGGGGACACCGATCAGCTGCTGGTGATTGTCAGCACGTGGGGAGAGGGCGATCCGCCGGAGAACGCGGTGGATTTCCATGCCGCGATGATGGGCGAGGGGGCTCCCCGGCTTGAGGGCACGCGCTTTTCGGTCTTTGCCCTCGGGGACACCAGTTACGCTGATTTCTGTGAGTGCGGGAAGCAGTTTGACCAGCGCCTTGAAGCCCTTGGGGCGACCCGTGTGCTGGATCGCGTCGATTCCGACGTCGATTTCGAGGAGCCATATGAGGCCTGGTTGAAGCAGGTCATGCCGGCCATGGCTGAGGCCGCCGGCGCCGGCCAGAACGGCGGCCCGTCCGTCGCGGTGATGGAAAGCGAACCCGTCGCGGAACCGCAGCCGACAATTCCGTACGGGAAGAAGAACCCTTTCCCGGCTCCGGTGAAAAGCCTGATCAACCTCAACGGACGCGGGTCGGCCAAGCAGACCTGCCATGTGGAGCTTTCCCTCGAAGGTTCCGGAATGACCTATGAGCCCGGCGATGTTGTCGGGGTGATCCCAGCCAATTGTCCGGAGACCGTGGACGATTTTCTTCGCCAGGCCGGCTTCTCGGGCGAGGAACCCATCGAGGAGGAAGCGGGTACCCACACCTTGCGGGAAGTTCTCAGCGATCGCTTCGATGTGACTGCGCTGAGTCTCCCGATCATGAAAAAGTACGCCCCCCTGGCGAGGAACAGCAAACTGGAGGCCTTCCTTGAGCCTGATAACAAGGCATCCCTCAAGGACTGGCTGCATGGCCGGGAACTCCGTGACCTTTTCCTCGAGTTCCCCCCCGAGACCGCCCTCGGGATTGACGAACTCCTGAAAATCCTCCGGAAGATGCCGCCCCGGCTCTATTCCATTGCCTCCAGCCTGCGCGCCCATCCCGATGAAGTCCACCTCACGGTCGGAGCCGTCACCTACAACACCCACGGACTCCTCCGCAAAGGTGTTTGCTCAACTTACCTCTGCAACCGTATCAGCAAAGGGGACACCGTCCGCCTCTATACCCACCACAACAAAAACTTCTTCCTTCCCGAAAACAACGACACCCCCATCATCATGGTCGGGCCCGGTACCGGGATTGCCCCGTTTCGCGCCTTCATCGAGGAACGCAAGGTCCTCGGCGCCACCGGCCCCAACTGGCTCTTCTTCGGGGATCAGCACTTTAATTCCGATTTCCTCTACCAGACTGAATGGCAGGGCTACCTGAAGTCCGGCCTCCTGAACCGTATGGATGTGGCCTTCTCGCGCGACACCGATCGCAAGATCTACGTCCAGCATCGCATGCTGGAGAACGCCAGGGATCTCTACGCATGGATGAAGGAGGGGGCTTTCTTCTACGTCTGCGGCGATGCCAGCCGTATGGCTGGCGATGTCCATGAGGCCCTTATCTCCATCTACGCCAGTGAAGGCGGGCTTTCCCGGGAGGCCGCGGAGACCGAGGTCAAGGAACTCCAGAAGTCCAAGCGTTACCAGCGCGACGTCTATTAACCTCCGGGGGCCTGTGTGGCTTCAGTGCTTTCCCGGCCGAGTCCGCCGGAGTTGCGCCCCCATCATTGATCCGGAATCCGGTGGACAGCTGCCGGCTTGAGGCCCTGAGCGGACGGGGGAGCAGACGTTAAAGGCTGGACTGCCAGCGTGCCGCGTGCCACTTTGGCGACAGATTGCTGTCCAAAGCCTTATGAATCCAGAGATCCGATACGCCGTCCTGACTGGAGACATCGTTAAAAGCAGTCGCCTTGCAGCCGATGAACTCGAGAGGGTGCGTGAATCTCTGGGCGAAGCCGCTGACTGCATACGAGCGTGGCAGCGCGGGCTCGTCAAAGGCAAGCTGGCCTTTTTCCGCGGGGACTCCTGGCAGTTGCTCCTTACCGACCCCGGCAGGGCTCTCCGGGCGACGGTGTTTCTCCGGGCACGGTTGATCGCGACCGGACTCGCCGACTCCCGGGTGGCGCTGGGAATCGGGGACGTGCCGAATGTATCCGCCCACAATATAACGAAATCCACCGGCGAGGCCTTCTCCCTTTCCGGAGAAGCCCTCGATACGATGAAGGTTTCGAGCCGCCTCGCTATCGCAGTCACCGACGTTCCCGAGCGGTCCGCCGCCCTCCTTGGCATTATCGGGTTGCTCTCTGACGCCATTATCCGGGACTGGACGCAGCGGCAGGCCGAGATTGTAAGTCATGCCGCTCAACCCTCCGAACCCATCCACGCCGCCATTGCCAATGCCCTCACGCCACCGGTTTCCCGGCAGGCTGTCACACGCTCCCTGAACGGGGCCCACTGGGAGGCGATTCGGGAGGCTGTCCGACAGTTTGAGGCTTTCTCATGGAAATGATGGAAAATAATTCTCTCCGCCAAAGCATCTGAAAACAGTTGCTTTTTAAATTGAAGCTTTAAAAAGCTGCATAAGGACCCTCATGGAAACCCTCCTGACCCTCCTTGCCGCCCATGTCCTGGGAGACTTTGTCTTTCAGAGCGACACCATGAGCCAGCACAAGCGCAAACCCGCCGTCCTCCTGCTCCATGTGCTCATTGTCACCGGACTCTCCCTCCTCATCCTGGGTCACCTCCATTGGCAGATTCTCCTCGCAATCTTTGGCCTTCACCTGCTCCTCGATGCCGGAAAGGCTTATTTCCTCGAGGATTCATGCCGCTCCTTCCTCCTTGATCAGGGTCTCCACCTGATTGTCCTCATCACGCTCGCGGCCCTGTACCCCATGGCCTTCCATAATGGCTGGTGGCCCGTCTTCCTCAAGGAGGACCAGCTTCCCGTCTTCCTTGCCGGTTTAAGCCTCCTCACCGGAATTGTCCTCGTCGTTCCAGCCGGAGGAATCCTTGTCGGAAAGGCCACCCAGCCCCTCATGACCGAGATCGGGGAGGGCGCTTTTCCGGGCCTGGTCCGCGGGGGTCGCCTCATCGGTTATCTGGAGCGCAGCCTCGTTTTCCTCCTTGTGCTCATCAATCAACCCACCGGTATTGGCTTCCTCATCGCCACCAAGTCCATTCTCCGCTTCGGCGAGGTCAAGGACGCCGCACACCGAAAAGTGGCCGAGTATATCATCATCGGCACGTTTCTCAGCTTTGGATGGGCACTCCTCGTCGCCGTCCTTGCCCAGGCTGCCTTCCAGTGGTTCACCGGCGGGATAACCCCCGCAACAGGGCCTTAGCCCAGACGCCCGACGGAAGAGGGCGACCGGCGCGGTTTCGGGAAAGGCTACAATTAGACATAATATATATTGTGCCTTTATGTGGGTTGGTTTCAGCCTTCGGGCGTGATCTGGATGGAACCGGAACCGGCCCTCGCGCGCAGGGAGACAGTACCCTCATTGACGGTGGCCTTGAGGGAGTCCTTGTCGGGGGCGGATATTTCCCTTGATGCCCTCGACAAGGATATCGCCGGACCCGGTATCGAGATTAAGATCGGTGGATGGCGGGCACTCGGCGATGACGGTGATTTCGGGACGAGGTGTTGTCTTAAAGAAGCCGAACCATGAATGGCCTCTGGACTCAATCTCAAGCGTGAGGGACCCTTCACGGTCCTCGAACTGGAAGTCCATGGAATCAAAGGCCTTGGCGGCCTTTTCCTCACTACCGGCCTTGGCGTGCATGAGAACATTGAGGACGATGACACCCGGGGCCCCGGGCCTTATCTCGAGCTGGCCCGAGGCGGCATCGATCCGGAGTGATTTCCCGGGACCGGCGGGAAAGGATTCAGTCCGTTCGCGCAGGAAGGCCTCTGCGGAGACGCTGGTCAGGCCAAGGGTCACAAGGCCGGCGGAAAGAAGGCATATCTGCTTTATCGATTTCATGCTGGGTCACTCTTGCCAGAAGTGTGCCAGAAGCGCACAAGTCGATAGTTGGAAGTACCTAAGGTATTGACAGATAAGGGATTAAGATATTTTTTGAAGAGCCTGTCCCTTAAAGACAGCAATGCCAATCCCCTGCCCTCTGGTGAAAATGACCGTATTGCGGCGAATTCGGACAAGAAAAAAGCCTCCCGGAAAGGGAGGCCTTGAAAAGGAAGAAACCGTCTGAAGCCGTTTGATTCAGCGTCGGCGACGGAACTTGTTCTGGAATTTCTCGACCCGGCCGGCTGAGTCGACAAAGCGTTTTTCGCCGGTGTAGACGGGATGAGAATCCATTGTGATATCGCGGACGATGACGTCGTATTCAACCCCGTCGATAGTCTCTTTGCGATCGGACGAGATCGTCGACTTGGTCAGGAAGTTTTTGCCTGTGGAGACATCGCGATAGCAGACGGGATGCGTTTTCGGATGGATGCCGGATTTCATGGAAAAAGGACCTTTCGTTTGGGTTAACCCTGGCGCGCCTTGAAGCGCGGATTGGATTTGCAGATCACATACGTGCGGCCACGGCGGCGAACGACCTGACAATCCGGGTGACGGGTTTTCAAGGACTTGATGGAAGAGGCTACTTTCATGTTTCGGTAACGGTTAAAAGGGAGGAAAAAACGGAGTCGCTGAAGGGGTGTCAACCGATTTGTGAATAAATCCCGTCCGGGTCACTCCCCTACTCCCGTTTCAGGCCCGGGCAGAGGGCATCCATTTTGGCGGCCAAAGCCTCAAGGATGGTGGTGGGATTCCCGGGATTGCGGGCAATACAGTTGACGAGGGCGCTGCCGACGACGACCCCGTCGGCGAGGCGGCCCACGGATTTGACGTGTTCGGGCTTTGAAATGCCGAAGCCGACAACGACTGGCTGGCGGGCATGGCGCCGGATCACGGAGAGCTTTTCCTCAAGGTTTGTGGCGACGGTTTCGCGTTCCCCGGTGACGCCTTCCTGACTGACATAATAGATGAATCCGGTTGCATGGTCACAGATCTTGCGGATCCGCTCCTCGGGAGAGGTCGGAGCGACGATGTAGACACTGCGGATGCTGTGGTCCTCGCAGGCTTTCTCAAAATCGCCGGCTTCCTCGGGTGGAAGGTCGAGGGTCAGGATTCCGTCGACACCGGCCTCCGCGGCGCGGCGCGCGTAATCCTGCAGACCCTGTGAAAAGACCAGATTGTAGTAGGTATAGAGGACAATCGGGACTTCGGATACCTTCCGGATCTCACGGATAAGGTTAAAGACCTTCTCCTGGGTCATGCCGGCATGAAGGGCTCTCTCGGCGGCCAACTGGTTGGTCAGCCCGTCGGCGAGCGGGTCGGAAAAAGGAACACCCAGTTCAAGGATATCCGTGCCATGATCAATGAGGGTCCGGCATACCTTCAGCGAGGTCTCGGGGTCGGGATCACCGGCGCAGACATAGGAAACAAAGACAGCCCGGTTTTCGGAAGCCCCGGCCTTGAAGACATGGTCAATGCGGTTCATGAAGATTAAGAAAAAGGGATATCAGGATTGTGGCTGGATCTGAATCGGGAGGCCATCCTCAGGTTGGAGGAATTCACGTGCGAGGGCATCAATCTCCTCGACGGTGATGGTGTCCCAGAAGTCCTCGAAGCTGCGTGCCCAGTCGAGTCGCTGCGGCTCACCCTGGGAACGGAGAAGGACGCTGTCGAGCCAGTAGCCGTTCGTTCTCCGGCGTTCGCGGATATCCGCCTTCACGGGCTCAATGGCCCGGACCAGTTCGTCATCGGAAATCCCTTCCTGCGACAGGTCCGCACCAATATCAAGGAGAACCTCCTCGATAAGGTCGGCCTTTACCGGATCAACCCCGACAACCGCGCGGAAAATTCCGTAGTCCTCCCATGTGTCGCTGCTTGAATTAAAGGCGTAGGGACTGTAGGCCTCGCCGATATTCTCGCGGATCTCGACGCGCATGCGATCGGAAAAGACGTTTCCGAGAATGCTGAGGCGGCGGGTCCGGAAAATGTCGGACTGATCGGTCGTGGGCCAGTTGACCGTGGCCATGGCCCGGTCGATATCGGAACGATACCTGAAGACCTTCGACGCGACGTCGCGGGGGAAATCAACCTCCCGTGCCGCGGGGAACTCGCGCCGCTGGGAGCGTCGTTCGGGAAGGGCGCCAAAGGTATTGAGTACCGCCTCGAGAAGCCTCTCCCGGTCGGAAAAATCCCCGACCACGGACAGTTCAAGGTAGCCTTCACGGAGCGGATCACGGAGCCATTTGGCGAGCTCAGCGAGGGTCCGGGATTCAAGGACCTCCCGTTCGGGGAAGCCGAAGCGGAAGTCCCCGTCAGCGAGAAAGCGAGCCACCCTGTCCTGCATGACCCCGTTGGGATTGTGCTTCAGCTGCGAATAGAGGGCATCGAGCTGGCGCGCGAAGACGCGCCGGGCCTCCGGCCGGTAGCCGGGATCGATGAGGTAGGCGGCCATCAGCTGGAGTTGCAGGAGCAGGTCGTCCTCGTTGGTGACCCCGCCAATGGTGAATTCGCCATCCTCGACGCTGAAGGCCGCACCCACTGTGCGGCCCGCCGTGAGGGCCTTGATTTCATCGATGCTGTGTTCCCCGAGGCCGCCGTTGCTGAAGACTCCCATGGCGAAAAAGTCAATCCCGGGCTGTTGGAGGGGGACGGTCAGCCGGCCGGCCCCGAAACTGGCCTTGATGTGGATCCGGTTCGCTTCATAGTCCGTCTGCTTGAGGTTGAGGCGGACACCGTTGCCGAGGACAAACTGATGGATGTCAAGGTCCTCGACGTAGTTGGATTCCACGACATCCGAAGGCTCCCCGAAATCCTCGTAGGCCCACGGTTTCTGAGCCGCATCCAGCGACGCCTCGACTTCCATCGCGCGGGCCTCCTCAAACTCGGAGGTGACAATGCTTTCCAGGTTGCCGCTCACATAGACGAGCCGTTCTTCGGACGCCCACACCTCCCGGAAGGCGTCCTCGATCTCCTCAAGGGATATTTCCTCAATGGCAGGGACAAAGCGGTCACGGGCCACGACAGGATCCATGAAAACCTTTCCGTCACGGACCGAGCGCACGAGTTCCGAGGACAGATTGCGGCTCTTGCGCGTCCCGGCGCGGGCGGCGGCTTCCTCATAGAGATTGACCAGGTTGGACTTGGCCTCCGCGAGTTCGCTTTCCCGGAAACCGAACTGCAGGGCCCGCTTGAGCTCGGAAGTAGCCACCTCGAGGGCATCCTTCCAGTCGGGTGGTTGAAGACTGAGGCTCACCCCGGTGTAGCGGACAAAATCGAGCCAGCGGTAATCATAACCCCGGCCGGAGCTGAAGGGAGCCTCCTCCTCCTTGCTGAGGCGGTCAAAACGTCGGGTCAGGATGGCATTGGCGAGATCGACCCGGAGGGCTTCCAGCCGGTGATCGAAGCGGTCTGGCCGGCGCTCAATCGGTTCACGCTTGTAGATCTCGACGGAGGCCCCGGGCAATTCAGGATGACTGAAAACACCTGTCTTGAGCTCAACCGGATCAATGCTTCCCATAGGGGGGTCCTCGGGTGGGTTTTCGCTCGGCTCCATATCGGCGAAATACTCGGACAAAAGTTCCTTCATGTGGTCGGGCTCCACCTCTCCCACGGCGATGAGGACCATCCGTTCGGGGCGGTACCATTTCGTGTAGTAGTCGACGAGGTCCTGACGGGTCGCCATGCGGATAACATCTTCGTCCCCGATCACGATCCTCCTGGAAATACGCGAATCCGGGAGCGCAAATTCAAGGGTGTCGCGGTATTTCTTGAAGCTTGGGGAATTGCGGTCGCGATACTCGCTCAGGACGACCCCCTTTTCCTTCTCGATCTCCTCTTCCTCAAGGAGCATGCCATCAGCGTAATCCCGGAGCAGCTTGAGGCCGTCGCGAAGCAGCTCTTCGCGGTTTTCCGGCAGTTCAAGCTTGTAGACGGTTTCCCTCCACCAGGTATGGGCATTGGTGTCGGGGCCAAATGCCATTCCCAGGCGCTGGAAGTACTCGACCATTTCCCCGGCGGAGAAATTGCGGGTTCCGTTGAAGGCCATGTGCTCGATAAGGTGGGCGAGGCCCTTCTGGCGTTCGGTTTCCTGCAGGGAACCGGCCTCGACGAGAAGACGCAGGCTGACACGTTCCGGCGGTTCGTCCCAGGGGAGAATAATCCAGCGAAGGCCATTATCCATGACACCCGACTGGACGGCCGGATCGGTCGGGAGATCACTTTCCTCCCGCGAAAAGGGGTCCGCCGAAAGGGGGCCATGGGGGAAGAAAATAGCGAGGACGGGGAAGGCAGCGATAAACTTAAATGATTTTAGCTTGTTCATGGATGTCGTTCATGGATTGGATGGCGATTCAACGATGATACTCCTCTATCGCATCCTGTTTGTCCCGGCACTCTTCCTGGTGCTTCCTCATTACCTCTACCGGATGTGGCGCCGGGGCGGATACAAGCAAGGCTTCTGGAATCGGCTCGGAGTTTTCAGCAACGTTCCCCCGAAGCTTCCGGGAGTCAAACGAATTTGGATTCAGGCCGTGAGTGTCGGCGAGCTCAATGCCATCGGTGCCCTTCTGGAGCGATTCCGTGATGAACCGGGGACCGAGGTCATCCTCACCACAACCACGAGTACCGGGTATTCCCTGATGACCGGCAATTACGGGCGGCTGACTGCCTGGAGGGGCGTTTTCCCCCTTGATTTCTGGCCCTTCAGCGCCGGTGCCTGGAAAACCATCAAGCCCGACCTCGCGGTCCTGATGGAAGGCGAATTGTGGCCCGAGCACATCCATCAGGCAGCGCGTCGCAGGGTGCCGGTCTGCCTCATCAACGCCCGCATCTCCGACCGTTCCTTTCTCCGGCATTACCGGATGCGACACCTGACCCGCCAATTCTACCGGAAACTGGACTCCATTTATGCCGGTTCGGAGGGCAATGCCAGGCGCTTCAAGGACCTTGGCTGGATCCCGGCCTCGAAAATCCAGACGACGGGCAACCTCAAACTCGATATTTCCCTCGATGTCCCGACCGGTCCCGAGGCCCGGGAATCCTTTCGGAAAGCCTTTGGCTTCGGGGACGAGCCGGATCCTCTTATCCTTCTCGGATCCTCCACCTGGCCCGGCGAGGAACGGGCTCTTGTTTCCGCATTCGGGGAACTGAGGGAGGAATTTCCCCGGCTTCGGCTCCTGATCGTGCCCCGCCATGCCGAACGGCGGGCCGAGATCGAGAGGGTTGTCCAGGAGGCCGGCTTTGCCTCGCACCTCCGGTCTTCCGGAAAGCCCGCCCTTCCGGGAACCCTTGTCCATATCGCGGACACAACCGGCGAGCTGCCCTCCCTGACGGCCCATGCCGATATGGTCTTTATTGGAAAATCCCTGCCGCCCAATGACGGTGGCCAGACGCCGATTGAGGCCGCCGCTCTTGGCAAACCCATCATCATGGGTCCCGGAATGAGCAATTTCAGGGATGTCAGCCGCCGCCTCCTGAAACTCGGAGCGGCTCATTCCATTGAATCCGGTCAGGAACTGACATCGGCCATCAGGCGGCTTTTGCGGGACGATTCCCTCCGGCGCGGGTCCGGAGAGGCAGGATCGCAGCTTGTTGCCGAGAGCGAGGGAGCCTCCGAAAGGACCTTCGAGGCCCTTATGAAAGTTGCTGCTTCCCGCTAGGACCCCTGATTCCCGCCCTCGGGGGAAGCCTTCCTCCTCCCCGCGCCCCACGGCTCGCGGCTCAGTCCGTCAAGTCGAGGAGCTCGGGAAATTCAGTGGCAATCTCGGCCCATGCGTCAAGGGCGGTGTCGAGATCATGCATGGAATGGGCCGCGCTCACCTGGGTACGGACACGGGCCTCGCCCTTCGGGACAACCGGGTAGAAGAACCCGACGACGAAAATTCCCTTTTCCAGCATCCGCCTTGCCACACGCTGTGAGAGTTCGGCATCGCCCGTCATGACCGGAACAATGGGATGTCCCTCCCCGCGAAGGGTGAGGCCGATGCGCTCCAGGCCCTCCCGGTAGTGGGTGGTGTTCTCCATCAGGCGGTCGCGAAGGTAGGTCGAGCCCTCGAGCATTCTCAGCACCTTCAGGGATCCGGCCGCCACGGGCGGGGCAAGTGTATTCGAAAACAAATACGGCCGGGAGCGCTGGCGGAGGAGGTCGACGATTTCCCGCCGGGCGCTCACATAGCCACCGCTGGCCCCGCCAAGGGCCTTGCCGAGAGTCCCGGTCAGGATGTCGACCCGGTCCAGGACCCCATGGTACTCATGCGTGCCGCGTCCCTCATTGCCCATGAACCCGGTGGCGTGGCAGTCGTCGACCATGACCAGCGCCTCATGGTCCTCGGCCAGCTCGACAATGCCCGAGAGATTGGCGATGATCCCGTCCATGGAAAAGACCCCGTCGGTGACAATGAGTTTGGTCCTGGCCCCGTGCGCATCAGCTTCCTTCAACTGCCGTTCAAGGTCCTCCATGTCGTTATTGCGGTAACGGTAGCGCTTTGCCTTGCAGAGACGGACCCCGTCAATGATGCTCGCGTGGTTGAGCTGGTCGCTGATGATGGCGTCATCGGGTCCCAGGAGGGGTTCAAAGACACCCCCGTTGGCATCGAAACAGGCCGCGTAGAGGATGGTGTCTTCGGTGTACAGAAAGCGGCTCAACTGGGCCTCCAGTTTCTTGTGCAGGTCCTGGGTCCCGCAGATGAAGCGCACACTGGCAAGGCCGAAACCATAATCGACAAGGCCTTCCTTGGCGGCCGCAATAACCTCCGGATGGTCGGCCAGGCCAAGGTAGTTGTTTGAACAGAAGTTGAGCACCTCCCGACCGTCCTTGAGGCGGATCTGGGCCGACTGGGTCCCGCTGATGAGGCGTTCCTCCTTGTAGAGGCCATCGGCCCGGATATCGTCGAGCGTCTGCACGAGGTGTTCCTTGAAGAATTCCGAAAACATGCCTTCACCGTAGCTTCTTTCCTGCGGTCCGACAACCGCAATGTTGACTTCTTCGCGCCCGTCTGAATTCAGGAGGACCCTTGCCATCGGGGAAAGATCCGGCATCGTTCAGATCATGCGAGCGATCATCAAGGAAAGCGCCGGTCCCGGCCTGGTCATGAAGGACGTTGAAGTTCCCGAGCCCGGCCCGGATGATGTCCTTATCCGGATTCTGAAAACCTCCATCTGCGGGACGGATGTGCATATTGACCTCTGGGATGCCTGGGCTTCCCAGACGATCAAGCCCCCTCTGGTCATAGGACATGAATTTGTCGGGGAAATCGTCCGCACGGGGGAACGCGTAAAGGGCCTTGAGATCGGGGAAATTGTTTCCGGGGAAGGGCACCTTGTCTGCGGCCAGTGCCGCAACTGTCTCGGGGGGCGGATGCACCTCTGCCCGCATACCCGGGGCGTGGGGGTCAACCGCCAGGGTGCCTTTGCCGACTACCTCTGCCTGCCGCAGACGAATGTCTGGTCGGTCGATCCCAAGATTCCCCTCCGCTTTGCCTCCTGCTTTGATCCGCTGGGCAACGCCGTCCACACGGCAACCCATTTTGATGTCCTCGGTGAGGATGTCCTCATCACCGGGGCCGGGCCCATCGGGTGCATGGCGGCCGCCATCTGCCGCCATGCCGGAGCGCGTAGCGTTGTTGTCACCGACGTCAATCCCTACCGGCTTGAGCTGGCCCGCAAGTCCGGGGCGACCGTGGCCCTCGATGTCTCCCGCGAATCCCTCCACGAGACCGAGAAGTTTCTCAACATGAAGGAAGGCTTTGATGTCGGCCTGGAAATGAGCGGCAACCCGATGGCCCTTTCGCAGATGATCGACGTCATGTTCAGCGGTGGCCGGATCGCCCTCCTCGGGATCCTGCCTTCCGATGCCGAGGTTGACTGGACCCGGATCATTTTCAAGGGCCTCACCCTGAAGGGCATCTACGGGCGGAAAATGTACGAGACCTGGTATAAGATGAGCGTGCTTTTACGCAGCGGCCTCGATATTGACCCGGTGATCACCCACACCTTTCCGGCGGAGTCCTGGCGCGAAGCCTTCGATCTCATGGAAAGCGGCAAAAGCGGGAAGATTGTTCTCAACTGGAATTGAGACGGCTTGCCCGGACGAGGGTTCCCGGGCCAAAACGGGCATTGAGGGCGTCTCCGAGGTGGCATATTTTCAATTGCGTGCTCTCCGGTGACTCGAAGAGGCCATCCTGGATCCAGTCGGGATAGAAATGGCTCAGGCTGAGGCGGATCTGGTTGACGCGCACGCGCCGTTTCCAGGCACGGCGCATAAGGGGCCCGACCAGCGAATAGAAGACGGGATCCAGGTTGCTGGGTTCCGGGAGGCTCTGCGAGGCACGACCCATTTCGCGGTCCGTGTAGCGCAGGGCAAGCGCGAGGGTCCGCGCACTTTGACGGGATTTCCGCAGGCGTTGCAGCTGCCCCTCGAGAAGCCGCTTGAAAGCCTGTTCCACCTCGGCCTCGTCACCGCTCTCATTGGCAAAGGTTTCCTGTTCCCCGAGGGATTTCGGTGCCGCCGGAACGGAAGAGACCGGCTCGGCGTCCTCCCCCCGGGCAAGATCCAGGAAGGAACGGGTACGAGTCCCGAGGACCGGATGGAGCAGGTCCGGGCCCGCGCGGACGAGATCCCCGATGCTCTGCAGCCCGATACGTTCCAACCGCTCCGTGCTGGCCGGTCCCAGCCCGGGCAGGTGCCGGAGGCCGAGGGGCGCGAGGAAGGCCGCCTCGTTGCCGGCCGGAACCACCGTGAAGCCATGTGGCTTGTGCACCTTGCCGGCGATACGGGCAATCCGTTTCCGTTCCGAGAGTCCACAGGAAACGGTGATCTTCAGCCACTGGCTGACTTCCCGGTCAAAGGCCCGCAGGGTCCGGATCGCGGCCTCGGGTCCGCCCGGACGGCCCCGGAAATCAACATACCCTTCGTCAATCGAGGTCTGCTCAACATCCGGGGTCACATCCTCACAGAGGTTGAAGAGGTGTCCACTGAACTGCTCGTAGAGGTCGAACTGGCCCCGGAGGAGGATCAGTTCCGGACAGAGTTGAAGGGCCCGCCGGCTCGGCATGGCACTGTGGATCCCGTAGGCGCGGGCCTCGTAGCTCGCCGAGCAGACAACGCCCCGGGCGCCGCCCCCGACCGCCACCGGGCGCCTGCGCAGACGCTGGTCGGCCGCCTGCTCAACAGAGGCAAAAAAGGCGTCCGCATCAAAATGGGCAATGGTCGGCATGGCGAATGGCTGAATCGTAAGTCGTTTCTCTGTCGGTTGCCTGAATGATTCCCCTCCCCTCCAGCGGGGCCCGTCCCCTTATCGGGTTTCGGCCAGTGCATAGGAAAGCCTTCCGGAACCCGGCGACAGAACCCGGGAAGGATGAAAAGCATTCGGAGCATGTATAAATGTTCACCATTCGGGCCACGTCAACGTCTTCTTGTTGAATCGTCAAAAGGAATGATAAAATCTGAAAAAAAGGTGGCATGGGAAGAACCTGCCTTCCTATTGTGACGCTTCTCAAAAACAACTATCACAATCAGCTTGAAGCCCATGGAAACAGAAATCTTAACAAAATCCGCGACGCAAGCACGCGGCCTAGCCATCGACGCCGTCCACAAGGCAGGTATCGGCCACCTCGGCCTCCCCCTTGGATGCGCCGAAATGGGAGCTGTTCTTTTCAGTGAAACCCTTTCCTTCAATCCGGACCAGCCGCGCTGGATCAACCGCGACCGTTTTGTCCTTTCCGCGGGGCACGGGAGCATGTTCCTCTACACCTGGCTGCACCTTTCAGGATACGACCTTTCGATGGACGATATCAAAGCCTTCCGTCAGCTTCATTCACGGACGCCCGGCCATCCGGAATTCGGTGAGACCGCCGGCGTGGAATGCACGACCGGCCCCCTCGGACAAGGTGTCGGCAACGCCGTCGGGATCGCCCTCTCGCAGAAGCTCAGTGCTGAGCGCTTCAATACCGGGAGCCACACGATCATCGACAGCCATGTCGTCTGCCTTGCCGGTGACGGCTGCCTCCAGGAGGGCGTTTCAATGGAAGCGAGCGCCTTTGCCGGGCACTTCGGCCTCGATAACCTGATCCTCATCTACGACAAAAATGATGTCACCCTTGATGCGCAGAGCAAGGAGACCCAGAGCGAGGATACGGCGGCCCGCTATGAAGCCATCGGTTTTGATGTCGTGACCATCGACGGACATGACTTTGCGGCAGTTGACAAGGCCGTCCGGGATGCCAAAGCCTCCACCTCCGGAAAGCCCGCCCTGATCATTGCCCACACCTTGGTCGGAAAGGGCATCAAGGAAGTGGAAGGCACCTGGAAGGCCCATGGTGAAAGCGGGGCCCAATACGCCGAGAGTGCCCGCCGGGAACTTGGCCTGCCCGAGGAAACCTTTTACGTCAGTGAAGACGTCCGGGCCTATTTTACGCAGTGCAAGCAGGCCAAACGGGCTGCCTATGCCGAGTGGGAAGGCCTCTATGCGGAATGGAAAACCGCCAATCCGGAGCTGGCCGGCGATCTGGAAGCCGCACAGGCCGGGGAACGTCCCTCCGTGGAGGATTGCCTCGCCATGATACCGGAATTTGACGCTGACGCCAAACTGGCCACCCGGGCGGCCGGCGGAAAAGTCCTCCAGCCGCTTGCACGGAACATTCCGAGCCTGACCACCGGATCCGCCGACCTTTTTGGTTCGACCAAGAATTACCTTGAAGACGGGGGTGACTTTACCCGGGACAACCACGCCGGGCGCAATTTCCGCTTCGGAATCCGCGAACACGCCATGGGGGCCATCACCAACGGGATTGTCTATGACGGCCTCTGGATCACCTCCGGCGCGACCTTCCTCACCTTTTCCGATTACATGCGGCCGACCATCCGTCTCGCCGGTCTGGCACGACTGCCCGTCTTCCAGATCTTCACGCACGACTCCGTCGGCGTGGGCGAAGATGGTCCCACGCACCAGCCGGTGGAGACGACGAGCGCCCTGCGCCTGATTCCGAACCTCGATGTCATCCGGCCAGCCGACCCGGAAGAGACAGCGGCGGCTTTCTCCATGGCCATTTCCCGAATGGATGGCCCCACAGCCCTGATCCTGAGCCGGCAGAGCGTTCCCAATCTCAACGAGATCCCGGTCGCGACCCGGCGTCTGGGGACCCTCAAGGGCGGCTACATCGCGAAAAAGGAAAGCGACGAGCTGGCGCTCATCCTTCTCGCCACCGGGAGCGAGCTCCAGCACGCGCTGGCCGCGGCTGCTGAACTGGGTGACAGCACGCGCGTTGTGAGCATGCCCTCCTTTGAGGTCTTTGACCGCCAGGAAACGGCTTACATCGAGGAGGTCCTCCCCCGGAGTTGCCGGAAGCGCGTGGCGATCGAAGCGGGTGTGGGCGGCCTCTGGTACAAGTATGTCGGACTGGACGGGAAAGTCGTCTCCATCGAGCGCTTCGGCCTCAGTGCCCCGGGAAGCGACGTCATGAAGGAACTCGGCATGACCGCGGAAAAGATCGTCGAGGCAGCCCGGATTCTCTAAGACACCCGGCCCCCTACTCTGCCGGTCCCCAGCGGTGGCTGAAGGGATAGTAGATGAACAGGGCCCTGCCAACTATCTCCGTCTGCGGGACAAACCCCCACATGCGGCTGTCCGCACTGTTGGGGGAGTTGTCGCCCATCGCGAAGTAGTGATTTTCCGGTATCTGGATTGGTTCGCGCCCGGTGGCAAAAGGAAGGGGGTAGTTCTGGGACCGTCCGGCATGAACATAGCCGGAATAAGGCTCTTCCTGGCGGCGGTTGCGCTCGAAGACCTTTGCCCCGGTGGCTTCTTCCCCATCAAGGAGGAGCCCGGGAGGATCGATCTGGAGGGTGTCCCCGGGACCCGCGACAGCCCGTTTGATATAGTATTTTCCGCGGTTGTTCCGGTCGATGTTTTCGAGGTTGTCGGTGCGGAAGACAATCGGGTCCCCCACCTTGGGACGGATGAAGTGAAAGCTGAAGCGGTCGACAAAGAGCTGGTCCCCGGTCAGGATGTCGAAGGAGAAAGCGGTTTCCCCAGGCTCGATCCGGAGCCCGGTTTTGACGACCCGGGTCCCGTCGGGAAGGCGTCCTGACCGGCCCTCTCGGCCTTCCATGAGGGGATCGAGGACGAGACCCATGTCAAACTCCGCCGGCAGGTCGAGGGAGACCCCCTCGTTGCCGACATAAAAGGTGTAGCGGACCTTCTTGGTCGGAAGGACGAGCCATTTGCGTCCATCGACGAGCCGGCGCTCCGTCGAGAAGGCAAGCTCGCCACCCTCACCGGCCTCGACGGAATAATGGGAGGCCCCGAGGGTCAGGAACCGCAATCCCCGGAGCACGGGATTGGGAGCAGAGTCCCCCACATGGACCTCCGCGGTCATCCCGTTGTAGGAGGGATACATTGAATTGGTTGGAATCTTGAAAGGCTGCAGGAAAAAGCTCCGGATGCCAATGGCCAGGATGGCCGCAAAAAGCAGCATCTCCGAATTTTCAGCAAGGAAACGCTTCGGGTAAAAAAACCCTCCCGTGCGCCGCATGACCGGTTCGGCCTCCTTGCGGGCCTTGTCCATCTGCTCCACAGTCGCCTGCTTGTCCCGGGTCAAGGCGTGCAGCCGGTCGACAACCTCCTTCAGGTCCCGGCTGTCCTTTTCCGGGAGAACGTCGTGACGGTAATCATGGATTTTTCGCGCCATCTGGTAGCACTCGACCGTTTCCTTGCGCGCCTTTTTATTCCTGTTTTTGAAGAAAATCACGATTGTCTTTCTGTGCCGCCTGTCAGCGACTGGTGGATTTGAGAATATCGACAAAGGCCTCCTGCGGAATGGAAACCTTTCCGACCTGTTTCATCCGTTTCTTGCCCTCTTTCTGCTTCTCAAGGAGTTTCCGCTTCCGCGTAATGTCCCCTCCATAGCATTTGGCGGTGACATCCTTGCGCATCGCACTGACCGTCTCGCGGGCGACCACCTTGCCGCCCACGGCGGCCTGGATCGCGACTTTGAAGAGCTGACGGGGAAGAATCTCACGAAGCTTTGAACACAGTTGGCGCCCCTTGGCCTCCGCCTTTTCCTCGTGGACAATGCTTGAGAAGGCATCCACGGGCTCCCCGTTGACGAGGATATCGAGACGGACCAGTTTACTTTCCTGGTATTCGGACAACTCGTAATCCATCGACCCGTAGCCCTTGGTGATGCTTTTCAGGCGGTCGTTGAAATCGACGAGGATCTCATTCAGGGGAAGGTGGGCCGTCATCATGACCCGTGTCGAATCAAGGGTTTCCGTCTGATCGACGTAGCCGCGCTTTTCCGTCACGATGGCGAGGATATCCCCGATGGCAGTGGATGGAATATGCAGGGTTGCCCGGATTGTCGGTTCCTCGATGGAATCAATCTCAGAGGGATCCGGGAGGTTGACGGGATTGTGGACCTCAAGTTCTGTCCCGTCGCTCTGGTGGACCTTGTAGACCACGCTCGGATAGGTGGAGATGATATCGAGGGCATATTCCCGGCGGAGACGCTCCGTGACAATCTCCATGTGGAGGAGTCCCAGAAAGCCGCAACGGAAGCCGAAGCCAAGGGCGACCGAAGTCTCGGCGCTGTAGACCAGCGCGGCATCGTTGAGCTGCAGCTTTCCGATCCCGACCTTGAGCTTTTCATACTCCGAGGAATCAATCGGATAGAGACCGGAGAAGACCATTGGCCGGACTTCCTTGTATCCGGGAAGCATGTTTCCGGCCGGTTGCGAATAGCTCGTGATCGTATCCCCGATCTGGATCTCGGAAACGTCTTTTATATTGGTCACGATATAGCCCACTGATCCGGATTCCAGGGAGAGGGAAGGCTTCATTCCGGGCGAGAAAATGCCCACTTCCTTCACCTCGGCACGCTTTCCATCGCTCATCATGAGGATGGAGTCTCCCCGTTTAATGGCTCCCGAGAAGACCCGAACGTAGCAAATGACCCCCTTGAAGGCATCATAAACGCAATCGAAAATCAGGGTCCGGGTGAAGGGATCCTCTCCCCAGCGCGGGGAGGGCACACGATGGATGATGGCCTCGATGATTTCATCAATTCCCTTGCCCGATTTGGCGCTCGCCAGAATGGCATCCTCGGCCGGGATGGCGAGGATATCCTCCAGCTGGTGCTCGGCCATGGGAATATCGGCACTCGGAAGGTCAATCTTGTTAATCACCGGGATCACCTCCATCCCGAGCTCGATCGCGAGATGGGCATTGGCGACTGTCTGGGCCTCAATCCCCTGGGCGGCGTCGACCAGCAGCAGGGCCCCCTCGCAGGCTGCAAGGCTCCGGGAAACCTCATACGAAAAATCGACGTGTCCGGGGGTGTCGATAAGGTTGAAGGTGTAGTCGGTGCCGTCTTTGTCGGTGTATTTGAGGGTCACCGGGTGACTCTTGATGGTGATGCCCCGTTCCCGCTCAAGGTCCATGGAGTCGAGCAGCTGCTCCTGCATCTGGCGCTCGCTCACCGTTTCCGTAGCCTCAAGGAGACGATCACTGAGCGTCGTCTTCCCGTGATCAATGTGGGCTATAATGCAGAAATTGCGTACGCGCTTCAAGGGCTCCATGTGACCGTCAGGCTTTCTCCAAATCGGCGTCTTCGGCAATCGAAATCACGCGCCATGAACGATCTGTGCGTTTTGCCATCCCGGCGAGCACGGCACCCGGGCCACATTCGTAAAATTCGGTGACCCCTCGGCGGGCTGCTTCCCGCATACAGGCTTCCCAACGAACACTGGAAACGACCTGTTCGACGAGGGCAGTACGGATTTCATCGGGTGAGGTGACAGGCTCAGCGGAGGTGTTGCTGAGGACGGTCAGCTTTGGCTCCGCGATCTTCACCTTCTGCAGGAAGGCGTTGAATTGCTGGCGGGCGGGCTCCATGAGGCGGCTGTGATAGGCCCCGGCAACCTTCAGGGGCACCACCATGCGGAAATTTCCGCTCGCCTTGGCTGCCTTCACGGCTTCGGCGACCTTGGCGGACTCACCCGAAATAACGATTTGTCCCGGGCAATTGAGATTGGCCATATCGACGTCGTGGTCCCGGCACAATTCCTCAACCTTTTCAACCTCTCCTCCGATCATGGAGGCCATTGCCCCGTCCGTGGCCTCGCAGGCCTCCTGCATGAGGCGTCCCCGCTCGGCAACAATTCCAAGGCCGTCCTCGAAGGAAAAGGCCCCCGCGGCCGCCAGCGCGGTTAACTCTCCGAGGCTGAGACCGGCGGCAAGGGTTACTTCCTCAAGTTTGCCCGCCTTCTTTAAAAGGCTGTAGACGGCATAACCCATGACGTAGAGAGCCGGTTGGCAGACCTGGGTCTCTGTGAGACGCTCCTCCGGCCCATTGAAACTGATCTCGCTCAGCTTCCAACCCAGGAGGTCGTCGGCCCGCCCATAGAGCTTGGCCACGCTGGCATTGTTTTCGGCCAGCGACTGGCCCATGCCGACTTTCTGGGCTCCCTGACCGGAAAATAGTAATCCTTTAGGCATAAGGGTGCCATCAAATGAGGTCGCCGTTAGAAATCAAACTCAATATCGGCCTTCCGATCCACCCCTGCCGTGCCCACTTTCTGCCAGTCTCATCGACTGGATAACGGGCAAGCTGCGGAACCAGGTCCGGATCCTAATTCGGCGTCTGCGAAAACGTGCTGTCGCGGGATATGTCCCGCGCCTCGGTCGGGGCCGGATCCGGTTGTTGCCAGTAGGTCGCTGTGCCGCATTAGTGATACCTTCTTGCCATGCATTCCTCCTGGCCGATCATCGCGGCACCGCCCGCAAGGCAATTACGACAATCGAGGTCGTATCTCCCCTGATGATGGAAAGTTACCCTTTGTCCGTCAAATGGCTGGCGCTGTGACAAACTAATCCCTTTCCGTTTGAATTTGCCTCATAGCATCAGAATATTTACCATGAATTTCCTCCCTATTGGTATCCCCCCAAAAAAGAAACGCGACAATTCATGCAGCGTCCTCTACCCAAGACACTCATGCGATACCGGTTTTCAGTCGGTAAAAACAAGATGAAATGCCTGAAGAAAATTAAACCATCACCTGCCGCAATCACCTTGCCGGGGATGGCTCTCGCCATGCTTTTGCTGGGGGGATGCGCCATGCTCCAGAGCAGCACAACAGAAAAAGAGGCACCCCCACGCCAGCTGGATAGTGCGGCTGCTGGCGAGCGAGTCACGGCGAGGGAACTGGACGAACTTACCCGTGGTTTCGCCGATCGTTACGTCGGACTGCTCTATTCCGTCTGCGATGCTTTGAAAGAGGATAACCCTGATCCGGCGCAGCGCCGGGCGGCACAAACCCTTCTCGTGGACAACGCCAACAATGTTTACGACATCGCCAGTAACGCCGACCCCTTCACCCGCGTGCTCGACTTGCACGTGGTTACGGCTTTGGTCAGCCATGAATGGGACGTGAACGGCCGGGCCGTGGCGGTGTTCGGCGAGCCGGGTCAGGCCCTGGCCGATGCCCTCTCACAGGCCAGAGAGGAAGCGAGGCTGCTCTCCGCGCGTGTGCTCTCCGCCGAACAACTCGATCTTCTCGACTCTCTGCTGCAGGATTGGAAAAAGGAGAACCCGAAAGTCGTTCGGGCTTCCTTTGTCCGTTTCTCCAATTTCGCGCTTGGGCGGGGCAGGACTGCCGCCGACCAGATACTCAAGACGAGGGGTCTTTTCGCGGAA
>JAWLGH010000082.1:0-9474 GCA_041685165.1 Oceanipulchritudo sp. | reverse complement strand
GCTACAACCCGCTCGACGACCAGGGCTTTCTCCAAATCGAGGAGGGCGACCGTGTCACCGTACACGGCGATCTTGACATGGACACGTTCGACGACCGCGAGCTGTCCGCGGAGGCCCTCGTCAAGCTCCAGGCCGACGTCGGCAGGGGCGAAGCCACCGGTTCCTGAATCGACCGGGATCCGTTCTCATCTAATCAAGGCGCGGGGTTTCCGCGCCTTTTTCATTGGGAAAGGAGCAGACGCAGCCAGTCGTGCACGCTGACTTCGGAGCCCAGAGGTCCCTTCCGGCAGCAATTGAGGGTGAATCCTTCCGCTGGCAAGGTCCTGCCTTGGCCGGGATGCAGGAGCACGGGCGTCCACGTCTCCAGCGGTTTTGCCGCTCCGTCCTGCTTCCGGATACCGCCACTCAGGGCGAACACCCGTGGCCCGAGACAGGCAAGCAGGCCCGGCAGCCAGGCATCAAGCATCTCGATCCACTCCACATGGGTTAAATCATCCCCAAAACCTTTCCGGAAACTATGGCGGTTGAGGTGAAGGACAAGAAAGTCGTAGTGATTCCATTGCTCGAAAAGGCGGCCCTCAAGGCCTGACAAGTCATCCACTGCTACCCGGCATCCGCTTCCTGGCATGGAGCCAAGCAGAGGTCGTGCGCCGGATCCACTGATCTCCAATACCGGCAGAGCCTTGCTCGAGGCAAGGCCCAATGAATGGTTCCGGGCAGGAGCGGTTTTTCGCATCATCCCGGTTTGTGCGTCACGGCAAAGAAGGTCAAAATTCGGGGTGTTCGCCTCCTCCAGTGCACACTTCAGGGAGCCGTCCTCCCCAGCCTTGTCCAAACTCTCACATAGGGCCCAGATTACCTTGTTACTGCAGGATCGTGAAGGGGCATCAATTGAGGTGGTATACATATTTGGGTGTAATTGCCCTCACAACCGCAATCCATGTGCCAAGTGTCCCGGGCCGGTTCGGAAAACACCATCAGGAAATCCAAAACCGGTCCCGGGCCTTGCCAATGCCTGCAGGCGCATCCAATCCTCCGCCTGTACCCGCTTCCATTCGTCCGAACCGGAACGAAGGAAAAAGCGTGCAAGCTGCAAGGTTCCTGGTAATGCTTCCTGCAGACTGCAGAAGGACAACGTTTCCCGCATTGCCGTGGCAAGGCGAACAGTTTGGCATAAAGTCTGCGATAAAGCATAAGCATGACAGATCAAGCAATCCCCCGTTCCTCCGAACGCCTCACCAAACGCATCCAGGGACACGAATTCCCGACCCTGGGCTTCGGCACCTTCAAGCTCTCGGGCGATGCGTGCCGCAGGGCGGTGACCAAGGCCCTCCAGACGGGTTACCGTCATATCGACACCGCCCGCATGTATGAAAACGAGGAAATGGTCGGCCTCGGCATCAGGGACTCCGGACTGGAGCGGCGGGAATTCTTCGTCACCAGCAAAGTCTGGTGGGAGGACCTCTCGCCCAAAGCCATCCGCTCCGAGGTGGAAGCCAGCCTGAAGGCGCTTCAAACCGATTACCTCGACCTGGTTCTCATCCACTGGCCAAATCCGGAGTTTTCGATTCAAAAGGCAGTCGAAACCTTCCAGGAATTGAAGGATTCCGGTAAAATCCATCTCTATGGAGTAAGCAATTTCACACCCTCCCTTTTTGAAGAGGCGGCCCGTTACGGGGAAATCTTCTGCAATCAGGTCGAATATCATCCCTTCCTCGGTCAGCAGCAGCTGCTTGAGGTCCTGCGCCGCCACGACAGTGCCCTTATTGCCTACTCCCCGCTGGCGCAGGGGGACGTTATCGAGAACCTGAATCTGAAAGAGATAGGCGAAAAACACGGCAAGAGCCCCGGGCAGGTCGCCCTCCGCTGGCTCGTCGAGCAGGACAATGTTTTCGCTATTCCGCGGTCCTCCAAGCCTGAACACATCGAGAGCAATTTCGACATCTTCGACTTCGCACTGGATGAGGCCGACCGGCAGAGGATTGCCGCTCTTCCCAAAGACCGTCGCCAGGTCAACCCGGGCTTCGCCCCGGCGTGGGAAAACGAAAACCAGGCCTAGGCCGAGTGGCCTCCGGCTGTTTCGGTGACCATCATGAGGCCCCCTGCGCCGCGCCAGAGGGGCTTCGCCGTCAGGCATCCGGCGGAAACAAAGCGCCGCCACGTTTGTCCACGATCTGAACAACGGTCGCCCGGGGTCCGACGTCTCCGGGCTCGTCTTCGTAGCGAACGGCGGTGCCGATCTCAATGCGGTCGAAGTCGTTGTTGAGGACCGCACCCTCGTTGAAATAGACATCCCGTCCGGCCACTGTCTTGATGATCCCGAAACGCTTGTCCTTATCGATGGTGAGAACGATGCCGGGTGCCTCCTCCTCGTGGGTCTGGTTGCGCCGGGCATCCCTCACCCGTTCCGAATGTTCCTTGAGCTGACGCTCCACGGCTTCAAAGGCACGCCGGACCACGGTCTCGACCTGGTCGTGCAACTCACCGTGGCTGCTGTGCTCGGTGCTGATGAACTGCTTATTCGGTGGAACACGGGCTTCCACCCGCGCCCGATAGCCGCTGCCGCTGTTCTGGTGTTCATGCGGGCGGGAAACGGCGACATGGCAACTGACCAGGTCCGCGCAAACCCTTTCCAGGCGCTCCCCGCGCTCATGGATAAGCGATTCCAGTGCTTCGGTTCTATCGATATCGGTAACAGATATTTCCAATGGTTCTTCCATACCCATCCACAGCGCCAAAACCATGCCAGCCGGAACGTCGATTGCTGAAACCCCTTCAAGTTCCCATCCAAGCGAGGCTCCGGAAGCGACGATCGTTTCGCAGTTCCAGTCGTCGGCGGGCCGGAACCTGCAAAATGCAGCAATCGAGGCGGGACTCTATCTCAATTTGCATGCAGGGCAACCTGCCTCTTGAACACCCCCTTAAGGCCGGGAACCCGCCTGTATCCGGCCCGTCCCGCGCAAGCATCGGAATCGTGGCGAGCAGCCCGCCATACACGTCCTCTCCAAAGACCTTTATCCCGAAAAACGCAAGCGGTTGGCACGCCGTTCGCACCTGAACACAGATTCCATCATGAAAAAACCCGTTTCCAATTACACGAAGTACAAGCCGCATCCCTGGCACGGCCTCGAACCCCTCTCCGGTGAGCGCGGCAAGGTTGTCGCCTTTATTGAGGTCACGCAATATGACCGGATCAAGTTTGAGATCGATCCCACCACCGGTTACCTCTGCGTTGATCGACCGCAGCGCAACTCGAGCCTCCCCCCGGTCCCCTATGGTTTCATTCCCCGCACCCTCTGCGGCGACAACACCGGGAAGCTGGTTCGGGAAGGCACGGAGGGTGACGGCGATGCCCTTGATATCTGCGTGCTCTCCGAACATGAGATCACCCGCTCCGAGGTCGTCCTTGACGCACAGATCATCGGTGCCCTGAAAACGTTCGACAGCGGTAAGGCCGATCCGAAGCTGATCGCGATCCTCGAGGGCGACATGCTCTGGGGAGATATTAAGTCTCTCTCAGAACTGTCCGTCCGCCACATAGACCGCCTCGAACACTATTTCCGTCAATACAAGGTCGAGAAAAACCTTGAGAATCCCGTCGAAATCAGCGAACGCTGCGACAAGGAGGAAGCCCTGCGTCTCCTGGACGCGTCCCTTGAGGATTACCGGGAGGCCTTCAGTGAGTAGCAGGAAGCCACCACAGAAACGATGACGCCTTCAACAGAAACCTACCATTTCGAGGAATCGGAAAACATCCCGAACCATCCCTCGCTTCCCGTGGTGGTTTATCGCAAGGCGGTCAGTCCCGACAGGACTGTCCCTGCGGAGGTCTTCGAGGCCCGCTATCGCGAGAATGAATGGGGCGGGTCCTGGCGCTGGGGGGTCTACGCCTTTCATCACTACCACAGCAACGCCCACGAGGTGCTCGGCGTCGTCGCCGGAGAAGCGGAACTTACCCTTGGCGGGCCCGGCGGCAAAACCCTGAGCGTGCGAGCGGGCGATGTCCTGATCCTCCCCGCTGGGACAGGTCATAAAAACGACGGCAGCACCAGTGACTTTAACGTCATCGGAGCCTACCCGGGGGGTCAGGAAAACAAGGACCTCATCCGGAACGACGAGACACTCGACGATTCCATCCGGCAACGCATCCGTGAGACCGCTCTTCCGGAAAGGGATCCTGTCTACGGTCCCGAAGGACCCCTCTTGAAGGCGTGGCGGTAACCGCGGAACGGGCCCTTGGCAGCCTTCCCGGAATTCAGCCTTGCACGGTAAAGCCTTCGTGGTTGCGGACGTCACCCTCGTGGAGGTCGATTTCATCGACATCGGCGGCTGACGGGCCTTGCTCCAGCCACTCGCGAAGGGCATCCAGTTGCTCCCGACTGCCTTCGGCTTCGAGATAGACGCTGCCGTCGGGTTCGTTCCGGATGATGCCGTCGATTGAGCGGGACAGGGCAAAGTCCCGGGTCGAATCGCGGAAATTCACTCCTTGAACCTTGCCGTGGACCTTGCCTTCAAGGTGTGTTTTCATGTCTCTTGCTTTCATTAAATGGATTAAGGGTGACGAGGTGATCAGGGGGAAAGGGCCGCTTTACCACGCTAACTTCATGCCAATCTGTCCGAGGGAAAGGAGTAACTCAGGGTTCTGGCCGCTTGCCCCGTGTTTTTCCCGGAATGCGATCTGCACGACAGGCGAGGCCCTGTGATTCACTTTGCAGTTCGCGCCGGTTCGCGGGGTCGGGTTCTCACCGGTTTCAAACGGCTCCCGCCAATCGTTCCCTTTGCCCGCGAAAGGCGGGAAAAAACGGTTTCGAGCAGAACAGTCAATTGCTTCAGCTCCTTGATCTGGCATGAGACCGGCAACGGGAAGGAACCTGACAAATAAACCCATGCTAAAAATGGAAGAAGCGATCATGTCTGAAAAAACGGAAATTTTCACAACCGAACTCGGGTTTACTCCCGAGCTCCTTGAACGCCACGCGAAGCGAACGCGGGGATTTGGTATCGGATTCATCATCCTCGGAGCCGCCGCGATCCTTCTCCCCGGGATCTTCACCATCGGCTTTGAAATCCTCGTCGGTGTTCTCCTTTTGTTTGGCGGGGTTCTTCAAATCATCAATGCACTGGAATTTTCGAGGAATCGAGGCTGGGTACTGCCGTTTACGGTGGGGATTCTTGCCGCTCTTCTTGGGGTGCTCTTCCTCGCGAACCCCTTCCAGGGAGCGGCGGCGTTAACCATTCTTCTCGCAGCCCTTTTCCTCATCAGCGGGATCCTCCGAATCATCCATGGCGTCCAGTTAAGAAGGCTTCCCGGGACCGGATGGGGTATCCTGAATGGTGTCCTCGGCATCATCATTGCCTTTCTCGTCTGGGCGGCATGGCCGACAGCTGCCAACTGGTTTATCGGCATTCTCATCGGCGTCGATTTCCTTGTACTCGGGATCTTCCTTTTGATCGTTTCCCGGACCTGCCGGTCCGGATCCGAAGCCGTGACCTGAAAGCTTCCCACCTTACCCTGCCGGGGAAAAGCCCTGGCGGATTAACGTTGCCCAGCTGGTTCTCTGGGATCCCCACTGGCAGTCAGCACTGAAAAGGAGATGAACATGATTTTGGAACAAGCCGAACGACTGATGGAAGACTTTGCCAGGCGTACGGGCCTCACGGGAACCTCAGCACCCCGACGATACCTCTGGACCAATGCCTTCGCGGTCTGCAACTACCTCCCTCTCCAAGGGACCCTCCACTGACGCAAATTCAATTGCCCGACGGAAACGGGACCTCTACCTTGATCCAACCATCCCCATGCCCTTCATCGACTGGATCAAGGCACATGACACGCTGATTGCCTGGCTGGGCGGAATCGGGCTCTTGATGTTTCTCGGTTCATTGCTGGCCATGCCGCTGATCATCGTCCTCATGCCGCGTGATTATTTCCTCCGGATGGAAAGGGGTCTGCTCCGGAGACGACCCCTGCGACGGGGGCTGCACGTCTTCAAGAACCTGATTGGCGGCATTCTGTTCCTCGCAGGAATAGCGATGCTTGTGCTGCCGGGACAGGGGCTGCTGACCATTCTCATCGGCCTCAGCCTGATCGACTTCCCCGGAAAGCACGGCCTGCAGCTACGGCTTGTCCGGAATCCACGCATCCGGCGGTCCATTCAATGGATCCGGTACAAGGCCGGACGCCCGCCGCTGGAGCTGGGTTAAGAGGGACTGGAACAGCCAGGCCGGGAGTCAGGCAAACCCTTTGAACCAGCCGAAATAGAGGAAGACGGCAAGGGTTCCAAGGAGGACGACCACCGTCGGGGTGCGGTTGCGCAAATCGCCCATCCACCCGCGTCTGCCGTTCAGGACCAGCAGCAGGAGGGCCAGCATGGGCATGAACAGCGCCCCGAATACCGCATACACCTGCTGGACCTGCCGGAACTCCACAAACAGCCCAAGCAGCGGAACAACAGCGATCGCCCAGAGGTAATTCCGGTAGGCGGGCGTTCGGGTCAGGTCCCTGGCCTCCGGTTGTTCTGTTTTCAATATTCCACGACGCCAGCCCCGCATTGTCCATAGGTCGGCGAAGAGGTACGGAACGGACTGCCAGACGCCGAACAGGCTGCTGAATATGGCGCTCCATGCGCCCAGCAGGAAGGCCCACCTGGCAATCGGCCCAAGGGTGTCCTGCAATAAGTCCGCCAGCCGGACAACGAGCATCGCGCCGCCGCCCGGGGGCAGTTCCGGCAGGGCGCTCCCGATGATTACCATGCAAATGCCGAAGACGGCCGTGCCTGCGTAGGCGAGCGCCAGGTCCAACCGGCATTGCCGTAAGCTTTCCCGTCCGCTGCGGCCGGTCTCCTGCATCCAGTACCCATAGCAGAGGACAGTCAGGGTCCCTCCTACCCCGCCCATCAGGGCGACGGTCCAGCCAAGGCCGGATCCTTCCGCACCCGGGATCCGGGGGATGAGGAGGCCCGACAGGACCCCCGGCCAGTCCGCACACAAGCGAATCGCCGTGGCTACAACCGTGATGAACATCAGCCCGATGCAGGCCAGCATGACCTTTCGGAACAACCCAAACCCACCAAGAAGGACCAGCCCGACCCCGACAAAACTCTGTCCCATCCCAAGGACGATCTTCCCCCGTACCGGATCCTCGAAAACCGGAAAAATCGCGTGCAGGGCCACCCCGCTGGCCGAGATCAGGGCGGCTCCGACAAAAAAGCTCCACAGGAGAAGGTAGACCAGAAAGACCACCCACACCGCCCGCCCAAAACGCCCGATCGCTCCCTCCAGCAGGGTCTCCCCGGTCGCCAGCTGCCAGCGCGCCAGCCCCTCGTTGAGGACATACTTCAGGAACGCTCCCATGACCACCGCCCACAGGACCGCAACCCCCAGCTTGTTCCCCGCAAAGGCCGCCGTCGCCAAATCCCCCGCCCCGACACCCGTTGCCGCAACCAGGATTCCGGGACCCACAAGGGCCAGCATCAGGGGAAATCGCGCTTTCTCCGGGGTTTCCATGCCACAGAGGGTTAGCCCACCCGGACAGCCCAGGCAAGCGCGTATCGCCATGCCCGATCCCCCGCAGGCTCGCCGACTGGCCGTTCCCCCTCATCCGTCTTGATCTGAGCCGGTCGGGTAAATTGGACGGGTTGCTCAATCGAAATAAAGTGAGAGAAAAGCTGAAAAAGAGACGATCCTTCACCACCGAATTCAAAGCGAAAGTGGCCTTGAAGACCTTGAGTGATGAGGAACCGCTGCATGAAATTGCGAAGCGGCATGGCCACCCGTTTCAAATACAGGACACGCCTTCGCCTGAAGAAAAAAGCCCGATTTTAAACCACTTGCACAAAACTAAACGGTCCTTAGCTGGACACTACTGATCGAAAAGGAAGAAACAGACCCGCATAAGTTCTGCATTACCATTAAGATTGCGCTTCAAAATCCTTCTTCTTTATTGGATTTCCTATGAAGTTTCATATTGCCCTCGTTGCCTGCTGTTTATGTTTTCAAACCGCCATTTCTGCTGATCTTGAAGAGAATCTTCGCGCATTCTGGGTGCCGGATAAACTGTCAGGCAGTGCATCTGGAGGGGAGGCCCTGACGGGACTCGAAGAGGAGGCGGCGGCGCTGCTTGCGAAACAGTTGGATTCGGGGTTTTTTGAAGGCGTAATCACCGGATCGACAGATGGAACCGGGGGTGCACTACGGCGTCATACAGAGATGCTTCTGCTTTTAGCTCGTGCCCACGAGACGCCAGGGCAGGCTTATTTTGAATCGGAGGAGGCATTGAGGGGATACCAAAAGGCCCTTGCGGCGCTGGAGTCCGAGCTCGAGGCGGGGATGGAGCGTCCCGGTAACTGGTGGCACTGGGAAATTGGAATACCCAAGGCATATGGACCAGCCCTGATCCTGATGCGTGATCACATTAATCCCGATTTGCAGCAAGAAGCCCTGGCCACGCTTGACTACTTGATAAAAGACAGACCCAGGCCGTCTATTGTGATGACCGGCCAGAATCTTATCTGGGTGAGTTTTACGCGGCTTTATCTGGGGATATTGACCGGCCAAATGTCTTTGATCGAAACGGCAGCGGAGCAAATTGCCAGTGTCGTGGGGATCACAACGAAGGAAGGTGTGCAGCCGGACTATTCGTTCCATCAACACGGATCGAGTCTGCAAATGGGGCACTACGGGGCTGCATTTGCGAAGGACATTGGTGTCTATGCCTACCTGATGGATGGCACACCCTGGGCCCTTTCCAAAGATGCCCTGAATACTTGGTTGTCGTATCTTCGAGAGGGATGCCGTTGGTCCATTTATCAAAATTACTACGAGCCATCCTCACGAGGGCGCGCTATAGTGCGTCGGGAGAACACGGGTGACAGTAATGCCTTGCAGGCCTTGCTGCTGGGGGCCCGTCTGGAAAGTCCCGAAGGAAATCAGCTTCAGCACGCTGCCCTTCAGATTCTTGAAACGTGGCAGGAGCCTATGGATCCTTCCTACGCAATGTTGGCTGAACGCATTAAGAAGGAGGGAGGCGAACCTGCTGGGCCTGTCGGTTTCCGGTTTTATCCGCATAGCGATTATGCCATCCATCGGGGGACCGACTGGTTTATCTCGTTGAAACTTTTGAGTGATCGTATGCTGGCAGCGGAACGTGTTAACGACGAAGGTAAGCAGTCGCGACATTTGTCCAGCGGCGTCACCTGGATGATGCGTACGGGAAATGAATGGGACCGGGAGGGCATCCGGCCGGCTCTGGATTGGGGGAGCCTGCCCGGAGCGACTGTTGAGCGTGGGCTGGATTTGTCGAAGGGTTACCCGAATTACGCGTGTTTCGGCCTGAGGTCATTTGTCGGCGGACTGCAGGCGGACGCAAAAAGCGGGGTTGCGGCCATGGATTACAAGGCTCTTGTCGCGGATGGGGATTCGGATCTCGTGGCGATGAAAAGCTGGTTTTTCTGGCCGGGCGGTTTTGTGGCCATT
>JAWLGH010000028.1:28077-36384 GCA_041685165.1 Oceanipulchritudo sp. | reverse complement strand
GTGTAGATCCGCTCGGGATCCGCCTTGCGGGCGCATTCCAGCAGCAGGGCGTCGTACACCATGCCGCCGATGCCTGATTGTGAGGCGCAGCGTCGGATAACCGCGCGATAAAGCGTGTCATTCGCTTGAATCAACTCCAAATGCGCCACCACATTGTGCTCGATCAGCCGCTCCGCCTCAAGCGGCTGGATCCGCGGATCAAGCGGAATTGTGGTGAAGGCGGAATAACATTCGCCCAAGCTGTGCGCCGCCGCAAAGCCCGTATCCTCACCTTGGGCGATGCGCTCAAGCACCGGCCGCGCCCGCGCATGATGCGGATGCCTCGTCAGGCTCGCTGCGACCAGAACAGACGTGTCCAGAAAAACGCGCATGCTCACAGTCCCCAGTTTTGCCGGTCCCGGTCATCCCGGATTGCCTCAACCCAGTCGGATTGTTCCTCCAGGCGTCCCTCATGCAGCAGAAGCCCGTTCTCCTCGCGCAATCCAGGCGGAAGGATCCGGGGCGTTAATTCAATGTGGTCGCCCGACAGCTTTACCGACAATAGCGATCCGCTCCGCAGTCCAAAGTGCCGGCGGAGCGGCTTCGGCAGGACCACCCGCCCCATTGCATCCACCTTCAATTCCGTCTTCATGGCAAATTAAAATGGCAGATGGATAAGGAACTGTCAAAGTAAATCCGCCTCTCTCCCGGCTTCCGCCGTCCGGGCGCGTTCGAAGAGGAGGTCAGTCAGGCCCAATGGGTCCGTTATCAGAAGGGGTTCTAAACCGGACACATCCTAAACACCCACACCGATTTTCCGCCTCGTTTCTCCTCCCCCCGGCCCGGTATGGGATAACCAGACCCCCGGGCAAACTCCGTCAGCCCCCGACCCGTTCCACCACCGCCACTGCCGGTTCCAGGCGCAGGGTCCGGACGAGAACCAGTTCGGCGATCAGGCCGAGGCTGATCAACTGTGCGGAAAGGAGCGTTCCGAGGATGCCGAAGAAGAAGAGCGGCCGGGTGCCGATGCCCTTGAAGCCCATAACCCAGCCAATGCTCAGGTAGATGAGGATGCCGATCCCGACCGTCCCCACGAGAAGCCCGAGCCCCCCGAAGAAGTGTGCCGGCCGGCGCAGATAGCGGGTAAGGACCACCGTTGTCAGGAGATCAAGGGCCCCCTTGATCATGCGCGCGGCCCCGTATTTGGAATGCCCGTGCTCGCGCGCGTGATGTTCGACGACCACCTCCCCGATCCGGTAGCCGTCCGCGTTGGCAAGGATGGGGATGAAGCGGTGCATCTCCCCGTAGAGCTTGACCCCCTTGGCCACCTCCGCCCGGTAAGCTTTAAAACCGCAATTCATGTCGTGAAGCTTCAGGCCGGACAGTTTGCGGGCAATGAAGTTAAAGGCCTTCGAGGGCAGGGTCTTGTCGAGCGGGTCGTGCCGGCGCTGCTTCCATCCGGATACGAGGTCAAAACCGTTTTCAAGCGCTTCAAGAAATTTCGGGATCTCCTCCGGCTGGTCCTGGAGGTCGGCATCCATCGTTATGATAATCCGTCCCCGTGCCGCCCGGAACCCGAGTGAAAGGGCCGCCGCCTTCCCGAAGTTGCGCCGGTGACGCAGCCCGATGATCCGTTCCGGGTGGCGCTCATGCAGGGAGCGGACTTGCTTCCACGAGCTGTCAGTGCTCCCGTCATCCACAAATACCACCTCGCAGTTGTTTCCTGCCACCGTCTCCAGCACCGGCAACAACCGGTCGACCAACTCCTCCAGGGACTCCTCCTCGTTGTAGACGGGAATGACCACACTCAAAGCGAGGTGTTCCTCCTCAAGGGGTACCTCTGGTGATAGCAACGGATTCACAACACGGGAAATAGGCGTTTCCCGGGATCATGCAACCTTTTCAAGGTCTTCTATCCTTGCCCCGCCACTCCCAGCCCCAGCCGCCCCGCCGCGGCCTTCATTTCCGAATCAAAGGTGGCCAGCTGCGTCTCGGGTTTTCGTCGGGCCAGGCGGTCACAGACAAACAAGTGACCCGCATCGGCAGCGCGGAGGGCGAGCAACCGGTTGAACTCGCTGACCTCCGACAGTTCCCCGCTCAAGCGGAGAAAGAGGATCCGTCGGGAAAGGGTTCGCCAGAGCGCCCATGCCTCGGGCGGAGCCCGGCGCCGGGTCAGGGCAGCCTCTGCTTCGACCACCACCCATTCCCATGCCCAGGCCACCTCCGCGCGTTTCCAGAGTTCGACGGCCCTGACCGATCCAGGCTCCTCAATCAGGAGGGGAACAAGGACGCTTGTGTCAAAAAAAACGTCCATCAGTAGGGTTTTTCCTCACGCATGCGGCGCACCGTTTCTAGATCCGTCCGGGTGTCGCCAGCGCGGACCGGTCGGGGCAAAAAACCGGTGGGTCCTCCATCCGGTAACCCGTGTCGTGTGAGGGCCAGACCAGCTTCCGCGAGGTCGCGCTGCAACTCCGCGCGTTTTTCACCATCCGACAATTCCGGGTCTTTAGCCGCCGTCAAATAGGCCACGGGTTCTTCGCGCATGCACACCTCAATCGGCTCCTTCGATTCCCTCAATTGACGAAGATACTTCGACAAGTGAGCCTTAAATTCGCCGACCTTTACCTTCATTGATTCAAGTTGATCTTTTTTTATGGTCAAGTAAAGCCAATTCCCTTGTCGTACGTTTTAGTAATTGCCTGACAAGGCAGGGGGATAAACAGGATGCAGAACCAACCAAATCCTGAGCGTCTACCGTAATATAGGGCGGGATCATTCCCTCCTCCCGCCCCTGCAGGCGCAGGGACAAGGTTGACGCCCTTTCCCGCCGGGGGTTGAATGAAAAGCATGGAGACGATGACCTATTGCAAGCTCGGTAATTCCGACGTCGAAGTGAGTGAAATCAGCCTTGGCTGCTGGACCATGGGCGGCCTCAACTGGGTCAACGGCAACCCCAACGGCTGGGCCAATGTCGACGAGGACGATATCGTCGCCGCCGTGCGCAAGGCCGTTGATTCCGGGGTCACCCATTTCGACAATGCCGATGTCTACGGCAACGGCCGGGCCGAAAGGATGCTGGCGCGTGTCTTCCGCCGCCTCGGTCTCCGCAACACGGATTATGTGATTTCCACGAAGGTCGGCCACTTTCCCGGAACGGCCGGGCATGCCTATGAACCGGCCCATATCCGGCACCAGTGTGAACAGTCGCTCATCAACTTGCAGCGCGACTGTATCGACATCTATTATTTCCATCATGGCAATTTCGGGGAACACCTCGAGGAAGCGGCCGCGACCATGGATGCCCTCGTCAAGGAGGGAAAGGTCCGCATCAAGGGCCAGAGCGCCTACAGCGCGGAGGACTTTGAACGGGCGGTCCCGGTCGTCCGGCCGACCGTCATCCAGAGCTGGGCCAACATCCTCGCCCGTCAGTTCATTGAACCGGGATGCCGGGTGGAGCGCCTCATGGAGGAACACGAACTCTCTTTTGTCGCCTTCAGCCCCCTTGCGCAGGGACGCCTCCTGGGCAAGTTTGACCCCGATAACCCGCCCCGCTTCGAGGAGGGCGACCACCGCCGCAACAGCAAGGCCTTCTCCGCGGAGGCCCTGCGCGAGCTCCAGCCCAAAATCGAGAAGATGAAGGAACGCTTCGGCAACACCACCGAAGCCCTCTCCGCCGTCGCCCAGCGCTTTGTCCTCAATCATCCCCGGGTCGCCTGCACCATCCCCGGCTTCCGCAACGAGGCCCAGGTCACCTGCAACCTCGCCGCCTGCGAAAAGGCCCTCTCCCCCGAGGACATGACCTTCCTCCGCGAGCTCTTTCCCCAGGATTGACACTCCCACGGTTAAAACCGTGGGTTTTCTCGATGGATGCTATAAGGTTCCGCCCGGCCAAGCGTCTAATACCGCCGGCGGCGCGGGGGCAGGGTCACGCGGACGGTTGACTCCTCCGGCGGGGCAAGCTTGAGCTGGGGAGGACGGTCTCAAGGAAGAACGAACCCTTGCCGAACAGCTGGTCCGGAAGTTGCCCGACCGCCTCCGCAAGGCGGAAATGCAGCGTCCCCTCACCATCCACTTCCCTGAAGATCAGGGCCGGGCGGGCAGGGACGCGTTCCCCGGTCTCCACCTTCCAGCCCGGAAACACCATCCCGAGGTCGGGAAAGGTCGAGGTAAAGAGGGTCAGGAACGATTCCAGCTGGTCCAGGTGCAGTTCCTCCGGGAAATAAGGCAGGGTCGTGCAGGTCGGGATCAAACATCAGCGGAGAAAGGGCTCGCGATCGGCCGGAATCATCTGGAAGGCATCCAGGTTGCTCATTTCATTGATTAGCGGGATTAAGCCTCCTTCCTTCCGCGTCAATGGTCTTTTCACCATAATGCCCCTACCGCCAAGGCGGCAATTGACGGATTCCTCCCGCCCGCCTTTGCTCAAACCCTTAACCCATCGAGATGCCCACCCAACCGAAAAACCGGACCGTCCTCTTCCTTTGCCTTGGCGCCGCCGCCCTTCTCGCCGCTGCAGGCCTCGCCCTCTACCTGTTCCGCGATGCCCTTTTTCCCCTCCCCCCGCTCTCCGAATTGCGCACCACCGCCTACGAGGTCCTCAACGCCGTACCGGCCCCGCTTTATTTCCTCGCCCTTGTCGTCCTCCCGGCAACCGGCTTTCCCATGACCGTCTTCTACCTCAGCGCCCTCCCCGTGCTCGGAACCCACGGCAAGGTCACCGGCGTTCTCCTCGTCTGGGCCGCCCTCGGCCTGAACATGATCCTCACCCGTTATGTCGCCCGCGGCGTCTTCCATCCCGCCATCGAATGGGCCCTCCGCCACCGCAACCTCAAGGTCCCGAAACTCCGCCGCGAGACGGAATGGAAAGTTGTCCTCGCGACCCGCATTTCCCCCCTTCCCTTTGCCCTCCAGAACTACCTTCTTGCCCTCGGGCACGCCCGCTGGCGGACCTACCTCGGCCTCTCCCTCCCCATCCAGGGAGCCATCGGCCTCGCCGTCATGCTCCTCGGTGAATCCATCCTTACCGGCGGTCTCGCTTACGTTCTCCTCGCCCTTTTCCTCCTTCTCGTCCTCAATCTCCTCCTCCATTCCCTCCGCAAACGCCTCACCCGTGAAACACCTCAATCCCTCAACTGAAGCCTGCTATTCCGTCACCGCCCTCACACGCGAGATCAAGGCCCTCCTCGAAACGGCCTATCCGGTCGTCCGTATCCGGGGGGAAATCAGCAACCTCCGTCGCCAGGCCTCCGGCCATGTCTATTTTTCCCTTAAGGATGCCGGCGCCTCCATCTCCTGCGTCTGTTTCCGCAATGACGCCATGCGCCTCCCCCTGCGCCTCCGCGACGGGTTGCAGGTCCTCGGCTCCGGGCGCCTCGCCGTCTACGAGCCGCGCGGCAACTACCAGGTCATTTTCCGCACCCTTGAGGAGGATGGCGTGGGCCGCCTCCAACAGGCCTTCCTCGAATTGAAGGAAAAGCTCGGAGCGGAGGGACTCTTTGACAAATCCCGCAAAAAACCCCTTCCCCGCCTCCCCGGGACCATCGCCTTTGTCACCTCGGCCAGCGGGGCCGCCCTCCGTGACTTCATTTCCATCCTTGAGCGGCGTCGCTGGGGCGGCCGGCTCATTGTCATCCCCGCCCGCGTCCAGGGAACCGGGGCCGCCGCGGAAATTGTCCGCGGCATTGAGACCGCCAACCGCGAGTCCCTCTGTGACCTCCTCGTCATCGGCCGCGGCGGCGGCAGCCTCGAGGACCTCTGGCCCTTCAATGAGGAATCCCTGGCCCGCGCTGTCGCCGCATCCCGCATCCCCCTCATTTCAGCCGTAGGACACGAAACCGATTTTACCCTCAGTGATTTTGCCGCCGACCTCCGCGCCGAAACCCCCTCCGCCGCCGCGGAATGGATAACAAGCGCATGGCAGAACCTCATCGAGCAGTCCCTCTCCCTCACCACCCGCCTTCAGGAACTCACCGCCCGCCACCTCGAACGTAAACAACACCGCCTCGCCCTCGCCTCGTCCCAGCTCCGCACCCAGCATCCCCGGAACCGCCTCGAGCAGGCCGCCCTCCGCCTCGATGAGCTCCAGAACCGCCTCGATCAGGCCCTCCATTCCTCCCTCCGCGAGCGAAAACAGCGCCTCCACCACGCCTCCGCCCGTTTCAAGGCCCTTCGCCCGGACCAGCAACTCCGGCATGCCCGCGAAAACCTCCGCCAACTCAGCCTCCGCCTCGCCAACAACAGCCATCAGGCCGCCCTCCGGCGCGGTTACAGCCTCCTTCGTCATACCGGGGACACCTCCCTGATCTCCGATTCAAGTGAAATCCCTCACGAGGCTTCCTTTATCGTCGAAATGCGCGACGGGCGCTTCTCCGCCAGGCGGGAAAGTTGATCCAATGCGACACCCCGAAGACGCTCTGCGTCACCGTTTGTTACAGCAGGGTGAATTGTGCCCAAAACCAGGAAAATCCGTCTTTTCCGCTTGAAACTCACGAAAAGGGTGCGATTAATTAAAGTATTCTGATCTTCCCGTAAGGGAGTTTTGGGGTAATACATAAGGAGTAGTGAAATAGAAAATAATGGCAGGCGGCTTAGGGGTAGGCCGCCTGCCTTCTTTATGTCCACAGAGGAATCCATGCCGGCGTGGACCCTGTTCGCCCGAGCCGTACCAAATCCAATCCCTAACCGGCTTTGCCTCGAAGATTTACTGTAAAAGTCAGTTTTTCGCTTTTCCTGCTTGCAAGTTCAGAAAAGGATGCGATTAATAGAGATATTCTAATCGTCCCGAAAGGGACATTTGGGGTAATACATAAGGAGTAGTGAAATAGAAAATAATGGCAGGCGGCTTAGGGGTAGGCCGCCTGCCTTCTTTATGTCCACAGGGAACGGTTCTTCCTTTTCCCCGCCACGGTTTTCCCTAGCCTGAGGCTATGGACCAAGAAGCCGATTCTTCATTCCCGCCCGATCTGCGCACCTTCACGGTCGGTTCCTCAACCTATACAATTGCCCCGGAAAGTGGCTGCCGCCTCGTTCAGTGGTCGCTCAAAACCGCCGCTGGCGGCCGCGAGATCCTCCATTGGCCGGCGGACACCAGGGATCAGCCCTTTGCCGGCATTCGCGGCGGCAACCCCATTCTTTTTCCTTTCTGCGGACGCACCTTTGACCAGGGTCTTGAAAACCACTGGCGCTCGCCGGGCGGGGAACGCCTTCCCATGCCCCGCCACGGCTTTGCCCGCAAGGGCCGTTTCCGCGTCACCAGCGAGGATAATTCCCATGTTGCGGCGACGCTCATTCCCTCCCCCGAGGCCATGGAGGCCTATCCCTACGCCTATGCCTTCACGGTTGAGTACCGGTTCGAGGAACTCGCCCTCACCGTGATCCTGCGCCTTCGCAACGACGGGGACACCGCCATTCCCTGGTCCGCCGGCCACCATTTCTACTTCAACCTGCCCTGGCATGCCTCCGCCCGGCGAAAGGATTACCAGCTGAACATGGAAGCCCGCAAATGCGCCTATCACGGCCCGGACGGTAAGCTGGTCATGGAGAAAGACCGGGAACCTTGTCATGATATGGCCGATACAGCCCTGCTCGACCGCATTCACTGGGAACTGCGCCACAACCGGGTTTCCTTCGGCCCCCGGGGCGGCGGGGAGGACATGCACATCCTTATCGGTTCGGATCCCGTTCCTCCAAAGGGTAACGCCATCGTCACCTGGTCGGAATCAAGGGATGCCCCCTACTACTGCGTTGAACCATGGATGGGACCGCCCAACGCGGCCGAGCACGGCAAGGGCCTCCACTGGGTCGGACCGGGCGAGGAAGGGGCCTTCACGGTCCAGGTGAGCCTTTACTGAACGGGGGTTCCCGCCTCTTCCTCGCCGGAGGATCCCCCGAGGTCCTCCTTCAGGTGGCTTGCCACCAGCTCCGGTGTCAATTCCAGCTGCGGGACCCGGAATTCCCGCTTGCTCGGCATGTGCCGGTAACGCCCTCCCCCCAGGGGGCGGAGGATCCGCTTCCGCTCCAGTTGCAGGGAGAGGAAAAACTTAAGGCGCTCACGGGTCGCCTTCACCCCTTCCGCGGGAGCCTCCTCCCCGTCCCCCTCATCAGCCTCGAAAAGGCTCAGGAAAACCTCCTCCGCTGTCTGCAGCTCGGCGCGCTTCTCATCCGCCTCCGAGGTCCGGACCGGCTTGACCCGGTGACCCCACTGGCAGAGGATGGCCCCCTCCTCCGGCTTCAGGTCTTCACGCTCCTCCTCGAAGACGTCGGCCCGTTCATAACCACCCTCCGGCGAACGATATAGGACACTCCAGATCCGGTCCCCCGGAGCAAAGG
>JAWLGH010000028.1:0-27977 GCA_041685165.1 Oceanipulchritudo sp. | reverse complement strand
GACCTCATCAACCGCGGCCCGGACAGCCAGGGCGTCCTTGATCTCGTCCGTAAGCACCGCATCCATACCGTCCTCGGCAATCATGAAATACGCCTCCTCAAGGCCGCCGCTGCCGGTGATCGTTCCCTCCTGAAAGGCAGCGACCTCCTCACCTTCGAATCCCTTGAGAGCGCCGACTGGGAATGGATCCGCAACTGGCCCCATGTCCTCAAAATACCCTCCCGCAAGGCCCTTGTTGTTCACGGCGGCTTCCTCCCTTCTATCCCGTGGGCCCAACAGGACCCCGATGTTGCCACCCGCATCCAGGTCATCGACCACAAGGGCCTTCCCGCCAAGCGCTCCGACGCCCCCGCGGGCAGGCCGTGGGCCGCCTCATGGAAAGGTCCCGAACACGTCTACTACGGCCATACCCCACGACCCCATCCCCTCTTCCATCCCTTTGCCACCGGTCTCGACACGGGCTGTGTCTACGGTTACATGCTGACCGGAATCTCCCTCCCGGAGGGCGAAATCTACCGTGTCCATGCCCGCCGCCCCTACGTCTGAGGGGCTCCCGCGGGCCTCGGCCTTTTAATCTTTCGCCTCCCCGCCTTTCCCTTTAGACATTCCGACCATGAACGCGGTGAATGATCTTCAGGACCTTGCCTACACGCACGAGGAATTGATGGAGTGGCCGCGGGACAAGCTCGACGAGCTCAACGCGGTGCGCCTCGGCGCCACTTCCGCCCTCACCGTGGCCCAGTTCCTCGAACGCCTTGAGGTCCTTGAATCCCGCCATGTCCTGCGCCTCCTCTCCACCGAGCGTGCCGCCGATGTCCTTGCCGAAATGGATGAGGAAATCGCCGCCGAGGTCCTGGCCGACATGCGCATCCGCCGCGCGACCCGCATTCTCGACGATTTTGAACCGGACGACGCCGCTGACATCCTCGGCGCAATGGAGGAATCCGACCAGGAACGCCTTCTCGCACGTCTCAAAAAGGCCTCCCGCAGCTCCATTGAGCAGCTCCTCGGCTATGATCCCGAAAGTGCCGGCGGGATCATGACCACCGAGGTCGACACGGCCTCCGAGGAAATGACCGTCGAGGAGGCCATCGACCTCATCCGCCAGTTTGCCAACAAGCATGAGGATCTTCACTACGTTTATGTCGTGAACGCCCAGCGACAGCTCCGCGGCGTTGTCTCCCTCCGCAAGCTCATCCAGGCCGGGCCCTCCCAGAAGATCAGCAGCGTCATGCGCACCGACATCCGCGGGGTCGTCACCCCGGAGATGGACAAGGAACAGGTGGCCCTCCTGATGGCCGAGCACAACCTCCCCGACCTCGCCGTGGTCGACAAGTCGGGGACCCTCCTCGGCGTCGTCACCCATGATGACGTCCTCGATGTCATCCGCGACGAGGCCACCGAGGATATCCAGAAACTCGCCGGCGCCGGTGGCAACGAGGACATCCACGATGCCATCCTCTCGAGTGTCCGCCACCGCCAGCCCTGGCTTGCCGTCAATCTCGGGACTGCCTTTATCGCCGCCACCGTGGTCAGCCTCTTCCAGGAGGAAATTGAGGCCCTGCCGCTCCTCGCGGCCATCATGCCCGTCATCGCCGGCGTCGGCGGCAACAGCGGCCAGCAGTCACTTGCCATCACTATCCGCTCTATTGCCCTCGGCCTGGTCAAGGAGGGCGATTCCCGCAACATCCTCCTCCGCCAGGCTGCCATCGGCATCATCAACGGCCTCCTCACCGGCCTTCTCGCGGCCCTCATGGTCGGCCTTTTCGGGGGGCCCTTCGCCCTCTCCCTCATCGTCCTCGGGGCCATGATTGCCAATCTCGCTATCGGGTGCCTCACCGGATCGCTCATTCCCCTCATCCTCGTCCGCCTCAATCAGGATCCCGCCCAGGTCTCCTCCATCTTCCTCACCTTCGTCACCGACACCGGGGGCTTCCTGGTCTTCCTCACCCTTGGCTCGATCTTCCTGCTCTAGCTCCTTGCCTTGCCGCGGGATTGACCCTTCGGGCCTTTCCCTTTTCAGTTTAGCCAATGCCTGAAGAGAGCACCCTCAACCGCCAGAATATTGTCGCCTGCGTCTGGGACTTCGACAAGACGCTCATCCCCGGCTACATGCAGTGGCCCATTTTTGAGTACTACGGGGTCGACGAAAAACGCTTCTGGAAGGAGGTGAACGCCCTGCCCGAAAAATACCGTCAGTCCGGGCAGGTCATTTCCCCCGACATCCTCTACCTCAACCATATCCTCACCTACGTCCGCCACGGCAAATTCCCCGGTCTCAACAACTCCCTCCTCCGCACCCTCGGATCCCGCCTCCATTTCTACCAGGGCCTCCCGGACTTTTTCCAGACCCTCAAGGACATTGTCACCGAAGATCCCCTTTTTGCCCGCTATGAGATCCGCCTTGAACACTACATTGTCTCCACCGGCCTCGCCGAAATGATCCGCGGCAGCGCCATTGCCCCCCATGTCGAACAGGTCTATGGCTGCGAGTTCATTGAGAATCCCCTTCCCCCCGCATTCGACCAGCAGGCCGAATTTGAAATCTCCGGGCCTGCGGAAATCTCCCAGATCGGCAACCTTGTCGACAACACGATCAAGACCCGCTTCATCTTCGAAATCAACAAGGGAACGAACAAGATCTCCTCCATCGACGTCAATTCCCGCATTGCCCCCGAGGACCGGCGCGTCCCCATCCGGAACATGATCTATATCGCCGATGGCCCCAGCGATGTCCCCGTTTTCTCCGTGGTCCGCAAAAACGGCGGCAGGACCTACGCCGTCTATGAGCCCAAAAACGAAAAGGAATTTGCCCAGAACGACGCCCTCCGCGCCGCCGAACGGGTCGACCATTTCGGCCGCGCCGATTACCGCGAGAAAAGCGACACCTTCATGTGGCTCACGACCCATGTGCGCCAGATCTGCGCCCGCATTGTCGATGAAAGCGAGCGCGCCCTCAATTACCGCGTCGGACGCCCCCCACAACACCTCCACCGGGACGACCCCTCCCCGCGCAAAGGCCAGTTCCAGGACGATCTCTTTCCCGGTGATTCCCCTGTGCAGCCGGAAAACACCTCCCAATGAGTCTCCCCAGCGCCGTTCTGGAGGGGAACCTGAGGCGCTTTGTCGGGTTCCGCGTCTTTTTCAACGCCCGCTTCTATTATCCCGTCTTCACCATCCTCTATCTTGATTACGGGCTCAGCCTCGAGCAGTTTGCCCTCCTCAACCTTGTCTGGGCCCTCACCATCGTCCTTGCCGAGGTTCCCTCCGGCGCCCTTGCCGACCTTGTCGGCCGCAAACGCCTCCTCGTCTTCGCCGCCATCCTCATGTTCATCGAGATGGCCCTCCTTGTCCTCGTTCCCGTCGGGGCCTCGACTCTGCTCTTCGTCGTCTTTTTCATCAACCGCGTTTTCTCCGGGCTCGCCGAAGCCGCTGCCAGCGGAGCCGATGAGGCCCTCGCCTACGACTCCCTCAAGGCTCTCGGTCGCGAGGAGGAGTGGGCCCACGTCCTCGAAAAAACCACCCGCTACCTCTCCATCACCCTTTTCGCCACCATGATAACGGGCGCCCTCGCCTTCGACGAGTCCTTTATCAACGGCGTCCTCGGCGGTCTCAATATATCCTGGGAGGTCAGCCACGAGACCAGTATCCGCTTTCCCATCATCCTCACCTGGATCACTTCCTGCATTGTTCTCTACCTGACCCTGACGATGCGGGAACTCCCCGCCGGCGAGGTCTCCGCCAATCTCCGTCCGGCCTTCTGGAAGCGGATTGGCCGGCCCTTCCGACAGATCCTCGCCGCCGCCAGTTGGACCCTCAACCAGCGCTTTGTCCTCCTTGTCATCCTTGCCGCCCTCGCCCTCGACAGCGTCGCCCGGCAGTTTGTCGTCCTCGCGAGCGAGTACTACCGCATCATTGATATCCCTGCCGCCTGGTTCGGGGTCATCGGCGCCGGAATGTCCCTCCTTGGCATCATCAATGCCCGCCTCTCGCGCTACCTCGTCACCCGCCACTCACCCCTTTTCAACTACCTTCTCCTTTCGGCCATCCTCATGACCGGGCTCATCGGGATCCTCTTCACCATTCCCTGGTTCGGGGTCCTTTTCGCCGCCGGAGCCTTTTCCATGATGAGCCTCGTCAACTACCAGTCCAGTTTCTATATCAACCGCGAAGTCGACTCCTCCCAGCGGGCCACCGTCCTCAGTTTCCGGGGCCTTGCCCTCAATCTCGGCCTCGGCCTCGCCAGTCTCCTCTATACCGGACTTATCGCCGCCCTCAAGGCCGCGCAGCGTGGCGAGCTTCCCCCGGAAGCCCTGCAGCAATCCGTGTTTGTCGCTTCCCTCAAGGCCTTCCCGCTCTACTTCCTCGTCCTCTTCCTCGTCGTTCTCCTTATCGGGCGGATGCGGAGGCAAGGGCCATCTCGGCCCGCTGCATGAATTCGAAGAGGATCCGGGCGAAGATCGGCTTTTCAAGGAAGGCGTTCACTCCCCCGCGGTGGCCCTTTTTATCCTCCTATCCCCGCTCCCCCCGGGCTACCCGCTTTGCCCGCAGGTACTGGGCGCGGAAGTGTCCGCTGAGTTCGCGGGCAAACCTCACTTCCTCGATACGGGGGGCCTTCAGGACCGCGTCAATCGTCGTCATGGCCTCCCCGTAGGAAATGCGTCCGAGGTCCTGCAGGATGGCCTCGGCCCGGTCGGCCTCCGCGATGCGTCCCTCCAGACGGGCCTTGCGAATCGCTCCCCAGGCAGCCACCAGTTCCTTGCGCACATCGATGAAACAGACGCGGATGATGGTCCGGATCTCGCTGAAGAGGCGACCCGTCCATTCCCGCCGGTAGGCAAAGTCACCCGTTGCCTCGTAGGGATTGAAATCAGCGTCGGTCCGATGGGGATTCCACTCCTCGCGGTAGAGTTCCGGCCGCACCGGGGGGCGTCTCAGGCTGTAGGTTTCCGGCCCGCCGGGGGCACCCACCTCGAAGTTCCAGAGTTTCTGGCCCTCCACCGAGAGGACAAACTCAATGAAGGCCCTGGCCACTTCGCGGTTCGGGGACCCCCGGAGAAGCCCGACCGGGTCTGCCGAAACGGTGGTTCCACCAACCGGCACATGAAACCCGAAGCGGGGATCGCCGCTTCGGGCCAGGATGTTTTCCTGCTGGAAACGCCCGTAAAAATCGATCGACATGCCGGCGGCGCAATCCCCCATCCCGACATCAATGTTCGGCTTCTGCGAGCTATCGGAAAAATAACGCGCATTGGCGGAAATTTTCTGGATCAGGCGCATCCCGCGCATCCATCCCACGGCGAGGGCCTCGTCGAGGGTTGTCCTGCCGGCGGCCACTTCAGCCTGCATCTGCTGCTGGAGGATCATTTCAAAGGCCTGTGTCATGGAACCGCTCTTTGTCGGGTCAGCGACCGCGATCTGCCCGAAATACCGGTCATCGGCAAGGTCGGCCCACTGGCGCGGATCCTCTTCAATCCCGAGGCTCGCGAGGGCGTCCCGGTTGAAGATGATCCCGTAACTCGAGAGCACCGCCCCGTACCAGCGTCCCTCAGCGTCATAATAGGTTTCCCCCGCAATCGTCCGGGGAATCGCCGCCGGCACCTCCCCCCGGGGTGCCGTCTCCTGGAACCAGTCCGGATGACGTTCCAGCATCCCGGCATCCACAAGGGCCCCCTTGGCTGCCTGGACCGAGAAATCGTAGGTCCCTCCCCCGAAGAATAGGTCGATTCCCGAACTCACGCTGCTCGCCAGCCAGGCCCGCCGCGCCGCTTCCGCCTCACTGTCATCCTCCGGACTCCCTCCCGGGTCAATCCGGGGATTGTTGAAGGCCTCCTGCACGGTCAGGTTCCACCGCCGTCCAAGGTCGTCTTCCCAGTGATTCCGGAAGGCGTTCGTGTATTCCGAGTCGAGGAACTTCGCTATTTCGCTCGTCCCCCCGATGACCCGGTAATCAACGTAGACCGAGCGGCCCGTCTTTTCCCGGTACCAGTCCCTGAAACCGACCCGGAACTCATGCCGGATCGATTCCGTGTGCGGGGTGATGATCACCACCGTCTCATCGGCAAAACGGGTCGTCCGGTCCCCCGTGCGCAGGACAAAGGGCAGGCCAATGATCACCGCCATCGCCACAAGCAGGATAAGCTTTGAGGCCCGGTTCATTTGCTGAGCACAACCACATCGTCCGGATCAACATAGGCGTAAAGGCCCTCCTGTCCGGACCGGTTCAGGTAACGGGGATTCAACTCGAAAACTTTCAGATGGGCAGCCCCCCCGCTGAGAAAGTCGTAGCGGGCCAGCTCCCCGTAGTACATCGATTCCCCGATATGTCCCGGGAATCCGTTTTCCTCCACCGGGAAGGTCTCCAGCTTGATGCATTCCGGCCGGATCGAGACCGTCACCGCCTGGCCTTCCTCAAAATGGCTCCCGGGATCGCCGGCCACCCCCGCCAGTTCCCCGACCGGTGTCCGGACCAGCAGGGTCCCCCCGCCCGTGCGCACGACTGCCCCCTCGATGAAATTGGTCTCCCCAATGAAATCCGCGACAAAGGAACTCCGGGGCCGCTTGTAGACCTCTGCGGGCGTGCCTGTCTGGAGCACTTCCCCCTCGTGCAGCACCGCCATCCGGTCCGCAATGGAAAGGGCCTCCTTCTGGTCGTGGGTGACGTAGACCGTCGTCAACTGGAATTCCTTGCAGACGCGCCTGATCTCCTGCCGCATCTCCATCCTCAGCTTGGCGTCAAGGTTCGAGAGCGGCTCGTCCAGAAAAAGGCACTGCGGGCGGATGACAAGGGAACGCGCAAGGGCCACCCGCTGCTGCTGCCCCCCGGAAAGCTGATTCGGCTTCCGCTCCGCATAGGCCGACATCCGTACCGATTCCAGCGCCATCCCGACCCGTTCCCGGATCTCCGCCTTGCCCGTCTTGCGCTGCTGCAGCCCGAAGGCCACGTTTTCCGCCACCGTCATGTGCGGCCAGAGGGCATAACTCTGGAACATCATCCCGGTGTTGCGCTTGTGCGGCGCCAGACGCGTCACGTCCTCCTCCCCGAAATGAATCCGCCCTTGATCCGGGATATAGAATCCCGCCAGGCAACGCAACAGAGTGGTCTTGCCGCAACCGCTCGGTCCAAGAAGGAAAAACAGCTCGCCGGGTTCCACCTCAAGGTTGACTCCCTTCAAGGCCATGACACTCCCGAAGCGCTTCTCCACGTTCGATACCCTTACCCGGATCATGCGCCTAAGAGCTAACCCCCCCCCATGACCTGTCAAAACCCTTTTCCCGTTCCTTCCGCGATCGCCTGAATAAGTATGTGAACAGTTTACCAACATCTCCCGCTTGTCATTTCCTCGCTTTCTCGTCCTCCTAGAGGCCTCCCGGCAAGGCCTTAAAAAAACTCTTATCAACGCTATTAAATTCCGTTGACACCATATCTGGTGCTGTATTTAGCTCCTAACCCCAATATATTGGGGTCTGTGCCGACGCATGGCAACAGATTCACGTTTGTGAGTTATTGCTTCACTATCAACCAGTTACCCATCGCATTTTATGGAAACCACCACTGTCACCATCGGAAACAAGTCCTTCACCCTCGACAAACGAAAGGCCGAGGAAGCCTTCGCCGCCAAAAAGGTCATCAATGGGCGCGACACCATGTTCTTCAATATCCTCCCCCTGAAATATCAGTGGGCCTACGAGCACTACAAATCGATGAAGGCCAACCACTGGGAACCGGAGGATATCCCCATGCAGAAGGATGTCGAGCAATGGCAGGACACCTCCTCCGCGATCACCGAAATCGACCGCTGGATCATCAAGATGGCCATTGGCTACTTCAGCGCTGCCGAGGGTATTGTCGGGGACAACATCCTTCACGTGACCCGCGAGGTTGTCACCGCCCCCGAACTCAAGCTGGTCCTCGGACGCCATGCCCATGAGGAAAACATCCATGCCGACAGCCTTGTCTACATGATCAGCTCCCTCGGTCTCAATCCCCACGAGTGCGAGGCCATGTTCGAGGATGTGCCGACCATCAAGGCCAAGAACTCCCTTGTCGTGAACAACAGCCGGGGGCTCCGCCGCAACATCGACTTCACCCAGACCCGCAACAAGCAGGAACTGGCCAAGAACATCTTCCTCTTCGGACAGTGCATGGAGGGAACCCAGTTTTACGGCCTCTTTGGAATGGTCCTCAGCCTCTACCGGCAGAACAAGTTCCCCGGGATCGGCCAGATGTTCCGCTATACCCTCCGCGACGAATCAAACCATATTTCCGTCTTCAAAAACCTCCTTGTCGACCTCATTGAGGAAAATCCGGAGATCTGGACCGAAAGCTTCCAGACGGAACTTGTCGACCTCATGAAGGAAGCCGTCCGCCTCGAGAAGGCCTTCATCGAGGATTGCCTCCCGGTCAACGCCCTCGGTCTCAGCGCTGCCGAGTTTACCCAGTATATCGACTATATCGCGGACCGCCGCCTCGAAAGCGTCGGCCTCAAGCCCCTCAATCCCGGAATCACCAACCCCCTTCCGTGGCTCGCCGAAATGATGGACATCCAAAAGGAACAGAACTTCTTCGAGGGCCGCGTCACCGAATACCAGAAATCCAGTGCCCTCGGCGTTGTCGACGACGACGAGCTCTGAGTCCACCACCCTCATCAACCCGGAAATCCAGAAGGCTCCCAATGATCAAACATCCTGCTTACGACGAAGATATCGCCCTCAAACGCTTCTCCCTCTCCCCCGACGAAAACAAGCCGCGCTATGACTGGCGGGGGATTGTCGATGATTCCGTCCGCTTCCCCGCGGACATGATTCCCAGTTCCGTCAAGGTTGAAGCCGGGGACTCCGTTGTCGATTTTGATCTCGCCGAAGTCGCCGAGACCGTGGGCGACGCCCTCACCAATCTCATCCTCTCACGCGATGAGAAGGAAACCGACATCTACAATGACAAGAACTGCTCCTTTGTCGCGGCCGTCTCCAGCAAGGTGGCCACCCGTCTCGGGGAACGGGCCAGCGAGGGTCGCCCCCTGACCCTGAGCGAGTCCGAGATCTACCTCCTGATCGAAAAGACCCTCATTGAAAGCAACGCTCCCGATGTCGCCAAGAGCCTCCTGCTTCTGCGCAAATCCACGCGTTCCCCGGGCCGCCCCGTCAAACTCACCTGCTCGGTCATCCGGCGCAACCACAAGATCGTTCCCTGGGATACCACCAAGGTCGAAATTGCCGTCCGCAAGGCCTTCCTCACCCTCGGCCTGGATTCCGAGCCAGCCGTCGAGGTCGCTGATGCCGTCGCCGCCAATATCCTCAATCTACACGTTTCCCGCGTCCATATCGAGGAAGTGCAGGACATCGTCCAGGAGGAACTGATGCGCCTGGGCCATTTCAAGGTCGCCGAGGCCTACATCCTCTACCGCGCCCACCGGCGCCACCTCCGCGCCGGCAGCGAGGACGCCTCCTCAGACGAGGACGAACGCCAGGAAAGCATGATCATGGTCACCCGGCCCGACGGCAGCAATGTCTTCTGGGACGGGCTCGATCTCCGCAAACGGGTCGAGTTTGCCATGATCGGCCTCGACCTCTGCCTCGGCAAGGATGAGATCGAAACCGAACTCCGCCGTTCCCTCTACAGCGAAATGAGCGATGAGGATCTCCGCAAGACCATCATCCTCAACGCCAAAAGCCTCATCGAACGCGATGCCGACTTCTCCAAGTTCGCTGCCCGCATCCTCCTCACCTACATCTATGAGGAAGTCCTCGACTGGAATATCGCCCGCGACGGTATCGGAAAACTCAAGGAGGCTCACCAGAAGGGGTTCCGCCGCTACCTTCAGCGCGGTATCGATATCGAGCGCCTCAACCCGGTCCTTCTCGAAAGCTACGATATCGGCCGTCTCTCCCTCTGCCTCGACCCGGGGGCGGACATGGATTTCGACTACCTCGGAGTCCAGACACTCTACGACCGCTACCTCATCGTCGACAAAATGGGTGGCCAGGCCCGCCGCCTTGAAGTCCCGCAGTTCTTCTGGATGCGCGTCTCCATGGGCCTCTTCATCTCCGAGGAGGAAAACCGGGAGGATTGGGTCGGCCAGCTGTATTCCATGTACAAGAGCCGCCGCTTCTGCAGCAGCACCCCCACCCTTTTCAACTCGGGCACCCTCCACAGCCAGTTGTCCAGCTGCTACCTCTACAAGGTCGACGACTCCATCGAAAGCATCATGCAGCGCGGCATCGCCGAAAACGCCTACCTCTCAAAGTGGGCCGGCGGCCTCGGCGGGTCATGGACCTCCGTCCGCGGCACCGGTTCCTACATCCAGGGGACCAATGGCGAGAGCCAGGGGGTCATCCCCTTCATGAAGCTTCACAACGACCAGCTTGTGGCCGTCAACCAGGGAGGAAAACGACGGGGTTCCGGATGTGCCTACCTCGAGACCTGGCACAACGACATCCTCGATTTTCTCGCCCTGAGGAAAAATACCGGGGACGACCGCCGCCGTACCCATGACATGAATACCGCCAATTGGATTCCAGACCTCTTCATGAAGCGGATGGAAGCCCGAAGCGACTGGACCCTTTTCCGTGCCAATGAGGTCCCCGATCTGCACGACCTCTACGGGAAAGCCTTCGAGGAAAAGTATGAATACTACGAGCAACTGGCCGAGGAAGGAACGATTTGGGGCCGGAAAATGCCGGCCATCGAGCTCTGGAAACAGATGCTCAAGATGCTCTTCGAGACCGGCCATCCCTGGATCACCTTCAAGGATGTCTGCAACGTCCGCAGCCCCCAGGACCACGCCGGGGTGATCCACAGCTCCAATCTCTGCACCGAGATCACCCTCAACACCGGTCCGGACGAGACGGCCGTCTGCAACCTCGGTTCCGTTGTCCTTGAAAACCATCTCGCCGAGGACGGCTCCATCGACCACCGGAAACTTCGCGAGACCATCCGTGTCGCCATCCGCGCCCTCGACAATGTCATCGACATCAACTTCTATCCCACCGAGGCCGCCCGCAACGCCAACCAGCGCCACCGCCCCATCGGCATGGGGGTCATGGGGCTCCAGAATGCCCTCTTCTCCCTCGGCTACCCCTTCGCAAGCGAGGAGGCCGTGGCCTTCAACGATACCTGCATGGAAGCCGTGGCCTACTATGCCTACGAGGCTTCAAGCGATCTCGCAAGCGAACGCGGCACCTACCATTCCTACAAGGGATCAAAATGGGACCGCGGCCTCCTGCCCCAGGATACCCTCGATCTCCTCGAAAAGGAACGCGGTCTCCCCCTCGACCTGCCCAAGGACGGCGCCATGGACTGGCAGCCGGTGCGCGACAAGATAGCCCGCCAGGGAATGCGCAATTCCAACGTTCTGGCCATCGCTCCCACGGCCACCATCTCCAATATCATGGGCTCCAGCCCCTGCATCGAGCCCACCTACAAGAACATCTTCGTCAAGTCCAACCTCTCCGGGGAATTCATCGTCCTCAATGGCCACCTTGTCCGGGAACTCAAGCAGCGCCGCCTCTGGGACGATGATATCCGCGACCAGCTCAAGTACTTCGATGGGGATCTGAGCAAAATCGAACGCGTCCCCGAGGATATCCGGATCAAGTTCCTCACCGCCTTCGACATCAATCACGACTGGATCGTCCGTGCCGCCGCCCGCCGCCAGAAATGGATCGACCAGGCCCAGTCCGTCAATCTCTGGCTCGCCCATCCCGACCTCAAAACCCTCTCCCATATGTATCGAAGTGCCTGGCACATGGGCCTGAAGACAACCTATTACCTCCGCACCCTCGGAGCCTCCAATATCGAGAAAGCCACGGTCTCCATCAAACAGGAGGTCTCGCGCAACAAAACCTACACCGAGGAGGAACAAAAGGCCTGCTCCATTGAGGCCATGGTCAACGGCGAGGAATGTGAGGCCTGCCAGTAAGGGAAACTTCCCTCACGATGGCCTCTTTCCCTCCTCGATCACATTGGCTTCATCGACGTAGATGAGGCGGGGACGATGGCTCGCGGCCTCCTCGCCGGAATAACTGGCGTAGCTGGCAATAATGACACTGTCCCCCGGCTGGACCTTGCGGGCCGCCGCCCCGTTGAGGCAGACTTCGCCAGGTTGGCCGAGGATTGTGTAGGTGTGAAAGCGTTCCCCGTTGTTGCAGTTGTAGATATCGACCTGCTCAAATTCCAGCAGGTCAGCCGCCTCCAGAAGTTCGGGACCAAGGGAGATGGATCCGGTGTAGTTGAGGTTGGCATCGGTCACCGTTGCCCGGTGGATCTTCGATTTGAGTAAGGTGCGGTTCATGGTAAAAGGTCAGGTGCTTATGGGTTGATTCAATTCAACGGCCCGGCACAGGCCGCGGAGGACAAGATCGGGAACCTGTGCCGTGACAAGGGATTCCCCCCGGAAAAGGCGGGCGTGCCCACCGGTGGCGATGACCACGGGCTCCCGTTTGTCGAACAGTTCCTCCGAGAGACGGCCGATCACTTCCCGCATCAGGCCGAGATGCCCGAAATAAAGACCGCTCTGGATGCTTTCCACGGTTGTTCGTCCGAGGCAGTCCTGTGGACGGAGAAAGTCAACCGAGGGCAGTTTTGCGGTGTTGCGCGCCAGGGAGCGCATCGACAAGCCGATCCCGGAGGCGATAACCCCGCCAAGGTATTCGTCGCTGCGATTGATGACACAGAAAGTGGTCGCCGTTCCCATGTCGACCACGATGCGGTCCTTCTCAGGAAAGAGCTCCACTGCGGCAATCGCGTTGGCGATCCGGTCGGCTCCCACCTCTCCCGGATTACAGGTGCGGATCTTCAACCCGGTCCGTACACCCGCCTGCAGAAGGAGCGGGGTTTTCCCCAGATAGGTCTCGCAGGCCTCGATGATCATCCCGTTGCAGTCCGGGACCACCGAGGCCACGGCCACCGCCTCCAGTTCATCGGGACGGATCCCCTTGCTCGCGAGGATCTGGAGGACAAATACCCCGAACTCGTCCGCGCTCGGGCGGAAGGGGTTTGCTTTCCTGAATTCAGCCACCGGTTCCCGGTCGCGGCAGACACCCCCGTAGATATCCGTGTTGCCCACATCGAAGCAGAGGATCATCGACGTTCCTCCCCTTTCGGCGTGTTGTCGATCAGCCTCACTCCTTCCAAATGGACCGCTCCAAGGCGCCTGCCGTCCCGCTCGTCCACATACTCGACCTCAAATCCGAGAGCCTCCAGTTCATGGCGGGCCATGGCGCAATCAAGGGCCGTGCTCAGGATGCGGTGAAACTCGGGGGCAAGGATGCGTGCCGAAGGCGACAGGCGGACGTTGCGACTGCTCAGGGCAAGGCCGTCAGGCTCCCGCACCGTCGGCACGGCGACAATCTCCGTCTCCAGAAGGAAGGCCTCCACGAGGCCCTCGACAAGGCGGAGCTGCTGCCAGTCCTTTTCCCCGAAGTAAGCCCGGTCGGGCCGGCAGAGAAGGAAGAGTTTGAGGACCACCGTCAGGACGCCGTCAAAGTGTCCCGGTCGGCTTTCTCCCTCAAGGACATTGCTCTCTTCCAGTTCCTGGACGCGATAGGTGTAGTTATCCGGATAAAGCATTTCCCGGCGTGGGGTGAAGACAGCGGAAACGCCCATTCGGCGGCAGATCTCGAGGTCCTTCTCCAGCGGTGTCGGGTAGGTCGCACAGTCGCGGGGATCGTTGAACTGGGCCGGGTTGACGAAAATGCTCACCAGCGTGCGATCATTCTCCGCGAGGGAGCGTGCCACAAGGGCTTCGTGGCCCGCATGAAGGGCTCCCATTGTCGGGACAAACCCGACCCGGGATGTGCCGGCCTCCCTCCTCCACGCCCGCAGGGCCTTAATGTTGTCCAACTGCTCCATGATGAAAACTCTCGCTCGGGGAGGGATAACGCCCCTCCTTCACATCAGCGCTGAAGGCATTCAAGGCTTGCTTTACCGTTTCCGCCCCATCGGCGTAAGTGCGGAGGAATTTTGGATGGAATCCCGTGTTGAAGCCAAGGACATCCTGCAGCACGAGGATCTGTCCGCTGCAGGAGGATCCACACCCGATGCCGATGGTCGGAATGGTCAGGGATTCCGTGACCCGGGCCGCCAATTCCGCCGGGATACACTCCAGCACGAGGGAGAAAATGCCCGCTTCCTGGAGGGCGAGCGCGTCAAGCCCAAGCTGCCGGGCTGCTGCTTCCTCCCGGCCCTGTACCCGGTATCCCCCGAACTGGTTCACTGATTGAGGGGTCAGTCCGAGGTGGCCCATTACGGGAACCCCGCTGCCGACAAGGTGGCGTATGACATCAAGGTGGCCTTCCGCCCCCTCGATCTTGACGGCGTTCGCTCCCGCCTTCATGAGCAGGTCCGCCGTCTCCATGGCCTCCTTTATCCCCCGCCGGTGTTCCGGGAAAGGAAAATCAGCGACGACGAAATGCTCCCCGATCCCCCGGCGAACAGCCGCCGTGTGCGTGGCCATCATTTCCCTCGTGGCATGCACCGTGGAAGGATACCCGTGCATCACCATGGCCACACTGTCGCCCACCAGGACGGCGTCGATGGAGCTCTCCGCTATTAAGCGCGCACTCCAGGCATCGTAGCAGGTCACCATGGAAACGGGTTGCCCTTCGGCGCGGAAGCGCGCAAAGTCAGTGACACGTTTCATACGTGCCCTCTTCGATTAAAAATGGAGCCGCTGGCTCGCGTTTCGGGTACCTGTCTCATCGATCAAGTCCTTTCCTTAACGAGGTGTCTTATGGTTAACGTCGGGATCTGGCGTCACATCCGGCAACTTCCGGTATGTGCGAGGACAAAAGGGAGGCCTTTTTCCCGATAAAATCAAGTCGGAAGCGCATTTCCTTTCCGTCCTGACCGTTGATCAGGCCCACCCGCCAACCGCTGTTTGCCGGGTTCAGCGGAGAACCACGCGATGAAGTTCCCTACATCGACTGCATGAAACGCTGCCTGGCGGACTGCAGTTCCTCGTTTACGGGAAGGGCATAGGCGGTCGGCAGGAAACTGTCCGCAAGATAGCGCACGGCATTGGTGACATCCATGGCCAGGCGTTCCTGCTCCGCGGTCAGCGGCTTCAGGAGGAGATCCCCGTCGAGGTCGTCCGCGGGAATGGTTGCATTGGCTTTTGGCTCTTCGCTGGAAGGATAGGAGGCAGGATCGCCGGTGTGCTCCGCTACCGCAGGAACCTTTTCCGGGAGAGGATTCCACGAAGCTGGAGGACGGAAAAGGAGAATCGACCCGAGCACCAGCAAGGCGGCGCCTGCGAAGGCCCACCTCAAGGTCGGGAACGGGGATTCAGCGGGCCTCCGCACAGGCTCCGTGGACCGGGCGACCTCCTCGAGTTGCTGTTTCAGGTCGTCCGGCATGCGCGGCCGGTCTGACCGGGGTCTGGACAAGGCCCTGGTCAGATCCTTCTCGGCCGATTCCATTGCCTCAAGCTCATCTTGCGGAACGAGTCCCCGGATCCACCCGGGCACCGGGCGTTTCGAAATTTCCGATAAATGAACAAACTGCTTTACGATCCAACGCTTCATGAGAGGTGTCCTCCTTGGGCAGGTGTTTTTGATAGCCGGGATTTCAGGGCGGAACGGGCGCGAAAGAGGAGGACCTTAACGTGTGTCTGGGTCAGGCACATGATCCGGGCAATTTCCTCGACCGAAAAGCCCTCCTCGTAATGGAGCAGGAGAACCTGATGGAACTTGGGCTTCAACGCGGCGGCCAGCTTCCAGAGCTGCTCCGCCTGCTCCGTTGAAGTGGCCTGCTCACGGGGATTGTCGGCCGGGTCTTCAAACTCGTTCTCCAGAAACGTATCCTGCGGTCCGCGTCGGCGGTAGAAGTCAGCCAACTGCCGCCGCGCAAGCGTATGGATCCAGGGGGCAAAGGCGCGATGCGGGTTGTATTTCGGAAATGCCTTCTGAGCCCTGAGAAACGTTTCCTGGGTAATGTCGGCGGCATCCGCGGCCGAGGACTGGCGCCGAATGAACCGGTAAACGGGATCGTAATAGTCCCGGGCAAGACTGGAGAATTGAATGGTGACCCTCTCCTGTTCTCCAGCGCCTGAGTCGCGAACGGTTTGTCCCATGGCCAGCATGAGGCTAAAGTCGAATTCCCTTGTTTGTCGATCCACCTCTGGAGACAGCGGGGCCCTTACTGCCCGGGTTCCTTGATTTCGGTTGCCGGATCCGTCACCTCAGCAGGAGCTTCACTGTCCTTTCCGGTTTCAGCGGGAAGGTCTTCCACCGAAGGTTCCTCCGGTTCCAGGGAGTGGTTGACCAAGGCAGCCAGTTGCTTGATCCAGCCGAGGGTCGAGGCCACCGGATAGACCAGTTCAAGGGCCACGGTCGTATCGTCAAGGTTGACCCGCGCCGACTGAATCAGAGAGCTGACCTCGGGCAAGCCGGTCTGGGTGATGGCCGTCAGGGCGATAATTCCCTGGAGGATCTCCTTCACCTGCCTCGCCGTCGTTGGGTCGTCTGTTTTCAGGCCTGCCTCCAGCTTGAGATACTCATCCCATTCGCCCAACTGGACGGAAACTGCCTGGGTTAACTGGAGAATACGGGCCTGGGCGGGGAGATTCTGCATTCCGGTCACCCCCTCGACGACGGCACCAACAAAGAATCCCGATTGCATTCCCACCTTGAAGGAAGGAAAGCGTGATTTGAGAAAAAGGTGGTCCTTGTTGCCGGAAGCCACCTCCAGAAAGGATACAAGCGCACCCGGCGTCTGCCCGATGACAATCCGGGAATCCTTCAGGAACAGGCCCGAAATGGACTCGCCCTGCAGTTGGTAGATCGCCTGGCCCTCCAACTCAAGGGTGGCCAGCATTTCCGGTTGCTCCAGCTGTATGCCGGCTATCAGGCCCCGCATGACCTGCATCAGCTCCTCCGTCCCTTCGATCACCAGCACGGAATCGTTCGGTATTTCCCCGGAGGCCAAGTCCGGAATGGATCCGAAGGCGGAGAGTCCGCGCAATCCATTGATGATCAATGTCGGATCAATCGGGATTTCCGGGTTGTTCCGCAACGGGTTAACTGCCTGCAATTCACGGATCAGGGCACGCCCGGCCTGACTCTGGCGAAGGGTATCCACGTCGATGTGAAGCAGCCATTCCACATCGGAGGGAACGAACTGTTCGTCTACTCCGGAAGCGGGCAGTGTCGTGGAAAGGGTGGCCGCCGCCAGTAACGGCACCATGAGGGTGATTAATTTCTTTCGCATCTCACCCGGTGGTTCGTAAAAGGACCGGAAAAGGTTACAGAAAAATCGCAATGATACGGACAAGAAGCATCCTGCCTCCTGTGGTTCTTTGTGCGAGAGGCAAAGCGATGCCTCTTTTCCGACAAATCAAGTCGGAAGCGCATTTCCTTTCCCCCGTTGATCAGGGACACCCACCAACTCCTGTTCGGCGGGTTCAGCGGAAACCTACGGGGCGATTTTAAGAACGGTCCGCCGGCGCCTAGAAGGTGAAAAAGCCCTGGTAGAGCCCAAGCAGGATGGAGCCTCCTGTAAGGAGACTCATGATGAAACGGCCCCCGAGAGCCGGAGCCATGATGGCCCGCGCGCCCTCCTCGGCAAGAAAGGGATTGCGCATCACTGCAGCGCGCATCCAGCCAAAGTAATAATAGATGGAGATCACCACCCCCGCCAGGGCGACGCCAAGGACCCAGTAAAGCCCGGCCTGGAAAGCCGCGATGAAAAGGAGAAGCTTGGCAATAAACCCGGCAAGCGGGGGGATCCCGGCAAGGGATCCCAGACTGACAAGAAGAACGGATCCAAGGTACGGATCCTTCTTGAGAAGGTCGTCAAAATGGTCGAGATCCTGATCGGCGTCGGCCTCGTCCGCCACATGCGCCATCACTTCAAAGACCCCGAAGGAGGCAATGGCGTAGGTCACAAGGTAAAAGAGTACCGCCGCAAAGGCCCAGTCCACGCGAAGAGAAGCGAGCAATCCCATCAGGAGGATTCCGGCATGCGCCACTCCGGACATACCCATGACACGCTTGACATTGCGTTGTCCGAGGGCGGCGAGGTTCCCAAAGAGAAGGGTCAGGATCGCGACCAGGCTGAGCAGGGGAACGGTCACCGGGGCAAGGGCCGCAAAAGGCCCTTCCAGAAGAAGGTAGAGCAGGTAGAATCCGGCCGCCTTGGAGGAAACCGCGAGAAAGGCGGTCACCGGCGTCGGCGCTCCCTGGTACACATCCGGAATCCAGATCTGAAAGGGAACAAGGCCGATCTTGAAGGCAATTCCCGTCAGGACCAGGGCCGCCCCAAAAAGGACGAACAGATTCCCGCTGTTGTTGTGGAATTCATTCGAGGCCGCAATGAATTGACCCAGTTCCGTGAAATTGAGGGGGCTCCCGGAGGCCATCGGCAGAACCGGATTACTTGCCGCCCCGTAAAGAAGGGCGGTCCCGAAGAGAAGTATGCCGGAGCTGAAGGCACCCATGATGAGGTATTTCAACCCGGCCTCGAGTGAGAGACGGCTCTCCCGGTTATAGGCCACCAGGATGTAGAAGCCGATCGTCAGCGTTTCAAGAGCCACAAACAGGAAGAGGAAATGATGGCTCTGGACGAGCAGCATCACCGCCATCGTCCCGACAAGGATCAGGTGGTAGAGTTCCACATTGGCCAGTTTCTGGCGGGAAAGGAAAACGGCCGCAAGGTGTGTGATCACGATCGAGGACCCGAGAAAGAAGAGCCGCATCCAGTCCGCGGTGACTCCCTGGGCGATAAGGCCGGCAAAAAGCACCTCCGCTCCCTCGCGGCTCCCATTGCTGCGCATCGCCAGGATGAGGACCACCGCGGCCAGGAGGTGCGCCAGGATGCTCAGGCCGGATAAATAGCGACGGGCCCGGGGCATCAATAAATCAATGAAGAGCAGGATGACGGCCGAGCAACCGAGGATGATTTCCGGGAGCAGGGCACTCCACTGGTTGCTCGCGACGATGCTTTGTAACAGTTCGGTGTCCATTATTCCGTCAGGGAGAAATTAGATGCCGGCACGCTCTGGGTCGGCAGGGTGTCTACAAAGGTGCGGGTTACCGTTTCATTGACGGTGTCCGAAAGAAGCCGCGGCCAGAATCCAATCAAGAGGAGAAAGCCAAGGAGCAGGACCGCGGGGAGTTTTTCTGATCCGCGGATGTCGCCTCCTGTCGTCTCGCCCTTTGCCTCGCCGAAAAAGACCGAGGCCACCGCCCGCAATCCGTAGATTGCCGAAATGAGAATCCCCGCCAGAGCCGGATAGAGTACCCACGGGGTTTCCGAAGCGTAGAGGGAAACAAATATCCCCAGCTCACCCCAGAAATTGGCAAAACCCGGCAACCCGATACTCGCCATCATCGCCGCCACGAACAATCCCATGAGGACGGGAGCCTTCTCCCCCAAACCGCCGATTTCCTCCATGTCGGCGGTCCCGGCACGCTTTTCCACGACATCGGCCAGGAGGAAAAGCACGGCCACGGACAGGCCGTGGGCAAAGAGCATCAGGATGGCCGCCCCGATCCCGATCACCGAATAGGCGTATAGCCCGAGAAAGGCATATCCCATGTGCATCACCGAGGCATTCCCGAGAAGGCTTTTCAGGTCGCGCTGGGCCATCGTCACCAGGCCGATCAGGATGAGGTTGCCAAGGGCCAGCCACATCAGGAGAGGCGCCCAGTGCAGGGCCCCTTCGGGAAGGACCGGATAGGCAATCTGCACCAGGCCGTAAATGCCGAATTTCTTGAGTACCCCGGCATGCAGCATGGCCGCCGGCGCCGGCGCCGTCGCATAGGCCCGGGGTGCCCAGGTATGAAAGGGAAAGAGCGAAACAAGGATTCCGAAGCCGATCAGGAGGAGCCCGAAGATGGTTCCCTGCAGGGGGGCCTCCACGAGGGCTGCCCGCATCTCCACCATGTTGAAATAGGTCGCCCCGCTGAACACATAAAGGGCAATCAACCCGGCAAGGGTCAGCATGGCCCCGAAGGTCAGGTAAAGGGTTACTTCAAGGGCCACCGCCTTGCGCCCGGCCCGGCCCCACAAGGCGATCATGATGAAGGTCGGGATGAGCGCAAACTCATGAAAGAAGTAAAAGAATAGAATATCCACCGAGGAAAAGACCCCCATGAGGCCGCCCTGCATAATCAGCAGCAGGATCAGTTGGAGGCGCAGGCGCTCGACACCGCTCTGGATGGCATAGAGTCCCGCCGCCAGCCCCACAATCCCGGAAAGGACGTAAAAAGGCAGTGCCAGGCCGTTGAGGCCGAGATGAAGGCGGATCCCAAATTGCTCCAGTCCGAGATCGGAGACCACCGTGAAGGCATAATTCCCATTATAGGACCCGGCAAGGTAGACCGCCGCCAGCCAGAGGCTCGCCAATGCCGGCACCAGAAAAGCAATGAAGGCACTCGCCTTGACCGCCGCCGGCGGGAGTTTGCCCGAAGTCGCCAGCGCCAGGGCCATGATCAACGGCGCCGCGATGGCAAATAAAACCAGATAGGAATGGAGCACGGGCTGGGCTTCGCCGGCAACACGCAGGAATTCCTGGATTCCTCCAAGGGAAGCGATTGGCAATTGCATGGTCATTGGAAAATCCCGTCAAAAAATCCACCCGCGTAGGCACCGAACAAGAGGAGTCCGGCAAAAAACCACCAGACGTAAGTGGTCGCTCTTCCCGTATGCATGCGGCGCGCCCCAATTCCGAGGAGGCCGGCCACCCCGGCCGAGCCCCGGACAAGGAGTCCCGAGATGAAAAGGGTGTCCAGAAAAGCGAGGACTTCGGCTACCCGGTCCTGCACAAGGCGGATGTAGCCGTTGTAGACCTCGTCAAAATAAAAGCGCGAACGGGCCACCGCGTATACCGGGTATGCCTTTTTCTCAAGGGTGTCCGTGGCACGCCCGGCCCCGTAGATGACACGCGCCAGAAGGAGGCCCCCAACCGAGGCGATGAGCGAAATATAGATCATCAGGAGGTGGTCCGATCCATGCGGATGCGGGACCCAGTTCGCGATGAGGGTGCGGAGGGACTCGGGATAGAGGATGGTGTACCCGCCACCGATGGAAAAAATCGCCAGCACAACCAGTGGCAGAACCATCGTCCAGGAGGATTCATGGGCGTTATGCGCGGCCTCGCTGTTCGGCTTCCCGAGAAAGGCGATGAAAAAGAGCCGTCCCATGTAGAGGGCCGTCAGGAGCGCGGTCGCCGTCAGGAGGATAAAGGCCGGCGTGCTCGTGGATTTGGCGACATAGAGAATCGCGTCCTTGCTGAAGAAGCCCGCCGCGATAAAGGGAATACCGGCAATCGCGATCACCCCGGCGGCAAAGGTCAGGGTCGTCAGCGGCATTTTCCGGTACAGTCCCCCCATTTTGAAGATATCCTGTTCGTGGTGGCAGGCATGGATTACCGAACCGGACCCGAGAAAGAGCAGGGCCTTGAAAAAGGCGTGGGTCGTGAGGTGGAACATCGAAGCCCCGATACCGTAGAGAAGGGCCGTCCCGCCGTCCCCCTGACTCATGCCATAGAGCGTCCCCAAACCGAAGCCGGCCACCATGTAGCCAAGCTGGGAAAGCGTCGAATAGGCGAGGATCTTCTTGATGTCCCGCTGCCCGAAGGCCCAGATCGCCGCGCAGACGGCCGTCACCACCCCTGTCCAGGCAATCACGGCCAGCGCCTCCGGCGTGAAGAGCATCACCGCCCGGCCGAGGAAATAGACCCCGGCCGCCACCATCGTCGCAGCGTGGATCAGGGCCGATATCGGCGTCGGACCCGCCATGGCGTCCGGAAGCCAGACATGCAGCGGCATTTGAGCCGACTTTCCAAGGACCCCGCAGAAAAGAAGCAGGCCGGCAAGGGTTGTTAGCGCTTCCGGGCGGACTTCCGCAAGGGCCGCCAGCTCCGTCAGGGAAACCGTCCCGAAGGTCCAGTAGGTGATGATGATCCCGATGAGGAACCCGAAGTCCCCCACCCGGTTGACAATAAAGGCCTTCTTGGAGGCATCACTGGCCTCCCGCGTGTTCAGGTAATGGCCGATCAGCATGTAGGAACTGAAACCGACCAGCTCCCAGAAAATGAAGAGCATGAAAAGATTGTTCGCGAGGACGATCCCCAGCATCGAGAACATGAAGATCGAGAGCCCCCCGAAAAAGCGTCCCCGGGCACCGTCATCCTCCATGTAACCGACACTGAAGAGGTGAATCCAGAAGCCGACAAAGGCCACCACAAAGAGCATCAGGGCACTCAGGTCGTTGAAGAGGAATCCCACCGAGAGCGAGAACCCTCCCAGTGTCAGCCACTCCGTCTCAAGTTCGATTGCCGTCCCGTCCCAGAGTCCGAAAAAAAGCCATCCGCTGAGGACCAGAATGATCGCCGCCGCCCCGAGGGAAAGGGCCATTGCAAGGACCGGGCGTTGCCGGGCAAAAAGCCAGATTGCTCCCGCCGCCAGCAGGGGCGCCACCAGTATTACCGTTAGTGCAGTTGCCGGATCCATCAGTGTTTCAACTCGTTGATTTCATTCAGCTCCACCGTCTGGTGACGACGCCAGAGGGTGACGATGATCGCCAGCCCGACAGCCACTTCGCAGGCCGCAATGGCAATGATGAAGAGGACGAAGAGATTGCCCTCCATCATCGGGTTGGCCGCCGTCGCGTGGTAGCGGGAGAAAGCGATAAGGGCAAGGATCGAGGCACTCAGCATCAGTTCCAGGCACATGAAGACAACAAGGGTGTTCTTCCTCAGGAGGACACCGAAAAACCCGATTGAAAACAGAAGCGCCGCGACAAATATATAGTGTTCCAGTCCGATACTCACCGGGTCCCTCCTTCCGTTTCATGCTTCTTCGTGATCACGATGATCCCGACCATGGCAATCAGGAGCATGAATCCGGTCAACTGGAAGGGAAGCAGGTAACGGCTGAACAACTCCACTCCAAAGGTCCGGGCAAGGCTCGCCGGAGCCTCCACCGATAGGTCCACAAAGGGACCCGAGCCCCCCCCGAATACAAGGGTGTAACTCGTCAGGACAAGGAGCGCAAAGGCCACCAGGCTTGCCAGGAAGCGCATCAGACGCGGCTGCGGCGACTTCCCCGCGTCGATCAGCATGATGATAAACAAAAAGAGGACCACGATGGCCCCCGCGTATACCAGTACCTGCAGAATCGCCAGAAAATAGGTTTCCAGGATGACGAACAGCGCCGAGAGCCCCACAAAGGAGAGCATCATGTTCATCGCGGCGTTCACCGGCTTGCGGCTCGTGGCCACAAAAAAGGCCGGCACGATGGTCAGGGCGGCGAAGAAGTGAAAGAGCAGTTCTTTCATGATAAGAGGGACCTTATTAGAACAGCGCCGAATGGGATTGGAAGGTAAAAGTCATCGTTCCTCAATGATGGGGATTTCCCTCGAGCTCGGCCTGCTTCTTCTTGTCCCACTTGTAATGCCTGTCCGGCAGGGTACCCCCGATCTCGTAGAGTTTCTTCTTCTGGAAGACCAGTTCCTCCCGGGAATACCCGCTCAGGGAAAAGATATCCTGCAGAAAGATAGCCTCCTCCGGACAGACTTCCTGGCAGAGGCCACAATAGATGCAGCGCAACATGTTGATCTCAAATTCCTCCGGGGCCTTCTCCACATGGCCGGTTTCCGATTCCTCGCTGATCTCCCCCGGTATGATCCGGATTGCCCGTGGCGGACAGACAAATTCGCAGAGCTGGCAGCTGACACATTTCTCGCGCCCGTTCGGATCCTTCACCAGGGTCGGCACGCCGCGGTAACCCGTCGGGATGTCCGGCCGCTCGTCCGGGTACTCGAGGGTAACCGCCGGCTTCAACATGTTTTTCATGGTGATCTTCAAGCCGCCGAGGATCTGCGGGATATAGGTCTGCTCCGCGATGCTCAGGGGTTTGCGTTCCAGGACTTTGGTACCCATAATATTTTAAAACTGTTCGATGGCTGCGATGAGGATGGCGTAGAAAACAAGATTGGCGATGGCCAGCGGAAGAAGCCGCTTCCAGCCAAGGGCCATGACTTGGTCATAGCGGAAACGCGGGAGGGTCCAGCGGATCCACATGAAGAAAAAGACAAGCAGGAGGATTTTCAAAAAGAAGACCCCCACCGAGAGAATTGACCCCAGGACCCCCGCAGGGTAACTGAAGAAGGGGATGTCCCAGCCTCCAAGGAACAGGAGGGCGAAAACCCCGGATCCAATGATGACATGGGCATACTCGCCGACGAAAAAGAGTCCGAACTTGAAAGCCCCGTATTCCGTATTATAACCGGCCACAAGGTCAGTCTCAGATTCCGGCATGTCAAACGGGAGCCGGTTCGTTTCCGCAAAGAGAGCGACAAGGAAAATAAGGGCCGACAGCGGCTGATAGAAAATGGTCCAGCCGGGGAGAAAGCCGAAGATAAGGTTCCCCTGTCCCTGGGCGATGTCGAAGAGGTTGAGGGTTCCCCCGAACCACATGAAGACCGGCAGGAGAGAAAGGGCCAGCGCCAATTCGTATGAAATCATCTGCGCGGAGGCCCGGATCCCACCGAGGAAAGGGTATTTGGAATTGGCCGACCAACCCCCGAGGATGACCCCGTACACCCCGAGCGAGGAAACCGCCAGGATGAAGAGTATCCCGATGTCGAGATTGGCGAGGACCATGGGGGCCTGGTTGCCTTCCGGCGTGGTGTAGACCCCAAAGGGCAGGACGGTCATCGTCGTCATCGCCGGGATGAAGGCCACCAGCGGAGCCAGAATATAGTAGAAGGCATTCACATGCCCGGGCATCGGGTCCTCCTTGAAGAGGAATTTGAGCCCGTCGGCCGCCGGCTGGAAGATACCGAGCCGTGTCAGGATGGGTCCGATCAACGGGAGCCCGCCCAGGAAGGGGATCTGGGTCCGGTTCGGTCCCGGTCTCCCCTGGATCGCGCCGGCAACTTTGCGCTCAAGCAGGACCGCGTAGGCGGCACAACCCATGACCACTGAGATCAGGATCAGGGCCTTGGTCACCAGCCAGATAAGTTCCGTCAGTTCCATGATCTCAGGCCTCCGCTAACGCTGATTTGGGTTCAAAGTGCATTCCCTTGCCTTCGACAAACGGAATATCCGCAAAACGGGCCTCGCTGACCGGATGGCCGGTTGCCGGGATTGTCTCAAAATCCATTCCGGCAAATTCGGGGATGTCTGTCTGCATCCGCTTCCAGACCGCTGCCGGCGAAGGGGCCATTCCGGCCTCCGGATCCACGCTCTCCAGAAGACGCGTGAAGGTGCTGATCCCGTAAAGGACATCCACGGGGCCGGGGACCGCCTGGGCGAATTTCTGGACCCGGAATTGCTGGTTCACCAGGGTTCCGCTTTTTTCAAAAACAGTCAGGAGCGGTATTTCCACCGCTGCGGCATGGCTGCAGTTCTTGTGATGGCTTCCAATATAAATCAGTTTGCGGCCCTGCAGGAGCTCGGAGGGGATCCCTGCCTCGGTGATGTCCTCCCCGACCGCGAGCACGGTGTCCACTTCCCCGGCCTCAAGGGCCTCGCGAAGCTCCGTGAGTTCGCTTTCCGGATAGCTTTCTATAAGCCCGCAGAGCAGGGCCCCGCGAACGTTCGGATTGCGGTCCGCGGAGAGGAGTTTGCCATCCCCTTCCCCCGTGCGCGCCACCAGATAGGTGGGAATGGAGTCCCCCAACCGGTCACGCGTCTTTTTCAGAAGGTACTGTTCCTCCACGCTCAGCTGCCCGCTGCCGACAAGGGCCACCCGGCCTGCCTTGAGCAGGTCCGCTGCTGCTTCAAGGGCCTCGTCAGCCGTCGCCGGATGACCGTCGATCGCATAGGAGGCAAGCCGATCCTCGGAATCCACCATCTTGTAAAGGACCCGGCCGCTGTCGGGCATCCAGGTGTCGTTGACGGCGTCGTTGCGCCGGGGCGTAATCCGGTAGATCGTTCCTTCCCGACTCCCGATAACGGTGTTGCAGCCCACACTGGACTCCGTGTCGATGGAGGGCGTCTCCTTCAGGAACCAGACCCGCATCCTGAAGCGGAAATCGGTCGAGGTCAGGGCCCCCACCGGGCAGATATCGACCGTGTTGAGGGAATAATTGTTTTCCAGCTGCTTGCCCGGAAAGGTCGTCAGCGTCGAATAGGACCCGCGGTCGATAAACCCGAGAACGGGATCCTCCGCGATTTCGTCGCAAAAACGGATGCAGCGCGAGCAGAGGATGCAACGTTCATCATCAAGCATCACCCGCGGCCCAAGGCGCGTTCGCTTCGGCTTGACGTTCTTATTCTCAATAAAACGGCTGTAGCCGCGCCCATAGTCGGTCGCGAATTCCTGCAGGCGGCACTCCCCCGCCTGATCGCAGATCGGACAGTCCAGCGGGTGGTTGACGAGGAGAAACTCCATCACCCCCTCCTGGCAGGATTTCACGAGCTCGGACTGGGTACGCACATGCATCCCCTCGGAAACAGTCGTTGCGCAGCCGATGACAGGCTTCGGGACCCACATGATCTTCGGGCTGCCATCCTCATTGAGGATCGGTTCGCCTGTCGCCCGGTCGCGCCCCGGCGTGCCCATCTCGATCAGGCACATCCGGCAGTTGCCCGCGACGGACAACTTCGGATGGTAGCAGTAGTGCGGGATCTCCTTTCCAAGGCTCTCCACCGCGTCCACGAGGTTCGCGCCCGCCGGCACCTGCGCCGGGGTGCCGTCGACGTTGATGGTTACTGTTTCCTGTTTCGTTTCTTCGCTCATTGTCTGCGATACCCTTTACCGGTGGGTTAAACCATACGCGTGGACCTCGAGTCGGTCTTTTCCGGATTCTCCCCGGCTTTGGCGACAAATTTGTCCCGGAATTTCGCGATAAAGCTCTGCGTTGGCCAGGCACAGGCTTCCCCGTGTGCGCAGATGGTTCGCCCGGCAATCTGGTCCCCGATGGAGGCCAGCAGGTCCGCATCCTCCTCGCGGGCGCCACCATTGACCATCCGGGTGGTGATTTTTTTCATCCAGAGCGAACCCTCGCGGCAGGGGGTGCATTGCCCGCAGCTCTCATGCGCGTAGAAGGCGTTGATGTTGGCAAGGACCTCGACAATGTCCGCCGAGTCATCAATGACAATGACCGCCCCCGATCCGGACATCGATCCCGCCGCCATCGGTCCGTCAAAATCGAGGGGAACATCCTCCAGTCCCCAGTCAAAGGGCTCGCCGTCCTTGAGCTTCCCCGTGAAGCGCTCGCCGGCGCGCCAGACTTTGGCCGAGGAACCGCCCGGGATGACAGCCTGGAGGCTGCGTCCCTCGCGCAGGCCACCGCCGATGGTGTGGATCAGGTCACCATAGGTGAATTGCCCATTTTCCAGTTCGTAGTAACCGGGATTGCGGACGTGCCCGCTGAGGCACCAGATGCGTGTTCCCGTGTTGCCGGGCTTGCCGATTTTCGCGTATTCCTTGCCCCCCATGGCCACGATGTGCTTCACATTGCAGAGGGTTTCCACGTTGTTGACAATCGTCGGACACATGTAGAGCCCGAGAGCTGCCGGAAAGTAGGGCGGCTTGATCCGGGGATAGGCCCGCTTGCCCTCAAGCGACTCGATCAGGCCGGTCTCCTCCCCGCAGATGTAGGCCGCGGCCCCCCGGTGGATGATCAGTTCGCAGGAATACCCGGATCCGAGGATATTCTCCCCGACAAGGTTCTTTTCCCGCGCCGCCTCGATCGCTTCCTCAAGGATCTGCGCTCCCTGCGGCATTTCCTCCCGGATGTAGATGAAGGCCTGGGCCGCCCGGATCGCATAGGCTGTGATCATCATGCCCTCGATCAGCTGATGCGGATCCTTGTGCATGATCTGACGGTCCTTGAAGGTTCCCGGTTCCGATTCGTCGGCGTTGCAGATGAGGTAGATCGGCTTACCGCTCTTGCGGTCGAGGAATTTCCATTTCATCCCGGCGGGAAATCCCGCCCCGCCCCGCCCGCGGAGACCCGAATCCATGACTTCCGCGCAGATTTCCTCCGGTGTCTGTTCCGCGTAGGCTTTCTTCATGTCGTC
>JAWLGH010000081.1:0-9518 GCA_041685165.1 Oceanipulchritudo sp. | reverse complement strand
ATGGTTGAATTTGACCGGGAAAAGCGGCGGATGCGGTGACGGTTGTGCAAAATGATCCACCTGATCCGTGGGGAGAGGCGGACGCGGTTTGACGATGGGTCAAGGGACCCCCGGCTTTGATTCATCGAGGACCCTGAGACTCCCGGGCCCGTTTTCGCGGACCCAGGCCCGGAGATCGGGGAGGGCGTCTTTTGGGGGATGGAAGCAGAGGAGGCGTAGACGGGCCTTCCCGACAGCGGTCTCCTGGAGGGTGCGGGTGAAGGAACGCAGGTCGGACCAGGGGACATCCTGTCCACCCCCTCCCGGCGGCGTGCGCTGGAAGTCGCCGTCGGAGACGAGGAAGACCTCATCCAGCTGGGGATCCATGGCAAAAGCGGCTGAGAGGACGGCCTCAATCCCATTCGGGTGGCCTCCGTTCCAGTTGCGCCCGCTCGTTCCGGTGGTCCGAAAGGAGCTGTCAATCCATTGACGGGCCTGTCCCCGGACGACTTCCGTGGCGGGCACCAGTTCATCCCTGAAGGGTTGCCATTTGCGCGTGAACTGGATGATCCCGAAGAGGTGATTGGGTCCCAGCTGATCGACAAAGCGATGCACCTCCCTCTTGAGCTGCTGTAGGGGCAACCCGGCCCGCTCCATTTTCGTTTTCACGGAACCGGAAACATCGAGGAGAAGGACAATCCGGCGGGCCTTGAGATTTTCCCCGAGGAAGGCCACAGGCTCCGGTTCCGGGAGGGAATCGGATTCCAACCCCTCGGTGAAGGCCCCTCCGTCGCCGCCGAAGAGGGCCGCCTGCTGCAAAAGTGAGCCCATGGCCTGGATGGACTCGCCGGGATCCGGGGCGGATACGGCCAGTTCCGGACGCATGGCCTCCATGAGGGGTTCCATGAGGGCTTCAGTGGTTCCCGTCCGGGTCCGATCAAGCTGGGCCAGCTGCTTGTCGATGCGTTCCCGCTGTTGGCGTTGCTGACGTTCGGGATCCGGTTTCGCGCGGATGCGGGCCTCCCTTGGCGCCACCGGGTCCATGACCCCGATGAGGACCGCAAGTCCCAGAATCAGCCCCTGCAGCCCAGCCGCCAGGGCGCCCACCAGAAGCCGCTTCCTCCATGCCTTCATCGGACCAAGTCCAGCGACGGGAACGGCTCTCCACGACCCATGAAAATACCCGAATTTTTCTCCAATAAACGCTTGACCCACCCAGTCCCTCCCGTAGCTTCACCTCTTCTTTCCCCAAGGGGTGGTAGTTCAGTTGGTTAGAACGCCGGCCTGTCACGCCGGAGGCCGCGGGTTCAAGTCCCGTCCATCCCGCCACTTTCAAACAAGCCCAGGCTGCCCAGGCAGTTTGGGTTTTGTTTTATCCGCCAGAGCCTTGGCGAGGGCGGACCTTCCAGAGGTCACGGGTTTGTGGAGGATGGTTTACGGGTCAATCGCCCGGCCGCTCTCTGAGGCGCGGATGAAGCGGACCCCGAGTTGGGTGAGATCCTCTTTAGTGGATTGCATGGCCTCGTCCGACAAGGCCATGACGGCGTCCTCGATGACGGCCACCTTGAACCCGAGTTCAGCGGCATCGCGGGCGGAGTAGGCGACGCAGACCTCAGCGGCCAGACCGGCCACATGGACCTCGTCAACCTCCATGCCGTGGAGCCACTCCGCGAGGCCGGTTTTGTGACGGTGCCCGTTGTCGAAGAAACCCGAATAGCTGTCGACTTCGGGATCCGTTCCCTTGCGGAAAATCGCGGCCACGGGATTCATGTCGAGTTCCTTGTGAAAAGCGGCCCCGTCCGTACCCTGGACGCAATGGTCGGGCCAGAGGACCTGTTCAAGCCCATTGAGATCAATTGTATCCATGGGTTCATGCCCGGGATGGCTGCTGGCGAAACTCCGGTGGCCCGGGGGATGCCAGTCCTGAGTGGCGGCGATGAGCGGATACTGGCTGAGGATACCGTTGATGACGGGAACGATTTGATCCCCGTCCTCCACGGGAAGCCCTCCTCCGGGCATGAAGTCGCGTTGAACGTCGACGAGAATAAGGGCTTTCATGATTCGATGTCCTTTTGCTTTGCGTTCATCAGGTCGGAGCGGTGCTTCCAGAGCCCGGGGCTGAGCCCGACCTTGTAGGTGTGGGGGTTTTCGAAGCGCTGGTATTCGGGGGGCAGGGCCTTGATGGCTTCCTGGAGATGGGAGCGGGCGGTCGAGACCGGGGTGCGTTCCTTTGTGCGCAGGCCGTCCCTGAAAACAGGTTCCAGGAGGGGACAGCTTGAAAAGCCCTTGAGCTCCAGCCTCCGGTCAGATTCGAAGGGGTGAATCATTCTCTCGGGGGCCTTTTCATCCGAGAGGTGGATGGCGTCGGCCGCAAGCAACCCCTCCCGGTCATAGAAGCGGCTGACCGACTTGACGCCCGGAAGGGTTGTCTTGCTGAAGGTTTCCGACGTCTTCAGCCGGTCCTTTTCACCGGCCCGGGACAGCTTGTAGACCCCATCGAGGGCCGCATCGGGCTGGCCGACCGCCAGAGCGGTTCCCACGCCGAAGAGATCAATGGGGGCCTCCTGCTCGAGGAGGGAGCGGATAACGTATTCATCGAGCTGGTTGGAGGCGACGATCGCCACCTCCTCAAGGCCGGCCTCGTCCAGCCCGGCCCGGACACGCTTTGAGAGGTAGGCGAGGTCACCGCTGTCAAGGCGGACGCCCGTCAGCGACTCACCCCTGTCGAGGAGTTCCCGGGCCACCTGGATGGCGTTCGGGAGACCCGACTGGAGGGTGTTGTAGGTGTCGAGGAGGAGAACTGTTTCGCTGCCGTGGGTATCGGCGAAGGCCCTGAAGGCGGCCAGTTCTTCATCGTAACTCTGCACGAAGGCGTGGGCCATGGTGCCGGTTATCTCCAGCCCGTAAAGGTGCCCGGCCAGGGAATTCGAGGTTGTGTTGAACCCTCCAATACACGCTGCCCTCGCGGCCCACATGCCTCCCAGCCCCTGCGCGCGCCGCAATCCGAATTCGCTCAGACCCCGGTCGCCCGCGCTTTTGCGGCACCGGGACGCCTTGGTGGCGATGAGGGACTGGAAGTTGAGGATATTCAGGACCAGGGTCTCGGCAATCTGGGTCTCCAGCAGGCCTCCCTCGACCCGCAGAACCGGTTCCAGGGGAAAGACAAGTTCCCCTTCCCGGGGTGCATGAATCCGACCCTTGAAGGAAAAGGCCTCCAGCCAGTCCAGAAAGGCCCGGTCGAAACCATCCTCTTCGAGGAATTCGAGATGATCCGCTTCGAAATAAAACTGCTCCAGTGCATCGAGGAGTGTCTCCAGGCCGGCAAAGACGGTGTAGCCGCCGCCGAAGGGGCAGTTCCGGAAAAAGTAATCGAAAACGGCCGGCTCCCGGGCTCTTCCCGCCTTCCAGTAGGCCTGGGCCATGGCCAACTCGTACCGGTCGGTGTAGAGCCCGTTGAGCATGGATCCTTTCATGGGATAACGGTATCACCACGGCTCCCCGCTTTCAACGGGAAAGGAGGAGAAGCCGGTGGCCGGCAAGGGGAAGCGGTTGGGATCGCTGTTTGACGGAACCGTCTGAGGTCATTAACCTTCAGAGGCATGAAGGATCGCATTGAACTGACCCTTGGTGACATAACCGACCAGCCGGACCTCACCGCGATTGTCAACGCCGCCAACGCCCGCCTGCAGACCGGCGGGGGAGTGGCCGGAGCGATCCACGGAAAGGGCGATCCGGAACTTGAGGCGGCAACCCGTCCCCTGGCTCCGATCGAACCCGGAGAGGCGGTTCTTACCCCCGCGCCGAACCTTCCCAATGCCTTCGTCATACACTGCCTCGGACCGCGCTACGGGATTGATAAACCGGAGGCCGGGCTCCTTGAAAACTGCTACCTCAATGCCCTCCGCCTCGCGGCCGATGAGGAGATGGATTCGGTCGGGTTTCCGGCCCTGTCAACCGGTGCATTCGGGTACCCGGCAAAGGAAGCAACCGAAATCGCGGTGCGCACGATCCGGGACTTTCTCGAAGGATCCTCATTTCCGGGGCGGGTCCGCTTTGTGCTCTTTGACGAGCCGATGTTCCGCCTCTACAACAAAACCCTCGGAAGGGATTAACCGGGGTATCCCGCGTCATTTTGTGCCATCGGAGCGCCGGGCCTGTAAACGCCTCAGGTCGCCTTGCCGGCCTCCGCCGGCACCGCGGCCCGGGCCTTCCGCGCTTCCTCCATCCGGTTGAGGGCGCTTTCAAACTTGCCTGTTGCACAGGCACAGAAGGGGCAGAGGCGCCCGTGATACTTGAGAGCCGCTTTTTCACGAAGGTTGAGATCGCGCTCGCAGCCAGTCTCCACAATCGCCATTGCTTTTGAGCAGTTCGGCAGGCATTCACAGAAACGTTCCAGAAGTGGATTCCTGGCGGAAGCGGGTCGTTTTCTCTTCGAGGGCATAAAATCTGGATAGTCAACCCGGCATCTTTTTCAAGATATGGGGCATTTTTGATTTGAGCAGTTGCCGATATATAAGTTTTACCTTAACTGATTTGTAACATAAGCATTACATGTCTTCTCACCCCAAAATCTGCTGCATGCACATCAAACAGTTTCAAAAACAATATGGCCTCACAAACAGGGACATGGCGAAAATCTGCCAGTGCTCCCTGCCGACCATCCAGAAATGGCGAAGCGACGAGGTTAAGCCCGCCGGCCCGGCGCGGCAGCTGATGCGCTTTCTCGATTATTCCGCGGAAGGGGACCCGGCGAAGTTGCGCCAGGTCCTGTCCTCCCTGAACCAGTGGGTCGGCACTCAGCCCCCCGAGGACATGGAGGACCTGGGAAGGCTTGAGAACAGCATGACCGAAGTCGTTGACCGCATCGAGCTGATGCTCGAAAGCCGTCGCAAGGAACGCCAGCTTGCCGAAAGCGAGGCCCGCTATCGTTCAATGGTCGAGGGGAGCAGAAACCCCGTCTGCCGCTGGCTTCCCGATACCACCCTTACCTATGTCAATGATGCCTACAGGGAATTTTTCCATGCCGATGGAGCAGACCTTGTGGGGCGCAAGTGGATCGAATTCGTTCCCGAGGAAAAGCGGGCCCCGCTGATGGCGATCGTTTCTGACATTATACGCCGGGCTGAACCGGACATGGTCGTTCACGAATCGATTGGCCGGGACGGGCGGCAGGTCGTCCAGGAATGGCATGACATTCCGGTCAAAAACGAGCGTGGGGAGGTTTCCGAACTGCATTCCATCGGTTACGACATTACCGAAGTCGTGGAATTGCGCACGGAGGTTGAAGAACTCGGAAATGTGCGCCGCTCCCTGATGTCGCTTTGCGAACAGCCCTTTCTTATTTTCAACGACTCCGGAGATTTCATTGAAGGAAATGCGCGGTTTCAGGAAAAGCTGGCGAAGAACAGGGACTGGCAACGCCTTGCGGACATGATCCCGGACCTTTCGGAAAAGCCGCTTCAACGTCTTCTGAAGCGGATAACAAGCGCGGACGAAACGGTCTACAAGGCCCGGATAGGAGAGGGCACCTGGCACCTGCATATCCGCCTCCTGAAAAAGGGCGGCACGGAATCACACTATCTTGCTGTCTTTAACCGGATGGAAGCTCCCGGAGATATTGACACCGATTCCCGGATCCGCCTGTCGAAGGAGGAAACCCTGCCCGGAATGCTGCCGATGGATCCCCACGATCTCAAGGAACAGCTGGTCGCTGTTGCCCTCGAGAACCGCCTCGAACGGGCCTTTGTCCTCTGCATGAATGGAAAGACCGGCGTCATGGCTCCTCTTGTCGAGTGGTCCCGTGAAGGCTTTTCCCGGGACTTGGATGAAAACCAGCTTTATTCCGGTGAAGTGCTTCCGTGGCTGGAAAAACGCGCCTTCCGTGGCCAGATGATCCAGATTGACGACGTTACCCGCCTGCCCAGGACCGCCCGTGCCGAGCAGGAGGTATTCCTTGCCGCCGGCCTGCGTTCCCTTCTTCTCCTGCCGCTTGAAGCCAAGGGAAACCTTGTCGGGCTGGCCGGTTTCGGGCATGGGTCACCCCCTCGTCTCTGGCATCAGCAGGAGATGATCAGCCTTCAGGGTTTCCTGAAGATCCTCAAGGCCCAGCTGCCCGCGGGAGCAGCTTGTGTCGAGGAGGACCCGCATCTTGTGACTTGAACGCATTCCGGGGTTGCCAGAGACCCTTTCAGGGTAATCGTGGGGGAGAACCTGTTCATGGCCTCTATGCAATCCCGAATCTACGACTCGCAAGTATTCAACATGGCCTGCCGTCAGTTTGACCGTGCCTCGGCCATAATCGATATCCCCGAAGCCGACAAGGAACGGACAAAGTTCCCCAAGCGCTGCGTTGCCGTCACGATGCCCGTCCGGATGGATGACGGGCACGTGGAGGTCTTTGAAGCCTACCGTGTCCAGCATCACCTTTCCATGGGTCCCACCAAAGGCGGGACCCGCTTTCATCCTTCCGTTACGGTCGGCGAAGTCGGTGCCCTTGCCATGTGGATGAGCTGGAAATGCGCCCTTGTCGGGCTTCCTTATGGAGGAGCCAAGGGGGGAGTCGCGGTGGACCCATCCAAGCTCAGTCCCGGTGAAAAGGAACGGGTTTCCCGCCGCTACATGCAGGAAATGATCCCCTTCGTCGGTCCCAATACCGATGTCATGGCCCCCGACATGGGAACGGATCCCCAGACAATGGCCTGGATGATGGACACCTATTCCAATGTTGTCGGATGCTCCACCCCCGCCATCGTCACCGGCAAGCCCATCGAAATCGGGGGTTCCGAGGGTCGCCTGGAATCGACCGGGCGCGGCGTGGCCTATCTTGTAAAACGCTACCTTGAATCCTTTGGCTGCCGGATGCAGCACAGCTCCGTCATTATTCAGGGCTTCGGCAATGTCGGTACCTATGCCGCGGAAGGGCTTCTCGATTACGGATGCCGCATTGTCGGCATCAGTGATGTCTCTGGCGGGGTCTATAATCCCGCCGGAATTGATATCCATGAAGCGCTGCGCCACGTGAACATCCACAAGAGCCTCAAGGGCTACAACGAGGGGGAGCGGTTGAGCAATGACGAACTGCTCCTGCAGGAATGCACGGTTCTTCTACCAGCGGCTCTCGAGCGGGTTATTACCGTTGAAAACGCAGGCCGGCTGAAGTGCCGCTTCCTCGCGGAAGCCGCCAATGGCCCGACCACCGTCAGCGCCGATGAAATCCTCGACCAACGCGATGACATTGAAGTCATTCCGGATATCCTCTGCAACAGCGGCGGGGTCGTCTGCTCCTATTTCGAGTGGGTGCAGGACCTGCAGAGCCTCTTCTGGGAACGCGACGAGGTCCTGGGCAAGCTCTTCGATATTCTCGACAAGGCCCGCTATAACGTGGAAAAACAAAAGGAGCGTCTCGGAATCAGCCGGCGCAACGCCGCCTTGACACTCGGAATCGAGCGCGTTGCCCGCGCCAAGACCCTCCGCGGCATCTTTCCCTGACCCCTTCCCGGTATCCGCCCCGCCGGACCTCTAAAACTGGTAATCCTCGATCAGCCGCTTGATGCTCGGGCTGAAGTATCGTTCCCCCTGAAGGGCGGCCGAGATGGCTTTCTGGAGTTCCTCCAGCCCATAGGCCTTTTCGACATAGGCGATCGCTCCATTGGCGAGCGTGATCTGCAGGGTTTCCTCGGACAGCGATCCCGTAAAGATGATCACCTTCATGGTGGGTTGTTCCTTGTGAAGGATCTTCAGGACCTCAAGCCCGCTCATTTCGGGAAGCCGCAGGTCGAGGATAATGATATCGGGCTTGAGTTCGCGGCAGCGCTCGATGGCCGTGGCGCCGTCACGGGCATCCCCGAGAAAATCGATTTCATCGACGTCCTCCAGAAATTCAGTCAGCAACTCGCAGACCAACGCCTCGTCCTCTATCAAAAATAACGATTCAGCCATCAAGTTTAAGCCTTAGATAACAACTCACTGCTTGTCTATACCAATCCCGCCCTTTTATAAATTCTGTCAGCCAAATCCAGGCACCCCACCTGGGTGAAGGAATCTGGGAGAAAGCTTCCAAAAACGATTGATTTATGCCAGAATCTATCAAATCATCACCTCGTGAACAAGACCCGACGTGACCGTCCCCGGGGAAATCAGGTCCAGCTGATGGGAACCTGCCTTTGTGATGCCTTTTATGCGGAGGCCGCCATGGCGACCGTCGAGATCCTCGAATACCTCGGCGTCCGCATTGACTATCCGGAAGGTCAGACCTGTTGCGGCCAACCGGCATTCAATGCCGGCGACTGGGATTCCACGCGCAAAGTGCTGCGTTATACCCGCACCGTGTTCGACGGTGACCAGCCCATCATCCTGCCCTCGGGTTCCTGCACCGCGATGCTCGACCACGGCTCCCAGCTCGCCTTCGAGAACGAGGACGATGCCCCTGAACAGGCGGCGTGGTCCAACCGTGCCTGGGAGCTCTGCGACTTTCTCGTCAACGGGCTTGGGAAAACGACCTGGCCGGGACGCTTTGAGGGAAAAGTAAGCCTGCATCGCAGTTGCCACACCCGCGGCTATGACTCTTTCGAGAGCGCGGTCCGCCTGCTCTCATCGATTGAGGGCCTCGAGCTTGCCGAGGTGGGGGAACGTGAACAATGCTGCGGGTTTGGAGGAACCTTTTCCGTCAGCTTCCCCAACATCTCCAAAGGGATGGGGGAACTCAAAGTGAAACACCTGATGGAGCCCGGCCCGGATGTGGTCGCGGCCCTTGACATGGCCTGCATGATGCATTTCGGCGGGATGATGGACCGGGAAGGAATCACCGTTCCGCGGATGCATGTGGCCACGATCCTCAGGGATGCCCTCAGAAACACGGGAGAGCTCAAATGAAGCAGGAAATCGACCATTTTTCCACCACCCTCGATCCGCAGGTGCGGGATTCCGTCTACCGTGCTTCGAAGTTGAAGACGGAATCACGGGTATCCGCCCTGTGGCAGGATTATGAGGATCCCGATCACCTGCGCCGGCTGGCAGGGATGATCAAGCAGCACACCCTTGAGCATCTGGATACCTATCTCGAGCAGGCTGAAAAATCGCTCACGGACAATGGGGCTGTGGTCCATTATGCCGCTGATGCGGAAGCCGCCAACGAGGCCGTCCTCCGCATCATGCAGGAGAACAACGCGCGCCGGATGGTCAAATCGAAGAGCATGGTCAGCGAGGAAACCGAACTGGTGCCTTTTCTCGAGAAGCATGGAATGGAGGCCGTCGAAACCGATCTTGGGGAATATATTGTTCAGATTGATCACGACCACCCGAGCCACATTGTGACCCCGATTATCCACAAGTCCCGGCAGGAAGTCGCGCGCAGTTTTGAGCGTGAGGGGCTGGGGGACTACAATGATGATCCGGAGACGATCACCCAGCGCGCCCGGACCCACCTCCGTCGCAAGTACCTGAAGGCCGATGTCGGGTTGACCGGGGGGAACTTTGTCGTCGCTGAAAGCGGCCGCCTGGCCCTTGTCACCAACGAGGGGAATGCCCGTTTTTCAATGGCT
>JAWLGH010000080.1:0-9830 GCA_041685165.1 Oceanipulchritudo sp. | reverse complement strand
ACCATCGGCTACGGGGGAAACCAAAACCTGACGGTTTCGGCTACGGGGGAAACCAAAACCTGACGGTTTCGGCTACGGGGGACTGGCCCCTTTTCGCGGCGGGGTTGCCTGGTCAGGGACCCTAGAGATTTTCGGCAAGGGCCTGGGGGTCGTCGACCGGGGGGAGGCATTCGGTCCCCACGCAGAGCTGGAAGGCGGCCTTCTGGTCCGTTCCGGCGGTGGCCTGGAGGAAGACCGGGCGCCATGGCCGGGCGGCAACGACCGCCCGCAGGGCCTCGAGGTCGGCATCCGGGCGGGCCTTGATGACGGCGATCCCGACGGCCTTGTTGACAAAGGCGGAGAGGGCATGGCCGGCAGCGGCTGGTGCGGCGTTGACAATCCCCGGGTAGGCCACCTTGAGCTCTTCCGCTTCCGCGGCGAACCCGCCTTCGCCGGTGAGGGCCTCAAGGGCGCTGAAAGCATGGGCGAGGCTTGCGTTGCCGGAGGGAGTGGCGTTGTCGAACCAGTCCTTTTTGCGGTGAATGAGGGACTCGTGGTCGTCGCTGGTGAAGAAATACCCGACCGCGGCAGGGTCTTTGAAATGGATGCGGACCCGGTCGATGAGGAGGCGGGCGCGCTCAAGCCAGGTGCTCGAGGCTCCCGGCCGGACCCAGTCAATGACCGCGCTGAGGGCAAGGAAGCCCTCAATGGTGTTGGCGTAATCATCAAGATGGCCATTGCCACGGGCTTTCCCGTTGTAGGCGACGGTGTGGAGGCGGTTCCCCTCGGCGCGAAGGGTCCCCCAGATCCATTCGGCAAGGGTTTCTGCGGCAGTGACCCATTGGGGGTTCCCGAAGGCCCATCCGGCCCGGGCCAGGCCGCGGACAAGGAGGGCGTTCCAGGACGTGAGGCATTTGGTGTCGAGGCCGGGCTGGGGACGCTGGTTACGCGCTTCAAGGAGCCTGGAGCGCGCTTCCGCGAGGGCGTCGCGGGTGGCCGGGTCACCGTCAAGGAGGGCGGGATTACTCAGGCCGGTATCCTCAAAGTTGCCCTCGGAGGTGATCCCGTAGACGTCGCAGAAGCGGGCCCCTTCGCTCTCCCCGAGGACGGCTTTGACCCCTTCCGGATTCCAGAGGTAGGTTTTCCCTTCCTCGCCCTCGGTGTCGGCATCGAGGGCAGCGTGGAATCCGCCCTCCGGGGCGCGCATTTCCCGCTCCAGCCAGGCGATGGTCTCGGAGACAATCTGCCCGTAGAGGGGTTTTGGATACCGCTGGGCGGCCTTGCTGTAGATGTCGATGAGGAGGGCGTTGTCATAGAGCATCTTTTCGAAGTGGGGAATGAGCCAGTGCTGGTCGACGCTGTAGCGGGAGAAGCCTCCCCCGAGCTGGTCGAAGATCCCACCGTGGGCCATTGCGGTGAGGGTCCGGTTGACCGCGAGATCGATGGAGCGGGCGGTGTCCGGGTACTTCATCTCGATGGTTGCGCTGGAGCGCATCGCGAGGAGGAAGTCGAGGGTCATGGAAGGCGGGAACTTGGGAGCGGAACCAAACCCGCCGAATTCGCTGTCGTGGGACTCGAGAAGCTTGCCCGTGGCGTTGAGGAAATCGGCTGGGGTCACGGGATCGCCGGTAGCCTGATGGGGCGTGTTGGTGGCCTCGAGATTGCCGGTGATGGCCCGGGCGTTTTCCTCGAGGTCCTCCCGCTGGCGGCTGTAGAAGTCGGATATCCGCATGAGGAGCTGCGGCCAGGGGACCATGTTGGGACCGCGCCGCTCGTCGGGCGGGAAATAGGTCCCGCCGGCAAAGGGACGTCCGTCCGGAAGACAGAAGACATTGAGCGGCCAGCCACCGTGGCCGTTGAGCATCTGGACCGCGTCCATGTAGATCTGGTCGACGTCGGGACGCTCTTCACGGTCGACTTTGACACAGACAAAATGGGTGTTCATGAGCTTCGCGATGTAGGCATCCTCGAAGGACTCATGAGCCATGACGTGGCACCAGTGGCAGGCGGAATAACCGACGGAGACAAGGATCGGCTTGTCCTCGGAGCGGGCCCGCGCAAAGGCTTCCTCACCCCACGGGTACCAGTCGACGGGGTTGTCGGCGTGTTGTTTCAGGTAAAGGCTGTCTTCGTGTGCGAGTCGGTTTGGCATAATGGAATCGTCAAGGTTTCACGAAGGGGCGGAGGGGTCAAACGCCGCCGCCAATCACCTCCCGAAGAAGTCTCCCCTGCCAGCCCAGACGTCGTAGGCCATCGTCTTTCCGTGGCGGTCCGGTTGCATGCGGATGGTGCCCCCGGCGGCCTGGACGAGGGCGAGGCCGGCCGCGACGTCCCAGAGGCGGATGCCCTCCTCGAAATAGACATCGTAAATGCCGGCTGCGACATAGGCGAGGGCAAGGGCCGCGGAGCCGACCATGCGGACTTTCTTGAAGGGGGCGATCCGTTCCACGAAGGCTTCCATGCGGTCGGGAGAGCGCTCCATGCCGGCGGGGAAGCCGGTCACGAGGGCGGCCTGGTCAAGACGCGTTTCCCATTGGGGGCTCACGGGCCGCCCGTCGACGCGGAAGCCTTCGGCGACGACGCCGCTGTAGCAGGTCCCGGAATTGAAATCGTGAATGACACCGAGAATCGGGGTTTCCCCCCGCATGAGGCCGATGCTCACGGCGCAGAGGGCGCTTCCGCGGAGGTAGTTGTAGGTCCCGTCGAGTGGATCGACAACCCAGTAGGGCTCGTAGCGCCGGCGGAGGCTTTCATCGCCGCCTTTTTCCTCCCCGTAGACGGGGAAATCGACCGATTGGGCAAGCCGCTTGCGGATCAGGTCCTCGGATTCCGTGTCGGCCCGGAGCTTCACATCCTGCCGGTCCTGAAAGGCGACCTCGCGGAGGTGGGTGGCTCCCGTGTCAAGGACTTGGCCGGCTTCGCGGGCGGCCGTTTCGGCGGTTTCGAGGAGGTGCTTCCAATCCATGCTGCCTGAAATGAGCCATGGAGCGCGTCAAGTCAACGGCGCTTCCGGCTCAAGAAGGCGCTTCAGGTCCGCAAGGGTGTCGATTTCCGCGACCGGCTTGTCACGGCGCCAGCGGAGGATACGGGGAAAGCGCATCGCGATGCCGGACTTGTGACGGGAGGAGGGACGCAGCCCCTCGAAGCCGATTTCAAAGACCTGTTCGGGAGGCACGGTGCGCACGGGTCCGCGCCGGGCAAGGGTGTTGCGCTTGATCCACTGGTCAACCTTGCGGATCTCGGCATCGGTCAGGCCGGAATAGGCCTTGGCCACCGGGACGAGGTGTTCCCCGTCGCGGGCGGCAAGGGTGTAGTCGGTGTAGAGGGTGGCCCGCCGGCCGTGGCCGGCCTGGGCATAGATCATCACAAGGTCGGCCGTGTGGGGCTCGATCTTCCATTTCCACCAGTCTCCCCGGACCCGCCCCACCCGGTAGGCGCTGTCCCGCTGCTTGAGCATGATGCCCTCCACGCCGCGCCGGCGGGAATCCCCGCGGAGGGCTTCGAGTTCCTCCCACCGGGTAAAGGCGATGGGCGGCGAAGGCCGCAGGACCGGGGAGCGGGCCTGCCTGAGGAGGTTCTCGAGTTGGTCCCGGCGGGAGGCCATGGATTGGCTGCGCTGATCCTCCCCCTTCTCCTCAAGGCAGTCGTAGGCCATGAAGACGGCCGGGGCCTCACCCAGAATATCAGCTTCCGGTTGCCGGCGGTTGATCCGCGTCTGCAGGACATGGAAGCCGAGGGGGCGCTCATCCCTCCAGCAGAGGACTTCGCCGTCGAGGACGGTTCCCTCGGGAAGGGCGGCGGCGGCGGTGATGATTTCCGGAAAGGCGTCAGTGAGGCGTTCGTCGCCGCGGGACCAGAGGTGGGCCTGGCCCTCGCGGCGGATGAGCTGGGCGCGGACCCCGTCCCATTTCCATTCCGCAAGCCAGTCGTCCGGCGGCCCGAGGGTATCGGGGGATCCGGGCAGGGGTGAGGCGAGGTAAAAGGGATAGGGCCGCGCGGCCCGGGCCCCCGCATTGGCGGCGGGGTCGCTGAGGGAACGGAAAAACGCCGCACTGGGGCTCCATTCCCCCATGAGGCGGTGGGTGAGGGTGGAACGGTCGATTCCGAGGGCCTCGGAAAGGGCCCGGACGACAAGGAGACGCGAGACCCCAATCCGGAAGCCGCCGGTGAGCATCTTGTTCAGGACAAGGGCCTGGTCGCGGTTGAGGGAAAGCCAGAAATCCCGCAGGAGTTGAAACTGGAAACGGTCATCCCAGTCCCTGAGGGGAAGGAGGTGTTCCTCAATGACGGTCTGGAGGGCGATGTCGGGTCCCTCTTCCGCCGTCAGCGGCAGGAGGAGGGCGGCGGTTTCGGCAAGGTCGCCGACACGCTCGTAGCAGGTTTCGACAAGCCAGTCCGGATGCCCCGAGAGGTCAGCCGCCCATTCCCGCAGCCGCCGGGAGGGAATCCCGGACCGGAGACGGTTACCGGAAAGGAACCAGAGGACCCAGGCGGCGTCGCCCGCGGGAGCCTCCTCGAAATAGCGCCGCAGGGACGCAACCTTGTCGCTGGTCCGGTTGGATTCGTCGAGGGCGCGGTAAAGCTGGGCAAATTGTTTCATCGCGGAGGGGACGTCGTTGCCTGTGTGCTGGTATCCACGGATATGTCATGTGGGAGACGATTTCGATTTGGATTTCGATTTTTTGGGGGGTTGAAGGATAATTCAGACATTTTACGATTAAGGAGGTGCCGGCGGATCAAGGGCCTGTAAGGCCCGTCTCATAGCAGCAGTGGCCTCGTCCCGCTTCGCGGGACATCAGCCACGGCTACGGTCAGGTGGGCCTTACAGGCCCTTGGCCATGGTGGGTGGTGTAGGGCGAGGGGCGCGATTTCGATTTGGATTTCGATTTTTTGGGACGGGAATGGGAATTGCTCAAGGGAGGGTCTAATTGGACCGCCTTTACGCTTTCCATAGGACGGGGTGATCCCCACTATGACGATCCGTTTCAGAATAACAATCACCGGATACTTTATTATGGCGACCAGAAAAACCACACCCAGAAAACGCACCAAGGCGACAGAGGAAATGAAACCCACGGGCTTCAATTTCAACGTTGAGACAACGCGGGAGGGGCTCAGGATCTCGATCCTGAACCATCTCAAACTGACCCTCGCCCGGGATACCGAATCAGCGACCCGGCGGGACTGGTGGATCGCCACCTGCCATGCCATCCATGACCGTGTTCTCGAGCGCTTTATCCGGACGATGGCAGTGCACAACGACGAGAATGTGCGACGGGTCTACTACCTCAGCCTGGAGTACCTGATGGGCCGGATGATGCTCAACAACATCCATGGCGCGGGCCTCTATGAGATCACAAGGGAGGCCCTCTCCGACCTCGGCCTGTCCCTTGACGAACTGGAGGAGCAGGAGGAGGACATGGGCCTCGGTAACGGTGGCCTCGGGCGGCTGGCGGCCTGTTTCCTCGATTCCATGGCCACCCTCGAGTATCCGGCGATTGGCTACGGGATCTTCTACGAATTCGGGATGTTCCGGCAGGATTTCATCGACAACCAGCAGGTTGAACGACCCGATGCCTGGCGCAAGTTCGGCTGCCCGTGGGAGATTGTCCGGCCTGAATACATCAAGTCGGTCCGGCTCTACGGCCGGGTCGAGATGCAGTTTGACGACTTCGGCAACCCGAGTCCGCAATGGGTCGACACCCGGGAAGTGAACGGCCTTCCGTACGACATTCCGATCTGCGGCTACGGGGTCGGGACGGTCAATTTTCTCCGGCTCTGGGAGGCCCAGGCCTCTCAGGATTTTGATTTCGATATCTTCAACAGCGGCGGTTACAGCGAGGCCATGCGGGACAAGGTGGAGGCGGAGACGATCTCCAAGGTCCTGTATCCAAACGACAACTCGGAATCCGGAAAGGAGCTGCGCCTTGTGCAGCAGTATTTCTTTGTCTCCTGCTCGATCCAGGACATCATCCGCCGCTGGCGGAAGAACAATTCGGACTGGGACCGCTTTCACGAGAAGGTGACCATCCAGCTCAACGACACCCATCCGGCGATCGCCGTCGCCGAGACGATGCGCATCCTTGTCGACGAGGAGGGCATTGAATGGGACCGCGCCTGGGGAATCACCCGCAAGGTCTGCAACTACACCAATCACACCCTTCTTCCGGAAGCGCTCGAGAAATGGAGCGTGGCCCTTTTCGAAAAGGTCCTTCCACGCCACCTGCAGATCATCTACGAGATCAACCGCCGCTTCCTCGAGGATGAGGTGGAGATGAAATGGCCCGGCGACGACAACCTCAAGCAGCAGCTTTCCCTGATCGAGGAGGGCAAGCCGAAAATGATCCGTATGGCCTACCTTAGCGTCGTGGGAAGTGGCTACGTGAACGGGGTCGCGGCCATGCACACGAACCTCCTGCGCAAGGATCTCTTCCCCCACTTCAACAAGCTCTATCCGGAAAAGATCCAGAACAAGACTAACGGGATCACGCCCCGTCGCTGGCTTCTCGCCAGCAACCCCCGGCTGGCCGGGCTGGTCACGGAGACCATCGGGGACAAGTGGCCCTCCGATCTGGACAGCCTCCGGGAACTGGAGGCCCATGCCGACGATGCCGGTTTCCGGCGCCGTTTCCGGGAGATCAAGCGGGCCAACAAGGAGGACCTTGCGGAGCTGGTCTACAAGGATTGCGGGATCGAAATTTCCCCCGACGCGATCTACGATGTGCAGATCAAGCGGCTCCACGAATACAAGCGCCAGCACCTGAACCTCTTGCACATCCTTCATCTCTACCGGCGTCTCCTCCATGATCCCGGGGCGGACATTCATCCGCGGGTCTTCTTCTTCGGGGCGAAGGCCGCTCCCGGTTACAAGATGGCCAAGACGATCATTCACGCGATCAACGCGGTGGGGGCGCGCATCAACAGCGACGAGCGCATCGGCGGCAAGCTGAAGGTCGTCTTCATGCCCAATTACCGGGTCACCCTTGCCGAGCGGATGATCCCGGCGGCGGATGTCTCGGAACAGATTTCAACGGCCGGGAAAGAGGCCAGCGGAACGGGGAACATGAAGTTTGCCCTCAACGGGGCCCTCACCGTGGGAACCCTCGACGGGGCCAATGTGGAGATCGAGGAGGAAGTGGGATCGGAGAACATCTTCATCTTCGGCCTCACCGTGGAGGAGGTGGAAGTCCTCCGGAAAACCGGCTACAATCCGTACGACCTCTACTTCAACGACGAAAACCTGCGGGCCATTGTCGACTGGATCGGTTCGAGTTTTTTCACCCCCCACGAGCCGGAGGCCCTCGCACCGATCAAGCAGAGCCTGCTTGATGGCTGCGATCCCTTCCTCGTCCTGAAGGATTTTTCGGCTTATGTGACAGCCCAGGAGGCCGTGGACGCCGCCTACCGCGACGAGGAGAAGTGGTCCCGGATGGCGGTCATGAACACCGCCCGGGTGGGCAAGTTCTCGAGTGACCGGACCATTCGCCAGTACGCCGAGGAGATCTGGGACCTGAAGCCGGCGCCGGTGCCGGTGAACGGGGACTGAGGAATCGGGGTCCTACCCTCATGAGACGCAGCCTGATCCTTTCCCTGGTCCTTCTCGCGGGGGGCCTGTCCCCGTCAAGGGCCGATCCCGGGCCGGATACCGGGGCAACCCGCGAACGGATCCGCGTTGACCTCCCGGAATCCCTGCGGGACAACCTGATCGACCCCCTCACGGTGGAGCGCCAGCCCACCTTCACGGAAGGGGAGCACCTTGTCTACAAACTGGGCTGGAGCTTCTTCACCGTGGCCCGGTCCGTCCTCGAGGTCAATCCGGGCGAGATGGAGGGAAATCCGGCCCTTGAGATCAGCGTCCGCACCCGGACGAACAGCTTTGCCGACGCCTTCTACAAGGTGCGCAACCTGAGCACGAGCTGGGTCAGCGAGGATGTGTCGCGATCGTACCGCTACACGGCTTTGCAGGAGGAGGGCGATCGCGAACGGGACACGGTGGCGTCCTTTGATCCCGTGGAATCGACGGTCCAGTACGAGAACCGCCTCAATGGCGAAGTGCGCGAACCGGTTCCCGTCCTGCCGGGGACCTTTGACCCGGTGGGGATCGTCTTTTTTGTCCGCAGTCTCGACTTTGAAGTCGGTGACGAGCTGGTTATTCCGACCTCGAACGGGAAGGAGTTTTTCTTCACCGTGGTGCGGGTGGTCGACAAGGTGGAGCGGAAGTTTGCCCTTGGACGCTATGAGGCCTTTGTCCTCGAGCCAGACATCAAGGACCTCGGAGGCGTCTTCAAACGCTCCCCCGACGGCAAGGTGCGGTTTTTCTTCAGTGCCGATGAGCAGAAGCTTCCCCTGCGGATGGAGAGCGAGGTTGCGGTGGGCAGTTTCTGGGCCGAGCTGACCGAGATTGTCGAGTGAGGGGCCGTCAGTTGCAGTCCCCGAGGTAGAGGGTCGGGAATTCCGGCTCCCCGGTCCGGAAGAAGCGCTTGATGGCCTCCGGGTAGAAGCGGATATTCGGGAGGGCGTCGATGGAGAGCCAGTTGACCCCGATCTGGTGGTTGTCGGTCTCCTTCCCGGGGCAGGCCTTCCTGGGGTCGTCGATCTCGCAGAGGAAGACATGTTCGAGCTGGTGGAAGGCGGCGTGTCGTTTGGAAAAATTGTGGTTTTTGCCGATATATTCGCGCACATAGAGGAGGCGGACGACCGTCACCGGGATCCCGACTTCCTCAAGGCATTCCCGCCGGACGGTGTTCTCAAGGGTTTCGCCGGGGAGCTGGCCGCCGCCGGGAAGGATGTAGTAGACGCCCCGGTGGTCGCGCATCTTGGTGGCGAGAAGGGCCCCGTCGCAAATGATGATGGCCCGGGCGGCGGAACGGATGTGGGTGACGGAAGGCATGGAGAGGTACCGGAGTGGGTGGTTGCCGTGTTAAAATGCGGCATCCAGACCAGGGTCGACTAATGCGGATTTGAATTGGGCTGACAAGTCCGGATCCGCTCCCTTACTTCTGGGCGGGAATGAAACCGGAGGAAAAAAAGGAGGGCGGGAAGGACGCGATTGCTTTCTGGGAGGGCCGCTGGCGCGCGCGGGAGACCCCCTGGGACCATGGGCGGTTCGCTCCGCCCTGGAGCGAGTTTGTCGAGCGAGAAGGGCCCCCGGGCGGACATATCCTCGTCCCGGGAGCAGGCTCGGGACACGATGTGCGCTATTTTGCGGAGCTCGGGGCCCGGGTTACGGGGATGGACATTGCTCCCTCGGCCATCGAGGTCGCCCGCGAGCGCAATCCGCATCCCGATGCGGTCTACGTGGAGGACGACATCCTCAATCCCGATCCGGCCCTCAGCGGTGTCTTCGACTGGGTGGTCGAGCACACCTGCCTCTGCGCCCTTGATCCTCTTCACTGGCCGGCCTATGCGGCCTCCGTGGACCGTCTCCTGCGGCCGGGAGGCCATTACCTGGCCCTTTTCTACCGCGATCCCGAGGATGATGAGGGTCCCCCGCACCGGATCGAGGGAGCGACCATTGACCAGCTCTTCGGAAAGCGGTTCAGCCTCCTGAAATCATGGATCCCGGAGCGTTCCTACGCATCCCGGCTGGGCCGGGAGGAGCTGCGCTGGTATCTGAAGCCGGAGGTGAAGGGGAGCTGAAGCGTCGGCCTTTAGGGGCCGGTTGGCTTCAAGGAGAGCCGGAATTTATGGCAGGAATGATAGGGATGAAGGGGAGCGTCTCTCTTTCAGACTTTGCGGACCTTGCGCTTCACGGCCCGGATGGCGGAGCCGATGAGGGGAAGGTGCTCGAAGAATCCATGCCCGCTGTCCCAGAAGTCGTAGTGCAGGATGACGCGGCCGTCCTCGTTGAA
>JAWLGH010000027.1:0-37681 GCA_041685165.1 Oceanipulchritudo sp. | reverse complement strand
GGCGAAGGCGTCCATTCCCCCGATGTGGGCATGAAAGAGGTCGTCGGGATGATGTGACTCGCGCCGGCGCTTGGCGTCGAAATTCAAGCCGCCTGTCGTGAATCCACCCATACCAAGAACAATAAGCATGACCTGGGTCGTCTGGTAAATGTTGGTCGGAAACTGGTCCGTATCCCATCCGATAAGCTGGTCGCCCCGGTTGGCATCGACACTCCCGAGCATCCCGGCCCCCGCCGCGACGGTGAGGTCGTGCTCCATCGTGTGGCCGGCCAGTTCGGCGTGATTGGTCTCGATATTGAGGCGGAAATGCTCCATGAGCCCGTACTCACGAAGGAAATTAAGGCAGGTCGCGGCGTCGGCATCGTACTGGTGCGTGGTGGGTTCACGGGGCTTTGGCTCGATATAGAACGGTCCCTCGAACCCGATTTTCTTCTTGTAGTCGACCGCCATGTGGAGGAAGGCCGCAAGGTGGTCCAACTCGCGCTTCATGTCCGTGTTGATCAGGCTTCCGTAGCCTTCGCGGCCGCCCCAGAAGGTGTAACCCAGTCCGTCCAGTTCCTTCGTGCAGGCAATCGCCTTGCGCACCTGGGCAGCCGCGTAGGCATAGACGCCGAATTCAGGCGAAGTGGCCGCTCCGTGGGCGTAACGGGGATGATTGAAGAGACAGGCTGTCCCCCAGAGGAGCTGTTTACCGTGCTCGGCCTGCTTTGCCTTCACCTTCTCCACCACCGCGTCAAGGACCTCGTTACTTTTTCCGAGGTCGTTCAGGTCCGGGGCAAGGTCACGGTCGTGCCAGCAGTAGAAATCGATTCCGATCTTGTCGAGAAACTCGAAAAAGACGTCCACCCGGCGAAGCGCGTTTTCGGTTGAATCGCTCCCGTCATCCCATGGCATCAGGGCTGTTCCGCTGCCGAAGGGATCGGAAAGGACATTCCGCATCACGTGCCAGTAAGGGGCCGCAAAACGCAGGTGCTCGCGCATCGGCTTGCCCTCGACCAGCTCCTCAGGATTGTAGTGCCTGAAGGCAAGGGGGTTTTTCGAATCGGGTCCCTCAAAGGGAATCCGGGGTATTGAGAAGGCATCACTCATAAGGCATACAGTTTACCATATCCCAGGGTCCTCGACACTTGCAATCCTTGGCAATTTCTGTGCAGTTTTGATCAGGATGCGATGCTCGAAGCTCTACCAGCACATCGATTCACTTGCCCTCAGCAGGGCAGTAACTTCCCTTTTTGAAGACCTTCCAGAGACCCTTTTCTGGGTCAAGGACCGCCGCTTGAGGATTATTTCCCTGAATGCCGCCTTTGCTGAACGGGTCAACCTGCCGAAAGCGGAAATCCTCGGGAAAACGGATGCTGATCTCTACTTTCCCGAGCTTGCCCGGGTCTTCATGGCCGACGACCGCGAGGTTATCCGCACGGCCCAACCCCTGCACCGGAAGGTGGAACTCCTCGCGAACCGCTTCGGGGGCGTTGAATGGCGCAGCACGACCAAACTGCCGCTCCTCGGAACAAACGGGAGGCCCATCGGGACAACCGGTATCTCCCGCCCCCTGATTTCCTCCGGGGAGCCTCTCCCCGCCCCGCACGAAGCCTTTGCCCGCCTTGTCGACCATGCCCGTGAGCACCTTGCCGAAGGCATTGATGTTCCAGCAATCGCCCGTCATGCCGGCATGTCCGTGGCCACCCTTACCCGTCGCTTTCGGGCCCACATGCGCCTGTCGCCGGGTGAGTTCCTCGCCCAATTGCGTATCTCCCGCGCCTGCAAGCTCCTTGCCGATTCACCGCTCAACATCGCTGAGATCGCCATGGGTTGCGGCTACGAGAACGCTTCCGCCTTTTCGCGGGCCTTCCGCCGGCAGGTGAAGACGTCCCCGACCGCCTACCGGAAAAAGATCCGCTCCTAGGCGGAGGATTTCCCGCTGAATCTCGTGGAGAGGCGTAAACGGAATTCCGCCAGGGAACAGTACAGGACCGGGACGACAAAAACGGTCAGGATGGCAAGGAGCATCCCCCCGAAGGAGGGAATGGCCATCGGGATCATGATGTCCGATCCTCGCCCGGTGGAGGTCAGGATGGGAAGGAGGGCGAGGAGGGTCGTGGCACTGGTCATCATCGCGGGCCGGACACGGCGCGTCCCCGCTTCAAGGGTGGCGGACCGGATATCCTCGATCGAACCAGGCTTCCGCTCATGAAAGGCCTGCTGAAGGTAGGTGCAGATAAGGACTCCGTCGTCGGTGGCAATTCCGAAGAGGGCGAGGAAGCCTACCCAGACGGCGACGCTGAGGTTCACCGTTCCCATCTGAAAGAGGTCCCTCAGGTTGTGCCCGAAAAGGCTGAAGTCCATGAACCACGGCTGGCCGTAGAACCAGAGAAGGATGAAGCCCCCGGACCAGGCAAAGAGGACCCCCGAAAAGACAAAGAGCGTCTCGGGCAGGCGCCTGAACTGGAAGTAGAGGATGATCCAGATCGCAAAGAGGGCAATCGGCAGAACAATGGAGAGCTTTTTCTCCGCCCGGACCTGGTTCTCGTAACTGCCCGTGAAAGCGTAACTGACCCCGTCCGGGATCTCCAGTTCACCCTCCGCGATCCGCTCCTCGAGGTAATCGCGCGCGGCCTCGACAACCTCCACTTCCGCATAGCCCTCCCGCTTGTCGAAGATCACGTAGCCGACGAGAAAGGTGTCCTCGCTCTTGATCATCTGCGGGCCGCGTTCGTACTCGATCGAGGCCAACTCGCGCAGGGGAATCTGTGTCCCGTCCGGGGCGGCCACAAGGATCCCCCCGATTGATTCAATGGAGTCACGCAGCTCACGCATGTAGCGGACCCTGACCGGATACCGCTCGCGCCCCTCAACCGTCATCGTCACGGGCCGCCCGCCGATGGCCACCTCGATAACGTCCTGCACCATCCTCACCCGGATCCCGTAGCGCGCAATGGCTTCCCGGTCGATATCAATCTGGATGTAGGGCTTGCCGACTACCCGGTCAGCAAGGACGGCCTCGGCCTTCACCGGGGGCACTTCCTTCAGGAGGCCCTCAATATCAAGGGCCACCGATTCAAGGGTCTCGAGGTCCGGCGCGTACACCTTCAGGCCCATGGGTGCCCGCATCCCGCTCTGGAGCATGACTATGCGGGCCGAAATCGGCTGCAGGCGCGGTGCCGAGGTCGTCCCCGGGATGGTCGCCGCCTCGACGATTTTCTCCCAGATGTCATCCGGGCTCCGGATCTCGTCGCGCCACTGCCGGAAAGGGCGGCCCCGCTCATCCGGAATCAACTCCCCTTCTCCATCGCGCAGGAATTCGCCGGCCTCCTTGTCGTAGGCAAAGGTAAGGATCCGCCCCGCCTCGTCACTGGCAAACTCGGGCTTGTAATTGATGATGGTTTCAATCATCGAAATCGGTGCCGGATCAAGGGGGCTTTCCGCCCGTCCGAGTTTGCCCACCGCCGAGGAGACTTCCGGAATGGCGTTGATGGCCATGTCCTGTTTTTTCATGACATCCATTACTTCCCCAATGGAGGCGTGGGGCATCGTCGTCGGCATCAGGAGGTAGGAACCTTCGTCCAGGTCCGGCATGAACTCCTTCCCGAAGCCCGGCAGGGCCTCGTCCATCGCCGCGTAAATCCCGCTCTGGGTGACAAAGCCAGGGGCCCAGCCGAAAACCTTCCCCCAGCCCAGCCAGGCGGTGAACCCGAAACAGATAATCAGGAGGCAGAAGGCGAGAAAGGCTGCCTTCATCTGCAGGAGGGAGGCCAGGATGACAGGATAAAAGCGGATGAAAACGTGAAAGAACCCCAGCAGGCCACCAATGGCGATGAAAACAAATATCCCGTTCTGCAGCGGCAGCGCCGGCCCGAGCGGGGACCAGTCGGTTGTCAGGACCATCCCGACAAAAAGTGCCGCCAACCCGTTGAAAAGGATGTGAACGACCCGCTTCCGGTCTTCCGGTATCCAGCCCCCGCCAAGGTGATAGCCGGCCACCAGCACCGCCAGACCGCCCAGCCAGAAGGGGACCCAGGCCAGCACGAGGCTCCCCGACAAACCAAGGATCCCCACCCCGCTCCAGAATCCGATACGGCTCCAGCGGGCTCGGATCCGCCCCGCGACAAGCCAGTGCGCCAGCGGCGGGATGATCGTCAAGGCCACGACTATGGACCCGATCAGGGCAAAGGTCTTGGTGTAGGCAAGGGGCCGGAATAGCTTCCCTTCCGCGGCCTCCATCGTGAAAACCGGCAAGAAACTGACGACGGTTGTCAGCACCGCCGTGGTCACGGCCCCCCCGACCTCCGAGCAGGCCCGGTAGACGACTTCCAGGCGGCTCTCGTCCGGCGCTGATTTCTCCAGGTGCTTGAGGATATTCTCCACCAGCACAACCCCCATGTCGACAATCGTCCCGATCGCAATGGCGATCCCCGAGAGGGCCACCACGTTGGCGTCGACACCGAAGAGCTTCATCCCGATAAAGGAAAAGAGCACCGCGAGGGGAAGCACCCCCGAGATCAGGGCCGCGCTGCGCAGATGCATGACCATCAGGACCACCACCAGGATGGTGACGAGGATCTGCTGGCGGACGGTGTCCTCAAGGGTGCCAAGCGTCTCATGGATGAGGCCCGTGCGGTCGTAGAAGGGTACCACCTCAAGCTGGCTTGTCGTCCCGTCGGGAAGGATCTTCTTCGGCATTCCCGGAGAGATGTCGGCGATCTTCTCCTTTACCCGCTTGATCACCGCAAGGGGGTTCTCTCCGTAGCGGGTCACCACGACGCCTCCGACGGCCTCGGCCCCGGCCTTGTCGAGGGCGCCCCGTCGCAGGGCGGGCCCGTATTCAATTTCCGCTACCTGTCCGAGGGTCACGGGGACGTTTTCGCGCTCCGTGATCACGGTCCGGCGCAGGTCGTCAAGGCTCTCGATGAAGCCCAGCCCGCGGATCACATACTCGACGGAGTTGACCTCGATCGTCCGCGCCCCCACGTCAATGTTGCTTCCCCGAACAGCGTTGAAAACCTCGTGCAGGGGAATCCCGAAGGACCGCAGCGCGACAGGGTCCACATCCACCTGGTACTCGCGGACAAAGCCCCCGATGGAAGCCACCTCGGAGACGCCCTCAACGCCCTGGAGGGCGTAGCGGACATACCAGTCCTGCGCACTCCGCAATTCGTCGAGGTCCCACCCGCCGGTGGGGGTGCCCTCAGGATCCATGCCCTCGAGTGTGTACCAGAAGACCTGCCCGAGGGCCGTGGCGTCGGGTCCCAGCCGGGGGGAGACGTCACTTGGCAGGGTTCCCGAGGGAAGGCTGTTGAGTTTCTCGAGGATCCGGCTCCGGCTCCAGTAAAACTCCGCATCTTCGCGGAAAATGACATAGATGGAGGAAAACCCGAACATTGAGTAGCTCCGGATGGTCTTCACCTGCGGCAAACCGAGAAGCGCCGTCGTCAAGGGATAGGTGACCTGGTCCTCGATGTCCTGGGGTGAACGGCCGGCCCATTCAGTAAAGACAATTTGCTGGTTCTCACCAATGTCGGGGATGGCATCCACGGGGACCGGATCGCGCGGGAGCGCCTCAAGGTCCCAGTCAAAGGGTGCCACCATCACTCCCCAGAGGACCAGCCCGGCCGCAAAGAGGAGAACAACCAGTTTGTTCTCCAGGCAGAAACGGATCAGGTGATTGATCGGATTGTAGGGTTTATTCGTGGTCATGAGCGCTTTCTGCGTCCGTTCCGCCCACAAGGGTCTCCTTTACATCCCCGCACCTGAGCATCGTGGCCCCGAAATAAGGATTGAGGAGAGGCTCCGAGCGCTGGATCCAATCCGCCCCGGTATCACCATGAACCATCGGACAATTCATGAGCAGGAGTTCCCCCTCAAAGGCCTCCGGTTCCTCCCTGACCGCGGCGATAAGGGCGTTCGAAAGGTCCTCGAAATGGGGCGTGCGCATCCCCTCGAGGTCGTCGGCCTCCAGCATCGCGTGAAGCAGGTCGGGAAGCGCTCCCTCGTGTCCTGTTAGCTCCATCATGGCCTGCAACGCTTCCCGGGCTTCGGAAAGGGAATCCCCGGCAAGAGCGGATTGCAGGTCGAGGTAGGGGTCGATCAGCTTTGGCGCCAGCGGCGATTCAATTTCCGGGACCTCAGCCGTGTCCCCGCCCCCGGCTTCCTGAGCCGGCATCTCATCGCCGGCACCATGATCATGCCCGGGAACGGCCCCACCGCCCTCAGGGTTCATCATGCTTGGCCGGGCCTGGATCTGGAGGGCACTGTCAATCTTGAAGGCCCCGTTGATGACCACCCGTTCCCCTTCCTCCAGTCCGGAGGAAACGATAAAGGAATCCCCGGCCCGCGGCCCCAGGACCACTTCCCGTCCTTCAAAGGTGGGACGCTCCGCATCGGCCTTCTCGACATAGACGACAGCACGTCGACCCGTACGCAAAACAGACGATGAGGGAATGACCAGCGGGGCCCCTTCAGGCTCTGCCTCCACATAGCCGAGCTCCTCCGCGGGCACAAGATCCATCCCGCACACATCGCAGGTACCCGGCTCGTTCTTGACCACCTCCGGGTGCATCGGGCTGATCCATTTGCCCGCCAGTTCCGGGGCGAAAACGTTCCCACCCTCACCCATCCGGGCCTCGACAACCCCGCGGGCAAACATACCCGGCTTCAGGCGCCTGTCCGGATTCGGGACATTGACCCGCACCGGTACCGTCCGCTTTTCCCGGTCAACCTCCGGTTCAATGAAGGACAGGGTCCCCTCAAAGGTCTCTCCCGGAAAGGCTTCCACCGTAAAGCTCACTTCCTGGCCAAAGCGAAGCCAGGGAAGATCCGATTCATAAGCGTCAAGGAAAAGCCAGAGCTCGGAAAGGTCCACAATCCGGAAAAGGGATTCCCCGGTCTGGATGTAGCTGCCTTCCTTCACCTGCTTCTCCACCACTACCCCGCCAATGGGAGCACGGAGGACAAAACGGTCCTGGGCTTCCCCGCGTTCGATGATCGCGTCAATCTGGTCGGGGGTCAGGTCCCATAGGCGCAGTTTCTCCCGCGCCGCCCGGGCCATGGGGCTTTCGGGATCGCTGCGGTGGGCCGTCAAGAGCTCCTGCTGCGCCGAAAGCAGTTCCGGGCTGTAGACCTCCGCCAGATGCTCGCCGGCCTTCACCGGGATACCCGTGAAATTCACGAACAATTCCTCAATCCGCGCCGGAAAGCGCGCCGTGAGCGACTTCTCCCGCGTTTCATCAAATTCAAGCCGCCCCACCATGCGTATCCGGGCAACCGGGTAACGGCGTTCGACCGGAGTCGTGCGGATATCTGCCAGGGCGCGGGAGGCCTCGCTCATGGTCATTTCCCGCGCTCCTTCATCGGAACCGGAATCCGATTCCACCGGGATCAGGTCCATGCCACAGATCGGGCAGTCACCGGGCTCCCCCTGCTGGATCTGGGGATGCATCGAACAGGTCCAGGTTTCGGATCCCGCCTCTCCGCCTTGATGGTCCTCCTCACTGTGTTCAGGAGAGCCATTCCCCGTTTCCGGGCCCGCAAAAAAGAGGCGGCCGAGGACCAGCCCCGCAAGAAGCGCAAGAATGGCAAGGCTGTATTTGGATAGGAGCAAGGATTTCATGGAAGGGGATAAGGGTTGAATCAATTTAACGGGACAGGCATGGAGTGCCCTCCAACCGGCCCATTGACCAGGGTCTGGAGGCGAATGAGGGCCTTCCAGGCATCGGCCTCCGCCCGGATGTCGAGAAGTTCGAGTTCCAAAAGGGAACGCTCACTGTCAATCAGTTCAAGGATACTGCCCCTGCCGCTTTCATAGCTGCTGCGGCTGTTCTCAACCGCCTGCCGGGCCAAATCAAGGAGGTTGTCCCGGTAGAGCTCCATCCGGCGCTTCGCGTCGGCGAAGCGGGACCGGCTCGTCCGCAGTTCCGCCCGGAGCGCCAGGAGCCGCTCATCGTATTCCCGTTCCGCGGCATTCCTGCCGGCGAGGGCCTCCGCCCGGGCCGCCTTGTTCTTGCCCGACCAGAGGGGAAGGGTCACCGAAACCGTGACACCCCAGGGATCCTGCCCGGCGTCCGGGGTCGCCGGATTGACTTCCGGGGAACCAATATCGATGTAATTAAGTCCGAATTTAAGGTCCGGGAAACGCGCCAGCCGGGCAAGTTCCTGGCGAGCCTCGGCACTCTCGATTTTCCGCGCCAGCATCTTCAGTTCCGGGTTCTGCACTTCAAGGGCAGCCCCAAGGCCCTCGGAGGGAAGGTCCTCCAGTCCGGGTTGTCTCCACTCCGGAAAGGGAAGCAGGTCGTGGCCCGGAAGGGCCAGGAGCTCGCTCAGGCGAATGGACTGTACCTCTCGTTGCTTTTCAAGGCGCCGCAGGCGGTCATCCAGTTTTCCCGTTTCCACTTTTAACCGCAGGAGGGCATTCAACTTTCCGCCGCCCTTGACCCGTTCCTCGACAATCGGTTCAAGTTGTTCAAGCAGGTCCAGGCTCTCGCCGGTAAGCTGGAGCGCCCGCCCCGTGTAGCCATACTCGTGAAAGGCTTCAGAAAGGTCACGCACGAGGGTTAACTGTTCCCCCTGGTAAGCGTACCAGAGGGCCTCCGCCTCGGCTGAGGCGGCGGCTTCACGGTTTTTCAGGGTCCCGAACCACGGAATCTGCTGGCTCAGGAGAAACACGGTGTCCTGGGGACCGGTGCGGGTCTGGACCGACTCGATAAAGCGGGTCACCTGGAGCATTGGATCCGGCAGGGACGCTGCCTGGGGAATCCGCTCGGTGGCCGCTTCATAATAGTGTTCAAAGGCCTCCAGCCGCGGATTGGCCTCAAGGGCTTCCCTCAGGTAGGCTTCGAGGCTGCGTCCCTCAAAGGCCGCCCCCGCAACGCAGGCAGAGGCTGCCATCAACACGCAGAGACGGATAACCCTCTGCCTTCGGGGCCCTGTTCGACCAATAGGTTCCATGGCCTTACGAGGCCTGGTTGAAGGAGATTCTTCCACAGATGCTGGTGAGTTTCATTCACCCATCACGGAATTTCAAGCAAAGGGACAATCCCTCTGTCCGGTCAGCCTCGCCCGGGAATCCCTTTTAGCTTCTCTGTGCGCGAAACGCACCGGGACTGTTTCCAAAATGTCCCTTAAAGGCCCGGTAAAAATGTGAAATATCCGAAAACCCGCATTCAAAAGCTATCGATTGCACCGACAGGGGCGTGGCCCTTATCAGGTCACGGGCATATTCAAGCCGGAGACGGTTCACCCGTTCCAGCCAGCTCTCGCCCGTTACTTCCCGGAAAAGCTGGGTGAAGCGCCGCCGGCTCAGGCCAAGGCTTGAGGAAACGGAATCAAGGTCATCCGCTTTCCAGAATTGCCTCTCAAGAACAGTCGCATATCCCTCGACCCGCCGACGGGAATCGATCTGGCCGGTTCCCTCCATCTGCCCCGGGGAGCGAGCCAGCTCCACCAGAATGCGGGAAACCAGGCTTGCCTGTACTTCCGCGGCTCCCGTTTGGCGCTGCCGTTCCTCCACCATGATCTCCCTCAGGGACTCGCGAACCCTTCGCAGTAACGGGGTATCCGCTTCCAGACGCCATCGGCCACAGGCCCCTTCCCGTATTTCCTGCCCTACCAGGCAGGCTGGCATGAAACAGAGGCCCGCGAGGGAGAGCGGCTTTCCCGGGTGATCCTCGATCCGGTGCTGTTCAAGCTGGGGGATCACCAGAAGGCTGGGTGCCCGAATTGCAACTGCTTCTCCACCCCGGTAGAGGGTTCCTTCACCACCGATGAGGACAAGGACTTTGGCAAAGGGATCCGCTCTCGGATCCATGAGAAATCCCTCATCATGGTAGCTCTCCAGAAGAGCAAAGCCTCCCTTGCGGAAACACACCTCTACCGGGACCCGTTGTCGTGCCACTCCCATATCGGCCAATTTCAGCGCAACATGCCCGCTTTGCAAATAGAATGGTGCCCCTTGATCCACGGGAATCCCCATAAGAGGATGCTGTTTCCCCATCTTCCATCCCCTGGAAAGACGGCAACCGTCCCGGTAGATGGTTGCCCCCCACTTGGGGGCACCCCGGCATCGGGGAAGGCCGCGTGGGCTACCTCAACAGGTCCGCCTGTTGACCGTGTCGGTGAACTGTCGCTACAGCCAGGCGGCCCGGGCATCCTCCAGCATCCTCGCCCCGCCCGGGCTTTGGAGCTCCCCGAGGGACCTGTCATGACCGGAAACTACAGGTTCCGCAAAGCCGGTCTCCGCGCCGGAAGCGCCGGCACGGAGGCGGGCGTTTCCATCACAGGAGGCACTTGACCACTGCGTTCACAAGGTCTTCAATTCGTTCATGGAAATTGTTGTACCCCTGGAGGTCAGTGCCGAGGAGGAAAGTCTCCTCAACATGCACAGCGTGCTCAATGTCATCAATATCATCAACCTCGAGCTGCTTGAGATTTCCGGAAAACTCAGCCGCGAGAGGGCCGTCCTTGACCTTGTTGAGGAGATTTCCGATGTCGCCCAATCCCTCTGCGACCCCGAAAAGGCCTTTGAGGCCGTCAGCCATATTGACGACCTCATGGAGCGGATCCGGACCACTCTCGTCCGGGTAGGGAAGCAGCACGACCCTGTAATTCTGGAGACCTGCAAGGTGAATTTCGACAACCTTGAATCCATTTTCTCCATCGTCCGGATACGCGCCCGGGAAATCGTTTCCCGCAAGGCCCGCAAGGAGGAATGGGTCCAGCACGAGGTGGACCACCTCAACGGCAATTTCCACGCCTTCCTCAAGGCCGTCGAGGTCAACAGCAAAGGGCGCTACCGCATTGTCGACAATGTTGCCGAACATCAGGACGGGTTTTATCTCGTCGATTTCAAGGTTTCCAGCAGCAACGGCACCTCGATTCTCATGCCGCCCGTTTTCCAGGACGTGATGCGGGATATTCTCGCCAACGCGCGCAAATACACCCCCCCTGGCGGGGAGATCAAGGGAGGTCTCTTCTTTGACGAAAAAGAACTCCGCTACGTTGTCACAGACACCGGTTGCGGCATCCCTGCCGGGGAAATCCAATCGGTTGTCAAGTTCGGACGCCGGGCCCAGAACGCCCTTGATTTCCCTACCCGGGGAGGCGGCTTTGGCCTCACCAAGGCCTACTATGTCACCCGCCGCTACAATGGCCGCATGTGGATCGACTCGGAAACCGGACCCGCTTCCGGGACGCGGGTTGAAATCCGGATTCCCCTGCCCGCCTGAGGCGCTCCCAAACCCCGGGGCGTGTCCCGCCCGACCTTCCGGCATCATCCCATTTATCCCTTGCCTGAAAATCCCATTTTCCCTCATTATGGAGCCCGGATGAGACAAGGAAAAGGACGTATCCTGACAAGCTGTCACCGTGGTCCAGTCCCCCCAACCCGTGCCGGATGGCAGTCAATCCTTTCAATTCCTCTCTTCCTCATTCTTTTCCTCAGTCCGGTCTGGGCCGGCAACCTTAATGGCGAGCCCCTGCGCGCCGGGGCGGAACCCGATTATCCGCCCTTTTCCATCGTCAATGAGGTGGGTGCTGTTGACGGCTTTGCCATCGAGCTCCTCTCTGCCAGTGTCGAGGTCATCGGCCGACGCCTGGAGTACCAGTCCAAGCCATGGGAAGCATTGAAAGGCGATCTTGCCGGAGGCCGTCTCCATGTCCTGCCCATTGTCGACCGAAAAGGGGATCTTGTCCTCCGGGAACTCCTCAAAAATGACCTCGAACGGCTCAAGGAAAACGGGACCTTCGAGGCCCTCCGCCGGAAAGGGCTCGCCGGGATCGTTGCCCCCTGTTTCTGGTCCCAGATCACCCCTTATTTCGGGTGGGGGCTGGCCATTCTTTTCCTCATCTTGGCCATTACAGCCCTCTGGATTCATACCCTGCGTATACAGGTGCGCAACAAGACCCAATCGCTCCTCAAATGGAACCAGCGCTTTGAGATTGCCGCCCGTGCGGGAAAGATCGGCGTCTGGGAGGTCGACCTTGTCCGGAAAAAAGGCGTCATCGACGACCGCATGCGCGCTCTCTATGGCCTCGCTCCGGATGATGAGGAAACCGGTCCTGAATTGTGGGAAAAACGGGTCCATCCCGAGGATTTTGAACGCGTAAACCGGGAAATCCAGGAGACCATCCGGACCGGAAAGGAACTGGATTGCGAGTTCCGCATTGTCCACCCCGACCAGTCCGTGCGCCATGTCCGCAGCATCGGGCGGCTCATTCGCGGCAACCGGCAAGAGCCCCTGCGCATGGTCGGGATCAATCAGGACCTGACTGCTGCCAGACAGGCTGAGGAACGTTTCCATAAATTTTTCGCCCAGGAACTGAACCTGAACGTGATCATCGATTTTTCCGGTGCAATCCGCGATGTAAACAGCAGTTGCCTTCAGATTCTCGGCTACGAAGTCAGGGAACTCATGGGGAGGAACATTTTTGAGTTCATCAAGCCCGCCCACATGCTGGAAATCAGGGACATGATAGCCCGACTGGAACAGGGTCAATCCAGCATCTTCATTGAAAGCAGCCTCGCTCACAAGCACGGACACGACGTCCTCATCGCCTGGTCGGCCTCGGCCGCCCTTGATGACCAGCTCATTTTCGCTGTCGGAGAGGACATCACCGGGAAACGCGCTGCCGAGGAATCCCTCCGCCAAAGCGAGAAACGCTTTCGCGGCTACATTGAAAAAGCCCCGCTGGGGATTTTTGTCTCCGATACGCGTGGGAATTACGTCAGGGTCAATCCCGCCGCATGCGACCTTATGGGATATTCCGAGGAAGAACTCCTCGGCATGCGTGTGGGCGAGATTGCCCCCAACAAAACCACTGCCCTGAAGCACTTCGACCGTGTCATCAAAAGCGGTCGCGTCTACGGGGAAATGCCACTGCTTCGAAAATCAGGCCACAGCTTTGAGGCCTCCGTCAGTGCTTCCCGCCTCGGTGACGACCGCATTATCGCCTTTGTCGAGGATATCTCGGCGCGCAAGGAACAGGAGGCCCGCCTTATCGATGCCAACCACCGCCTTGAGGAAGCCACCGCCCGGGCCCGTGACCTGGCCCTTCAGGCCAACAGCGCCAATGAGGCCAAAAGCCAGTTCCTCGCCAACATGAGCCACGAAATCCGGACCCCCATGAACGGCATCATTGGAATGACGGAGCTTCTTCTTTACAGCGACCTCGATGAAGACCAGCGCCGCTTTGCCGAGATTGTCCGCGCCAGCGGCGACTCCCTCATGACCCTCATCAATGACATCCTCGACTTTTCCAAAATCGAGGCCCGGAAACTCGATCTGGAGCATTTTGACTTCGATCTGCGCCAACTGCTCGATGAGCTTGCCACCGGCATCGCTGTCCGTGCCCAAGACAAGGACCTCGAGCTCGTCTGTGGAAGCGAACCCTCCGTTCCCTCCCTCCTCAAGGGCGACCCCGGACGCCTCCGCCAGGTGCTCATGAATCTTGCCGACAATGCCATAAAGTTTACCGAGGAGGGCGAAATTGCCATTCGCGCCTCCCTGCTCAAGGAAACCAGTGAAACTGTGCGGCTGAAATTCTCTGTCTCCGACACCGGCATCGGCATCGACGCCAAGGATCAGGAATTTCTTTTCGAAAAATTCACCCAGGTCGACACCTCGGCCACCCGGCGCTTCCAGGGAACCGGGCTCGGCCTTGCCATTTCAAAGGACCTTGTCGAGCTTATGGGAGGTGAAATCCATGTCCAAAGCAACCCCGGAAAGGGTTCCGAATTCTGGTTCACCACCGAGCTTGAAAAGCAGATCAAGGGATTGCCTGCCTCCCGGGCAACAAAGAGTGCCGGCCTGTTGACCGGTGTCCGCCTTCTCATTATCGACGACAACAGGGCCAACCGGACCATTCTCTGCGAGCAGTCCAAGGCCATGGGCCTCCAACCCCGGGAAGGCCAGGACGGTCCCGAGGCCCTTCGCCTCTTGGAAGATGCCCTTCTGCGCGATGAACCGTTTCATGTCATTGTCATCGATGCCGGCATGCCAGGCATGAGCGGGGCAAAACTTGTCCGCATCCTCCAGGCTGATGAACGCTTCCGGGATACCCGGAGAATTCTTCTCACCTCCCTCGGACAGGCTTCCGGCGAAGGCGATCTCCATGGCCTCGCTGTCGATACCATTCTCCGGAAACCGGTGCAGCAGGCCGAGTTGAAGAACGCCCTCATCCGCTCCGTCAATCTGGCCTCCCGGATTCCCGCCGATTCCGGGACAACCCGTCTCCCCAATATCGACTGGCTGGATCCGGCCGCCTTTGAGGGATCCAGACAAGCGGTCCTTCTCGCTGAGGACAATCTCGTCAATCAACAGGTTATGCTCGAGATCCTCGACAAACTCGGCCTTCAAGCGGATGCCGTTGAGGATGGAAAGCAGGTCCTGGAAGCTCTCGGTAAAAAATCCTACCAGCTCATCCTCATGGATGTGCAGATGCCCGTCATGGACGGTCTCCAGGCAACCATCGAAATCCGGAAGCGGGAAGCCCGCGATGAGAAGCCTCATCTCCCCATCATCGCCGTCACTGCGTATGCCCTCCAGGGTGACCGTGAACGCTGTCTTGACGCCGGAATGGACGACTATCTGAAGAAACCCGTCTCCCCCTCCCGGTTGGTTGAAAAACTCAGGCAGTGGCTGCCTGACACGATTGACTCCTCCAGGGGCCCTTGACGCTTTCCGCCTGACTTTTAAAGCCTGTCCATGTCCCTCTATCCGCTCTATCCTCCTCCACATCATCTGCGCCAGGTCAGCGGTTCCCGCGTCGACCCCGGCCTTGAAGCCGAAACCTGCCACCAGCCCGAACTCCCGTCCCAGGCTTACCGCCTGGTCATCCGCACCGGCTCCATCCGCCTCCACGCCTCCGATACAGCCGGCTTCCGCCATGCCCGCCTTACCCTTGAACAGATTCGCCGCCACTGGCCGGTTCTCCATGAACTTGATATTGAGGACCATCCTGACCTCCAGAGGCGCGGCTTCATGCTTGATATCAGTCGTTGCCGCATTCCCACCCTGGCCCAGTTCGAGGAGCTGATCAACCTTCTCGCCTCCCTCAAATACAACGAGTTACAACTCTACATGGAGCACCCTTTCGCCTATCCAGGGCATGAACTTGTATGGGGTGCCTCCTCGCCCCTGACTCCCTCGGAGGTCCGGCACCTCGACGGGTACTGTCGCTCCCGCGGGATTGAGCTGGTCCCCAACCAGAATTCCTTCGGCCACATGGAACGCTGGCTTAAGTACCCGCAATATCACTACCTCGCAGAGTGTCCCCGCGGCTTCCGGCATCCCCTCGACCCCACCCGGGGATGGGTCCCCGGCGGCTCCACCCTCAAGCCGGGCCGGGCGGCCCTCGATTTCATCGCCTCCCTCTACGAGCACCTGCTGCCCTGCTTCTCCAGTTCCCTCCTCCATGCCGGTTGCGACGAGACATGGGAACTCGGACAGGGCGCCTCCCGCGACCGGATCGCCCGCCTCGGCAAGGAACGGGTCTATCTCGACTTCGTTCTGGGCATACAGGCCATCGCCGCCCGTTCGGGCCACCGCATGATGTTCTGGGCCGACATGCTTCAGGATCATCCCCGGTACCTGTCCGAAATTCCCGCGAGCTGCATCCCCGTCCTCTGGGGCTATGAACAATCCCATCCCTTCCATGAATACTGCCCGCGGATTGCACGGGCCGGCCTCGACTTCCATGTCGCCCCGGGAACCTCGGACTGGGATTCCTACAGCGGCCGTCTCGACAATGCCCTCGGCAACATCCGGTCCGCCATCCAATGCGGCGCCCAGCACAGGGCCCGCGGTTCCCTCCTCGTTTCCTGGGGTGACCGTGGCCACCAGCAGGCATGGCCCCTTGTCCTCCCCGGCATTGTCGAGGCCGGTTGCCGCTCCTGGAACACCGGGACCGGCATTGATCTCGAGACCGCCCTTGCCCGTTCCGCCTTTCCCTCCGAATCCTCCCGCCTCGCCGAAGCTGTCATCCGCCTCGGCCGGATCGAGAATGGCTGGATCCCCGAGGACCGGAACCACTCCTTCAATCGCTGGCTCCTCCGCGCCAATCCCCTCGCCGTCCGCATGGACTTGGATCTCCTCGACCGGAAACAGCTTCAGGCGGGCCTCAATGAGGCTCGAGCCCTCAGCGAGTACGTCTGTAACGGGTATTCCCCCGAGGATCGCTCGCTGCCAGCAAGGGAAATCGATCTAGCCGCCCGCTTCTGTGCCCTCGCTTATCAACGCGGACTCGCTCTCCTCAACGGCAACTCCCAACAGGCCCTGTGCCCCGAATTCCAGAGTCTCATCGGGACGTTTGAATCACTCTGGCTGCGCCGCTTCCGCCCCGGCGGGCTCTGCGAAAGCAGCGACCACCTTCGCCGGGCTCTCCGGTCAATGCTCAACAATTGATCCTTTTTCCAGATAAAGACGCCTGAATAATCTGGCCAGGAAATGGAAAGCCTTTCCATAATTTTCCCCTTTCTCCCAGAATGGACTCGCAGATGGAATCCCGGCTGATTTACCTCCTCATTGTAACCGGCGTCGCCGTCTTTCTTTTTGTCTGGCTGCGCGTGTGGCTCAGGCACATTGAGGCCAAGCGGGCCCGGCGAATCGAGGAACTCCCCCGCTTCGAAGCCATCAAGACCCGGGTCCCCGAGAAAATCGGCGCCATCCCTTCCCGCAAGCGCGCCCTCGAAGGCCTCGAGATACGCTTCAGCATCTTCCGCCGGACGCTCCTCTCCCTCATCGCCTTTTCCTGGGTTCTCGCCCTTGTTTTTCCCTTCCTCGGAAGGGTTCCGGGAACCATAGTCTCCCTCTCCATTACCGCCGGGGCGGTCATTGTCGGGATTGCCGCACGTCCCATGGTCGAGAATTTCATCGCCGGCTTCGTCCTCACTTTCTCCAAACAGTTTCATACCGGAGATACCCTCCTTATCGATGATCAATACGGCACCATCGAGGACATTACCCCCACGCATACCATCATCAAGCTCTGGGACTGGCGCCGCTATATCGTCCCCAACAGCGGCATGCTCGCCAAGGAAATCTTTAATTTCAGTACCCGCGATTCCTACCTCTGGGCAAAAATCGAATTCTTTGTCGCCCATGATGCCGATTTTCAGCTGGTTGAGTCCCTAGCCGTCGGCATCGCTTCCCGCCACCCCAACCTCGTCGGCGAGGAACAACCCCGGTTCTGGGTCATGGCCCTCGAAAAGGAATCCGTCAAATGCTGGCTCGCCATGTGGACAAGCAGCCCCTCCAATGCCTGGGTCATCAAGGCTGAGGTCGGCCAGGAACTCGTCAGGGAACTCAACCAGCGGGGCATCAAATCCCACGCCTACCTCCATTCCCGCTTCTTCTCCTGAGGGCCACCGGCCAGCCCCACGTCCGCTTTAAATGGCGGCGTGCCCGCGTCTGCCCGTTTTCGGACTCAGGCTGAGCAACCTTCCGGACTCCCGATCCGGGATTGACGATCACGCCTCCCAACGGGAGGCCATGATCATTAGCCCCCCGCATTCATGCCGGGAAAATGGCAGCCCCACCCACGGCGTCGCAAAGCGACGCCGTGCACCCTCCCTCTTTCAGTCCCTCCGGGACGTCCCCCTTTAAATTAAAGAATTAAAGTTCTTTTTATTATTGACTCTGGCGGCCCGGGTCTTCCAATGGAGGCATCATGTTTCCCTATGGCAAGACAGCGGCCAACGCGGTTGCGGCGATGAGTTACCTGGCGCAGAGCCATGGGGATCCCCCCCGCAAGGTGAACTCGGCGGAGATTTCGCGGGAACGGGGCATTTCGAAGGCCTTGGTGGCGAAGATCCTGACGATCCTTTCGCAGGCCGGTCTGGTGGCGGGATCGCCGGGTCCCGGCGGCGGATATTACCTCGCCCGGGACCCGGAAAAAATCTGCTTGTTCGACATCATCGAGCATTTCGAGCGGACAGACCAGCCCGTCTCCTGCCCCTTTGGTCCGGAGTGGTGTGGAAACAAGGCGCCCTGTCCGTTGCATGACAAGATCCTTGAACTGAACCGGCAGGCGGAGGAATTCCTCCGATCAAACCGGCTCAGTGCCTTCTCCCCGAGGGCCCACCTGGAAGCGGAAATGGAGAAGACCGATGCCTGAAAGAAGGAAACCGTCCATTTTCAAAGGCCGGCGCGCCTGGTTAAGTGCGGGAGGGGCCTACATCCTGGTGGCCATTCTTTTCGGGATATTCTCGGGACTTGGCGTCTTTACTTTTGGTTACGGCGAGGGCGCCTCGTACCTGAGCAACGATCCCAACGCCTGCGCGAACTGCCATGTCATGGAGGACCACTTGGATTCCTGGCAAAAGTCAAGCCACCATGCGGTGGCGACCTGCAACGACTGCCACCTGAGCCCGCATCCGGTGGGCAAGTGGATCACGAAGGCGGACAATGGATTTTTCCATTCCCTGGCCTTCACGACGGGCCAGTATCCGGAACCGATCCGGATAAAGCCGCGCAACCGCGCCGTCACCCAGCTCGCCTGCCTGAAATGCCATGGGGACTTTGTCCACAACATGCTCCCGGAGGAAAAAGGGGGCGACATGCTCAACTGCGTCCACTGCCACACCTCGGTCGGGCACGCCGGCCGCTGACCACCCAACCCTTCACCTTTAGAGAAAGCGAATCATGAAACGAGAAAGCCAGACCCCCGCCAACCTTATCTCAGCCCGGTCCGCCAAGGGCTCCAGCTGGAACACGTCCAAAGGATTCACCCGGCCTGTCCTTCTGGGCCTCCTTGCCGGCGGGACAGCCCTTGCCACGGTGGTCGTGGTCTATGTTCTGGTCACGATGTTCGAGCACAAGACCGACGCCCGCAATCCCCACCTGCAGGTTGTGGAGCTTGACGAGACGAGTGTCGATCCCGCCCTCTGGGGCCAAAACTGGCCGCACCATTATGATGACTACCTGGAGACCGCAGGTGACGAGTTTTACGGGGGCAGCAGCGCCATGCCGGAGAGCAAGCTGGAGCAGGATCCCTGGCTTCGCCGGCTGTATTCCGGCTACGCTTTCAGTATCGATTACCGCGAGGCCCGGGGTCATGCCTACATGCTTTATGACCAGGTGGTGACCGAACGGGTCAATCAGCGCCAGCAGGCTGGAGCCTGTCTCCACTGCCATGCTTCCATGACCGTTCTTTATCGGAAGGTGGGCCTTGAAGCCATGGGTGAGCCGCACGACGAAGCAGCCCTTGCGGAGGGATTCAACCAGGAGGCCGTCATCCGCGGATTCGAGGAGCTCAGCCGGGAACCCTATCACAAGGTTCTCGCGCAACTCGCGACGATGCCCGACGGGACTCCCGGCGAGGGCCAGGAGGCTTTCGAGTCACCGCCTCTTGGCGGCTTCAATGAGGCCGAGATTCCCGAGGGACACTTCCCTCTTGATGATGTCCATCCGGTCAGTTGCATCGACTGCCATGATCCGGAGACGATGAGCCTGCGCATTACCCGGCCCGGCTTTCTCCTCGGGGTTGCCGCCCTAGCGGAGGGAGACGGGGACGCGAGCGTTTTCCCGAGCATTGAAAAGTGGCGCCGGGGAGACCGCGAAGAGCCCTACGACCCCAACGAGATGGCCAGCCGGCATGAAATGCGCTCTTTCAGTTGTGCCCAGTGTCATGTCGAATACTATTGTGCCAGCAAGGATACCCTCACCTTCCCCTGGACCGAGGGCCTCCGGGTGGAGGATCTCGAAGCAGACTGGGAAAAGCGCGAATTCCCGGACGGATCGGACTTTTATGACTACCTTCACGGGGAAACCGGAACGCCCCTCTTCAAGGCCCAGCATCCCGAATTCGAGCTCTGGAGCCAGGGAATCCACGCCCGTTCAGGCGTCAGCTGCGCCGACTGTCACATGCCCTACGAGAGCCACGGTGCCATGAAGCTCAGCAACCACGATGTCAGCAGCCCGATGGACAACATCAACAATGCCTGCCAGAGTTGCCACAAGGTCCCCGAGGATGAGTTGCGGTCCCGTGTCCTCAACATCCAGACAAAGACCGTCAACCTCAAGCAACGGGCCGCCCAGGCCATGACCGACATGCTGGATGCGATCCTCGCCGCCCAGGCCGAGGGCTACAGTGACGAGGACCTTGCCGAAGCCTACAATCTGCAGCGGTCCGCCATGTGGCGTCTTGACTATATCAGCAGCGAGAACTCCAAGGGTTTCCATGCCGATCAGGAAGCGGCCCGGATTCTTGCCGAGTCGATCGACTTCTCCCGGCAGGCCCAGAGCATCGCCCTCAACCTGCGCTCCCCCTCGAGGCCGGATACGACCGATATGCCGAAGGAACCGGTCAAGGGCGTTACCCCCGACCGCTGACCCACCCGGAACACGCCTTCAGGAAAGCTTCTCGCTCAGGAAGGCGAAGGAAGACTTGAGACAATCGAAGGGATCGCGGTAGCAGTTATCCTGCTCCACTGCATACCAGTCGACTCCGGCGGCCTCGCAGGCCGGAATAATGTGATCCCAGTCGTGATTGCCCTCCCCGATCGGAGCCATGCGGGTCTCGTTGACCTTTCCTTCCACCATTTCCTTGTCCTTGAGGTGGATCACCGGCACCCGTCCGTGGCTCCGCTCGAGGATACGCACACAACAGGTCCCGGAGTGCTCAATCCAGTAGAGATCCAGTTCCAGCATCAGGTCTGGCGGGCCCTCGTCGATAAGGATGTCCTCGAGGGTCATCCCATGCCGTTCAGGGCGGTAAAACTCATGGCTGTGGTTGTGGTGCCCAAAGCGGATCCCCGCCGCTCCCAGGTTGGCGATCACCGTCCGCGCGTCGGCAAGCCAGGAACGGTAACCGGCATAACTGCGCTCATAGTTTCCGGGTATCCCCCCGATGGCGCAGTAATCGCATCCGAGGATACGGTGAAATTCGATCTCTGCTTCCGGATTGTCCACCAGGGCGTCCCATGGCCGGTGGGTCGCAATGCAGGCCAACCCGTTGTCATCAAGCATCCGGCGCATCTCGCGGGCGTCGACCTCGGGGTTCTCCGCGTTCATCGCCCCCACGGCGGAAACCTGTACCGCCGGATAGCCCATGGCGGCAACTTTTTCGAGCGTCTTCGCCAGTTCGGAGGCGGTTCTCGTGTGTTCGCGGAGCGTGAACAGTTGTACTGCTAGTTTTGAACTCATCCTCAGAGCATGAAAGGTCCCTCATGGGAAAGCAACCCCAACTCAACAGGCACACGCGTGGTTAAAAGGAGGATCGACTTCAGCGGGGAGCTTGCCTAAACCATCGGGGCCATGAGTCTGCTCCCTCCGGCACCTGATCTCCAGCACCTGAAATCCGCCCTTCAAGGGGACTTCCACACCGACGAGGCCATGCGTCGCATCTACGCCACCGATGCCTCCTCCTACGAGGAATGGCCTCTTGCGGTGGCCATCCCGGAATCCGAGGAGGACCTCGGAACGCTCATCGCTTTTGCCGGAAGGGAAAAAATCGGCCTCATCCCGCGCACAGCGGGGACCTCCCTTGCCGGACAGGTTGTCGGAAACGGCATTGTTCTCGACCTTTCGCGACACTTTACCCGCATCCTCGAGATCAACGCCGATGAAGGCTGGGTCCGTTGCCAGCCGGGCGTGATCCGCAACGAGCTCAACATGGCCCTCCAGCCCCAGGGTCTCCTTTTTGGCCCGGAGACCTCGACCCAGAACCGGGCCATGATGGGCGGGATGCTCGGGAACAATTCCTGCGGCTCCAACTCCATTCGCTACGGGAGCGTGAGGGATCAGGTCATCGAGGTCACGGCCCTCCTCTCAGACGGCTCAAAAGCTGTTTTCGGGTCGCTCGACCGCGAAGCCTTCGCGGCCCGCTGCGCCGGTCCGGATTGCCTTGAGACGCGCCTCTACCAGCACATCGCCGGGCTCCTCGGTGATCCCGCCAGGCGCCAGTCCATCCGGGAAGGGTTTCCGGATCCCTCCATTACGAGGCGCAACACCGGTTATGCGCTCGACCTTCTTATGGACGCGGCCTGTTTTGATGCGGAGAGCGACAAACCCTTCAATTTCGCCCGCCTTATTGCCGGAAGCGAGGGCACCCTCTGCCTCGTCACAGAGATGAAACTTCGCTGCAATCCCCTCCCTCCCCCCGTCGACGGGCTCCTCTGCGCCCAGTTCGCGTCCATCGACGAAGCCCTTCGGGCAACCCGGATCTGCGTCCGGTACGACTGCTTTGCCGTGGAGTTGATTGATCACTACATTCTGGAATGCACCGAGCGCAGCCTCGAGCACCGCGAGAACCGCTTTTTCCTCGAGGGGAGCCCGGCTGCCGTGCTCGTGACCGAGATCCGTGGCGGGAGCGAGGAGGCGGTGCGCCGTGTCACAGATGAGATTACCGCTGAAATGAAGGCAGCCGGCCTGGGATACGCCTATCCGGTCCTTTTTGGCGCCGACACCGTGAAAATCTGGAATCTCCGCAAAGCCGGCCTCGGGCTTCTCTCCAACATGCCGGGAGATGCCAAGCCGGTCCCGGTGGTCGAAGACACCGCGGTCCGGGTTGAGGACCTCCCCGATTACATTCGTGAATTCAACCGACGCCTTCAGGAGCGATTCGGCATCCAGTGCGTCCATTACGCCCATGCCGGTTCCGGTGAAATCCACATGCGCCCGATCATCAACCTCAAGACGAGCGAGGGCAACCGCACCTTCCGCGAGGTCGCCCGCACCATTGTTGAACTGGTCCGGGAGTACAGGGGCTCCCTCTCGGGAGAACACGGCGACGGGCGCCTTCGCGGCGAATTCCTCGAGGAGATGATCGGATCACGCAACTACGGCTTCGTTGTCGCCGTCAAGCGGTGCTGGGACCCCGATGGCATTTTTAATCCGAACAAAATCGTCGACACGCCTCCGATGAACAGCCACCTCCGCTTTGTCCCCGGACAGCGTACAGAAGAGCCCGCCACCTTTTTTGACTGGTCCTCCACCGGCGGGATGCTCGGGGCGGCCGAAATGTGCAACGGCTCGGGCGACTGCCGCAAAACCCACCTTGCCGGCGGGACGATGTGCCCCAGCTACATGGCCACCCGCCATGAAAAGGACACCACCCGTGCACGGGCCAACATGCTCCGCCAGGCCCTCACCGAGGGAGCCGGGGAGGCCCGCCGCTCCGTCTTCGACAATCCCGGGGTCAAGGAAATCCTCGACCTCTGCCTCTCCTGCAAGGGGTGCAAGAAGGAGTGCCCCTCGACAGTCGACATGGCGCGGCTGAAGGCCGAATTCACGCAGCATTACCTCGATGCCAACGGTATTCCCCTGCGCACCCGCATGATTGCCGGATACGCCCGGTCCCAGGCCCTCGCCTCCCGCCTCCCCGGCGCATGGAACATCCTCTTCGGCTCCGTCCCCCTGCGACGGGTTCTCAACCGCCTCGTCGGCTTCCACCCGGACCGCAGCATTCCCCTCCTCCCAAAGAAGACCCTTGCCTCCTGGTTCCGTTCCCATGTGCCCCACAAAAACGCCGGCTCCGTCGGTTCGGTCTGTTTTTTTAACGATGAGTTCACCAACTACAATGATGCGGAGATCGGCATCAAGGCCGTCGAGCTCCTTGAACGCCTGGGCTATGCCGTCGAGCTCCCGGAGGTCAGCGAAAGCGGGCGCACCTGGCTCTCAAAGGGGCTGGTGCGCAAGGCGAGGAAACCCATCAACGCCAATGTCCGCCTCCTCGGGGCAAGGATCTCCGCGGAGCGTCCCCTGGTCGGGGCGGAACCTTCCGGGATCCTGACCTTTGTCGACGAGGCCCCCGATCTTGTCGATCCCGCCCTCCGCGAGGCAGCCCGGGCGATGGCGCCGCACTGCTACATGGTGGAGGCCTTCATCGCCCGGGAAGCCGCCGCCGGGCGGATCTCATCCGATGCCTTCACCACCGAATGCCGCCGCCTGAAGCTGCATGCCCACTGTTTCCAGAAGGCCCTCCACGGTCCCCGGGGAAGCATCGACGCTCTGTCTTTGCCACGCAACTACACGGTTGAGCTGATTCCCAGCGGCTGCTGCGGCATGGCCGGGTCCTTCGGCTATGAGTCAGAGCACTACGGCCTCTCCATGCAGGTCGGGGAGCTTGTTCTCTTTCCCGCCGTCCGCGAGGCCGGCGAATCAACCCTTATCGCCGCCCCCGGAACCAGTTGCCGGCACCAGATCCATGACGGGACCGGCCGCTCCTCCCTCCATCCCGTCGAAATCCTTCATCAGGCCCTCGTGTGAGCGCCCGGCCCGCGCCGCGGGAGAAGGCCACGCAGGTCCTCGAGAATGAGGTAGAGGCAGGGCACGAGCACGAGGATGATACTGGTGGCAAAGGCGATCCCGAAGCCGAGTGAGATCGCCATCGGAATCAGGTAGGCGGCCTGCGTCGAGGTCTCGAGGATGATCGGGGTCAGGCCCCCGAAGGTTGTCAGGGTGGTCAGGATGATTGGCCGGAAGCGTCGGATTCCCGCAAGGTGGATGGCCTCGAAAACACCGTGCCCGGCACGCTGGCGGTTTGCAAAGTCGATCATGATGAGCGAATCGTTGACCACCACCCCGGAAAGGGCGATCACCCCCATGAAGCTGATAAGCGAGAGGTCGAAACCGAGCAGGATATGGCCCATGACGGCCCCGACAATCCCGAAAGGTATGGCCATCATGACGATAAGGGGCTGGAGATAGCTCCCGAAAGCCACGGCCAGAAGGGCATAGACGACGCCCATGGCGAGCAGGAAACTGCCCCAGAGAGCCTCGGTCGAACGCCTCATCTCGGCCTCGCTGCCCTCAAAGCTCCAGGTTATGCCGGGGAAATCGGCGCGCAACCCCGGAAGCTCTTCCGTCCGCAGGGCATCGACGACCCGTGTCAGTGCCGTCTTGGGCTCCACGTCCGCGCTTACATTCACGATCCGGCGCCCGTCCCTGCGGTTGATCGAGGTGAAAGCCTCTCCTCTCTTCAGGGTGGCGATATCGAGAAGGGGGACTTCGACTCCCCCGGGCGTGCGGATAATGAAATCCTCAAAACTTTGCAGGGTTTCCCGCTCTTCCTCGGGAAACTTCACCCGGACCTCGACTTCGTTCGTCCCGCGGATCTGGCGCAGGGCCAGCGCACCGTAGAACCCGTCCCGCACCTGCCGGCCCACTTCCTCCGGCACCAGCCCAAGGCGGCGTCCCTCCGGCCGGAGGCTGAAGTCAAACTGGGCTTTTCCCTTGTTGTAGTTGTCGTTCACGTCACGGGTCTCGTCAAAGGCCTCCATCCGCCCGACAAAGGCCGTGCTTGCCGCCTCCAGGACGTCGATACTGGAATGGCTGAGATCGACGCTGATGTCTGGCCTCCATCCTCCGGGGCCACGTTCCGCCTCGAAACTGATCTGGTCAACACCTTCAAGGTCGCCGATTTCATCCCGCCAGAGGGCGATCACGTCATTGGCCGTCATCTCCCGTTCATCCGGCGGTTTCATGACAATCTCCACATCGATGAAACTCTGTCCGCGGACGTTTGTCTTGATTCCCTCCGCCACGGCGTCGAGGTTGTGCTCGTCGAACATCCTGCGCGTCGCCGCCGTCACCTCAAGGGCGACACGGCCGGCCTGGTCGGTCGTCGTTCCAACCGGGAGGCGGATGCCGGCCTCGACTTCGTCCGCCGCGACTTCCGGCATCATGATCATCCCCATGTGGCCGCTGAGGGCGTACCCCCCGACAATCAGGAAATGCGCGAAGGCCCCCGATACGGTTATGTAGCGATATTTCAGACACAGGTTGAGAAAAGCCCGGTAACGGGTGTTTACAAAGTGCCGGAAGGCGTCCGAGAAAGCCTGTTGCCAGTTGTGGAAGCGCCTGCCGAGGCGGGTCCGCGACCGGCTCGAGCTGTGGGCAAGGTGCGCCGGAAGGATAAACAGGGCCTCCATGAGGGAGAGTGCGAGGACAACAATCACCACCGCGGGCAAAGGCCACCAGAACTTGCCCGTGGTCCCCGGGATAAAGAGCAGGGGGATGAAGGCCACGATTGTCGAAAGGATGCTGAAGGTGACGGGGCCCGCCATTTCACGGGCCCCGCGGATGGCAGCGGTCAGGTGGTCGTCCCCCTGCTGCCGGTACTCGTAGACGTTTTCCCCCACGACAATGGCGTCGTCGACGACTATCCCCAGGACGACAAGGAAGGCGAACATGGAGATCATGTTGATGCTGACCCCGATTCCCGGAAGGAAGACCAGCCCCCCGACAAAGGATATCGTCATCCCCATCATGACCCAGAATCCAAGCCGCATCTCGAGGAAGACGGCGAGGATGAGGAGGACGATCAGGATGGCCATGAACCCGTTCTCAAGGAGGAGGGAAAGGCGCTGCTCGTAGTCCCGGGCCCGGCTGCTGTCGATGCGGATATCGACTCCCGGGGGAAGGCTGGTGCGGAACTCATCAAGGATGGGGGGAACTCGTTCCGCGATCTCAAGCGGGGATTGCGAGCCGATCCGGAATATCTCCAGCTCCACCGAGGGCTGCCCGTTGAATCGCGAATGAAACCCCGATTCCTCGAACCCGTCGGTGATCGTCCCGAGGTCGGAGAGGCGGACCGGCGAACCGTCATCTGTACTGATGATTTCAATACCTCCGAACTCCTCCGCCCATTGGCGACGTTCCTTCATCCGGAGGAGGATTTCCCCCGCGCTGGTATCGACCGATCCGGCGGGAATGTCCTCGCTCGAGGAGCGGATGAGACCGGCCACCTCCCCCAGCGTGAGTCCGTGTTCCCGGAGACGGTGCTCGGGGATCTCAACATGGGTGACGTAGTCCGGCACGTTTCCAAGTTCCACCTGGGTGATCGCCGGATCGGCGAGGAGGCGGTCCCGGAGCCGCTCCGCAAGCATTCTCAGGGTGCGGATGTCGACCTCCCCGTAGAGGCCGAGTTCCATGACATCCCGCTGGCGTGAACGCAGGCGCACTTCCGGTTCCTCAATGTCGTCGGGGAAGGTCCGGATCCGGTTGACCGCCTGGTCGATGTCCTGAAAGGCCTTCATGCGGTTGGTCCCCGGCACCAGTTCGATTGTCACCGAACCACTGCCTTCGCGGGCGGTCGAGGTCATTTCCCGGATTCCCTGGACACCCCGGACGGCCTCCTCGACCGGGCGCAGGATGCCCTGCTCAACTTCGGCCGGAGCAGCCCCGGGATAGGCCACTGTCACATCAACCACGTCGAGGGCAAACTGGGGAAAGACTTCCTTCTGCATCGTCAACGCGGTCCAGACCCCGCCCCCGAGGAGGAGGATCATCAAGAGGTTGGCGGCAATGGAATTTCGGGCCATCCAGGCAATCGGCCCGGTTGTCTCCCGGGAAGGGGATTCTTTCGTGTTCCCTGGCGAGGTCATGAATCGTCTCCATCAAGGCGCAGGGGAGCGCCTTCCACAACCGTGGCAAGGTTGGTCACCACCACCCGTTCACCGGCCTCAAGGCCGCTGCCGATGTAGGCGTGGTCCCGGTCGCGCAGGATCACCTCCACTTCACGGATCTCAAGGGTCCCGTCCTTCATGACCCAGACGGTGTCATTCATGCGCAGAAGGTCCCGCTCCAGGCGGATCGACTCCGCGAGCGGACGTCCTTCAATGGCCACCTCGACGTAGGAACCCGCGACCAGCTCCGGGAGGTCCTTGGAGGCCTCGTCCAAAGCGAGGGGATCCTCAACCCGTACCAGCAGGCGGGCCATCCTGGTGCGGTCGTCAAGGGCACCGATGAAGCGATCCATCCGGCCCTCGCGCACCACCCCTTCCGGCCATGAACTGCGGTTCCGGATTTGCGCCCGAGAGCCCTCCGCCCGGCCCTTTTCCGCAAACTGGATCCAACTCAGCTTCGAAAGGGCAAGCGTGGTTTCCACCCAGTAACTCCGTATCCCAAGGAGATGACCGAGCAGGTCACCCGGGGAAACAAGCGATCCGAGATTCACATCGCGGCTCAGGATCAGGGCATCAAAGGGCGCCCGGATCGTCGTCCGTTCCAGATCCAGTTCCGCCCGCCGAAGGGCCGCCTCGGATGCCTCCACGCGTGACCTCGCGATGTTGAGCTGTGGCTGGCGCAGGACCCGCTGGCGGTTTTCCGCCGAAAGGTCATCCTCCAGCATGGCGTAATCTTTTTCCGCGACAATCTGGCGGCCCAGCTCCAGGTCGAGCTCGGCTTCCGCCTCCCGGAGGTCGCTGCGGCGGCTTTGTAAAGCGGTTTCATAGTCGGCCGGATCAATCTGGAGGAGCCGCTCGCCTTTCTCCACGACCGCTCCCGGCGTAAAGGTTTCCGCAACCTCAAGGATCGCCCCCCCGACGCGCGGCCCGAGATTGATTTCCCTCTCCGGAACAACCGTCCCCGTGGCGTGGAGGACCGGTCGCCAGGTGCCCGATTCCGCCTTGGTCACGTCGACCAGCATCGGGGTTGTCCGGGTGGCGCCGCTGCGGGTCGCCGTCGGCTCGGTCGTGAAGATGAGAAGGAGCGCACCGGCCGTAAGGAATCCAATGATCCCGCAGAGCAGGAGAGTCAGTTTGCCTCTAAAGGTCATCATCTATTCGCTTTCCAAGAGGGTTTTGGGGACGTCTCCGGCAAGGGCCCGGTAGAGGGCAATCCGGAATTCGTAGAGGTTCAGGCGGGCCTCGAGGAGCTCCCTTTTCAGGCGCTGCTGGTCCGTCAACGAAGTAAGCACGTCAAGGTAGCCGGACATCCCGTTAATGTATTCCTCGCGGAGTTGCCGGTAGGATGCGCCTGCAAGACGCGCCTGGGCCTCTATGTGACGCAGTCGTTCCTGCTGGCGTTCTTCCTGCACGAGGGCGTCCTCAATCTCCGCCGTGGCCGTGAGCAGGGTCTGCCCATAGGTCATCAACCGCGCTTCAAGCAAGGCCTCCCGCCGGGCCGCTTCGGCCCGGCGCTGGCCCCCGTCAATCAGCGGGACCACCAGGCTTGCCGCGAGGTTGCGGACCCATTCGTCAAAGAGGGCGGTTTCATCATTCTCCAAGCTTTCGATGGAAGCGCTCAGTGACAGGCGTGGATACCGGTTGGCCACGGCCGCGGCCAGATCCCGGTCGGCGGCCATCAACCCGGAATAGGCGCTGCGGACATCGGGTCGGCGCTGAAGGAGTTCCGCGGGAAGACCTGTTGCCGGGAGCGGCGGAAGCGCGGGAAGGCTGTCTACCCGTCCGGGAAGCGGTTCCCTCGCTGAACGCCCCAGAAGGACCGCGAGTTGATGCCGGATCACCTGCAAGCGGGCATTTTCCAATGCCGTGCGGGCCCTCGTCTCCTCCAGCAACTGTTCCTGGCGAAGGACGTCAACCCGGCGTATCTGGCCGCTCTCAAAGCGGTTTCTGAGCAGCTCCAGCGCGTTTTCGTTCGTGGAAACCTGTTCACGCAGGAGATCGAGCTGCTGGCCGATGACCGTCAGCTGAAACCAGCTCCGGACAACTTCCGCGGAAAGGGACAGGCCTGCTGCCTCGTAGTCGGCGCGTGTGGCCTCAACGCGAAACCGTTCCGCCTCACTGAGGGCCTGGATACGCCCCCAGAGGTCCACTTCATAGTCCGCGCTGAGTCCCAGCCGGAGCTGGTCACCGTCCTCAAACTCCGGTTGGCGCATCGCCGCCCCGGCATCCCCATCAACGCTGGGCCAAAGGTCGGCGGAGGCCCGCTCGGCAACCGCCTGGGCTTCCCGCAGGCGCTGCCAGGCCGCCCGCAAGTCGAGGTTATCCCGTAAGGCGTCTTCCACTATCCGGTTCAGATCGTCGTTTCCAAAGCTTTCCCACCAGGCTTCAGGGACGAATGCCTCTCCGGCACGGGAAAAGCTCTCCGGGGTCTCCACCGGAGCCTCCCGTACGGTCCCCTCGTGCGCGCAACCGCCAAGAGTCAGCAACGCCAGGCATGCCACTGCCCCGGGTAACCATGAATCCCGCTTCTTTGCAAAGGCATGCTTCATGGAATCAGGACGCACACCGTCGTCAGGATATCGCAAACTGTTCCAGGACTTCAAGGTCCACAAATTCAAGCACGCTGGCATGGGTGGCCTCCAGCTTTACCGGAGGAGCCAGTCCCGCCTTGTAGGCTTCCAGCCAGCGCGTCAGACAGAGGCACCAGAAATCCCCCGCCTTGAGACCCGGGAAGCCATACTCTGGTAACGGTTCAAGAAGGTTGTTCCCGCGCTCCGCGGAAAAGTGAAGGAAGGCTTCTGTCATTTCCGCGCAGACGACATGCATTCCCCTGTCCTCCCCGCAGGTATCGCAATGTCCGTTACGGTAGAATCCGGTCAGGGGGTCAAGGCTGCAGGATACCAGGGGTTCTCCGTATACATTGTTGGCCATGTTCGCGCACTATGTCCGAAATGTGCGCTTGCGCAACAGGTTGGATAATTTAGCTTCCATGGTTCCTCCCGTTTACCTCGGAAACTTGCAGAAACCCGAAGATGAGATTAGTTGAATAATGGCCCATACGTTTTCCATTATCCTCCAAGTTATTATCGGCCTGGGAATCCTCAATGTGTGGTTGCTCAGGGCTGGAAAATCAACCCCCTACCGGGGTGGCAATGCCGGAAGCCTGAAAGATGAATTCACCGCCTACGGGCTTCCCGAATGGTCTTTCTATCTTATAGGGGTCTTGAAGGTGGGTTCGGCCATCGCCCTCCTCGCCGGCATCTGGTTTCCCGTTCTCGTCGCACCCGCGGCCGCCCTCATGGCCCTGCTTATGCTCGGAGCCGTCAGTATGCACCTCAGGATCAAGGATCCCTTCAATCGCTGGATTCCCTCCCTCTTTCTCCTGGCCTGTTCCGCTGCAATCCTCGTTCTGGCCTGTGTATGAAAGCCTGCTCAGCAGGCGGGTTGGGATAGGATCGCCGAGAGATAATTGAAGCAGAGGATCCCAGCGAGGAGGAAATAGAATAGGGCCGGGAATGACTGCCACCAGGTGTCGCCTATTCTCCGCCGCACCCTGACACCCAGAAGCATCAGGACGCTCAATCCCAGGGAGGCCGCGAATCCGATGAAGGCGACCTGCGTGCCCGCAAGCAGGCCGAGGGCCCCCGCGACCTGGAGGGCCCCTGTGGTCAGTCGGTAACGACCGAGCCCATATCTCCGGAATTCACCCTTCATCCGGGCCGAGGCAAAACACCCGAATCCAAAAATCAGAAATGAAAAGGCAGTAAGGAGATTGATTCCCTCATGAACTGTGTAACCGGATGGCACTCGCATAGACTACCGATCCGATGCCCCAAGTCAAATCGCCCTGCCCGGGCGCTTCTTCCCGCGTCAGAAGCGGATCCGCACCCGTTCACCTTGCAGAGAAAGGAACCGCAGCATCCCGGCCGGCAACCGGTCGCATTCCCGTGCGGTCTTCCTTCCCGCGAGGACACGGTTATACGGCTTGGCCGCGCCAATGAAGCTCCCCGTCTTCACCCCTGCCCGCTTTCCCCTGTCGGCTTTTCAATTTTATCGATGCGTCGTTGATGCCTTCCTCCCTGGAATGCGGCATTCAACCATGTCTCCACGAGGTGAATTGCATTTTCCTCCGAGACCACCCGCCCGCCCAGCGCGATGACATTGGCATTTCCGTGCTCTTTGGCCATCAGGGAACTCCATTCGTCATAACATAGACTGCACCTGATTCCCCTTACCTTATTGGCCACAGTCGCCTCCCCGTTTCCGCTACCCCCGAAAACAATGCCCAGATCACAACCTTTTCCAGCCACACTTTCCGCAGCAGGCCTGACAAAGTCCGGATAATCCACGGGATCCTCATTATCCGTTCCAAAGTCCTTAACCTGGTATCCTTTCGAGGACAAATGGGCTTTTACGGCTTCCTTTAATTTGAAGCCGGCATGGTCGGTTCCAAGTGCGATCTTCTTCATTTAGCGCTCAAGGGTAAAAAGAGCTCTATTCAGTGGCAATTCCATTCGCCTCCCTTTTCAGATACAGGCAAAGGAGACTTGATTCCTTCATCCCGGCAAATCGTCGACGGGGGTGGCTTCCCTGCACGGCCTGGTGGATCGGCACGGAAGGATGCCGATGGGAGGAAACCTTCACAGGCTTGTCATCCACCCCGGGTCTTCCCAACCTGCCGTCACCATGCCCGTGATACTTCTACAGATTGATCCCGCACAGCTCAGTGCGGAAACCAGGGAACAGATTGAAAAAGCCGTCTCCGGATACGACCTCTGGATGTCCCCGAATCCCCTGGAAGAGGAGCCGGACCGGGTGACGGAGGTGGTGGTCAACGTGGGCTGGAATGTCCAGGACGCGCTTCTCGATGCCGGCTCACTCAAGTGGCATCACCAGCTCTCCGCCGGCGTGGACTGGATACTGGATCGGCCCGACCGTGCCAACCTCCCCTTTGTCATCACCAACGCTTCCGGCATGCACGCAGCCCAGGCCAGTGAACAGGCCTTTGCCATGATCTTCATGCTCAGCAGGGGGTTTTTGCGCTTTATACCGAACCAGAAGAGGCATCAATGGGTCAGGCCGGAAAAGGATGACCTTGTCGGCTTGAGCGGCCGGACCCTCCTCGTCGTCGGGGCGGGCGCCATCGGGTCGCATATTGCCCGCCTTGGCCGCGCACACGGTATGCGCGCGGTTGGTATCCGACGCAATCCCGACCGGGGCGGGCCGGATTTTGATGCCATGCACGGGCTCGACGCTCTCGATTCCCTGCTTCCCGAGAGCGGTGTGGTGGTCCTGGTGCTGCCAAAGACACCCGGGACCGAAGGGATCATGGGCGAACGGCAGTTTTCCCTCATGCGCCGCGACGCGATTTTCATCAATATCGGGCGCGGTTCCCATGTCGATGAGGCCGCCCTCGCTGATGCGCTCAGGAATCGCAGGATCCATGGGGCCGGATGCGACGCTTTCGCAACGGAGCCACTGCCCGCGACCTCCCCGCTCTGGGATCTCGACAATATGATCATTTCCCCCCACTGCTCGGGCTTCGCAACGGATTACCTCGAGCAGGCCCTCGCCTACTTCATCCGCAACATGGAACGCTTCAAGAAAGGTGAGCCCATGGAAAACGTCATCGACAAACACCTTGGCTATTAGGCTTCTCCCATTTTAATTCCCCGGACAGGGCGAGAGCCATGTACACAAAAGGACAAGGGTTGATTGAGCGCGTCTTACTGCCTCTTTCCATCGGAAAGGTTATCCCCGTAAAATGGATTCGGCACCAGCAGCTTGGCCCCGATGGGCCTTTGGAAAACCCGATTGACTCTCTGGAGAAGCCTTTGAAGGTTTTTGGATTCCCTCTTGCCTGATCATCCGAATCCCGCATAAACAAGCCACGATAATCCCGCCCCCGGGCTGGGGGCCTGCGTAATCAGGCTCCACCATGGACGGCGAAGCTCCGTATCCAGTTGATTACCAGAATCAGAAAGTCCCCATAGTTCAATGGATAGAACTGCGGTTTCCTAAACCGTCAATCCGGGTTCGAGTCCCGGTGGGGGCACATCTTGTCAAGCATGCTCATGCAGGGTCCTGGATAACCTCCATAACCTGCAGGAAACCTCGTTTCCGGGGTAAAGCCGGCAAGCTTCAGTAAAGGGCCCAGGCAAGGACCAGAAAACCAATGCCGGTTATGACGGGAGGAGCCAGCATGGCGGATATCCCAATGATGCCAATGGCGAGTCCGAGGACAGCAAGGATTACCGCGGCCGTTTTATGTTTCTGATCTTGTTTCATAGGTTCCTGTAAACGAGGGGTTGAATGCAATTCCAGAGAAGATGAACACGGCCCTAGGCCCCATCCCCGGAATCATCGAGCGTGAAGCCGATTTTCACTCCCACCTGCCAGTGATCCACTTTGCCTTCATTTATATGGCCGCGGATTTCCTTGACCTCAAACCAGCGCAGGTTGTGCAGGCTCTGGGAGGCACGTTCAACAGCGTTGGAAATGGCGGTTTCAAGGGATTCCTTCGAGGAACCCACGATTTCTACTTTTTTATATACGTGGTCAGACATATGGCCTTTATAATCCCCCCCCTCAGCGAGGCAACCCTCAAACCGCCCTTCCTTATCCGGGGGAGAATCCGGACGGCGCTCCGTCTTCCCGCAGCATGTGACGCTCCTTACACCCTGCAGAGGGATCAGGGATTAAAACGACCTCGCCGAATCTCTTACCAGAAACTCCAAAGTTCGGTAAAATCGCGAATCCCCGCATTCTGGCTTTGCCAAGAGGACGCCTGAAGGCTAATCAAACAACCGAATATGCTGAGTCAACACAGATGAATTTCTTCCGAAAATACACGGCCCAGGGAAAAGAGAACCGCTGGTTACGCTGGCGGAAGATTTTCGACCTTCTCGAGGATCGCCACGTTGTTCCCATTCACGAAATAATCGCCGAGACCGGGAGCAAATCCTCCATTATTGAAGCCGATATCAAGACCCTGAGCGATCGGGGACTGGTCAAGCGGACTGCCAAGGGAGGCCTTATCCTGGAGGGATTCCACTCCGAAAAAAGCCTTGAGGAACGCTCCGCAGAGGATCAGGAGGCCAAGCTCAAGATAGCGAAGCTGGCCGCCGAAAAGTACGTCACGGAGGGCATGACAATCTTTATCGACGGCAGCACCACCACCTTCGCCATGATACCCTTCTTCTCGGGCAAAAAGCTCCGGGTCGTCACGAACAGCCTCTCCGTCATCGCAGCCCTTCGCGAAAGCCAGTTTCCGGGCGAGATCATCTGCGTCGGTGGTCACTTCCGTTCAAAGTCCAACACCGTTGTCGGCGGTCGCGCCTGCGACATGCTGCGCAGCGAATCCGCCGACCTCACCATCCTCGGAGTCGAAGGCGTCTCCTCGCGCATGGAGCTGATGGAGGCCCATCCCGCTGAAGCCCTTATCAAACAGGCCATGGTCGAGCAGGGACGGCGGACGATCATTCTCGCCATGCCGCACAAGCTCAACGACGATTCCCTGCTAACCTTTGCGACCCTCGAACAGGTCGAGGCCCTTATCTCCACCCGCTTCCCGGACGCGTCGTTCCGCAAGGCCGCCAAGGCCCTCGGTGTGCGCCTTGAGCATCCCCTCAATGCATCTTCCGCGGATTGACCCCCACCCCGCTTCAGGAATCAACCGCCTCAACAAGAACCTCAACATCGTGAATTCCGCTCAGCCCCGAAGCCGGAATCAGGGTCCCCGGCAGGCAAGAGCCATCAAGCTTCACGGTCACTTTCCCTTTGCAGATTCCCTCCGGTTTGCGGATGGAAATGCGGTAGGTCGACCCTCGGTAGGTCCGCTCCATTGAAGCCTCCGTCCAATGCGACGGCAGGCAGGGATCGAGGCGCAGGCCCCCCGGTTCCGGCCTCACCCCGAAAACCCATTCCCAGACAACAATAAGCGACCAGGCCGCCGTCCCCGTGGCCCAGGAGTGGGATCCTTCACCGTACCGGTCCGACTCGCGGGAATAGATAAACTGGCAGGCCACATAAGGCTCGATCCGGTACAGATCCGGATCGGCCTCGTGCCGGGTTATCGGGCTCATCCGGTCGAGCAGCTCATAGGCCTTGTCTCCGCGGCCCCCATAACACTCGGCCCAGATGCGCCAGCGACTGCTGTGACCGAAAATGGATCCGTTCTCCTTCGTTCCAGGGGCAAAACGGGAGAGAACCCCCACTTTCGGTTCCGGCTCCATGAAAGGCGGATGAAAGGTGTACCCGCCAATGGGATCATCGAGATGCCGTTCAAAGGACGCGTAAATCTTCTCCCGCCGCTCCTCCGGGGCGGTTCCGGAAATGATCGCGAAGCTGTTCGGATTGCTCCAGATTTTCCCGTATTCATTTTCCTCTGTTCCCAGGATCCATCCCTCATCATGCATCCCCCGCTGGTACCATTCACCGTCCCAGCCAATCGCGTTCACCGTTTCCCGCAGGGCCTCCACTTTCTTCCGGAATTCGTCCAGGCGGGGATCCTTCCTGTGTTCCATGCAGCAGTAAAATCGCTCGATACAGTGGATCGCCCAGCAGGCCAGCATGATCGAGTCGCCCCGGCCCCGGTGCCCCATCTGGTCAAGGGCGTCATTCCAGTCCGCTTTCAACATCAAGGGCAATCCCCTCTCCGAAAACCGGCTGAAAAAGTAGTCCAGACCAAGAAGGATGTGCTCATAGATTGTCGCCGTCTTTTCACCACGGGTGTGCGCAAAGGCCGTCTCCTCGTCCAGGATTGTGTAGTCCCCCGTCTCACGGACATAGTGGGCGAGGATAAACAGGGGATTGATCGGGTCGTCCGAGTGGCGCGTCCGCGTTCCCATCATCGAGACAAAGTTTCCCCCGTGCGCATAGTCGCCCTCCTCGAACTGCCAGATCATGATCCGTTCAACGATATGCTGGCGCACCCATGCCGGGTCCTGCGAAAGCCGGCTTACCGCATCCTGGCAGGCATCCCGGACACCGAAATTGTAGATCCCGAAATAACAATAGCCCGGGTTGCGGTTCCACCAGGAGAGGTTCGCCCCCTGGTACTTGTACCAGTAGTTGATGAGGCTGTCCATCGAACGGTCCGCCGTCCGGATCCGGGGCGTCGCCGTCACCGTCTCCCAGTAGGCCTGGTTCGCGGCAAAGGCCGCCTCCGCCTTTTCCCATCCAAGGTAACGCTCCCCGAGTATACCCGTGTCCCCGGCATCATAAGGAACCGCTCCCAGCAGGAGGACAAAACGCACCCGCTCGCCCGGTGCCAGCGTGAATCGGTGCTCGAGGGCATGACAGGCATCACGGCCCGTGCTCGCATGCGCGCCCAGGCCATCCCGTTCCATCGCCTCCGGATCGGCAAGGTCCCGGTACGAACCAACAAAGCCATGACGGTCCCCTTCATATCCCGAAAGGACCTCCGAGGATGCCAGGAAGACACCATGCTCAAAGGGAATATTGTTCCCCGCCTCGTTCATCGCCTGCCAGCCTCCCTCGTATTTCACCCACATCGTCGCCCGCGTGAGGAGGGCGTTGCCAAGAAAGGCCTGACGATTGAAAAGGATGTAGAATTCACGCCACGAGGTGTCCTCATTCCAGTTCCCCAGCGCCATCTCCACATAGCCCGTGGCCGATATCCGACGTTCACGGTCACTCCGGTTCTCCAGTTCCACCTGCCAGATCAGGCAGGGATCCCCCACCCCGCCCGTCACTGCGGGATCCGGCATCGGACAGAAATATCGCATCCGCGATCCGATGCCCTCCGCCTCGGCCCGGATCTCGTTGTACCCAAGCCCGATTTCACTCTCCCAAAAGTCCAGTGGACGCGTCGGCGGATATCCGTTCGCCGTCCACCATCTCCCGCTCTCCTCGTCCTTCAAATAAAGGAATTTTCCCGTGGTGTCACGGGGTGTCCCGTCAATGTGCCAGCGCGTGATCCGCCCCACCGTCGGATTGTCCAGAAAGGAATATCCACCCCCGAGATGACTCGCCACATAACACCACCGCCCATTGCTGAGCACGTTCATCCAAGGCCGGTCCAGACAGGGTTTCCTCAATATATAGCGGCGCCCGTCGTCCGCAAATCGTCCATAGCTTGTTTCATTCATGCGCGTTGCTGTTCAGGTATCTGGCGCATTCTACTTCCCCCGCCCTGCTCCCGATACTCCCAGCTGCGCCAGTCCTTCCCGCCTTTTGCGTCAGTCCCTTCCCCTTTGATCAATCCCGCCCAGGACTCCCAGACCCCCTCAGGCCTCCCGGCAGTACAAGCCGTGCAGCGTTCCCAAAATCTCCATCACGTCCCTCCGCGTCACCCGGTAATACACCGTCTGCCGGTCCTTGCGC
>JAWLGH010000026.1:0-37725 GCA_041685165.1 Oceanipulchritudo sp. | reverse complement strand
CCGAAGCCCCTGCCCATCACCATTTCCGCCCCCCCCGTAGCCGAAACCGTACGGTTTTGGCCCCCGTCGCCGAAGCCCGTTCCCATAACCATTTCCGCCCGACCCGTAGCCGAAACCGTAAGGTTTTGGCCGCCCCGTAGCCGAAGCCGTAAGGCTTTGGACACTACCTTAAATTGACTAAACGCTTCGGTCGGAAATCGCTTTTGGGCCCTTCAAAAACCTTAAATGAAAGGAAGACTCCCTCGGATGCCGGAGCAGTACTATATCGGAAAAGCATATGTGTTCTGGACACATACAACCGCGAACAGGGATAGCTTTGAACTGGATGAGAGATTCCACAGGACTTTCAGAGAACTCCTTTGCCACGCCTCCACGAGATATAATTTGATTGTGCCGGTTTATTGTCTGATGCCCGATCATATCCATTTAATCTGGATCGGATTATCCCCTGAGTCCAACCAGTTAAATGCGACCCAGTTTTTGCGTCGGGCATGCCGTGATTTGATCAGGCCCGCAGGATGGCAACGACAGCCATACGATCATGTTTTAACAGAGCACGAACGCCGGAGAAATGTCTTTGCTCACACCATGAACTATATCCTAATGAATCCAGTGCGATCAGCATTGGTTGAGGGTTGGTTCGAATATCCTTACCTAGGCACCCTGATTCCCGGTTATCCTGATCTGAATTTGAGAGATGACAAATTCACTGCCAGATTCTGGCGGATCAAGGCACTCGTTGAGGGAAAATTTGATAACGTTTGACCAAAACCTTACGGTTTCGGCTACGGAGGACTGATCCTTTTCGCAGAGAGATTGTCCGGTCAGGGAACCCGTTTTGAGGAAGGTAGCCGAAGCCGTAAGGCTTTGGAAGCGAGGCCGGGAGACTGTCCAAAACCTTGCAGGTCAGGCTAAATCAAAGCCAACGCCCAATCGGCCAAGCCCCGAAACCGGAAAGTCTTGAATCGTACCTTCAGGCTTCCCCGTCGGATCCGACATTCGACTCCGTCTCCTCCGTCTCACCGGAATCATCCCCGTCGTCGTCTTCCCCGCTGGCCGCCTCACCGGAATCATCCCCGTCGTCTTCCTCGCTAGCTGTCTCCGACGCGGCGTCGGGCTCCCAGTCCCCGGTTACCGGGCCATGGATCTCCTCCAGTTCCGGCTGTGACCAGGGATCATTGCGTTCGCCGTATTCGGAGCGTACCTCCGCGACAAGCTCCTCCTCCACGGGATAGGAATCGTTCTCGTAGGCCTCATCCGTCCGGATATAGGTCAAAACCGCGGCAATCTGCTGGTCGCTGAGCCTCCCGAAGGCGGTCATGGCATTGTTATATTCGTTGCCATTCACCGTCACCGGGCCCGCAAGGCCGGCCAACACCACTTTGATGAGCCGCTCCGGGCTGTCCTGAACCCAGTCGGAATTCACAAGAGTCGGGTAGACCCCCTGAAGTCCCTGCCCGTCTGACTGGTGACAGGCAACACAGTTCTGGTTGTAAATCCGGCTTCCCAGAGCCATCATGTCAATTTCCTGAGGTCCGCCTGCGGAGGCCGTTCCCGGTTTCTGGGTCTCGTCATAATGAAAAGGGCCAAAGTCGCCTGAGTAATGCACGAGGTAAACACCCGCCCAGAAAGCCAGACCCATGAAAAGGGCCACCAGAAATAGGGGCATCGGGGAAAAATTCTCCGTCGGTTCCTCCTTTTCGCGCATGAGCTGGGAATGGATGCTCTGCAGGTCGCTGTCGTCAAATTTAGTCCCCTCGAAGGTCGAACGGGATTTTCCCTCTGTCGGATACTTGTCTTTCTGGGAATCGCTCATGGCGGGAAAACCTTATTGGGTGAATTTCATCTCCGGCAACTCGTAGTCCTGCTGGAGGTTCATCAGATAGGCGACAAGGTCCTTCGCCCGGCGTGTCGGAACCACTTCAAGGCCGTCTCCAGGATGGAACTCCTCCGGGATCTCAACCGCATCGGGCGATGGCCCACGGGTTTCACTGACCGGCTGTACCTCGAACAGGAAGGCATAAGGCGGCATCGTCGATCCCGGGGAGGTGATCTGCGGGTTGTAAAGGTGCTGGTACTGCCAGAGTTCGGAATAACGCAGGCCGACATTCGAGAGATCCGGACCGGTCCGCATGGTCCCGAGCATGACCCGGTCCGTTTCGATGTAGTCGCGGGCGACCGATTGACGGTTCCCCCAACCCCTCTCGAAATCCGCTCCAAAGCCCTCCCGGCGGACCTGTTGGGAATGGCAGTAAAGGCATCCCATTTCCTGGTAGACAAGCTTCCCCCGCTGGGCCTCACCGACATAGGGCTGCGGATTCGCCGTAACCCCCTCCGCATTTTCCCCCTGCACCGTCCGTCCCCGTTCCCGGTAGGTGGGGCCTTCGATCGGTTCGCCGTCATCATTGACAAGTTGCGGCGTCGCCGGAGCAAGGCCCTTCATCTGCACATGCGAGGTCAGAATGATGCCCGTCCATGAGAAGGCGAGAGTGAAGAAGATGCCTAAAAAGAGAAGCGGTAAACTTTTCATGTCGTCAGCTCTGTCCGGTGGATGGGGTGAGCAGGGTCGGCTGGCTTTTCTGGGCCTCCGTCTTCGGACTGAAGACCATCCAGAACACATTCACTGCGAAGGCGATATGACCGATCAGCAGCATCAGGCCGGATAGCGACCGTCCCCAAAGCCAGGGTTTTGTGTTCTCAACTACTTCAAGGAAGGTGTAAACCGGTGTTCCCTCCTCCGAAAGGGCATTCATTTGCAGGCCCTGAATCCAGCCCCCGACCTGAAGGGCGACGACCATCAGCACGATCCCCATCGCGCACATCCACCAGTGTACCTTGATGAGGAAGGCATTCGGCCATTCCCGCAGGAGCAGACGCGGCATCATGTAGTAGACCGCACCGAACATGATCATCGTAAAGAAGGCGTAGACACCGTGGTGTGCGTGCCCGACCGTGAAATGGGTGAAGTGGGTCACTTCATTCACATTGCGCAGGGCCATGAGGCTGCCCAGAAGGCTCACCGCCGTGTAATTGATGGCCCCGAAGACGACAAAACGGATCGTCGGGCTGGCCCAGCCGGGCTTGTGCAGCCCCACCACTGTCAGGTGATGGTTGATGGCTACCACAATCACCGGGATGACCATCATCACGCTGCCGACAACACCGGCTGAAATAACCCACGCCGGAACCGGGCCCCCGATCAGGTGATGGACTCCCGCCCAGTTGTAGAAAAGAGCCAGGGCCCAGAATCCCACAACTGAAAGGTAGTAACTATGAATCGGCCTCCCCAGGACCTTGGGAATAAGGTAATAAGCCGCCGCGATAGCGGTCGGGGTCAGCCAGAGGCCAAGGACGTTGTGCGCGAACCACCAGTTGGTCAGCGACTGGACGACGCCCGTCGCCGGTTCAAAAACCAGCATCACCTGGGCCACCGTGTAGAGCCAGGGAAGCCAGAAGAAAGCAGCCAGAAGATACCATTGGGAAACATAGACGTGATCGGACTGGCGCCAGCGGAAGGCGATGATGACCCAAACCCCCACAAGGGCATAGGAAATGGCGACCAGGGGGGTGATGTAGGCCGGCATTTCCAGCCACTCCACCGCGACCATGTCGCCTTTCATGATCCCGATGATTCCCACCGTCACCGCGATATTCCAGAAGACCCCGGCGACAAGGAGGATGTTGGTGTGCCGGATACGCGCGCGGCAGAGCCGGCCCATGATCCAGGGGGCCACGGCAAAGATGACATTGTTCCCCCAGCCGAAGATCATGGCGTTGAGATGCGCCGACCGGACCCTTCCAAAGGTGAGCCACTCCGTCGCCCCGAGAAATTCAGGGTTGGTCGCCTTGATGGCCGCGATAAGGGCAAAAACCGTTCCGGCAAGCAGCCAGAGAACCGAGGATATCAGGAAAAGCATGGCCGGCACGCGCATGGAGGCATCAACCTCCCCGAGTCGCGCCTTCAGGCTCGTATCGGCGTCCTGCGATGGATTTATGGAATCAAGAATGGATGGTGTCGCGCTCATGGATGAACTCTGCTCAATCAGGAATCCTCCCCGCTGTCGGCTTTCCGCTTCTTTTCGGGGAAACTGTCGGTAACCTCACCCATGGGTTCATCCTCGTCAAATATCGAGGTCGCCCCCTTTTCGAGGTTGGAAAGTTGTCCGTGCTTGTGGGCCCAGTACAGGGCTGCGGAGGCCCCGAGGAAAAACAGGCCGGCGAAGAGAAACCCGACGAGAATATAGGCGCTCCAGTCCATCAGGGTGCCGTCTCGGAGCGGGAGCTTCCCTCGGCGCGAAGTTCCTCTACTGTCAGTCGCATCGCCCGCTCAACAGGTATGCGGACAACGCCTTCGTCCTGATTGACCCACTCGTAGGCGTCCACCAGGCTGGCCTGCTCCCCGCGGACCTCGTTGCGGATTTCATAACGGTCCTCGGCGTCCTCCTCGTATTGGGAGGGTGCCCGGTTGGGAAGATAGGCCACCGCAAGCACGAGAATGAAACAGAAGATCACCCCGATCCAGCCAATGGCCGAAAACAGGATTTTGCGGTCGGAAGGCTCAGCGTCGTGGGTTGCGTTACTCATGGCAATTGATGGATTCTTCGATTCGCGGATCACGAATTGGCAGGGGCCGCTCCCGCGCGGTCGACCGCAGAAAAGACCAGATGACTATGGCCCCCACCCCAAGGAACATCGTTATATCCACCCAGTTGATCCCGAAGGACCGGATGGTGTAGGCCCCGTGGTCGCCCGTGGCAAGCTTCTGCGGGACAATGTTCCAATAGAGATCGAGCAAATGAAACACCAGTATCCAGATGGCGATGAATTTCAACTTGCTTCCGAACTTGTTGCGGTACCAGAGGAGAAAAAGAAAGGGCACGAAAAAATGGAGGAAAATCAGTCCCATGCTCACCCACCACCAACTGTTCCTCAAGCCGTCCGTTCCAACCTCCCGGATGTTGTACCAGAAGGTTTCCTCGGGAATGTTGGCGTTGTAGATAAGGAAGTACTGCGAGAAACTGATGTAGGCCCAGAAAACCGTGAAGGCCAGCATCAGGCAGCCCATGAGATAGAAATGCACCGGTTTGAGGATGTCCTTCAGTCCCTCCGGACGCGATGCCATGTAGAACATGGTCAGGACCGTCGCCGAGAGGGCCGCCCGCATGCAGGCGGAGAAGAACCAGACCCCGTACATGGTCGAAAACCAGTGGTAACTCAGGGACTTGAACCAGTCGATGGAGGCAAAGGTGGTCGCAAAGGCACAGAGAAAGAGGCCCAGGGCAGCCAGCTTGCGCGAGTGATGAACATTGGCGTGATCACCGGTCCGGTCCATGTTGAAGGACCAACGCCGGAAGCCCACCGCCAGCATCGACCAGACCCCGTACATGGTCGAAAACCAGTGGTAACTCAGAGACTTGAACCAGTCGATGGAGGCAAAGGTGGTCGCAAAGGCACAGAGAAAGAGGCCCAGGGCAGCCAGCTTGCGCGAGTGATGAACATTGGCGTGATCACCGGTCCGGTCCATGTTGAAGGACCAACGCCGGAAGCCCACCGCCAGCATCGACCAGACACCGAAATAGAGGAGATAGCGGAGGATAAAGAATCCCTTGTCGAGAAAGCCTGACTTGTGGACGTAAAGCACATCCGAGGAAACCGTCCCGTGCCCCCCGGGCACCGTTGCCTGGCCGTCCATCCAGATCCAGGGAACCGTTCCGGTATCACTCGCGAGAAGGCTCAGGACCACGAGCGGCAGGAAGATAAGGGCCAGATAGGGAAAGGCCCCGATGGCGTGCTCCAGCTGCCGGCGCACAACTACCGACCATCCCGAATCAAACAACCACCAGATCATGATCAGGAAGAGCATCCCGATGAGGATCGAAAGCCAGAAGGATATGCCGATAAGCCAGCCCAGGAATGGCCGGGCCGGATCCGCCTCCGATCCTGTGAAAAGGCCCACTGCGGAAAGCGCGATCAGGATAAGCCCGGCAAGGAGGAACTGGGTCGCCCGGTTCCCGGGAAGGAGGCTTCCCGCCGCCGAGGCCGCCGGTGTTGAAATGGCATCGCTGCTGCTGCTCATAATCCCAGATCTCCCCTGTTTTCCGCCGGAACATCCTCGGTCGTGGCCGTCGCCGCCCGCTGGAGGGCCCGGACGTACATCACGACCTTCCAGCGGTCCTCAATCCGGATCTTGCTTCCGTAAGGCCCCATCGTGTTCTTTCCATTCGTGATTGTGTTGAATAGGTCGCCGTCCGGCAGATCCAGGATGCGGGTCTGAAGGAGGCTCACTATCGTCGGATAGCCATAACGCTCCTGAGCGATAACGCCTTTTCCATTGCCCGAATCACCGTGGCAGATGGCGCAGTAGATGGCATAGATTTCCTGCCCGGCCTGCATGTTCTGGTAGCTCGCCTCCACCGGGATGCCGTCTCCAAATTCATCCCCGTCCTCCTTCCCGGTGGCAAGGTAATCATCCTCGCGGAAGCGGTTGTCCGGAGTCAGATGGGCAAAGGTTTCCTGTTCATCGGTGACATGAGGCAGGGTGCCGGTCACCGGTTGCCGGTCCATCCGGTTGTCCGGGAAGAATGAGGTCCTCCCCTGTTCGTGGAAGCGCATCTGGCGGTCCATGTCCGGGAAAATTTCCAGGGGCGGCTTCTCCGAGGTGCATCCGCGAAAACCCAGGATGGTCACCGCCAGGAGGAGAAGAAAGGCATAGATGAGGAAAAATTGTCGCATTGTGCTTAGGCCTCCTCCTCCGAAATGAGGGCGATCTCCGACGGATGGAGGTTCTCGAGGAAAGAACGGGTCTCGGATTCCGAAAAGAGCGCGTCATCAGCCTGGATGACAACCGCGAACTTGTCGTCCGTGAGGTGACGGAACTTCTCGTAATTCATGGTCGGGTGATAATGCATCGGCAGACGGTTCGTGATGAACATCCCCCCGAGCGTTCCGAAGGCGGCAAGGAGAATCGTCAACTCGTAGGCCACCGGGAAAGGAAAGATCGGGCTGAAAAAGGGTTTCCCTCCAACAATCAGGGGATAGTCATACTCCCCCATGTACCAGGCGATGAACATTCCCGTGAAAAAGCCGATAACCCCTCCCACAAGGGTGAAAACCGGGACTTTGGAACGTGTCAGGCCCATGGCACCGTCCATCCCATGCACGGGGAAGGGGGTCAGGACATCCCATTTCCGGAAGCCCGCCTCCCGGACGCTGACTGCGGCATGGTAGATTTCGGGGGCCGTTTCAAACAGGGCAAGGTATCCGTACTGTTTACTCATGATGGCGTTTCCCTTCCCTTAATGATGGTGGACATCGCTTTGTCGCGAGACGGATTTGATCTCCGCAAAAGCAAGCAGCGGAAGGAAGCGGATGAAAAGCAGAAAGAGGACCCCGAAAAGGCCGAAGGTCCCGAAAAAGGTCATGATGTCGACAACCGTCGGGCTGAAGTAGTCCCAGCTTGAGGGCAGGAAATCGTTGGCCAGGGATGTCACCGTGATGACAAAGCGCTCGAACCACATCCCGAGGTTGATGAAACAGGAGAGGATCCAGACAAGCCAGAGGTTCTCCCGCGCCCAGCGGAACCAGAAGAACTGGGGCGTGATGACGTTGCAGCCGATCATGATCCAGTAGGCCCATGCGTAGGGCCCGAAGGCCCGGTTGACAAAGGCGAAGCCTTCGTAGGGGTTGGCCCCGTACCAGGCGATGAAAAACTCCATCCCGTAGGCGTAACCGACCATGGAACCGGTCGCGAGGCAGATCTTGCACATGCAGTCAATGTGGTACTGCGTGATCAGGTCCTGCAGGCCAAAGATCGCCCGCAACGGCAGCATCAGGGTCAGGACCATCCCGAAGCCCGAGAAAATGGCCCCCGCGACAAAGTAAGGCGGGAAGATTGTTGTGTGCCATCCGGGAAGGTTGGCCACCGCAAAGTCGAAGGAAACGACCGTGTGCACCGAGAGGACAAGGGGTGTACTCAGCCCCGCAAGCAGCAGGTAAGCCATCTCATAGTTGCTCCAGTGGCGGTTCGATCCCCGCCAGCCCATCGCCAGAACCCCGTAGAACAGCTTCCGGAAACCGAAATAGAAGCGTTCAAAGGCCTTCTGCAGGCCCGATTTCGCCTTCTCCATGCGTTCCTCAAAAATCATTGGAACCCGGTCGCGAATCGTCGCCAGATCGGGAATCATTCCCATGTACCAGAACAGAACCGAGACGGTGCCGTAGGTCGAGACGGCGAAGACGTCCCATTCCAGCGGCGACCGGAAATTCGGCCAGATGGCATTGGAGTTCGGAATCGGGAAAAGCCACCATGCAAACCAGACCCGCCCGATATGGAAGAGGGGAAAGATACCGGCGCAGACAACGGCGAAAATGGTCATGGCCTCCGCCGCCCGGTTGATCGAGGTCCGCCACTTCTGTTTCAGGAGGCAGAGAATGGCCGAAATGAGGGTTCCCGCATGCCCGATACCAATCCAGAAGACAAAATTGACGATGGCCCAGCCCCAGAAGGTCGGGTTGCGCAGGCCCCAGACACCCGTCCCCACCGAGACAAGATAGACCAGGCCCACCAGGGTGAAACTGGCGATCATCGCGCAGAGGATGAAGGCAACCCACCACCAGGTGGGAGTCCGGCCCTCGACAATGCCGCAGATTTTCTGGGTTATCCAACTGAAACTGCGGTCATTCTCAATGATGGGGCGCCGCGGCATATCCGCCGGGCGTACCTCCTCGAGAAGGGCGGTTCCGGAAACGGCTCCGGTGAAGGGGGGGCGTTGATCTGCTGTCGTGCTCAAGACGTAATCCGGTTAAGGGGTTGGAAATGATTAATGGCTGCCTCCGTCAGGGTCGCCGGCAGTGGCCTCGCCGTTCCCGTTGCCGTTCGTCACCGGCTGGGCACTCTTGTATTCGCTCCGGCTGAGGGCTTTCCGGTAATCCGGCATGAGCGGATTCGGGTTGCGCAGGCGCGCCAGATAGGTGGTCCGCGGCCGGGTGTTGAGGTATCCCAGGAGGGCATAGTCCCGATCGTTGTTCTTGGCCCGGGAAACCGCGCTTTCAGGATTGCTGATATCTCCGAAGACAATGGCTTCCGAGGGACAGGCCGACTGGCAGGCCGTTCGAATCACGCCGTCCGGAACGTGAATGTCGTTTGAATCGCGGGCCTTCACTTTCTGGGCCATCTTCCCCTGCTGGATCCGCTGCACGCAGTAGGTGCATTTTTCCATGACCCCGCGCATCCGGACCGTCACATCCGGATTCTTCTGCATCGACTTCAGGACACCGCCCTCGGTCTTGTCTTCATTTGTTCCCACCGGACCGGCATAGAACTCATCCGTGCTCCGCTTGTTGTAATCGAAGAAATTGAAGCGCCGTACTTTGTAGGGACAGTTGTTGGCGCAATAGCGCGTCCCCACACAACGATTGTAGGCCATGACATTGAGGCCCTGACGATCGTGCACGGTGGCGTTGACCGGGCAGACCTGCTCGCAGGGGGCCATCTCGCAGTGCAGGCAGCCCACCGGCATCAGGGAGGCCTGCGGATCGGCTGGCAGGGAAAAGCGGTTTTCCTCGAGATCGCCCGTGCTGTAGTAGCGGTCGAGACGAATCCAATGCATTTCCCGGCCGCGCATCATCTGGTCCTTCCCGACAATCGGGATGTTGTTTTCACTCTGGCAGGCAATGACGCAGGCGTTGCAGCCGGTACAGGTGTTGAGGTCGATACTCATTCCCCACTGCTGCTCAGGAATGAATTTTTCCCGGGCTTCCGGGTCCTGCCAGACCTTGTAGTTCGGCGGCGGCGCGGCAAAATCAGGGGTCTCATAGGCCGACCCGCCCCGGGGAGTGTTCAGTGACTTGTAGGCGAGGGACTTGTCCTTGTCCTTGCCGTAGATGGGGGGGCTGTGGCTTTCCATCCCCATCTGGGCCACAAAATCCTTTTCCTCGAGGTAGGTCTTGACGTTGCCCTCCCGGAGAATGGCACGTCCTTCCATGGACCAGTGTTCCTGCGTGTTCGCAAGACGGTAATCCTCTTCCGTGAGGACCAGTTTGCCGCCCCCGCGCACGACACCCTCCCGGGAATGGCTCAGGGGATAAGCGTTGAATCCGGTTCCTTTTCCAACCCTTCCAACCTGGCGGCGCCCATAACCGAGAGGGAGGATGACCGTCCAGTCGTCGAGTCCCGGCTGAATGTGGACCGGTCCCCGGATCGTCGTTTCCCCCACTGTCAGTTCGGCCATTGGCGAGATTTCCCGGCCCCGCTTGAAACGGGCGTTCTTGCGGGCAACCCCGCCAATCAGGAAATCGCCGCTCTTGGTATCAAATCCAAGTTCCATCGCCAGCGCGGGACTGATGAGAATCGCGTTGTCCCAGGTAAGCTTGGTTATGGGGTCCGGGCATTCCTGGAGCCAGCCGTTGTTGTTGTAGAAGCCCAGACCGCAGGAGGCGTCCTCCACAAGGCGCACCTCGAGGCTTCCAGAGCTGCCCGGACGCACCGCAAGAGCGTCCGCGTCCAGGGTCTCGCGCAGCCGCGCAGCCTCAATTTGATCCGCGTTGAGGATGCGGTATGCAGAGCCGGGTTCAAAGCCGGTGCTCAGGAGGCGATGAAAATCCTTTTCCGATCCCTCGAAGAGGGATCTGTAGGTGTCGAGAACAAGGCCGTAGGGATCCGTGATCGACTCTCCGGCAAGGCGCGCCAGCAGCTCGAGTTCCTGCATGCCGTCAAAGAGCGGCAGGATCATCGGCTGCACCGGCAGATAGGTCCCGTCAAGGGTCCGGCCGTCACTCCAGGATTCGAGATAATGCGTGGAGGGAATGTTTATCGACGCCTCGAGGGCCGTCTCGTCAAAATAATATCCATACCGGATGACCTCCGGGACCGACTTTTGGAGGGCTTTCCAGTCAAGGTCCGCCGGGGCGTCGTAAACGGGATTCCCCCCGATGATGACCAGGCTCTCAATGGCTCCGCTGTCGATCTCTTCGGCCAGGTCGACAAGGGAAGCGGAGGCATCCTCCGGCAATTCGGCGTAATCCACTGTCTTTCCCGGTGCCCCGAGGAGGGTGTTCAGGTAGATCGCCAGCTGCTGGGCCTCGAGACCGAGATGGGATCCGGCAAGGACCACGCTCTGGCCGGGATGATCAAGCAGGTCACGGGCACATTCCCGGATCCATTCCCCTTTCACGGAGAGCCCGTCGGAACGTTCCCTGAGAAAGGAGGCAAGGCGCGGATCCCCGTCACTCAGGTCCAGGACTTCCGCCACCATCCGGGCGAGAAACGCGGTCATGTTGCCCGAGGAAAGGCGCAGGCGATGGTCTCCCATCGCTCCTGTGATGCTGAATCCCGGTTCGGCCACATAGAGGCGGCTCATCTCCTTGGCCTCCCCCTGATTGCGGACTTTCCGGCTCCTGCTGAAGGCCCGTGAGAGGCCGATGCTGCCGGGTTCGGTACTCAGGAAATCGGAATCCACGCTGAGGACACGCCGTGCCTTCTCGAGATGGTAGAGCGGCCGGGCCGCACGCCCCAGCAGGCGCTCGGCCGCACGCTCGGCATTATCCTGGTCGAGAGGACGGTACTCCGCCCAGATCAGGCGGGGGTACTTTTCGAGGATCGCCTTCTTGAGAGCAAGCCGGGTTGGCGAGCTCGAGGGCTCGGCGAGAATGGCCATCCCCTGCCCGTTGGTCGGGCCGAACTTCGAGGTCAGGCTGGCAAGGGTATCCTTGACTTGCTGCAGGGAAATCCGGCGTGTTCCCTCATAGGCGGAGGTCATCCTGTCGGGATCGTAAAGGTTGAGCACCGAGGCCGAGGCAAAGCGGCTCACCGATCCCCCGTAAGGCTCGAAATCCTTGTTCCCTTCAACGTGGGTCGGACGATGCTGGTGGGTCTCCACCACCAGCGGCAGGTTGTCCTTGGCGTCCGGGAAAGAGGTCGTGTAATGAACCGGTATCCCCGGAATCGAGCCCTCCGGCTGCTTGCTGTAGGGCAGAATATACTGCTCGGGCCGACGGCAGCCCGCGGCTCCCATGCCCGCCACACCGAAGGAGGCCGCCATGATTTTCAGAAAGTGCCGGCGGTTGACGCCCTCGCTTTCAGAGGCCCCCTCTGGAAATTCACGATGCAGCCACTGCTTGAATTCGGGCTTCTCGGCCAGTTCGTCAAGGCTGCGCCAGTATTGAGGTCCGGTCGATTCCACGGTTTCGGGTTCGGATGGGTTCACTTTTCGCTTCATCGGTGGCAGCCGGAACAGCTTTGCGGCGGGTTGACATTCCAGTTTACGACGGCTTCCTCCGCCCACTCGGCGTGGGCCACTTCGTTTTCAGGGGTCCAGTTGAGGTTGTAGACCTCATCGAGCGGACGGATGCTCTCCTCCGGGTTGCGGTGACACTCCAGGCAAAAGGCCATCGAGAGCGGCTCGGCGTGCGAGACAACGGTCATCTTGTTGATTTCACCATGGCATTCAAGGCAGCTGATACCCCGGTTCACATGGACCGCGTGGTTGAAATAAACGTAGTCCGGCACTTTGTGGATCCGCACCCATTCCACCGGCTCACCGGTATCGTAGCTTGTCCGGATGGGCTCGAGAAGCGGACTGTCCTTCTTCACCTGGCTGTGGCAGTTCATGCAGGTGGTGGCGTCCGGCACATTGGCATGCCCCGATTCGTCGACATGTGAATGGCAATAGCGGCAGTCGATACCCAGCTGTTCCGCATGCAGGTAATGGTCGTAGGCCACCGGCTGGGTGGGAGCATAACCGACCCTGGAATACTTCGGGGTGAGGTAGTAGGTCACGCCGGCCACCGCTGTGACCCCGAGAATCATGAGTACCAGAATGACCTTGAGGGGAACCGTGTTCGACCACTTGGGAAATAAATTCGCCATCGATGAAAGCCTTTCAAGACGCGTTGAAAACCGCCCCTAACCGGTGTAGGGAGTCGCTCGTGGTTCCTTGGAGACACGGCCCGCAAGCAGATTCTCCGACTTCCTGGCGGCAATCCGGCCCCGCCCCCCGCCACCTTTGAGGGCAACCCAGGAGAGAGCAACTGCTCCCAGCGATGCAATGAAGGCCTTCCGACAAAATTTTTTTTCTGACATGTGCAATAAAACCCGGTTTTTATCCCTCAATCACCCTACCTAGAGAAAATACCTGTTGGAGGGTGTTCTGATTGAATCGCCCCTGAAGGCAATAGAATTTTCCTCCTTCAGTATTTTTTTCGAAAGCAAAAGCCATCCCCTGTAAACCACTGAAAGGGGGACGCGAGATTCCCTAAAAGGCCTCCCCTGCCGTGCGCAGGGCCCGGAAACTCACCACCACTGAGGATCCCACCATGAGGAGGGCGGCAACCACTGGATGAAGCACACCCCCGGCGGCCAGACTCATTCCCAGAAGGTTGTAGACCAGGGCAAAACGAAGGTTGCCCTTGAGGCTTTTCTTCAGTTTCCGGGCCTGGCGGATGGCTCCCGGAAGAACGCTCACCCGCCCGTCGACAAGAAGCCCGTCCGAGAATTCAGTGGCAAGGGCGGCACCGAGGTCAATTGCCAGGGACGCATTCCCGGCCTCCATCGCCGGAAGGTCGTTGATCCCGTCTCCGACAAACAGGACATGCTCCCCCGCTTCACGCAGTTCCCGGACGCGGGCCGCCTTTTCCCCGGGGCTGAGTCCCCCTTCCACCGGAATTCCCCCGATATGGAGGCGCCCGCCCGCCGGATCGCCGCTCAGTATGCGGCAACGGCACCCCATGGCGCCAAGGGCCTCGAGCGTCGCCCCGGCCTCCTCCCGCAGCGATTCCCGCAGAAAAAGGGTTCCCGCATAGCAACCGTTCCGGGCCAGATGAACCGGCTTCCCCGCTTTCTCCGGAAGCGGCCGTGGAAGGGTGATTCCTTTTTTCCGCAGAAGCGCCTCTTCCCCGGCAAGGAGATGGGCTTTACCCGTCCGTCCCTCGAGTCCCTGACCGGGATGGATGACAAGGTCGCCCACCGGAAGCCGCTCCCCCGGAAGAGCCGCGAGGGCCTCGCTTACCGGGTGATGGCTCGCCCTCCCGAGGCTCGCGATCTCCGCCGAGAGCTCCTCCAGGGTCGTCTCGCCCGGCAAAAGGTGTCCTTTGTCCGCCTCCAGTTCGAAATGACTCAGGGTCCCCGTCTTGTCGAAGACCACTACCGTGCTCTCGGCAAGGGTATCCAGGAGGGACCCGTGCCGCCCAACGATGCCTCGCTGGCTCAGATGAAAAAGACCCGCCCAGATTCCCGCCGGCATGGCCAGCCCGAGCGCGCAGGGACAAGCCACCAGGAGCACCGCCATGGCGTTGAAAAGGGCCTCCCACCAGAGCCGGTCCGAGAACAGCAACCATCCCGCGAAGGTGCCCGCCGAAACCGCGCACACCAGGGGCACAAAGACCTGCATCAGGCGGTCCGCCGATTCCTGCAGGCGCGAGGGATGCGCCGGGGCCGCCTCCAGCAGCTCCAGGATCCGGTCGATGCTCCGTTCCCCGGTCCCCTCGGGAAGCACTTCAAAATTTCCGTCAACGGACCATGTCCCGGCAAGGACCCGGTCCCCCGTCCCCCGGGTCACCGGGGCGGGTTCGCCCGTCAGGGTCGTCTCGCGGACGTAGCCACCCCCGGCGACTATCGTCCCGTCGACCGGAATCGGATCCCCGGGCCGGATGAAAACCCGGCGTCCCGCCTCCAGTCCGGAAACCGGAACCGCCTCCAGCTTTCCGCCAGCACCCCTCACAAGAGCCCGGTCAAAGGCCTCCCTGAAGCGGGCCACCGCCTCGCCGACGCGTCCCTTCTGGACGACCCCGATCTGCTTCCCGATCGCGTAGACGCAGAGAACGATGGAGACCACCTCGTAGTAGACACTTCCGCTTCCGCTCACTGTCGATACCAGCGAACCGATGAATGCCCCGAAGGCACTGAGGACAAAGAGGGCCTCCACGCTCAGCCTGCGCTCACGCAAGGCCTCGACAGTCTCCCGGAAAAGGGGTCCCCCGAGGAGTGCCGCCACCGCCACCGCTGAAAGGATCAGGGCGCCGTGGAGGATCCAGTAAAGGGGGCTCCCATGGGAAGGCGCCTCGCCGGCCTCAAGGGCGTTATTGTAGCCGAGGCCGAAAACCATGCCTTGTCCCGCAAGGGCAAGGGAGAGGCCTATCCGGAAGCCAAACCCCGGCAGACCGGGGGTTTCACAGGGCGCACAGTCCGAAGGCTTCCTTTTCATCGCCCACTCCGGCTGAAACTGTTCTTGAACCGCATCGCAAATTAGATTGGAAGAGGTTTCCCGGTTTCTCAACCCGGGAAAAGATGAACCGATCCAGACATATTCCATCCCTCGCCGAAACAAGAGCCCATGGCAGCCTCTCGCTCCGCATGGCCTGGTCGCAGGCCCTTGCTGAAATCCCCGTTCTCCCTGAGGAGCACCTCCGGTCCCTCGCGAAGGCCCTACCCTCCCCCTCGGCAGCCCACCAGTTTGCCCGCTTCACGGCCCGGGAACCGGACCCCGCGGGAGCGGTGCGATCGTTCCTCGATGACGTCGCCGAATCCGGGGAGACCCTTGAGGAGTGGCTTGCCGCCCTTGCCACCCTTGCCGCCTTCCTCGACCAAACCGAGCATCGTCCCGGCCTCATCGCCGCAGCCGGCTACCTTCACTGCTGCGCCAGCCTCATCGACAGCGGGCCCCGTTACGCCACCTTCGCCGGAACGGTCCAGTCGATGCTCGAATTGTATGGCTACCAGGGACCGGAGGAAACCTGAGCGGCACAAGGGCTCCCTGCCCATCCGGGAAACCTCCTCAACTGTCCCGCACAATGCTGTATTTACCGGATCCCAGAAAGAGAAGGCCCAGGAGAACCAGGAACATCAGAAGGGGGTATCCGTAGAGCGTGAAATCTCCCGAGGTCGTCTGGTATTTCGTGACTGTCGCCACTCCCATCGTCACCAGAAGGAGGACCGCGGTGGGCCGGAAAAAAACGCCCAGGATAAGCAGGATCCCCCCCAGCAGTTCGGAACCGGCCGCCATGATTCCGAAGAAAAGGGGCAGGGCCCCTGCGGAACCGATTTCCAGGCCGACTCGGGAAACATTGGTGCCGACCGCCTCAAGGACGCCTGTTCCCCCGGCAAACTTGTTCCAGCCCGATAGGGCGAGAATCGCCCCCGCTGAGGCCCGGATGATGAATGTCCCCAGATTGGGATGTTGGAAGAGGGATTTGATTCCTTGAACCGGAAGTGCCATTTTCAATTACCTTTGCAGATGTTCCGGCTTAAGCTAGAAATCCCTTCAAGAAATGCAAGCACCCGCCGCCACTCCCTCGCTCATCTCCAGCGCCGACCGTGTCCGAATTGTCGGCCAGGGCCTCACCGGAACCTTCTTTGCCCTCATGCTCCGGGAAGCAGGTATCCCCTTTATTGTCCAGGACACCCTCCTTCCCGGGGCCGCCACGCCGGTCGCCCCCGGTATTGTCAATCCCCTCGCGGGTCGCAAATTCCGCCCCCCGGCCCGCATCGGCATGCTCCTGGAATCCCTCGGGGAGGGAATGCAACGGGTTCAGCGCCTGCTCGGTGTCGATATCTGGAGGCCCGTACCCATTCTCCGCATGTTCGCCGAGCCGACCCAGATCGACAGTTTTGAAAAACGGCTCTCCGCCGGGTCGGGCGATCTCCGCTTTGTCGATGAGCGCTTTCCTGAAAACAGCTTTCCTTTCCTCAATGATGTCTTCGGGAGCTTCCTCACCCGCGAGGGTGGCTGGGCCGATCTCCCCCTCCTCCATTCCACCATGCGCACCTGGCTCGCGCGGGAAGGCTGCCTTGATGAATCGCTCTGGGAAGCCGGAGCCGATCCGGCTGCAAGCGGCAACGAGGTGGTCTGTTTCTGCGATGGCTGGCGTATCGCCGAGAACCCCCACTGGTCCTTCATACCCCACAATCCCGCCAAGGGGGAAATGCTCATTGTCCGCTTTGAGGAGCCCCTTCCCCGGGACCGCATCTACAACCAGGCCTGCTGGGTCCAGCCCCTCGAGGGGGATCTCTGGCGCGTCGGTGCCACCTACACCTGGTCCGACTTCAACAGTGAAGGATCCCTTGACGGGGCCGCCGATCTCAGCGAACGGCTTCAACTCCTGACACCCGTCCCCTTCCACGTCGAGGATCAGGTTGCCGGGGTAAGGCCCATCGTCGAGGATTACCGACCCGTCATCGGACGTCATCCGGAAATCCCCAACTGGTTTGTCCTTAACGCCCTCGGATCCAAAGGGGTCCTCCAGGCCACCGCCGCCGCCCAGGCCCTTCTCGACCACATGCTCGCGGGCCGTGGTATTCCGCCCGACTGGTGCGTGTCCCGCTTTACCTGAGCCTAGTCCTCCGACCGGCGCCAGAGCCGGCGGACAATCTCCAGGTCCGCCGGATAGACCTTCCCGCGCTTCAGGTTGCGTTCCATCTGCTCCAGGAGCGCCTCCCAGTCAGAGGGCTCCGGTTCATAGGCTTCGCGCGGTTCAAAGCGTTCACGATGGATTTTCCAGAAGGCCTTTTCCTTGATCAGCTTGAATTCGATCTGCTGGCGCTTCCCGTTTTCATCCCGGCGATACCATGAAAGGGTGCAGGTCATGTGGCGCCCTCCGTCATGATGGCCGTGCGGAGCCGGTTGCAGGCATCCTTCAGCCCGCGGGCCGCCGCACCGGCTGCCTCGGCGAAATCCTCCCCGCCGGAGGCGTGGATGAGACCCCGCGAGCTGTTGATGAGAAGCCCCCAGCCATCCGCGCGCAGTCCTGCCCGCAAGGTTGCCTCAAGGTCGCCGCCCTGGGCCCCGATGCCGGGAACCAGAAGCGGCATGTCCCCCACAACACGCCGGATCCTGACAAGGTCCTCGGGATAGGTGGCTCCCGCGACAAGGCAAATGTTGCCGTTCGCATTCCATTCCCTCGAGGCTTTCCGCGCCACTTCAAGAAAAAGGGGCTGGCCGTTTTCGAGAACAAGGTTCTGGAGATCCGCCGAACCGGGATTGGACGTCCGGCAGAGAACAATGACCCCGTGCTCGGACGACGCCGTGAAGGGAGCCAGGGTGTCCCCCCCCATGTAGGGGTTGACCGTCACCGCGTCCGCCTTGTAGACCTCGAAGGCTTCCCGCGCGTACTGCTCCGCCGTGCTCCCGATGTCCCCGCGCTTGGCGTCCAGGATGACGGGTACCTCCGGGGCGCGTTCCCTCAGGTAATCCAGCGTTCGCCGGAGTTCGTCGAGCCGGTCTGTCCCCGCGTAGCAGGCAATCTGGGGTTTGTAGGCACAGGCGTGGGGAAGGGTGCGATCGATAACCTGCCGGTTAAAGGCAAGGAACGGAGCCCGGTCCCTCCGGATTGACGCCGGCAGCCTCTCCATCCGCGGGTCCAGGCCGACGCAGACCATGGTCTGCCGTGCGCTCCAGGCGTTCTCGAGTTTGCTGAGGAATTCCATGGTGTGGGGAAAGAGCACCAGACTGCACAAGGCCTCCCCCTTTTCAAGCCCCGCCACGGTTGAAAAGTCGCGAATTCATTCAAGCTGGGATTGCCATCTTGCCCGTGGCATCCCCTAATGCTGGTTTATGACTATACGTTTCAATCCGATTCTGGGCGTCACCTTCGGCTTCCTCCTCTCCGGCCTCGCCAGTACCCAGGGAGCACCGGTGGAACTTGATCTTGAAGCGGCCTTTGCCCGAGCTCCTGAGGCCAACTTCCAGATCCTCCTCTCCGGGGAAGCCCTTACCGCAGAAGAGGAATCAACCCGGATCACCCGCTCCGGCCTTCTTCCCCAGGTCTCCCTCAACGCCTCCCAGTCCCGTGCCATGAGCCCGAACGTCGATGCCCTCACGGAGGAGTTTCCCGACTTCCCGGAACGCTTTTTCAACGACCGCTTTGATGCCCTTGTCCGGGCCCGGCTCCAGGTCCTCGATTTCCGGAAATGGGATGACTGGAATATCTCCCGCCTCAACCTCAAGGCAGTCCGTTACCAGGTCGAGAACACCGTTCAGGAAATCCTCCAGCAGATCGCAAGCGCCTATTACGCCCACTGGCGCAATCAACGGCGCCTCGATGTCATTGATGCCAACCTTGAACGGGACCGTCTCCTCCTCCGCATTGCCGAGAACCAGCAGGAAGCAGGCGTTGCCACCAGACTTGATGTAACCCGGGCCGAGGTCGCCCTCGCCGGTAATGAGCTGGCCCGGCTCCAGCAGGAAACGGTTCTCCTCGGCAGCGCCCTGCGGCTCAAGCGCGTCCTCAATATCCCCCTCGAGAGGGAAATTGTCATCGTCGACGAGGAAATTGACCCGGCAGCCGAGTCGGTCGATTTTTCCCCTTCCCGCTTCACCGGCGTCCTCAACCAGAGACAGGATTACCGGCAATTGGAGACCGAGGTCGAACGTGAGGTACTGTCCCTCGACGCAAGCAGGCGCGACCGCCTTCCCAGCATCGACTTGTCCGGTGAGTGGGGCTACGCCGCGGAATCCTGGGACGACGACATGCGTGAACAATGGTCCGTCAGCCTCGGCCTTTCCGTCCCTGTTTTCGAGGGCTTCCGCCTCAGCTCGCAGACCCGTCTCGCCGCCTCCAACCTGCGTCGCAAGGAGCTTGAACTGCGCGATCTGGCCCAGCAGATCGAAAGCGATTACCGGCTCGTCCTTCAGGATCTCGATTCCCGGGCCGGCCAGGTTGACCTCGCCCGCCGTGTCGTTTCCCTGAATGAACGTGAGCTTGAACTCGCCCGGATCCGTTTTGAGGAGGGTGTCGCCGACAACAGTGATGTCGTCGATGCCCAGGCCGCCCTCGCCGACGCCGAGGATACCCTCGTGGAAGCCGAGTTTCAGTATGTGCAGGCACGCATCCAGCTGGCCCGGATCGAGGGCGAGGTCCGCTCCATCCTCGACTAGGCGTCGCAGGTTCATTAGCCGGACTTTTCAGGTTGCAACCAGGCATTAGGCGGAATTATAAGCACTCCTAATGAAAGTCGGCCTTGCGCAGATCAACACCATCGTGGGGGACCTCGACGGAAACCGGGCAAAGATTCTCCGGACCTATCACCAACTCGTTGAGGACGGGGCCGAACTGATCGTCTTTCCGGAACTGGTCGTCCCCGGATACCCGCCGCGGGACCTCCTGTTCAAATCCTCCTTTGTCGCCGACAACATCGAGTCGCTTGGCAAAATCGCCGCCGAAGTCGGGAACGTCCCCGTCCTCCTCGGGTATGTTGAACCCAACAAGGGCGCTAAAGGCCGGCGCTTTTTCAACGCCGCCGCCTGGTGCGAACGCGGCAAGGTTCGCCACAGCGCCCGCAAATGCCTTCTTCCCACCTACGATGTCTTCGACGAGGACCGCTACTTTGAGGCCGCCCTCGAGCCGACGACCATCAGCTGGAAGGGATGGCGCTTCGGGATAACCGTCTGCGAAGACATCTGGACCGGGCCCATCGTCGATACCAGCCGCCACTACAATACCGATCCCCTCGGCCGGTTCGAAAGCGCCGACGTGGACATGATCCTCAATCTCTCGGCCAGCCCATGGCACTACGGGAAGGATTCAACGCGGCAGGCGATCGTCCGCTCCGCCGCCCTCCGGACCGGGAAGCCGGTTGTCTACGTCAATGCCGTCGGAGGCAACGACGAGCTCATCTTCGACGGCCACTCGATGAGCATGAGTGCGGAGGGCGAACTCCTCTGCGGCCTCGCTCCTTTCCGGGAAGAGGCCCGTGTCTTCGATCTGAAAGGGGCCCGGAAAACGGTCCATCCTGAATTCCAGCGCGATTCCCTCGCCGACATCCATGACGCCCTTATTCTCGGGCTTCGCGACTACGCCCACAAGAGCGGGTTCAGGAAAGGGCTTGTCGGTCTCAGCGGTGGTATCGATTCCGCTCTTACAGCAGCCATCGCCGCCGAAGCCCTCGGGCGGGACAATGTCATCGGGATCAGTCTTCCCTCGGCTATTTCCAGCCGTCACAGTCGCGATGACGCCCGGGCTCTAGCCGGGCATCTCGGCATCGCCTACCACACCCTTCCCGTTTCCGGCGTTGTGGATGCCGCCACGGAAACCCTCGGCCCCCTCTTTGCCGGGATGCCCCCCGATGTGACGGAGGAAAACATCCAGGCCCGCGCCCGCGGGCTCCTCCTCATGGCTGTTTCCAACAAATTCGGGGCGCTCCTCCTGACCACCGGGAACAAAAGTGAAATCGCTGTCGGGTACTGCACCCTTTACGGGGACATGGCGGGCGGCCTCGCAGTCATTTCCGACCTCCCCAAGACGCGCGTCTTCGCCCTTTCCCACTGGATCAACAGGGACCGCGAAGTCATTCCCTGGAATACCATTAAAAAGCCCCCTTCCGCCGAGCTTCGCCCCGACCAGAAGGATGAGGATTCCCTCCCGCCCTACCATATCCTCGATGCCATTCTCAAGCGGTACATTGAGGAGGGACAGTCTTCCTCCGAAATCATTGAGGCCGGCTACGCCGGTGATCTCGTGCGCGATATCATCCGCAAGGTTGATCTCAATGAATACAAGCGCAAGCAGGCCGCCCCCGGCCTCAAGATCACGCCCCTCGCCTTCGGCGTCGGGCGCCGCATCCCCATCGTCCAGAAATACGTCAGTTGAGGAAGGTGGCACCCCGGACGGGATGCCCGGAAGGGGCTTAGAAGAGCAGGCTTCCGCTGAGGCTGAAGAGGTCGACGTCCGCTTCCATGGTCCCGCGAAGCCATTCACCGCTGGTGTGCGTGGGATTGTCGATAACGGGGTCGTCAACGAAAACGTGGGTATAGGCGACATCGATACGCAGCGCCTCGCTCACCCGGTACCCGAGGCCGAGGGAAAGCCAGATCCGGTCCTCGTCGGGAATGCGGGGGGAACGGAACTCGTCGGAAGTCACACCGGATTCGTCGTAAACGAGGCCCCCGCGCAGTTCCACGGCCTCCGAGAGGGTGTAAGTGGTCCCGATGCTGTAACGCAGGGTGTCGTCCCAGTTTTCCGGGATGACCGTGTTGTCGGGGAAACCGGTCTCATAACGGATCTCGAGCTGCTCAAACTTGCTCCACCAGGTATAGAAAATGTCCGCCATGAGGGCCCACTTCGGCGTGATCTGACGGTGGATACTGGCCTGGAGGGTGTCCGGGAGATCGAGATCCACGTCTCCACCCTGGTCGACGAAGAGGGACCCGAAAAAGGCATCGAGCGCCCCGACCGTGAAGTCGGCGTCGCCCTCAAGTTCAAGCGCCACCTTGGAACGGTAATGGAGTCCGATGCGGGTGTCCTCATCCGGTTTGAAAAGTATCCCGAAATTAAAACCGTAGCCGATGTCATCCCCGTCAAGCTCCAGAAAGCCGTCATACTTGGTCCCCCCGAGGTTGGCCTGGACATCCGCGGCCACCGCCTGGGTCTCCTCATTGACGGGGATCGTTCCCTCGTTGAGGCCGTTCAGGTAGATCAGGCCGAAATTGACGGCATTGCTCAGGACGGCCTCCCCGTGAAGGACGCTGAAGCCAAACCCGACGGAAAGGGTCTCCGAAACCTTGTAGCCGAGGGCGAGGTTTGCGTTCACGGTCGCGAGGTCCGTCTCCGAGGCGACGTAGCGTCCGACCCATTCCTTCCCGTAGGAGGTGGCCAGCCCGTAGGGCGTCGAAATCCCGAGCCCGAGGTACCACTGCTCATTGAGGGGACGGGAATAGAAGAGATTCGGCACCACGGCCGAACGGTCCGACGTCGCATCCGGGCCCTGGGTCGGGACGCCCGGGGAAGCCCCGGGGACAAAACCGGTCAGGGTGCCCTCGTTTTTGAATTCGGCATCGGGACGGATCCAGTGGAAGCCAGCCGTGATCTGGGGCTCTTCAAAGAGCGTCAGGGCGGCCGCGTTGAAGAACATGGCGCTGTTGTCAGATCCTCCCGAGGCCCCGCCGGCAAAACCGACTCCAAGCCCGGAAACGCCGTGTTCCTGCAGGGCAAATCCCGCACCCTGAGCGGAGGCAAGGGCAATCAGTAGTCCGCCGGCAACCAGGCCGGAAACGCGCAATGGGGGGAACATGGGAACTTTCCTTTCACTTGGGGTTTGAATTTATTTTCGGAGAGGGCGCGACGATTATTCCCCCGCATTAAAAATGGCAAGAATTTCCCGCCTTTAAAGGCCCTCACGACGCCTCCGGATCAGCAGAAAGGAGCGCTCTCGCGAGCCCTTTCAGCACCGGTCCCCGCCCGCATTGGGGCAATCTTTCCTGAGAAAAGGGATCAGGTTCCATAGAGGCGGTCCCCGAAATCACCGAGGCCGGGACGAATGTATTTGTTTCCATCCAGTTCACGGTCGAGGGCCCCGGCGAAAATGCGCAGGTCCGGGAAACGGCTTTCAAGATGCTCGACGCCTTCCGGGGCGGCGACAATACAGAGAAAATCAACCGACGCCGCCCCGGCGGCATATACCGCCTCAATGGCCTGCCCCGACGACCCCCCGGTCGCCAGCATCGGGTCAAGGACCAGGACCCGGTGGCCCTTGAGCGGGGGCAACTTGCAGTAGTAACGGCGGGCTCTGGCTGTCTCCTCGTCCCGCTCAAGCCCGATATAACCGACCGAGACCTCCGGAAGAAATTTGACGATGCTGTCAATCATGCCCGCCCCGGCCCTCAGGATCGCGACCACCACCACTGCCTCATTGACGGTCCTTCCTTCCATAAACTCCATCGGCGTTTCAATGGCCTCGGTCTGCATCCCGAGGTCCGTTGTCGCCGCGGCGGCCAGAAAGGTCGTCACCTGGTCGCAGTACCGCCTGAAGGATTCCGGCGGCGTGCTTTTGCGACGCAGCTGGTTGACACAGTGAAGGGCAATCGGGTGCTGGATGATTTCAAGCGACATAGGGCCGGTTTGGTTCAAAGTTGGGCCTGGATTTGCGGGATCACCCCCCTGAGGAGGCGCACCACCCGTTTGTGGGAAAGGGCTGCCGCGCGGGCCACCTCCTCATGTGTAAGGGGCTCGCCCCCGTGGTGCGCGGCCAGATTGGTGATGCAACTCAGTCCCGCCACCCGGAGTCCGCTGTGGCGCGCCACCAGGCATTCCGGGACAGTCGACATCCCCACCGCATGAGCGCCAAGAATGGAAAGGGCCCGTACTTCCGCCGGTGTTTCAAAGCTCGGCCCGCTCATGGCCGCATAGACACCCCGGTAAAGGGGAATCTCGAGTTCCCGGCCCCGTTCAAGGAGGATGTCCCGCAAGGGACCGTCCCAGGCTTCCGTCATGTCCGGAAAGCGAGGGCCGAATTCGTCGAGGTTCGGCCCCCTCAGGGGATGGTCTCCCATGAGGTTGATATGGTCCTCTATGACCATGAGCCCGCCCGGGCGGTAGGAAGGGTCAATGCCGCCGGCGGCGTTGGTCAGGAAAATACCCCGGGCTCCCAGCCGCGCGAAAACCCGCACCGGAAAACAGACTTCGGAAAAACCGTATCCTTCGTAGTAATGGAATCGACCCTGCATCACCCATAAGGGCACTCCGGCAAGCTCCCCGAAAAGAAGCCGTCCGCTGTGGCCGTCAACCGTGCTGACCGGGAATCCGGGGATGTCCGCGTAAGCCGCGGCCTCGCGGATCTCCATCAGGTCGTCGACAACGGAATTCCATCCCGAGCCAAGAACGAGTACCAGGGCGGCCCCCCGGGAAGCGGAGAAATGAGTCTCAAGCCAACCCGCGGCTTCGTCGATTGTTGTGGAGTTCATCAAGTCAGGATAGTTTTTTCACGACAAGGGGTTCCGGTTCAACCGGACTGGAGGAAAAGGTTACGGCGCTCATCAGTTCCGAAATCCAGGCCTCGCGCCCGTCCTCCCGATTGAGATGCAGGCGGGCCAGGAGGTCTCCCGGCTCGACCCGCTCCCCTCGCCGGACCAGTCCGGAGATGCCGCAGGCATGATCCACCGGTTCATCCGCATTGCGGCGCCCGGCACCCGTCTTCAAGACCAGTTCCGCCACTTTACGGGCGTCCACATCGCTGATCCAGACCGGCTCGGCCTCCTCATGCAGGATGTCCTCGACGACACGGGCCTGGGGCAGGCCTTCAGGATCCTCAATGACCGAGACATCCCCGCCCTGGGCCTCGATCATCGCGCGAAAGCGGTTCAGCGCCTCACCGCTCGAGAGCCGTTCCCGGGCAATGGCAAGGGCCTCCTCAAAGGATTCCGGGTCCCCGGAAAGGACCAGCATCGCGGCCACCTGCTCACAGATGAAGGCCGCCAGCTCGGCGGATCCCTCCCCTTTCAACATCCGGATGCATTCCTCGATCTCGACAGCATTGCCGACCGCCCGCCCAAGAGGGGCGTCCATGCGCGTCAACCACGCCTCCACCCGGCAGCCCGCCGCCTTGCCGAGGTCGACCATCAGCCGGGCAAGTTCCTCCGCTTTGGCGTACTCCTTGAAAAACGCTCCGCGACCAAACTTCACATCCAGAAAAAGGGCGTCGAGTCCCTCCGCCAGCTTCTTCGAAAGAATGCTTGTGGCCACCAGCGCCGGATGCTCCACGGTCGCTGTCTCGTCACGCATCGCATAGAGGATCCGGTCCGCCGGGACAATCCGTTCTGTCTGCCCGGCAATGACACAGCCAATACGCTCCACCTGGGCCCGGACTTCCGCCGGCGTCAGGAAGACCCGGAACCCCGGGATTGACTCCAGCTTGTCAAGGGTTCCGCCGGTGTGCCCGAGGCCCCGGCCACTGAGCATCGGGACGGCAAGGCCGCAGGCCGCCGCCAGCGGCGCGAGGACAAGGGAAACCTTGTCCCCGACCCCGCCGGTGGAATGCTTGTCCACCACCGGCCGGCCGATTCCCTCCATGTCGAGGGTGTCCCCCGAATGGAGCATTGCCTGCAGGAGGCCGACCGTTTCCTCCCTCCCGAGCCCGCGCTGGAAGAGCGCCATGAGCATGGATCCGGTCTGGCCCCTGCTCCAGGAGCCGTCCACGACCCCGGAGACAAACTCCCTTATCTCCGCTTCCCCGAGCGGGTCCCCGTCGCGCTTGCGGCTGATAACTGATTGAGGCGTCATGTTTCAGGTCATTGCGTTCACGGAGAGGATCCTCCCCGGGTCGACCACACAGGGCGTTCCTAGGAATTGACCCCCATGAGAAACTGGATATTTGTCGTTGTCTTCTTGATACGGGTAATGAGCATCTCCATGGCATCGGGCGGGGGGACGCCCTTCATCGCCCGTCGCAACCCGTAGACCTTCTGCATCTCTTCCGGATGATAGAGCAGCTCCTCCTTGCGGGTCCCGCTCTTCGCCATCTCGATGGCCGGGAAGATGCGCTTGTCCGAAAGCGCCCGGTCAAGGTGGAGCTCCATGTTTCCCGTTCCCTTGAATTCCTCGAAAATGACCTCGTCCATCCGGCTGCCGGTCTCCACGAGGGCCGTTCCCAGGATCGTCAGGGAACCGGCACCCTCAATGTTGCGGGCACTCCCGAAAAACCGCTTCGGCTTCTGCAGGGCATTGGCCTCGACACCTCCCGAAAGGATTTTCCCGCTGCTCGAGGCGAGGGCGTTGTAGGCGCGCGCCAGCCGGGTTATGGAATCGAGGAGGATGATCACGTGCTCCCCTTTCTCCACCATCCGACGGGCCTTTTCAATAACCATTTCCGCGCAGTGCACGTGGTTCTCGGGAGTCTCGTCAAAGGTCGATGATATGACCTCACCCCGGGTGATCTGGCGCCGGAAATCCGTCACCTCTTCCGGACGCTCGTCGATGAGGAGGACGATCAGGTGCGCCTCCGGCTTGTTCACCGCGACGGCGTTCGCGATCGCCTGCTGAAGGACGGTTTTCCCGGTGCGGGGCGGGGCCACAATCAGCCCCCGCTGGCCGAGGCCCAGGGGCGTGAGGAGGTCCACCACCCGCATCGCGGTGTTGTCCCAGGCCACTTTTGGTTCCGTCTCAAGGATAACCCGTTCCGTCGGGTAGTAGGGGATGAGGTCCTCGAAAGGGGTCACCTGGATGTTATCCTCCGGATTGCCCCCCATGAGCGAGCGCACCGCCACCACATAGGGACAGGTCTCGTCCTCGGCTTCCGTGTCCTGCATGTAGTCGTTTTCGGGGAAGAGCGCCGAAAGTGCCTCGGCCGCAAGGTCCTCGTCAACTTCCTCCGGAATCGCGTCAAGCTCGTCCTCCGCGGGGCGCCTGGCACTCTTGATCTGGTCGATGGCATTGTCCGGAAGAGGCTTTCTCCGGGGATGGATCTGGGCCTCAATGACCGTCCCCTTCTTTATCGCGTACCGCCGGACAAGAACCCGCGGCAGAAAGGCACTCCCCGGACGGATCTGATAGTTGTCCGCCTGATAGACCACAAGGGCCGTCCCGTCCTCAAGGATTTCCACAATGCCACGACAACAGATCGGTTGCCTTTGCTCCAGGGCCGCGTCGAGGATCGCCTCGTGAAGGGTCTGGCGAATCGACAGGTTGCGCTCGCCCAGACCGTAGGTTTCCGTGGCCCATTCCCGCAGTTCCAGAAAGGGACGCTCTGACAATTCCTCGAGGTAGAGCGGTTCCCGGTCCGGATCGCCAATCTCCTGCGCATAGCGCTCCAGCTTCTCCGGCGATCCAAGGACCGGAAGGCCCGGCAACCCGCCCAGTTCCGCCCGGATGGAGGGACCCTCACGCCGTTTCCGCTGCCGCCGGTCGCCCCCGCCATCACGTGGCCGCCGCTTCTCGCGCCGTTTGCCGGACTTCTGCTGATTTTGCTGGCCGGCCTGGTTGGGAGCCTTCTTCTGGATGTTCGGTTTGTAGGGTTTTTGCCGGTATCCTTTGCCCGTTTTTCCATCCCCCCCGCCCCGGTTTCCGGCCTGCTCGCCCCGGGCCCGGGAAGGTCCGGTTTCCGGGGTGTCCGGACGTGCCGCCGGCTTTTCAATGGCTTCCTCCTCCGCAACCGGCCTTGAGGGCTGTTTCAACTCCTGGTCGGCATCCGAGGAATAGGCTTCGGGAATTTCCGCATCCATGGCCGCCGGGGATGGGGGGACCCGTATCGATTCGGCCACCGCCTCGGGCGATTCCACCGGATCAGGACGTCGGGCCCGTTTTCGCGGAACCTTTTTCGTCGCTGTTTTCCGGGCCGTCTTCTTGGCCGTTCGTTTGCGGGCGGTTTTCTTCGTCGGGGCCGGAGAATCCTCCGGAGATGGATGGTCAAAGGCCAGGTCTGCTTGATCGGCACTCATGCGCTTGTATTTCGAAAGAGGGTTTTCAGGATTTTCCGGTCAGCTGCTTCATTATCCAGGTCACCTGCTCCTGAAGGTGCTCCAGATCCCCGTTGTTGAAGAGGATAATGTCCGCCCGGCTCATTTTGTCGTCGAGGCCGAGTTGGCGCTGTTTGCGGTATTGGATTTGGGATTCAGTCATTCCCCGGGCCTTGAGCCGGTCAAATTGGACTTCCGGATAACTGCTCACACAGATTGTCAGCGAGAAATGTTCCTGCAGATCCTTTTCGAAAAGCAGGGGGATTTCCACGATCAGGACCTCGTGGTTCTCGCGCAACACCCGCATCCAATGCTGGCGGACAAGGGGATGAACAAGTGACTCCAGAAGGGTCAGGGCCCCGGGATTCGAGAAGACCCTACGTCCCAGAGCAGCCCTGTCAACCCTTCCTTCTGAATCGACAACGTCCTTCCCGAAAGCCTCCCTGACTTTGGAGATCAGCTCCCTGTCCGTCGCCAGCAGGTCCCGCACAATGGCGTCCGTTTCAAGCGCGTGGGCCCCCGCTTCCCGGAAAAATTTCAGGGCGGAAGACTTTCCGCACCCGATACCGCCTGTCAGTCCGATGTTCATGTCTTCAAGAAGGAAACCATCCCGTCCCGGAATCCGGTCTCCTCTCAATCTGATCACCGCGGCGGCAAAGGCAATCAAGGAAAATTTCCCGGGAATGAAAAAGCATTGCCCGGAGACTCAAGCTTTCTACCGTATGGAGGTCATTTTCCGCCCCTGCCCATGAGCCCTGACTTTTTATCCAGTTCGATTCCGACAGACGATCCCGGGGCTGTCGAGTCCGCCCTTGCCGAGGTGGCGGGGAACGCTTTTCCCGGACAGAACCTGGACCGCATGCGTCGCCTCATGGGGGCCATCCAGCAACTGTACTCGGGTGAAATCACCCCCTACCAGGCCAGTGACATGGCCTACCATGACCTTGAACACACCCTTCAGGTCACCCTCTGCTGGGGAAGGATGTTCCATTCCCTTCGGATAAACCGGCCCGACCTGCCCGTCATCTACGCGGAATTCCTGCTCGGTGTCGCCGCCTGTCTCCTTCATGATTCCGGATACCTCAAGGACCGCGAGGATGCGGCCGGGACGGGAGCCAAATACGCCCTTATCCACGAGCACCGGAGTTGCCAGATATCCCGTCGTTTCCTCATGACCCTCAACTGGCCCGACGACGCCATCTCGGTGGTCCAGCGCCTCATTGCCTCAACAGGGCCCCGGGCCATCATTGAGGGCATCCCCTTCTCCTCTCCCACGGAGAAGGCCCTCGCCCAGATGCTGGCAACCGCTGATTTCCTCGCCCAGATGGCCGATCCCCTCTATCTCGAGAAGCTCCCCTCGCTCTTCAAGGAATTCGAGGAATTCGACCGCCTCCGCGGCCTCAGCCAGACGGAACGCCCCTTTCCCAACCTCGACAGCCTTGTTTCCAGCACCCCAAAATTCTGGTACCAGTTTGTCCTCCCGCGTCTGAAGGTCGATTACGACGGTTTTTACCGCCTGCTCAACGTCCCCTATCCCGACGGGCCCAACCCCTACCTGCAACAGGCTGAAGCCAACATAAACGCCCTCAGGAACCCGAACCCTGAACAAGATGTCCCTTAAACGCGCTTTCATTGCCCTCTCCCTCCTCTTTCTCTTCGGCTGTGCAACCGGACCCACCTTCTTCTCGGAGGATTACCTCGCCCGCATGGCGTCAGGCCAGTTCAGCGAGATCAAGGAGCAACTGGAGATTTCCAATGATCCGGAGGGAACCGCCCAGGTCAACCGCGTCAGCAGTCGCATTGCCCGTACCCTCGGATCGGAAATGCCCGAGGCGGAATGGGAATACGTCCTCTTCGACGAGTCCTCCGCCAATGCCTTTGCCATGCCCGGGGGAAAGATCGCCGTCTTCACGGGCCTGCTTGAGGAAGTCGATTCCGATGACGAACTGGCCGCCGTCATCGGGCATGAAATTGCCCACGTCCTCCTGAAGCACGCCAACCAGCGCATGTCTGCCGAACTGCTGCGGGGCCTCGGAGGAATCCTCGCCGTCGCCGGAACCGGCGATATGGAGGAGGACGACCGGGCCCTCCTCCTTGCCGCCTACGGCGTGGGCACCCAACTCGGGATCATGCTTCCCTACAGCCGGTCCCATGAATCCCAGGCCGATCGACTCGGGCTCACCATCGCCGCCCGTTCGGGCTACGATCCGCGGGCCGCCCTCCGGTTCTGGGAAAAAATGGCCGCCCGCAGCGGGGATCGCCAGCCCGAATTCCTTTCCACCCACCCGTCCTATGACACCCGCATGGAAACCCTCCGGGAGGCCATGCCGGGAGCTCTCAAGCTCTACCGGCGGGCCAATGACCCCTGAGCTTCTTCCCAAGCAACCCGCCGGAGGACATTTTCAGTTGACGCAGGGTCGACAAAGCGGACACATAAACCGCGTATGAGCGTCCTCCTGCTGACGATCCTCCTGAGCCTGTTTCTTGTCACCCTGTTTCTCCTTCTTTTCATCAAGGAGCGTCGGCGGAAGGGATTCAGGAGCTCGGAACAGGACGCCCTGCTCCCCTTCGAGGATGAAGACCCCCGGTCGGATTCCAAAACTACTGACTGAAAGATGAATGCTACCGCAACCTCCAAACGGGTCATTGAATATGATGACCATTATGTCCGGTTATTTGTTCTGGCTTCCATATTCTGGGGCCTGATTGGCATGGCTGTCGGCCTCCTGGTCGCCTTCCAGCTCAATTTCTCCTTTCTCAATCTGGAACTTCCATGGCTGACTTTCGGTCGCCTGCGCCCCCTTCATACCAATGCCGTCATCTTTGCCTTTGTCGGCAATATGATGTTTGCGGGCATCTACCATTCCACCCAGCGGCTCTGCAAGGCGCGCACCGCCAGCGACCTGCTCACCGCGATCCACTTCTGGGGCTGGCAGTTGATCATCCTCGGGGCCGCCATCACCCTGCCGTTGGGGATGACCCAGAGCAAGGAATACGCCGAGCTGATCTGGCCCCTCGATATTGCCGTGACCCTGGTCTGGGTCGTCTTCGGGATCAATTTTTTCTGGACCCTTGCCCGGCGCAACGAGCCCACCCTCTACGTGGCCATCTGGTTCTACATCGCCACCATCATCACGGTGGCCATGCTCTATGTGGTCAACAATCTCGCCCTTCCCACCTCGCTGGTTCACAGCTACCCCATCTTCGGCGGGGTCAAGGACGGGCTTATCCAGTGGTGGTACGGCCACAACGCGGTGGCTTTCTTTCTCACCACCCCGATCCTCGGGATCATGTACTACTACATCCCGAAGGCCGCAAACCGCCCGGTCTACAGCTACCGGCTGAGTGTCGTCCACTTCTGGTCCCTCGTCTTCATCTACATCTGGGCCGGTCCCCACCACCTTCTCAACACCGCCCTTCCCCACTGGCTGCAGGCCCTCGGGATGCTCTTCTCGCTCATGCTCTGGGCGCCCAGCTGGGGCGGCATGCTCAACGGCCTCCTCACCCTGCGCGGAGCCTGGCACAAGTTGAGGCGCGACCCCGTCCTGAAGTTCTTCGCCGCCGGGGTCACCTTCTACGGCATGGCCACCTTTGAGGGACCCCTCCTCTCGATCCGGGCCGTCAATGCCCTCAGCCACTATACCGACTGGACCATCGGCCATGTCCACGGAGGCACCCTCGGCTGGAACGGCTTCATGGCCGCGGGGATGTTCTACTACCTCGCCCCGCGGCTCTGGAAGACAAAGCTCTTTTCCGAGAGCCTTGCCAACATGCACTTCTGGATCGGCCTTGTCGGCATTCTCCTCTACGTCGCCTCCATGTGGGCCAGCGGTATCACCCAGGGCCTGATGCTCAATGGCACGGTGGAGAACGGTACCGTCCTCGCCTATCCCAATTTCCTCGATACCCTCAACGCGATCCGCCCCCTCATGCTCACCCGGGCCGTGGGCGGAACCCTCTACCTCATCGGCTGGGGGATCATGATGTATGTCATCTACAAGACCATCGCGGGCCGCGAACCGGTCAACGGCACCATTACCGTGGAGGTCGCCGAGGAGGAGGAGACCCGCGCCCTTGAAGGAACCATCGGGCTCGCCGGGACCTTCTTCAATTGGCCCATGTTCTATTCCTTCTTCGTCATCCTCGGAATGTGCCTCTGGTTCTTCGGAGACGGCCTGATGCTCCTGGCCGGGATTTTCATGACGATCCTCTTCACCATGATCGCCATTGTCCATTTCCAGGCCACCTCGGCCAGGTGGAATGAATGGTACGAACGGCTTCTCGGCAACTGGGCCCCCTTCTCCATCCTGGTCCTGATCGCGGTCGCCCTCGGGGGAATGATCCAGATCATCCCCACCCTCGTCGTCCAGCGGGCTGACAATATCGAGGACCGTATCCAGGTACCCTACACACCCCTTGAACTCGCCGGTCGTGACATCTACGTCTCCGAGGGCTGCTACAATTGCCACAGCCAGCAGATCCGGATGATGAAGCCCGACGTCCTCCGCTATGGAGACTATTCACGCCTTGGGGAATCCATCTACGACCACCCCTTCCAGTGGGGCTCCAAGCGCACCGGGCCGGACCTCGCCCGCGAAGGCGGAAAACGTCCCAACGTCTGGCACTACGATCACATGCGCGCCCCAAGGGAGATTTCCCCCGGATCCAATATGCCTCCCTATCCCTGGCTCCTGGAAAAAACCGTTGATTGGAACCGCATGCCGCGCAAGATAGCGGCCATGCGCACCCTTGGTGTCCCCTACCCCGACTGGTCGGACGAGGAAATCCTCGCCTCCATGAAGGACCAGGCAGACGATATTGTCGCCGATCTGGAAGAGAACTTCCGGGACACCCGTTCCGAGACCCAGATCGTGGCCCTTATTGCCTACCTGCAGAAACTGGGGGCATGGGAAAGTCCTTCCGGTAACGGCGGGGACGCTGTCGCCTCACAACCCTGAATCACCGGAATCCGAAGGATAACCCAGCAAAGCCACCACCATGTTCAAACGTGTCCAGTTCGAGGAATGGCAGGCCCTGATCACCATCGCAGCCTTTATCATCTGCTCCCTGACATTCATTTATCTCACCTGGCGTGCCATCCGCATGAGCAAGAAAGACCGCACGCACATGTCCAACCTTCCCCTTGAATCCGAAGATAAAACACCTCCCAGCGATGAGCAAGACCGATAAACCACGGGACGAGAACCTGCGCCCCCACGTCTACGATGGCATAGAGGAATATGACAACCGCCTCCCCAACTGGTGGCTCTGGACATTCTACCTCGCCGTCATTTTCTCCGTTATTTACTGGTTTTCCTTCTACAACGCGGAGGTCATGGAAAGTGATGCCGCGACCATCGAATCCCAGATGGCCCGCGTCGAGGAAGCCCGTCTTGCCTCCGTCGGGGAAATCAACAACGACACCCTCTGGCAAATGAGCCGCAACGAAGGCTTTGTCTCCTCCGGAGCCAACATCTACAAGGACAATTGTGTCGCCTGCCACGGGGCCGAACTCGAGGGCGGCATCGGCCTCAACCTCGCCGACAATGAGTGGAAGTGGGGCAACGAACCGGTGAGCATCTACACCATCGTCACCAGGGGCTCGCCGGACAAATCGGCCGGCATGCAGGCCTGGGTTTCCGAACTCGGCCCGCAGAAGGTGAGCCAGGTTGTGGCCTATATCCTCAGTTACCACAGCCGCGAGGAAATGGCCGAGGCCGAAACCCTCAATCCGCCCCTCAGCATGTAGATCCGTCACGCGTTCCCGGGCGGGACGCCCCTCCTTTATGGCCACCGGCAACAAAAAACCTTCCCTCGATTCCGTCACCTCCATCAACCCGGACGGCTCCCGCTATGTCATCCATCCAGCCGACGTCCAGGGCCGCTTCACCCGCTGGCGGCGCATCAGTGCCCTCCTTCTGATCGGCATCTACGTCCTCCTTCCCTGGATTCCCGTCAACGGCCATCCGGCGGTTTTCCTCGATGTGCTCAACCGGCGCTTTCACCTTTTCGGGATAACCCTTGCCGCCCAGGACATGTGGCTCCTCTTCTTTTTCGTTTCCGGGCTGGCCTTCTTTCTCTTCTACATAACCGCCTTCCTCGGACGGGTCTGGTGCGGTTGGGCCTGTCCCCAGACCGTTTTCCTCGAGCATGTCTTCCGTCGATTTGAACGCTGGATCGAAGGGGATTCCAATGCCCGCCGGAAGCTCGACAAGGCCGCCTTTGACGGCAGAAAGCTCTTCAAGCGCGTCCTCAAGCACGGGATCTTCGTCATCCTCGCGGCCGTCATTGCCCATATCTTCCTCGCCTACTTCATTTCGCTTCCCCAGTTATGGGAATGGATGCGGCATTCCCCCACCGAACACTGGGGGGCGTTCGTCTTCGTCTTTGCCGCCACTGCGGCCATCTATGTCAATTTTGCCTGGTTCCGCGAGCAGCTCTGCATCGTCATCTGTCCCTATGGACGTTTTCAATCGGCCCTCATTGACGACGATACCCTCAATGTGGCCTATGACTACGAACGCGGCAACCCCCCCGGACCGGTCAAGGATGAAACGGCCGGGGACTGCATCGCCTGTCGCCGGTGCATTCAGGTCTGCCCGACCGGAATCGACATCCGTCAGGGTCTCCAGCTGGAATGCATTGGCTGCGCCGCCTGTATCGACGCCTGCGACGAGATCATGGACAAGGTAAACCGGCCCCGCGGGCTCATCCGCTACGCTTCCGACCGCAACCTCGAAGGAAAGAAGACCCGCTGGCTTCGACCACGCAGCATTGTCTACACGGGACTCCTCCTCCTGGGCATCGGCGTGGCCGGATTTGCCTTCACCTCCGTTGAGAAGGCAGTGGGCACGATTACCCGGATGCCAGGAACACCCTTTTACCTTACCGACACCCACGTCCGCAACCAGTACCAGGTGCGGCTGATCAACAAGGCCGCCGAGGATCTCACCTTCACCATCGCCCCCCGGACCCGCGAGCTTGCATTTCCCGTCGAGACGTCGGGCTTTGCCGGCAATGTAACCCTCCCGCCCATGGAGGAAATGAACGGGACCTTCATTGTCCAGGTTCCCAGGAAATCCTACACCGGAAGCTTCCCCTTGACCATCCGGATCGAGGTCGCTCCCGGTGAAACGACGATCCTCCGGGAAGTGGAGTTCCTCGGCCCCGACCCGGAGCTCCTTAACAGGAACCCCGACTGAGGAGCAGCTCCATGGCAGCCGACAAGAAGGGAAAAGCGGGGGGCCGGGCCCTCTGGATCTGGGTCATTCTGGCCTTCGTTATCCTCATCTCCGCCTGGACCACCCTCATCCTCATCGCCGTTCAGAACCAGCCCGAACGGATTGAAATCCAGGAACCGTGATCCATATTCCGTCCTATGCCGGTTCATCTTATTTTCCTGTTCCTCTTTCAAAGCGGTCTCGCTTTCGCTTTCAGCTACTTTATTGCCCGGATCGTTCTGGGAGGAGTCGATAAGGAAGCTCCCGAAGGGATCAAACGGGGTATCCGGATAATTCGCCGCATTGCATGCGGAGCCTGCCTCATCCTGCCTCCCCTGATGTTCCTTGCCTACTTCCAGAGTCTGCCGGAGGGACAACCGGCGGCCCTCGCTGTCTGGCCGGCAGCCTGGATCCTCATGATCCTCGCCGCTGTTGTCCTTGCCCTCACTATCGCCCTTCACCAGGCCTCCAAAGGAGATGCTCCATGATCGATCCCGGAACCATAACCGGCCCCTGGCCGGCCTTCCTTGCCGGAGTCGTCACCAGCCTGCACTGTGCCGGCATGTGCGGTCCCCTCGCCTGCTACATCGCTCCCCGTCCGGGATCACCGAGCTCCTTTACCACCGTGGCCAGTCTCTATCAGATAGGCCGCCTCTTTTCCTACACCCTCATCGGCGCCATAGCCGGCGGCCTCGGCATGATCACTCTCGGATGGGTCGATCTCTACCAGCATTCGCTTTCCCGCTTTCTCCCCTGGGTCCTGGTCCTCTTTTTCCTCCTCGTCGCCTTCCGGCTCGACCGTCACTTCCCCAAGCCGGCCTTTCTCGTCCCCTGGATAAGCCGGGCCCAGCGAAAACTCCAAAGCCTTCCCAGGCCGCTCTCCGGGCTTTTCATCGGTCTCCTTACCCCGCTCCTGCCATGCGGGCCGCTCTACGCCGTCTTTGGCCTTGCCCTGATGACCCAGTCCCCCGTCCGCGGGGCGGAATTCCTCCTCCTTTTCGGCCTCGGAACGCTTCCGCTCCTGTGGGCCGTCCAGGCCGCCTTTTCCCGCTGGCAGGGGGCCATTTCCCCCGTCGCGATCTCCCGTCTTCAACGCGGGCTGGCCCTTGCGGTGGCCCTTATTCTCGGGCTCCGGTTATATTTTTTTGAAACTGGCCAGGGTGGGCTCTTCTGCGGTTCGGGCATGTGAAGGGAGAAAGCTACAAGACCTGTATCCACTGCGGAACCCCCTTCAGCGCAGCCGGAAGACGAGAAAGCGATTTCTGCTGCAACGGCTGCGCCTATGTCTACCGCCTGATCAAAAAGGAAGGCCTTGACCATTACTACGACCTGCGCGACCGGCAGATCGACCCGGTCCAGGTACGGGCCCTTCATCCACAGGACTACACATGGCTTGAGACCCGTGCCGCCGAACACGAAAAAGGCGCGCAGGGCCCGGCCGAGATGATCCTCGACCTTGAGGGCATCTCCTGCGTCGGTTGCGTCTGGCTCGTCGAGAAACTCTTTCGCCAGCATCCCGGAGCGGTCCGCATCGATATCAATACCCAGTACGGACAGGTCCGTCTCCAGTGGCGGCCGGGTCTTTTCCGTATCGTCGACTTTGCCCGCGAAATCCAGCAGTTCGGCTACATTCTCGGTCCTCCCGGAGCCCGGCCACAGGAGGAGAGCCGGCGCCTCCTCGGCAAGCTCGGAATCTGCGGTGCCTTCGCCCTCAACGCGATGCTCTTCACCCTGCCCCGTTACCTCGGGATGGACCCGGAATTTGTCCTCGCCCCCCTCTTTGAGTTGCTCAGCCTTCTCTTCGCGACCCTCAGTGTCCTCACCGGCGGGAGCTATTTCATTAAACGGGGCTTTACCGGCATTGTCCGCGGGGTCCTCCACATCGATTTTCCCATCGCGACAGGCATCCTCCTGGCCTGGTGCGGATCCGTTCTCGGCTGGCTCATCGCCGATACCCGCTTCCTCTATTTCGACTTTGTCGCCATCTTCATCTTCCTCATGCTGGTTGGCCGCTGGGTCCAGGAACGGGCCCTTGAAAACAACCGCAACCGCCTCCTCAGCCGGAACAAGGCCCCCCGCGATGTCTTCATTGTCCCGGATGAGCTTGAGGGCGGGGAACGCCAGCCCCTCGAACGGCTCAAGCCCGGACAGCGGATGCGCATCCTTCCGGGGGAGGCGGTCCCGGTCCTTGCCGAGCTCGAGTCCCAGCAGGCATCCCTCTCCTTCGAATGGATCAATGGCGAATCGGCCATGCGCCGCATGACGCGGGGTCAGTATGTCCCCTCGGGAGCCCAGAACATCGGGCTTGAGCCCATTCTTGCGACCGCCCGTCAACCATGGAGGGAAGCCCTCCT
>JAWLGH010000079.1:0-9915 GCA_041685165.1 Oceanipulchritudo sp. | reverse complement strand
GTGAAATTGCACTCCCGAAGGGAGCGGAGGACCGATAGCCCCGGCCACTCCCGAAGGGAGCGAAGGACCGGTAGCCCCGGCCACTCCCGAAGGGAGCGAAGGACCGGTAGCCCCGGCCACTCCCGAAGGGAGCGGATGATCGTTAGCCCCGGCATTCATGCCGGGGTCATGGAATCCGGAGAAAGGGGACGTCCCGGAGGGACTGAAAGAAGGAAGCTTCAAGCAGTCGCTTCGCGACGCCGGGGCTGCGGGGCACCGAATCCTCGCGATAAATCGCGGGGCTAGTGATCGTGACCTCCCGTCGGGAGGTCTCTCGAGTTTGGTTGACCTCCCGTCGGGAGGTCTGAGCGTCACTTCCACCATCGGGAGATCATGAGGTCACTCACTCGAGAGGAGCTTACCCACCCAGATTGGCGAGCAACCATTTTTATCACTGGCCTCTTCGAGGCTGGTCCGTATTTCCACAATATTCCGCGAAGCACCATCATAATTTCTTCTGACTTCATCTTAAATAAATTGCCCAAGGGCGTGGATTAAGCGACATAAGCAAGACTTCCGGGAAGCGTTTTACCGTCAAATGCGGGGTGGTATTGCCGTTGAGTGCTGAGACGGGAGGATGGGAGACGAGCAACAGCGTTTTAACCCAATAAGATCCTTATGTTCCTGCCACGAAACCTGACCACCGCCCTTCTTTCCCTGCTTTCCCTGATCATTGCCTGCGAGGCCTCCGGTTTCCGGAACAACCTCCTCTTTTCGGAGAGCGATCTCCCGCGCATGCGGGCGAACACGGAAAACCCGATCTTCAAAGCCTACTGGGAGGAAGAGCTGGAAAAAGACATTGAGGAGGACGGGAATTTCCGGCGCGAAGCCCTCATTTACATCCTCACCGGTGACGCGGAACGCGGGGAGGTTGCCCGTGAATACACCATGGAAATGGTCCGGCGTGACCGGTGGCACCGCTTCCAGGACGCGGATGGCACCCCGATCGGCTTTCTCCGGGCGGCCCGGAAGACGGCCCGGGTGTCGCTGGCCTACGATTGGCTCTACGACCTGTTTACCCCCGAGGAGCGGGAGGAAATCCTCACCGCGATCGCGGACAAGGGCTGCCAGCCGATCTACAACGGCCTCCATGGAATGAAGCATCCCGAATCGGTCATCCGGTGGGACTTTGTCCCGGATGATTTCCGCGAGGGCCAGGTGCTGGACATGAGCCGCTGGCCGGAGATCCTGAGCAAGAACAACTTCCGCGCGGTGATGAACGGGGGACTGGCCCTCGGGCTCTACACCGTCGGGGACCGCGACCCACGCTCGGAGACCTGGGAGGAGATCCTTCTCGAGAGCATTCCCTACTTCAATTCGCTCTTCAAGGACGACGGCAGCTACGATGAGGCGGTTTCCTACGTCAACTACGCGATGAAATTCCAGATACACGCTATGGAAGTCGTGCGGCGGAAAAGAGGTATTGATTTCTTTGATACGGCCAACTTCACGGGGCTGACCGATTTTGTCCTTGCGATGTACCTGCCCAGCCATGCGGAGCGCCACGGAAGCGTGAGCTTCGGTGATGCCGGACCGAGCCTCCAGTCCTCGACCGCTTTCTGGACCGCGCGCCGCGCCCGGGACGGCCTCTCGCAGTATCTCGGGCTCAAGCATGCGGACCACTACTGGTCGGCGCTTTTTTATTATGACCCGACAGTGACGGCCATTCCCCCGCCCGCGGGCGCTGATTTCGTAAACACCGACCTTGACTGGATCATTGCCCGGACCGGGCACGAAGTTGAGGACGCCGTCGTGGCGATGCGCAGCGGCGGACCGATGAACCACGAACACGCCGACCGCAACTCGATCATTTTCAAGGCCTACGGGGAAGTGCTCTTGTCCGATCCCGGGAAAGTGACCTATGATCCCCGTTCCCCGGAATGGGTCCTCCGAACGGCCAAAGGGCACAACATGATCCTCATTGACGGGGAGGGGATCCAGTACCATGAGGGCCAGGAAGGCACGAACGAGTCGCTCTCCTCGGCGAAGATCCTGCGTTACGGCGAGCGCCGCGGCTACAGCTTCTGGGCGAGCGACGCGACACCCGGGTACCGCCTTGTCAACCCGGATGTGGAAGGCGTCACGCGAACCGTGATTTTCATTCCCGAGGCTCCCTGCCTTGTCATACTCGACAAAGTGACCAAGTCCGAGGAACCTTCGCTCATCACGGCCCGATGGCACCTCGAGAACCGCGATGACAAGGGCGGGATGACGTTGCAGTCGGCGGAGAGCTTCCACTTCACCCGTCCGGAGGCCCGGCTGCAGGTTACGACTGCGGGCACCCAGGACGTGGTCACCAGCGAAGGGGAATTTGATTTTCCGGACAATCCGATCCACTACCGTTACGCGGACGTGAAAACCACGGAGGAGAGCCGCGACACCTTCCTTGTGACGGTGGCGACGGCCCTTCGGCCAGACGAACCCGACCCCGAGGTGGACATCACGAATGACGGAACGACGTGGAAAGTTGACTACAACAAGCAGGGCTCCGAACTGGACATCCGCATCCATGACCGAGGAAACCTCCCGGAATTTGAAGTCGAGCGGAATGACTTTCTCTGGTAGCAAGGCTCCTGCAGGGACCTTTGATGCACCATAAACAGCACCTTATGAGAAGACCCCTCTCCCTCATGCTTCTTGGCAGCCTGTGCATGCCTCCGGGCGTCTCCGCGGCGACCCCGGAGACCATTGGCAGCGAGCAGCCGAACATTATCTTCATCCTTGTGGATGACCTTGATTTCGATGAGATTGGCGTCTACGACCATGAGCGCTTTCCCAGCCGGACGGGGGCCCACGCCAGAAACATGACCGAGTGGCGCGAAGACTGGCGTTATTATGCCGATCCGCGGATGCACACCCCGGAAATTGACAGCCTTGCCCGTGAGGGGGCCCGTTTCGACCGGTTTTACGTGACCACGGCCATCTGCAGCCCGAGTCGCTACAGTTTTCTCACGGGGCGTTATGGCAGCCGGAGCCGACCCTTCACAGAGGAGCATCCCCCCGGAACCGAGGCGCTGGTGAACTGGAGCACCAAACTGGGACCGACGGAAGCCAACCTACCCCGGGCCTTGAACCGGCTCGGCTACCGCACCGGAATGGTTGGAAAATGGCACCTCGGCTTTCCGCGCGAACTCATCGACCCGGTACCTGGGGACGCAGATCCCGCGGATCCGGAGATTGCCCGGCAGATCCGGGCCAACTACGCCCGTTCAGTGGCCTATATCGAGGAGACCACGGGATTCGATGACGTGAGCCGGCTCTACCTGCGCAACAAGGAAGCGGGAGCCCTTGGAATTCCCGACAGCCTGCGGCACCACAACACCGAGTGGATCACCGAGGGAGCCCTTGAATTCATTGAGCGCGGGAGCGAGGCGCCAGAGCCCTTTTTCCTGTTCGTTTCCCTGACGATTCCCCACAGCCAGTTTGAGGCCATCTATGGCGAGTTCACGGGGGCTGATCCCCTCGCCACTCCGGCGGGCCTGCTTGAGGAACCGGCCACCGGCCAGCCCTCGCGTGAGAGCATTTACGAGCGGCTGAAGGCCCTGGGCATCGATCCCCGCAATGCGATGGCGACCTGGATGGACGACAGTGTGGGGGCGATTCTGGGAAAACTTGAAACCCGCGGGGTCGCCGAGAACACCCTTGTCGTCTTTACAAGTGACCACCAGAGTCGGGGAAAATTCACCTGTTACGAAGGAACGCGTGTTCCCTTTCTGGCCCGCTGGCCCCGGAACATTGCCCCGGAAACCCGTGTCGCGTCCCTTTCGGCCAACATCGACCTTGTCCCGACCCTCTACGAAGCGGCAGGGGGGAACGCTGACGACCTGACCGGGATTGACGGTGAAAGCCTCCTGCCACTCCTTTCAGGGGAGCGTCCCTCCCACTGGCGCACGGCCTTGCTGCTCGAATCAGGATACAGTCGTGCGGTCGTGACACCCCGGTGGAAATATCTGGCAAACCGGCCTCCGGAGGCGGTTGTGCGGAAGATGGATGCCGACCGGAAAGCATTCACCCGTACCGGCGAATTACGGGACATGAACTGGACCGGTCGGGAAAATCCCCATGACTGGGGCGAAGTCGGGATACGCTATGTGGCGGACGTCGATTTTCCGAATTTCTTTGATTATGATCAGCTCTATGATCTGGAAAACGATCCCTTTGAACAGGTCAACCTTGCCGACTACCCGCATTTCCAGGACATCCTGAAGGCCCTGAAGAGGGAAATGAGCCGGCAACTGGAGGACATGCCGCACACCTTCGGGGAATTCCATCAGTAGCCGCGGGCCTTGACTGTTGTTCCGGGAAGAAACCCGAGGTCCAAGACATAGGCGCCGTAGAGATTCCCATCCTGCCAGGACCTGCCGAAATCGTCGCTGTAGACCGTTCCTTCCTCGAAGGTGGAGACCCAGAGACGTTGGGGCACGTTGCGGTCAAAGATCATGGCTGTGACATTGGGCGAGGGCAGCCCCTCAAGATGGGAAGACCAGGTCCGGCCACCGTCCCTGGAGATGCTGACCCCGGTGTTCCAGCCGCCGGCGGCAAGAAGTTGCGGATCGTCCGGATCGGCGGCGACAGCGTAGACGTTGGCGGAGGCCAGGGCGGGGGCGGAGACCTCCCAGGAAGCGCCGTCATCGTGCGAAATCCAGACTCCCTGGCCCTCAGTCCCGGCGATCCAGAGATCCGGATTGGCGAGGCTGCGCCGCAGGCGGAGAAAAGCGACCTCCGGGGTGCCCGGGACGCGTTCCCAGCTGCCGGCCTGGTCGTTACTCTGGAAAAGCCCGCTCGTGGTCGGAAGGAGAAGCCGGTCGGGATTGCCTTCGTCGATGACAATCCCCCGCGTGTAGCGTTCGGGAAGGCCGGCATTGGCCGCTTCCCATGAATCGCCCCCGTCCCGGGAGACATGGACACCCCAGATGGAGGCTGCGTAGACCCGGTTGCTGTCGGTGGGATCAACGGTGACCTGGACGACATCGCTGACCTTCCATCCGGTGACAAGGCGCCAGGTGCGTCCGCCGTCCGTGGAACGGGCGATGCCGTTCCCGCAGGCGAAGAAGAGCGTCTGCGGGTCGGAAGGGTCCGCGGTGGCGCTGTTGATCATCATGATGGGTGGTCCGAGCCGTTCCCACGAATCCGATTCGGGATGGTGGAGAAGGACCCCGCTGTCGGTGGGCGTCGAACTGGCCTGTTGCGCCTTGGTCATGATCATGGCGGCAAAAAGATCGGAGGAAACAGGTTCCGGCTGGCTGGCGAAGACCACCCCGCTGAAGGGGAGGCCGGTGAGGGACGCGAGGATGCAGGTGGTGCGGAAATTCATCATTGTTCGGACTGGGTCTTGGTAACGCGGTTGTTCTTGAAATCGAGGAAATGCCTTTCCGGGCCATGAATGATTTCGAGGGACTGGCTTTCCCGGTCGGCCCGCGAGAAGGGTCCGTCGAAAAGCTCCCACTGGCTGTAGTCGACGGGGGTTCCGTTGATCGATGGGGTTTCCCCGTAGCGGGCCTCGAGGCGGTCTCCATCGAGGGTGGTGTAGGAGACGGCGGGACCGTCAACGGTCCGGATGGCGATGGGGAGGGCACGCACCGCCTCCATGAAGGCCTCGTAGGAGACAAAGTCGCTTGTCGGGGCCACCTGGAGGATGTAGCCGTTTTTCAAGGCATCGCTGAAGAAAACCTCGCTGCCGGCGGAGAGCTCCGCGAAGTTGGTACTGAACCAGCCGCCGGCGCCGCCCTTCAGCAGACCCGTCCAGTCGACGGGGCGCCATTCCCCCGGGGCAAAGGGACGATAGGCGATGTAGACCGGGCCGCCCCGGGCAAAAATCCATCCGGACGGATCCTCAAGCCGGTTTTCGAGGTCGCGGGAAAAGAGGGTGAGGATATGGGGAAAGCGGTTGCCTTCGGGGATATCGTAAAGGGCGATAAGGGTGGAGGTGTGCTGGAAAACCTGTTCATGGGGCGAACCGCCCTCCAGCTTGTCAGGAGAATCGTAATCAACCTTGGAACGGGCGATGAGATCGGTGACGGTGTCCCGGAATTCCCCGAAGTACATGGTGCCCTCAAAGGGATTGGAGTAGGGCTGGATCCCGAACATTGTATTGGAAATGCCGAGCGGTTCATCCTCGTGCCAGATGAGGCTCCAGGTCTGCTGCTGGATTGGCTGCAGGAGGCCTCCCTGGGAGGAACCGAGGATGAAGTCGGGATGGACGTAGGAATACTTGTAGACGGGCGTGGTCATGCGGCCATCGACCTCGAAGGCATCGGGTCCGGCATTCCGGATACGCCAGCGCGTCCGCTTCAATTCCTTCTGGACGTAGGGGTTATCGCGGTCGTGGGCGATACGGTGCAGGATGGCGGGAGGCTGGTAGCCACTGAGGGCAAGGATCATGTTGCCGGCATTGTTCTGGAATTCCCCCTGGCCAAAGAGAAGCCAGGCGTGCCGGGTGGCGGCGGTGAGGGCGGGCTGCAGGACGTAGCGGGGATAGAGCCGGCTGTGCGCCCCCCCGTAGAGGCCGCCGAGGTTTTCCACGGCAAAGTCGAGGATTATATAGTCGAGCATCATGTTACTGAGCTGCCGGAGGGCGGGGTCCTCGGCCCAACCGGCGAGGAGGGCGAGGGGACGGATGTATTCCTCGATGTAATTCGGGGAATCGTATTCCCCCTGCCCATAGGAAGTGGTTACGCGGACCCAGTCGCGGATGTAGTCCTCAGCCTCGGCCATGTTTTCGGCGGCGGACTTGCCGTTGTACCATGCCTCCGGCCCGGAATCGGGAAACATCTGACAGGCGAGGTAAATACTGGCGTAGTACATAAGCCAGTGGTTCTCGGTGTCCCCGCGGTAGGGGAAGTACGTGCGCCAGAGCTCCCGGATGAACGTCCAGTCCTCCTCGTTCAGGTTGTCCCGCCCGGCGTACATGACAAGGACCATGGGATGCATCCAGAACATGTTCCCCCGTGGGGGATCATTGACGATGCGGAGGCGTTCTCGGGCCCAGTCGAGGTTCTCCCCGAGGGCAAGATTGACGGCGACATCGAAGAGGCCACCCCGGCTGGTGTCGGCGGGATCGGTCCGGTCGATGATGAAGTCAAGCTGGACCTGGCAGCGTTCCTGATAGGCAAGGAGGCGGTCGCTTTCGGTGGGCCAGTCGGAACCGGCGAGGGCGCCTGAGGCGAGCAGGAACGCGGCAAGGGCCGCGGCGGCGCGGCGGCCTCCACGGAGAGGGGACGGGAAGGGGTGTTTCATAAGGGGTCAGGCTTTCATTCAGGAACGTACTATCATTCAAGGACAAGGCGAACGGACTCACGCATGGCCTCGAGGGTCCGGGCGATGTCCGCATCCTGGTGGGAATAGGTGATGAACCATTGATCGTTGGCAAAGATGCCGCGTTCGTAGAGGGCATTGAAAAGCCGGCGATGGAGGGATTCGGCGTCATCCCCGGCCGGGCTGAAATCAATGACGGAGGCAAGGTCGATGCCGATGGTGGAAGCGGGAAAGCCCGTTTCACGGAAAATTTCCTCGAACCCTTTGCGGAGATCGGCGCCCAGACGGAAGAGGTGTTCGTTTACCGGTTCGCGCCGGAGGATTTTCATGACGGCGCAGACAGCGGCGAGGGAGAGGGTTTCGCCGGCGTAGGTGGTGGTGATAATCGTCTGGTTCAGGGTATCCATCCATTCCCTGGAGCCGGCATAGGCGGAAACCGGATAGCCGTTGGCGAAGCTTTTCGCGTAGGCGGCGAGATCCGGGGTGACCCCGAACCAGCCGGCCGCGCCTGCTGGTTCGAGCCGGAAACCGGTCAGGACCTCGTCAAAGACAAGGGCGGCCCCGTATTCACTGCAGCGCTGGCGCAGATGGGCGAGGAAGGCCTTGTCGGGATTGCGCTGCCATTCGACGGGAACGACAATGGCGGCGGCGAGTTCGTGCCCATGTTCCTTGAAAATCCTGTCGGCGGCCTCACAATCCCCGTAGGTGATCTCATGGACAAGGGGTCGGAGGGCGTCGGGAACCCCTGGCCTGGGCCACCCGAGGGCAAACCAGTCATGGTAACCATGGTATCCTACGGTAAGGATGTGGTCCCGGCCGGTGTGGCTGCGGGCGAGGCGGATGCAGCAGGTGCAGGCATCGACTCCCGATTTCATGAAGCGGATCTTTTCGGCCCAGCCGATGGTCCGCAGGACCTCCTCGGCCGCTTCGGCCTCGATCGGGCTGGCCATGCTGAAGAGGACACCCTTGTTCATCTGTTCCCGGACAGCGTGGTCAACCTCCTCGTAACAGTAGCCGAGGAGGATGGGACCGAGGGCGGCGCGGTAATCGATGAATTCACGGTTGTCGAGGTCCCACATGTGGCAGCCGCTGGCATGGTCGATGAAAGGCGGACGATGGTCCATGCCGTCGCGGTCCGTCCGTTTGGCGTTGGTTTGCGTGCCCCAGGGCATGATGCGCAGGGCCCGCTCAAGGTGAGTCTGGTTTTTCGGTGTCATTACGACTGTATGGAGGTTGGTGATGGGTTATCGAAGGGGGGGCTTACTGGAGGACACGAACGCGGGGCTCGTGGGCGGTGACCTCAAAGACCGCCTTGAGGGAATCCGCCTCAACGGACCACGTCCCGTCCTCCCCGGGATACGCTTTGAGTTCCGGAGTTGTGGATCCGGACCCGACGGCGAGAACGGTGAGGATGCTGTGTTCCAGGGCCTCAGGGGAATGGACCTCGACACAGGGAAAGTCGCCGGTTTCGGCGGGGACATCCAGACGCGAGAGGCGGGGCACGGCACCGGTATTGGAAGCGACCAGCCCATGGAGGCGGGCCTTTGGCCGTGTGATGAGGAAGCGGTTGCCGTCCACACTCAGCTTGGCGGCGTCATCGGCATTATCGGGATAAAAGCGGGCGTCGACGGATTGGGCCCGGTAACGGAGTCGGACCTGGTCCAGGACAACGAGGACATCGGGCTTGGCGAAGAGGACCGTACGCAGGACCTGGGTGAGATGGTAATTGTCGAGGATGTAGGCGGCGGAGGCATCGCTGGTCCACCAGGCAAGATCTCCCCTGTCCTCGTAGGCGAGAACAGTCGCGTAGGCCTTGCTGTCATTGGTGCCCTCGGTCCCGTCGATATAGGGATGGCCCCGTCCGTCGACGAGAACGGCATTATGGGCACGGGTTAAACGCATCTTCCAGCCCGGGTCGCGCCGATCATAAGCGGCCCCGAAGTGATCATTGAGGAGCCGTTCGCCGCGGGCCTTGAAGGTGATATGGTTACGGTCGGCATGCTCGTGGTTGGCGGGGCCCCCACTTTTGAAGGCGAGAATGGAATCATCGGGTTTCCATCCGGAGCGGCAGATGATCCAGTTAAGGTCATTGCGCATGTTAAGGAGGGCTGGTCGGGGTGCCCTGGCGGGAGCATTGGGCCGGTACCAGAGGAAGTCATAGATCCAGGCGGGGGTCCCGGCCTCGCGGGCGGCAAAGCCGGCGAGAGGATTTCCGGTGTCGTTCCCGATCAGGGAGATGGCGCCGGGGAAGACACTGTTCCGGGCATCGCTGAAGTTGACAATATCGGGAGCGCCGTCCTCGCGCCTGCCCATCTGCATGGTCATGATATAGTCCAGCATGCCATCAAAGTTGGCCTTTGAGAGCCAGTCGACATCACCGACAAGGTTACGGTGCGCCTGGATAAAGGGGAGCATGGTACGGAGGGAATAGCTAAGATAGCTTAGCCCCTCGAAATAGCTGCCGTCGGCGGAGAGCAGCTTGAGGAAACGCTCGCCGCTGTTGACGGCTGCGGTGAGCCAGGTATCGGCCCGGGAATCGTGTCCTTGAAGGGCGAGGGCTCCGAGGCCGAGGGCGCCGGTGGGGGCTGCGCGGAGGTTATTGGCCCCGAGGATCATGGGCCA
>JAWLGH010000025.1:0-37822 GCA_041685165.1 Oceanipulchritudo sp. | reverse complement strand
CGGGCCAAAACCTTATGGTTTCGGCTACGGGCGACGGGCCAAAACCTTACAGTTTCGGCTACGGGGAGACCAAAACCTTACGGTTTCGGCTACGGGGGGGGCACATCCCGAAATCAGGCCAGGTCCTGAAACAGTCTTGCCACGCGATGAGCCCTTCGGCTGCATGAACTCATGCGCGGATTTTACTATTTTCCTGCCCTCCTGGCCGTTTGTCTCCTCACAGGAGGCTCCCTTCCGGCACGGGACGTTGAAAGCCGGTTCGAGGAGGCCCTCGGGCAAACCGAACCGGATCGTCAAATCGCCTATAAATCCGTTGCGGATAAAACCCTTTCCCTGCACCTTTTTGAACCCGTTCCCCGCGAAGAACCGCTCCGCGCAGCCATTCTCTGGTTGCACGGTGGCGGCTGGGAAAGCGGCGAACCCTCCCAGCTGTATCCCCATTGTGCCTACTTTGCCGGATTGGGATACCTTTCGGTCTCGGCCGAGTATCGTCTCGCCAGCGATGAGACAACCCTCTTCGAGACCGTGGAAGACGCCCGGGACGCCTTTTACTGGCTTCATGAAAATGCCGCCAGCCTGGGAATCGATCCGGAGCGGATCGTCGTGGCCGGGGAATCGGCAGGCGGGCACCTTGCCGCCTGCGTCGGCTACATTCCCGACCCGCGCTCCCCGGGAATTCCCCAGCCCCAGCCAATCCCGCGGGCCACCATCCTCGTCAATCCCATTGTCGACCTGGCCACACTCTCGTGGGCGCGCAACAAGCCCGGTCTGGATCCCGACAACCCCGCCCTTGCCGAGAGCCTTTCCCCGATCCGCTTCGCCGGCCCGGGATCGCCGCCCGCCCTCCTCCTCCACGGCCTTGAGGACACCGTTGTCCCGCACACCCAGTCGGCGGAATTTGCGGGCGCCCTTCACGGACATTCCGTGGCCGCCAACCTGCGTCTCTGGGAGGACAAGGGCCATGCCTTCTTCCTCTACCTGAAGGAATTCAGCCTGACCGACAAGGCGATCATCCAGCTCAGCCTCCTCGAAGTGGAGGCCTTTCTCCAGGCCGAACAGCTCAACGGCTATCCTGCCGTCCATGGACACTTCAGCATCCTGCGCGCCTTTGCCGGCAATGACGGCTTCCGCAGCTTCAGCGAACTGGTCCCCCACGAGGGACGTCTTCTCGGCTCCACCTACAAAGGCGGGCCGTCGGATGCGGGGATCCTCTTCTCCTTTGATCCGGCAACCCGCGAGCATCGCATACTCCATGCCTTCGACGGAAGCGATGGCCGGGAAATCTTCAACAGCCTGGGCACCGATGGATCGCGCTTCTACGGGGTCGCCAAGTTTGGCGGCGAACATGACGGCGGCACCCTTTTCGCCCTCGATCCGGACGGGAGCGGATTCGAGATCCTTCATCATTTCGAAAAGGGAGCTGTCTCGGGTTTCTACCCACACGCCGCCCCCCTCTTCCTTGACGGGGCCCTCTACGGGGGAACCTACCACGGCGGCTCCACCACTTATGGGGGGGCCCTTTACCGGTTCGAGCTTCCCGAAGGCCCCTATGAGGTCATCCACAGCTTCACCCCGGCCACCGGCAGGCACCCCACCGGCCAGCTTGTCCATGCCGACGGCTGGCTCTATGGAACGGCAAGCGACTTCTTCCAGGACGGGGACGGCCACTACGGCGCCCTCTACCGTATCCATCCCACCACCCACGAGTTCCAGCTCCTCCACCGTTTCGACGGAGCCTCCGAAAGCGGGCATCCCTACGACCGCCTCCTCCACGACGGTGCGGACACCCTCTTTGGTTCAACTTTCGGCAAGGCCTTTTCCGCTGAAGCCGGGGGAACCCTCTTCACCTATTCCCTCAGTGACGACGCCCTCAGCGTGATCCACGATTTCGGGGACAACCCCGGGAGCGGATCCAAACCCAACGGCACCCCCATCCGGATCCAGGACGATCCCTTCCTCTACGCCACCAGCCATGGCAGCAACGACCCCGACGGGGAACCTGGAACCCTCTTCCGGGTCATGCCCGACGGCTCCGCCTTCTCCGTCCTGCACCGCTTCACCGCCGGTCTCAAGGGCAACACACCCATGCGCAGCCTTGCCTACCTCGACGGAGCCTTTTACGGCGTGACCGCTTTCGGCGGCCTGACCACCGATGTCGCCAATCCGGAAACCGGCGGCGGCTTCATTTATCGCTACATCCCGAAAGAAGGCCTCTCTGCCGCGGTCGAAGACTTTATCCGCTGGCTCGGAGAAGAACAGCTGGCGGTGAACCAGTTCCCGGAATCCGACCCTGACCGGGACGGCCTCTCCCTTGTCGAGGAATTTGCCTACGGGGGAAATCCTGGACGCTTTGACGGTTCGCCGGTTCGCGTCAGCACGGCCAACGGCGATTTCGTTATCCGGATTCCCGCTCTCCGGTCGAGCACCATCGATCACTTCCAGCTCAGCGAAAGCACCGATCTCAAGGCATGGAGGGCGTCCTCCCCCTTTTCCGTCACCAATGCGCCCCATCCCTCGAGCGATCCGGCGTGGCGCGATCTCGAATACCGCTGGACAGGCAGCCAGCTCTCCCCCGAGGGAATCTTTGTCCGCTATTCGCTCGATCTTTTTGATTGAGCCATCCTCCCCCCGCACCTGATGCCATTGACTAAGCGCCACCGGCGCCCTTTCCTGCGCTCACAGAGAACCATGGAACAAGCCCCCAATACCAAAAGATGGAAAATTGCCGGAATCAACTTTGATTTCCGCCACATGGATCACCTCCTTACCTTCGCTCACGGCGAGCCGAATGCCGACGTGGTAGGGGTATGCCATGACGACCCGGCGGAAATGGAGGATATGGTCAGGCATTGCGGTCTCGGTCCGGAACAGGTCTTCACTGACTGGGAAGCCTGTATCCGGGAAACCCGGCCCGATGTCATTGTCCTCTGCCCGGCCACCAACCGGCACGCCGAATGGGTCGAGCGGGTCGCCCCGGGCGGGGCCCACGTCCTGATCGAAAAACCCTTCGCCAGTTCCCTGGAACAGGCCGACCGGATGATCGCCGCCATGCGCCGCAGCGGGCGCCAACTGGCCGTCAACTGGCCCCTTGCCTGGTATCCCCCTCACCGTACCGCGGCACGGCTTCTCCGCGAGGGACGCATCGGCGCGCTCCAGGAAGTCCACTTCTACGATGGCAACCGCAGCTCCATTCTTGACCGGTCCCTTCCCAATCCCCCCATGCCCGGCACCGAGGAAAAACTTGCGAGCTGGTTCTACAATCCCGATGGCGGCGGCTCCCTTATTGATTACCTCGGGTACGGAGTGACGCTTGCGAGCTGGTACTTTGACGGGCGGCGACCCACGGAAATCACGTCCGTCCGCGGCGGCGAAAGCCACCTTCCGGTCGACGAGCAAAGTGTCACCATTGCCCGCTACGGTGACTGGCTCTCGACCTTCCAGACCCGCTGGGGGACTTTCACCGACCCATGGGAACACCAGCCGCAGCCCAAATGCGGCTTTGTCCTCAAGGGAAGCGCCGGAACCATCGCGAACTACGATTACGCGTCCTCCATCCGGATCCAGACCACCGACAACCCTGAGGGTGTCACCCTGCCGGTGGATGGGATTAAATTCCCCGACCAGAACCCCATTCAATATTTCCTCCATTGCCTCGAGAACGATATTAAAGTCGCTGGACCGATCTCCGTCGAAACCTCCCGCCTCGGTCAGGAAATTGTCGATGCCGCCGTCCGCAGTGCGGAAAGAGGACAAACGGTAACCCTTTAATCACAACATGAAAAAACCCAATCTCGACTACCTCCCCCGCGGCCCAAGGGACCCCTCCCGCTTCCGGGTCGGGCTCATCGGCTGCGGCGTCATTTCCCAGTACCACCTTGAAGCGGCCAAGGCCCTCGGGGTCGAGGTTGTCGCCCTCGCGGATATCAATGAGGAAGCTGCCAGAAAGCGCCGGGACGCCTATTTCCCGCAGGCCGCCGTCTATACCGACCACCGCCAGCTCCTCGCCCTTGAGGACCTCCATGTGGTGGACATCGCCACCCACAACAGTGTCCGCGGCGGGCAGATCCGGGATGCCCTTGAGGCCGGCAAGCACGTCCTCAGCCAGAAACCGTTCACCCTCGACCTCGACGCGGGAAAAAGCCTCATCGACCTTGCGGCAAAGCGCGGCCTGCACCTCGGGGTCAACCAGAACGGTCGCTGGGCGCCCTCCTTCGCCGCCATCCTGGCCGCCGTCCGCTCGGGCCTCCTCGGCCACGTCCACACCCTCGACATGGTCATGGCATGGGATCACACCTTTACCCGCGGGACCCCTTTTGAAAATCTCCAGCACCTCATCCTGAGCGATTTCGCCATCCATTACTTTGACCTCACGGCAAACGTCTTTCACGACCGCCGGGCCCGGAGCATCTTCGCCAATGCCGTTCCGGCACCCGGACAGGACATGAAACCGCCCATGCTCGCCAATGCCGTCCTCAACTTCGGCGACGGCCTCGCCACCTTCGCCTTCAGCGCCTACGAGACAAAATCCGAAAAGGAATTCCTCTGCTGCGTCGGTTCCGCCGGGACCTTGCGTGCCCTTGGCCGCATCAACGGGATAACGGAAATGGAATTTGCCAATGCCGGTGGATCGGTGACCTTCCCCCTCGAGGGGAGCTGGTTCCCCGGCGGCTTTCAGGGTACCCTCGGGGAATTCCTCTCCGCGATTGAGGAAAACCGCGAATCCTCCATCAGCGCGGCCAACAACCTCAAGAGCCTCGAACTCTGCTTTGCCGCCCTTCAGAGCGCCGATACCGGCCAGCCCGTCCACCCCGGGGAAGCCCGCATGGCCCGGGAATGAGCAGCAGTCGCGACCCCCTTTTCAGTCCTTCCACTTCCCACGAGGAGGCGCCATTCCCGCACACGCGAGCACGGAGTCCCATGCCGCCCAGCCGGATCCAGCATAAAAACGGTGCCCGCCGTCGCCCTCGACATGGGCAATCCGTGGCGAAGCCCCGAAGTGCCCGTAAATTCGCCGCGCCGTCGCCATCGCCTCAAAGACGCCCTCGCGGGGAAAGATCGGATCCTCCCGTCCACTGACAACGACGAAAGGCCGCGGAGCGACGAGGGCGGCAAGGTCCGGCATCTCAAAAAGCTTCAGGGCACCGGGCAGGTAGTTGTCGCAGCAGTGATCCACCCGGACGATTGAGGAACCGTAGGTGCAGAAGGCGCATGAGACCATGATCCCGCTGATGCGCTCGTCCATGCAGGCCGCATAAAAGGAGACCGTTCCCCCGCCGCTGTTTCCCATGCAGAAAATCCGCCCGGCATCGACTTCCGGAAGTGCCGACAGAAAATCAAGGGCGCATCGGGTATCGTGGACCCGTTCGCCAACGAGGGTGCGGCCGAGAAGGAGAGCGACCATGGCCTGGTGGCGGCAGCGCTCATCCGTACAGAAGTCGTCAAAATCATAATGGCCGCGGACCGACGGTTCCCGACCGTCCATGCGCTCCCCGAAGCAACGCTGCTCAAGGGCGAGGGCGACATAGCCCCGACGGACCGCCTGCACGGCAAAGTCACGTTCTCCGGCAATCCGCTCGGCGTCCCCCTCAACCCGCACCATACCAGCTGATATATGGCCGCCCGAAGTATGCCCCTGGAGACAGATCATCGCCGGGGCCGGCCCCTCGAGCCCGCCGGGAACAAGGAGCCAGCCGCAGGCCCGTGATCCCGGCTCCACGGCAAAGCTGACCCGGCGCCGGATGTAGCTGCCGGATTCCTCCTCCATTCCCGTCTCCACCTCAAGGGGAACCGATTCAGGATGCTCCCCAAGGCAGCGCTGAAGGGCCTCCCGCAGCGCATGGACATGGCCCTCCGGATCTTCTGGCGCAGCCCATGCGAGCTGCGGCCGTGCTTTGCCGACAAGGGTCTGGTGCAGCCGGTCAGGATCCAGTTCCGGGGCAATCGGATGAAAAGGGGTAAGGGGTTTATCCTCCGTCATGTCCATTTTCAAGCACAGGAAGGGCCTGATTTAAAGGACGGATTGGTCCCCCTCCGTTAAGAAAGCTTGCCACCCCGCCCCGGCCATCAATCATCCGCTCTCTACCCCGGGCTGACAGCCCTTCCACAAACCTCAAATCCTGTTTTGCCTTGGAACCTGCAAACCAATCCATTCCTGTACGGGAAAAGATCGCCTATGGCCTCGGCGATACCGCGACCAACCTGGTCTGGAGAACCCTCATGGTTTTCCTCCCCTTCTTCTACACGGATGTCTTCGGCATATCGGCCGCCGCCGTCGGCACCCTCCTGCTCGTGAGCCGCTACAGCGACGGTATCTCCGATTTCATCATGGGCCTCCTGGCCGACCGCTGCAACTCGCGCTGGGGCAAGTTCCGTCCCTGGATTCTCGCCACCGCGGTCCCCTTTGGCGTCCTCACGATCCTGACCTTCACCACGCCCGACCTCGGCCCGACGGGCAAGCTCATCTACGCCTACGTCACCTATAACGCCCTCCTCATTGTCTTTACGGCCAATAATGTCCCCTACTCGGCCCTCACCGGGGTGATGTCGCACAATCCGGCCGAGCGCACCATCCTCACCTCCTACCGCTTTTTCTTCGCCTTCTTTGGAGCAATCCTCGTCCAGGGCTTCAATTCCCACCTCGTCGCCTTTTTCGGCCAGGGTGATGACGTCGCCGGCTACCGCTGGACGATGACCCTTTTCGCGGTCATCGCGGTCATCCTCTTCCTGATCACTTTCCTCAATACCCGGGAACGCGTCGTCGCCCCGAAGCGCGAGAACCTCCAGCTCAAGGACGACCTCAAGGACCTGCTCAGGAACCGGGCCTGGGTCATTCTCTTCTGTGTCGGGCTCTCCTTTGTCTCCCTGACAACCCTCAAGCAGGGAATCACGATGTATTATTTCAGTTACTACGTCGAGGATGTCTCCCTTGCCGCCGTCTTCATGGTCCTGAGCACCGCAGGGGCCATGCTCGGGGCCATGTTCGCCGGAAAAATGACCGTCCTCTGGGGAAAGCAGGCCGTCCTCCAGGTCAGCTTCCTTGTCGCGGCTGTTTCCAGCGCGGCCATGTTCTTTGCCCGGCCCACGGACATCGTCCTCATCTTCGGCCTCGGAATCATCACCGAGCTGGCGACGGGCCCGATTGTCGTCCTCTTCTTTGCCATGCTTGCCGACGCGGCCGATTATTCCGAGTACAAGACACATCGGCGCGCCACCGGCCTTGTCTACTCGGCCGGCACCCTCTCCATCAAGTTCGGCACCGGTATCGGCGGCGCCCTCACCGGGTGGACCCTGACCCTCGTCGGCTACACCGCCAACGTCGCCCAGACGCCGGAATCGCTTCTCGGGATTCGCCTCATCATCAGTGTTTTCCCGGCCATTGCCGCCGTTCTCGGCCTGATTGCCTTCCGCTTCTATCCAATTGATGACGAACTCCTCGAGACAATCAAGGAGACCCTGAAAACCCGTCACGCGAAAGCTGCCCTATGAACATACCTATCCGCTTCCTACCCGCTCTGCTCGCCATCCCCGCCTTCGGCGCCACCGAGACCGCCCTCGAAAGCCCGTCCGCCGATGTTGTCCGCCACCTCAGCATCTATGAAAAACGCGACGCCTATTGTGCCTGGCCGGCCATCGCCCGGGCGGAAAACGGAGACATTGTCGTCCTCTATACCCGTACCGAGGAACACCTCGGGCCCAACGGGGAAATTCTCCTTTCCCGCTCAACCGACAATGGGCGCACGTGGCTGCCCCCGGCCATCATCTACGACACCCCTCTCGATGACCGCGAGTCCGGTCTCACGCGCCTCGAAGACGGGCGCCTCATGGCCCACTTCCGTTCTGTCCAGTGGACACCCGAAGCATACCTCGGGCTACCACCCAATGCCTACGAGACAGCGACCCTCGGCCGCTGGATCTACTATGTCGACGACCCGGAATACCGGGAAGCCGGCGCCACCGACGGAGCCTGGCACGCCCTCTCCGATGACAGTGGCGTTTCCTGGTCGGAACCCGTTCCCGGACGGGATTCCATCCATGGGGGTCTTCATCTTCAGGATGGATCCTTCCTCGTCGCCTCCTACCGGGACGACGGGGGTCATATCGGGGTCTACGCCAGCGACACGGCTCTCGGGGACTACCGCAAAATCGCCACTGTCACCTCCCCCCGGCGGGAGGTGATCCGCTTCGGGGAACCGCATATCCTTCAGCTTCCCAGTGGCCGCATCCTCATGATGATCCGCGCCACCGCCATCCCCTACGATGACGAGTCACCCCTCTGTCACCTCTGGGCCAGTTATTCCGATGACAATGGCCAGACCTGGACAGCCCCCTACGAAACTCCGCTCTGGGGCTTTCCTCCCCACCTCCTCCAGCTCTCCGACGGTCGCATCCTCTGCACCTACGGACATCGGCGGCCACCCTACGGGCAGCGCGCCGCCATCAGTGAGGACGGCATCACCTGGAAGGCGGAAAATGAGTTGGTTCTCCGCGACGACGCCCCCAACAAGGATCTCGGGTATCCGGTTTCCATTGAATTGGAGCCCGGTACCATTCTCACCGTCTATTACCAGCCGAATGTTTCCCAGGACGCTGACCCGCGCATGGTGCCTCCGGATCCCCTCCGGACCAAACCCGGCATTCTCGGGACCATCTGGAAGCTTCCCGAGTAGCAGCACCAGGCTCGGGTGTCAGGGGCGGACGGGAGACGCCTGCTTTGGCCCCCTGGCATCGGAGCCTCTCCACGACTGACTGGAAACCGGTATCCGGTTCCGCTTCAACACGCAGCTCGCGACCACTCACCGGATGAGCCATGGCAAGGCTCACTGCAGAGAGGAGCAGGCGCCGGCTCTGGAGGCGGTCGCGGAAAAACCGGTTCTGCAAGCCATCACCGTGGCGGGTGTCCCCAATCACTGGATGGCGCAAGTGAGCAAGGTGACGGCGCAGTTGATGGGTCCTTCCGGTAAGGGGTGCCAGCTCAACAAGGGAAAAGCGCGCGGTCGCATAGCGTCCAAGGGCCTCCGGGAGTTCGTAGTGCTCAAGGGGCGCGTATTCTGTCACCGCGTCCCGCGGTCCGGCAGTCGCGGCCCGGCTTCCTTCCTCCTTCAGGGGGCGAAGGGGATAATCCAGCCTTCCCGCCTCGCGGATCCAGCCCCGCACAAGAGCCCGGTAACGCTTCTCCACCCGCCCCTCGGCAAAGGCTGCGTTGACCGCCTTCAGGATCTCCTTATTGAGGGCAAAGAGCAGGATCCCGCTGGTGGGCTTGTCGAGCCGATGACAGGGAAACACCTCTTTACCGAGCTGGTCACGGAGCAGCTGGACCGCAAAACGGACCTCGCGGGAATCGAGGCTTGTCCGGTGGACGAGGAGCCCCGCCGGCTTGTATACCGCTACCAGATACGGATCCCGGTACAGGATATCCAGTTTTTCCCGTGGCTCGACAGAGCTGGCTCTCTCCGGCCCCGACTCGCCGTTCATGCCTCCGTCCATTGGGCCACCAGCCGCGGAACCCCCACGGTGGCCGGTTCCTCCACAACCTCAATCCCGGTCGTACGGACCCCTTGCGGCATCTCCGGGTTAACGACGACAATCCGCCCCCCCGGGCGCACCAGGTCCACAAGGCCGGCCGCCGGATATACGTTCAGGGAGGTCCCCACCACAAGGAGAATATCGGCCTCCGCGACCCACTCGGCGGCTGTTTCAATGTTGGGGACGGCCTCCCCGAACCAGACCACATGTGGCCGGAACTGCCCTCCCTCCGGACAACAGTCACCTCTTTCAATGTCCCGGTCCCCGAGATCGACCACCCAGTCCGGGTCAATCGAGCTCCGGGCCTTCCGGATTTCCCCGTGAAGGTGAAGGACGACGTTCGACCCGGCCCGCTCATGGAGGTCATCAACGTTCTGTGTGATGACTTTCACCGGCACCTGTTTTTCCAAGGCGGCAAGGGCGCGGTGAGCGGCATTCGGCCGGGCTTCACGCACTTGTCGGCGACGGTGGTTATAGAACCGCAGGACCGTCTCCGGATCCCGCTCCCATGCCTCGGGGGTGGCCACCTCGTAAACGCTGTGTCCTTCCCAGAGTCCCTCCGCACCCCGAAAGGTCTGCAGTCCGCTCTCCGCGCTTATTCCTGCGCCGGACAAAACAACAACGCGGCCCCGGATCATGAACCTGTCCCTCCGTTTCGGATCCTTTCCATAAAAAAAACCTGTCCGAAAAGGCCTGCCTTGGCAAGAAATCGACGAAGGATCAAGGGGCCTCAACCGGCTGGGATTCCCTGAGTACCCTCTGGGCATGCCGGGCAAAGACGGCCCGTTGATCACGGGCATAGGTTTCCAGGAGGGAACGGCCAACACCCCCGGGATCGCCGCATCGGTAGAGGCCGCGCGCCAGATGAAGTTCCCGCAGGGAGCGGTTGCGAACTCCGTTCTCGTTTGGGTCCGGTGTCAGGGCTTCCTGTACGGCTGTCAGGCTGGTCTGGGCCGCCCCTCCCGGCAGGCGCCGGTGAAGCCGACTGAGGGCCACAGCCGCGGAAGAGTCGGGATGACGGGCGTGGAGTGCCTCAGAGGCTTCCACTACCGCCCGGCAATGGGAAAAGGCCGGGTCGTCGGGAAGGCTTTCCGCCTTCTCACAGATAAGTGACCAATCCGCGACTTCCCCGATTTGTCCAAGGGCGATGAGAAGGACATCCATTTCGGAAAGGCTCATTCCGAACTGCCCCATCCCGCGGTAGTTCCATCCCTCGTCCCACCCGTTTTCGGCCACCGCCGCACGAATTTCCGCCAGACCACTCGCGTCCCCCATGAGGGCGAGGACCCGGGCAAGCGAAAGCCGACGAGGAGGCGTCGCCGTCCGAAGGGCTTCCAGCAGGATCGGGCATGACCGCTCCGGATTGGCAAAGAGCATCGCCAGTCCCTTGAGGGTCTCAAGGGCCTCGGTCGCGGCCCACTCAAGGTCCTCAAGGGGAACCGGGAAGCTGTCCTCCTCGGATAAACAGCGCTCGGGCAGGATACCGACTTCCTGCAGGTGTTCCTGAAGATCGCGCATGGAGAGGTTGCGCAGGTCGGTATCGGTCAGGGCCGAACGAGCCGCCGCACAGCCCGCGGCATATCCCTGGTTCTGGACATCGGCCTGCATCCGGATAACCGGTAAGGCATCCCGGTGGGCGCTTACCCCGAGCCCGGTTGTCAGGACCCGCTCCAGCCCCCTTGGCAACAAGGCCCGGAAAGGGACATCGGCCCAGAGGCGCTTTTTGTCCGGAGGCTGGCACATGAAAACCGGATGAACGGTGAAGCCATGCGAATCAAAATTGGAGGAGGCGACGCAAATGGTATCCGGATAACGTCTCTCGGAAAGGAAATCCGCCGGGCCCAGCTGAAGGTCCCCGATAATCTGCCGGCGCTCCCGAGTATCGACCAACTGGCCGGCATCAAAGTGATCAGGGAATTTCAGCTTCGTGCTGACAAGAAAGGCCGTTGTATCGATGACATCCGTATCGTCGCAGAAGTTGTGGTCCGTGTTGTGGTAATCCCGGCCCGGCTCAAGGGCTGCCAGCCCGGTCCCCTGCACCGCAAGGTGGCTTGCTCCCGTTTCCACCACCGGCGCACCGGCGGCCGCAGGCACATCCGCGCAACCGGAAGCATCCACGAGGCACCCGCAGTCAATCCGCCCGAAACCATGAGGCGTCGCCACTTCAAGCCCGGTGATGCGGTCCCCTTTTCTCAAGACACCCGGGGACAGGCTCCGGTGGAAGGTGATGACGCCCCCCTCATGGCAACTGTGTTCAAACCAGCGGGATTTTGCGGTCGCACTCCACTGCCCGACGTTGGTGCGCAGGCGCGCATCGGTCTCAAGGGAGGCTACCGAGGCATCGATTTCCGAGGTGAACCCGACCCGGTTGCCGCACCAGTAACGGCAGATCTGGCCGATGGTCCCGACCCCTCCCAGCTGGTCGGTTGCCTCCACGATCATGACGCGGGCCCCCTGGCGGCTGGCGGCAATGGCCGCCGGTGCCCCGGCTGTCCCGCCTCCAAGGACAAGGACATCACAGCGCCCCAGAAGCGGTGCCTCTTCCTGCGGAAGCCGGACCTCCTTCCCCGTCGGAAGGGGGCGCGTCCCGATAATGGCCTCAATTTGAGGAAGCAGCAACGGCCCCGCTTCAAGACAGCTTACGGGCTCCTGCAGGGCCTCCCGTTCCCCCGGTTCCGCATAGGCATCCGGGGCCAGCAGGACCATGCCCTCATGCCGAACCAGCTCCTCAAAACGGGTAGCGGCCTCTCCCGAGGGCCTCCCGACGGCGGGGCAGATCCGCTCCTGGTGCAGGTATTCCCCCGGAACCCAGCAACGGTCGACAATCTCCGCCTCGGCCCGAGCCAACTCCGCGGGACTGCCCCCGCCAAAATCAACGTCCAGTTCATAGAGCCGCGCACTGAGGGCATAGTCGCGATCCCCTATCCGTCCTTCAAATCCTTCCAGCCGGGTGACTGCATCCGCCCCGGCAGCCGTTTCTCCCTCACCGTTGCAAAGGGTCACGTGCCGGACCCGTTGGCGTCCGCGCCAATCAGGTCTCCCGGTGTAGCCGCATATCCGGGCAAGGGTCCCTTCCGTCGTGGCATCAACAACAAGGCGGGTTCGCACTTCGAGATACCCCGAGCGGGTCGCCAGTTGACACCCCTTGACAAGGCCTTCTTCGCCGCGCAACGGGCGAGCCGGAAAGGCATTCAGGATAAAGGGGATTCCCGCCTCGACCAGGCTTTGCTCAAGCTCCCGTTTCACGGTCATCGGTGTCACCGGACGGTCCCCGGTACCGAATACGCGCCGACTTAAAACACCGCGTGGCCTGTCCGCGGATTGCGGCCAGAGACGGAGGTCCCCGCAGATATCCTCCCCGAGGTAGGGCCGCGAAGAGGTCAGGAAAACCGACAGCCCTTTGCCGGCGGCCTCAAGGGCCAGGGAAACGCCTGCTCCCGTTCCTCCAATGACCAGAAGGTCCACCGCCTGAGGCAGGCCTCTTCGCTTCATGGCTGTCGCATCCTTCATGTCTATCAGGATTCCATCCACCTCTCCCGGGTCAATGCCTCCGGCCTGTACACTTCCATCATTTCCGGTATATTTTCTCCATGCCTGCTAACCTGCCCTCTTTTTCAGAACTGACACACCGTCTTCTTCGGGCCTATGACGACGCCGTCCAGCCACGCTTCCTGAACCTCCTCAAGTACGGGGATGCCTCCTACACCTCATGGTATATCCGCTCTGGATCCGTGACCCTCTCCACTGACCGGACAACCCACCTTGTCAAGCCGGACCACTGGGTTTTCCTCGATCCCTTTGTCATCCGTACCCATGCCTTCAGCCCCGGGACCCGCATTCTCTCCATCGCCCACCAGATCGAATGGCGCGGAGGCTTTGCCCCTTATCCGGCGACGGATCCCATTGTCCTCCCGGAAAGGGACAGGCTCGATTTACTCGCCAGCGCAGAGGCCCTCGTCAGCACGCTCAGGTCTGCCCGTGAAAACACCTCACTGGACAGCGCCTGCCGCCGCGAAGGGGCCTTCTTTTCCTGGCTAGCCCTCTGGCATGGCGTCCGCCAGGGAGCCAATGGGGACGCGTCGCCATCCGGGCCGCCCGCTGATGCGCGCCTCCAGGCCGCGCTTGCCCTGCTCAGTCGCCGTCCCGGTCTCGGGGTCATTGATTATCCCTATCTGCAAAAGACCCTTCGCCTCTCCCGTTCGCAGATCGACCGCCTCTTTCACCAGCACCTCGGCCTCACCCCGCGGGCATGGTGCCAGCGCCAGACCCTTGCCCTCGCCCAGCAGGCCCTTCTTGCGTCCCCGCGCTCAATCAAGGAGATTGCCCACGACCTCCGCTTTCACGACGCCTCCCATTTCGCCAAATGGTTCCGTTCCCAGACCGGCCGCTCCCCTTCTCAGATGCGCCGGGGACTATGAAGAACAAGCTGCCGGAGAGAGACTTTGTCCGCATGGAACGGCTGGTTCAGGGCCGGCTCACGGAGAAGTCATAGATGCGGCGGTCCGACTCCGGGGAAAGGGTGCTCTTAAAGGTGATCCGGTACAGGGTATCGCCCCAATTCGAAGCCATCCGGGGATCCTCAAGTTCAATCCGGGTCACGAGGATATCAAGGTCCTTCGGAAAGGTTATCCGGGCCCGGGCCATTCCACTCTCCGGATCGGCCAGGATCAGTGAACCGGCATCGGCTCCAGGGGCGGGTGCGTGCTCGGTCATGAGGTGGAAGGCAACGCGGTTTCCGCCGCCCCCGGCATTCCCGTCGCGAAAGGTAAGGGCCTCCGTGAGGTCAATCTGCTCGCGGGTCCGGTCAAAACGCAGCGTGCGTTCATAGGACTCCAGATTGGCCGCCTCCGGATAGGCCGTTTCCAACCCGATCTCAACCAGCGCTTCCCGCGAGGAATCTTTCGCATTAAAATGACTGCTCCGCCATTGGATCATATGCGGCTGGGCCTGCCCGTTGATGTCGGGAAGGTTGTGGTAGCTGCTCTGCATGGACCAGATTTCATAGCGTTGCTCGCTGAAGGTCTTGGAAGTGTAGGTGCCCACTCCGGTATCAATAAGGAGCGGTTCCCCGTCGAGGAAGACAATGAAGTTGCCAACATCGTTATGGTTGTGGCTCTCGGCGTTGTACCCGCCTTTGGCCGCTAGATAGAACCCCTTCCCGGTATCGGTGCCCTGCCGGATGTAAACGGTCTCGAGGTCATCAAGGACAACAAAGGGCCGGGGTTCAAAAGGGCGGTCGTACCGCTTGAATTCCTCCCGCAGGAATAGGCCTGGAAGCTGGCGCATGAAGACAAATTCCAGTCGCTGGCGGGTCAGGAACGGGTTGATCTCGAATTTCGCGGCAAAGGCCTTCAGGTTTTCGCTCCCAACCGCCTTCCCGTAGCGGTAAAGGATCAACGGTTTGGGCGTGTAACGGGCGAAAGCATCAGCAAAGTTCACATACCAGGGGCCATCGATATGGCTGTACCACATGAAATTCCCCATTTCCCGGATCAGCGGTTCGTCGTATAGATCAATCAATCCTCCCGTCGCCCCACCCAGGAGGTCGAGGCAATCCAGGAGCCGCCCCCCGGCATGATTCCAATAGGCCGGACCCTCCTCGCATCCGCCATCCTCCGGATAGACATTGAGGAAACGATCAAGGACATCAATCGCCTTCCCGATATGGCGCGTCAACTCAGCATCCGACTGGCTGAAAATAAGCGCCGAGAGGAGGTAGTTGGAAGTGATCCAGGGGTTCCAGTTATTCGTGAAGGGCTTCTCGTAGGCCATCCACCAGTAATCCGTCCGCTCAAGGTAAGGTTTGAGGAGGTGACGGTTCACTTCATAACGCATCCGCTCCCGGAAGACCGGGTTAAGCGCATCCAGCTCCTCGGCAAGAAAGTATTCCGCCGTTGCCATCATGACCGCAACTTCAGACGCACGGAGAGCAACAATCGCGTGATCAGGCGACGGAAGGCCCGCCCCGGGCACCTCGATGTTCAAATGCGCCGGCTGCGCCCAGGTGGTTTGCTCGCAGATGGCCCAGATGCCATTGGAAATATCGCGCACGAAGCGCCCTTGCCCCTCGATGATCTCCGCGTAAAGGAGCGTTTCGAGGGCCTTCAAACGGGAAAACCAGGCGGAATGAAAAGCGGCGTTGGAACCCGTCTCATAAAAGTCGAGATAGGTTTCCGCCGTGATTGTCGGCCAGTCGTGGCCAAGGAAGGATTCGGCCGCCGCGATGATCGCGGCCCGCTCCGACTCCGGGAGGACCCCGTAAGCGGGATCTCCGGCGGGTGGGAAGGGATCGTAGGGATCGGCCCCGGCAATCGCCTCCTGGATTGCCCCGGGAGTATACCGTGTCGTCAGAAGGTCGCGTTTCCGGTAATTGCCCGCTTCCTCCTTGGTCGTCGTCCGGACGTGTGCGGTCGGATTGTACTTCGGGGCTGTGTCCCTCGCTTCACGGGTCATGTCCGGGCGCCGGGTTTCACTCGAAAAGGTAAAGGATCCGGTCTCCCCTTGTTCTCCCATCAGTGTGCCGGGTATCACGGCAAAAAGAAAGGTAAGGGAAAGAGCAGGACAACAAAACCAAAGAACGCAGAAACGACACTTCTTCATAAAATTGCGATAAAGGTTTTTGTCCGGGGCACCAAGAGCGGTTGGGGTTTATCGTAAGCATGACCCGATAAGTCTTTTAGAATCAGGTCAGGTTGCCTGCCAATCCTGCTCAATCGGTAGAAGGTGGCACAGGAAGCCAAACATCCGGTTTTTCCATGATTGAAATTATCAGGAGACCTTTCAGTCTGGACGACCATGGCCCGGTTTCGTCCCCTCAGCAATTATGATTCGGTAAATGCCATCCTTTCCCGCATCTCCTTCCTCGGCGGGCTGACCGATGAGCAGCTTGACATCATCTACCATACTTTTGAAACGGCGACTTTTGAAAAGGGTGAGTTCATTGCCTGCTGCGGCGAGGACCCCTCCTACATCTTCATCATCCGGTCCGGGAAGGTCGCTCTGCTCATCAATGACGGGATCCGCTCCGTCCGCAAGCGCACCTTCGAGGTCGGCGACTGCTTCGGTGAGGCCGCCCTCCTCTCCCTCGTCAACACCTCCGCCTCCTTCCTTGCCGATGAGACGACCGAACTGATCGCCTTTTCAAGAAAAGCCCTCAACCAAATCCATCGTGACGAACCGGCAATTTTCTGCCAGATCATCCTCAACCTTGCCCGCGACCTCGCCCGGAAACTGCAGTATACCGACGCGATCCTTGTCCGCGGACAGGATTCCTGAAAGCGGCTGGCTCTTTATCCCCCGCCAAACCGCCGCAGGGCCCAGTGGAGGAAAAGGACTGTTCCGAGGCAGGTCACGGCGGAGACCATGACCATCCCCGCATAGAGGTCTTCCGGCATGGCCCAGTCGCCCAGTTGGCGTCCCCTTTCAATTACGACCATCGTTATCTCCGCTCGGGGGACCATGCTTGCCCCGATGAGAAGAACGCCCTTCCAACTGGTGAACAGACGGGCGGTAAGGCCGGTTCCGATCACCTTCCCGAGGATGGCCACCAACGCGAGAACAGCCCCGACCCCAGCCGCTGTGCCGACCACCTCAGGTGCGATGTGGTAACCGATTTGAATAAAGAAAAACGGCACCAGGAGAAGATGGATGCTCAGATAGAACGGCTCGACGCCGTAGTCATTCCGATGACGGCTGAGGAGGAGGCCGGCAAAGAGCGCCCCGATCGGGAGCGAGAGGCCGGCAAGGCCGGCTGCCCCGGCGATCAGCACACCCAGCCCGAAGGCGAGCACAAGGACCGCCGGCTTGTCCCCGACGCGCCGGGCAACCGAGGCAAGAGGTCCCTCAAGGTATTTTCCGAGGATCGTCAACAGCACGACAAAAACCAGAAATTTCAGAAGAAAGGTTCCTCCGGTGGCAAACAAGGCCCCCGGGAGGGCCGAGCCAGGATCTCCCTCCGGGCCGGGAAGGTGCAGATGGGGGGCCACGCTGAAGAGCAGGGCCATCAGGGCCACCCCGGAAATATCGTCCAGTTCGGCCGTGTCCAGAAGGAGGCCCCCGTCCCGGCTTTTCAGCCGGCCCTGCTCCTCCCAGACGGCGACGGATACCCCGATGCTGGTGGCGGTCAGCGCGACCCCGACAAAGAGACTCGGAACCAGTCCGTAATCGAGTAGATGACGGGTCACCAGGTACCCGGGGACTCCGCTGACAATCATGTTCGGCAGCCAGACAACGGCCGCCCGTGGCAACTGTTCAAGAAGGGCATGGAGGTTGCTTTCAATGCCCACCCGGAAAAGCAGGACCACCACGCCAAGGGAAGCGAGGAAACCAAGGACCAGCTCGCCCGAGTCATCCAGCAGGTCAACGTGACCATTGAACCACGCCAGGGCGATTCCAATCAACAGGTAGCCAAGGATCGGCGGCAGCGAGGCTCGCTCGAGCAACACCTTCATCAACAGGGAGAGGATTGCCAGCAACCCGAATAAAAGGATCAGACCGGGCTCAGTTTCCCCCGCCGAAGCAATGAGCGGGACCGGTTTCATTGGTTTCCGGATCTCGAATCGAGCGGCCGCAGCTGCTTGAAAAGTTCACCGACAACGATGATGGACAGCGCCAGACCGAGAAGGATCACCCATGCCTGGAAGGAAACCGGCTGCATTCCCAGCACATCCCGGAGGCCCGGGATCCACATTGTCGCAATGTGGACGCCCTGGGCGAGTGCCACCGTTCCAATCAACAGCCAGTTGTGATTCAAGGGTATCCGGAAGGCGGAACGCCTCTCCGAGCGGCAATTGAAGATATGCACGTTCTCGAACAACACCATCAGCAGGAGAAGCAGGTTGCGGGCGGGATCAATCCCCATCCCCATGACCTCGATCATGTAGTAAAAGGCCCCGAAAGCGAATATCCCCATCCAGCCACCCGTGACAGCCACCTGCTCAAGCATGCGCGGGTTGAAGATACGCTCGTCCGGTCGCCGTGGCGGGCGCTTCAGGATTCCCGGTTCCTTTCCCTCAAAGGCAAGGGCCACGTCCTGAATGCCGTTGGTGACCAGATTCAACCACAACAGCTGGGCGGCAAAGAGTGGGAGCGGCATGCCGAAAGCCAGGGCAAGGGCAAACAGGGTCAACTCGGCGACACTCGTGCTGATCAGGAGCCAGACCACCTTGCGCACGTTGTCATAGGCGATCCGGCCCTCCTCGATCCCGTTTACAATGGAGGCGAAATTATCATCCCCGAGGATCAGCTGGGCGGTTCGCCGGGCCACGTCCGTGCCACCTTTGCCCATGGCCACCGAAATGTGGGCCGCGTTCAGCGCGGGGGCGTCATTGACACCGTCCCCGGTCACGGCCACGAATTCCCCTTTCTCCTGAAGGTGTTCAACGAGCCGCGTCTTCTGGGCCGGTTCAATCCTTGCAAAAACATGGGTTCCCCGGACACGCTTCTCCGGATCCCCGGGATCGCGGTCAAGGATCTCAACCATATCACTGCCTGTCATGGGGGATTCATCCTCTTCCGCGATCTTCAGCCTTCGCCCGATGCTGACCGCGGTCTCGGGATGATCCCCGGTGACCATGCGCACCCCGACGCCGGCTGTGCGGCAACGTCCGACCGCCTCCGGCACTTCCGGACGCACGGGGTCAATCAGACCGACCAGTCCCTGGAATTGCAGATCCCGGAGCACTTCGGGATCCCCTTCCCGGGCAGCCTCCGCATCCTCAACCTGACCGGAGGCAACCCCGATCACCCGGTAACCGTCCTTTGCCAAAGCCTCGGCCTCTTCCAGGATTCCCTCCCTCTCGCTCGAATCGCACATCTCAAGAAGCACCTCCACAGCCCCTTTCACGTAGGCGCGCAGGCCACCGTCCTCCTGATGGATGGAGGCGGCGAACTTCCGTTCGGAGGAATACGGAATGCGGCCCTTCCGCGGCCTGTCCTCCTCCAGTTCCCCGGCATGCAACCCCATCTTCTCGCCGAGAACGAGAAAGGCGACGTCCACCGTATCCCCCGATGCCTCGACCTCATCCCCGTCGCGTTCAAGGCTGGCCTCGTTGGCAAGGATGCCGCAGAGGACCGCCTCCCGAACGCCCCCGGCCTCCTCCTCCGAAGGCGGATCCCCGTCCTCTGTATCGAGGACGTCACCCTCCAGCTCAACCCCCTCACCGGTGACCGAGAAGGAACCGTCGCCGGTGACCGCGATGCGCTTGCCGGTCAGACTGTTCTGGGTCAACGTCCCCGTCTTGTCGCTGCAGATTTCGGTGCAGGAACCAAGCCCCTCCACAGCGGGCAACTGGCGGACGATGACATTGCGTCTCGCCATCCGGTAGGAGGCAACCGAAAGGGCCACGGTCACGGCCACCGGAAGGCCCGCTGGTATCGCCGAGACCGCCAGGGCCACGGCAAGGAAAAAGGTCTCGGTGATTCCCGTCCCCCCGGAGATCTGCACCACGCTCAGGAGCGTCACCGCTCCGAGAATAAATACCGCAACCAGGCGGGTCAGACGGCGCATCCGCTGTACCAGTGGCGGATCGCCCGATTCCTCCTTGAGGGATTCGGCAATCCGGCCCACTTCCGTGCGCATTCCCGTGGCGCAGACAACAGCGGTTGCCCGCCCGTCGGTCACGGTTGTCCCGGCGTGAAGCATGTTATCCCGGTCACCAATACCAGCTTCCGCCTCCAATTCAGCTTCAGTGTCTTTCTCGACCTGCTCGGATTCACCGGTAAGGAGCGACTCGTCAACACGTAACTCCCGGTCTTCAAGCAGGCGACCATCGGCCGGGACAGCCTGGCCGGATTGGATTTCGATAATGTCTCCCGGCACCAGCTCGGAGGCGTCCACCTCCCGCCGCCGGCCGCCCCGGCGCACTGTGGTGCGGATCCGGATCACTTCCTGGAGTGACTGGGCGCTGGTTTGTGCCTTGTATTCCTGAATGGTCCCAAGGGTGGCATTGAAGGCAAGGACCGCGAAGATGAAGATGGCGTCGCTCCAATGCTGAATGGCGAGGGAGACGGCCCCCGCGAACAGAAGGATGTAGATGAGCGGGTCCAGGAACTGCCTCATGAAGACAACGAAGACGCTGTCCAGCTTCTTCTCCGGCAGCTTGTTCGGACCGTACCGCTTCTGCCTGCGCTCGACTTCATTTGCATCAAGTCCGTCCCGCGAGCTCTCCTGCTCCTCAAGGCAGGTTTCGGGGGAAAGGGTATGCCAGTTCATCGATGGGTTTTTGGAAGGTCGTTCAGATTCAGCCATGATCAGTCGATTTCAGGATCCGTGTAACGTGCATTGTGCATATCGGGCCGCGTTCCCGGGCATGCAGATTGCAGGGCCCGGGTGAAGCGGATCTCCCCGAGGCGGACGTCGCTCCTTTTCTTTCCTCGCATAGGTGTTCTACCACGCAGGTTATATGCCGCATGGGACCGACGTTTCCTCTATTGGCACAGGCTTTGCACCGGTCCACGCCACATGAAAATTTATCTCTTTGAAGCCGAGGAATGGGAAAAGCGCACCTTTGAAACGCTTGAGGATAAACACGACCTTGTCTGCGTGAAGGATCCCCTCGATGAGGACAACGCCGGGGATTTCAGCGACGCCGAGATCATTTCCGTCTTTGTGCATTCCGACCTGAACGCGGCGGCCCTCGAAAACCTTCCCCACCTGAAGGCGGTGGCGACACGGTCCACGGGATATGACCACATTGACGTCAAGGCATGTGACGAACGGGATATTCTGGTCTCCTATGTGCCCACTTACGGGGAGAACACGGTCGCCTCCCACACGATTGGGCTCCTCCTCAACATCGCGCACCGCATCAGCGACGGCGTCGACCGTACCCGCAAGGGCGACTTCTCGAACAAGGGCCTGCGCGGCTTCGATGTCATGGACAAGACCATCGGGGTCATCGGGGCCTCCGGCAATATCGGGCGCTATGTGGTGCAAATGGCCAAGGGTATCGGCATGACGGTTATCGGGCAGGATGTGAAGCCGGACGAGGCCTTCGCGAAGGAGTCCGGCTTCCGCTATGTGGACCTCGAAACCCTTTGCCGCGAAAGCGACGTCGTCACCGTCCATGTCCCCTTGAACGACAAGACAAAGAACCTTATTGACCGGGATTTGTTCTCCAAAATGAAAAAGGGGGTTGTCTTCCTCAACACCTCCCGCGGCGGCGTCGTCAACGAGCGCGCCCTTCTGCACGCGCTCTCGGAGGACCGCGTCGCCGCCGCCGGGCTCGATGTGGTCAGCGCCGAGCCGGCGATCCGCGAGGAGGCCGAGCTCATCCGCATCGTCATCGAGGATGAGGAACGCTGGGGCGAATTGCTTGCCAACGAGACCCTTCTCCGGATGCGCAACGTCTACGTCACTCCCCACAACGCCTTTAACACTAAAGAGGCGGTTCAGCGCATCCTCGACGTCACCCTTGAGAATATTGAGGGATTCCTTCGTAATGAACCCGTGAACACGGTAGGGGGCTGATACCCCGCATACTCATGAAAGATATTACCACAAAACAGGTCAGGCTGCTCAGTGAGCTCGGGGCCGAGGACACGGCCGAGGTCGGGGGAAAAAACGCCTCCCTCGGGGAAATGCTTGCTTCCCTCTCCGAACGCGGGATCCGGGTCCCGGGGGGCTTCGCGACAACCGCATCCGCCTACCGGCACTTTATTTCAGGAAACAACCTCGAGGACCGGATCCGTTCCAGGCTCGATTCCCTTGAAAAGGACGGGGTCGAAAAGGCTGGTTCCGCCATCCGGAGGATGATCAAGCGGGCCGAGTGGCCGGCGGACATTGCCTCATCGATCCGCGAGGCCTATGCGGACCTCTGCAGGGAACACGGGGGCAAGGTCCCGGTCGCCGTCCGCAGCAGCGCGACCGCCGAGGACCTGCCCGAGGCCAGCTTTGCCGGGCAGCAGGAGACTTACCTCAATGTCACGGGGGAGGAGGATGTGCTCAAAGCGGTCAAGGACTGCTACGCCTCGCTCTTCACCGACCGCGCGATCAGTTATCGTGAGGAAAAGGACTTTGATCATTTCAAGGTCGCCCTCTCTGCCGGCGTCCAACTCATGGTCAGGGGGGATACCGGGGCATCCGGTGTTCTCTTCACGCTCGATACCGATACCGGGTTCCGTGACGTTGTCATGATCAATGCCGCATGGGGTCTCGGGGAAACCGTCGTGGGCGGAACCGTCAATCCCGACGAGTACCTGGTCTACAAGCCTTTTCTCGGCCGGGACGATCTCGTTCCCGTCATCGGGCACTCAATGGGGGACAAGAAGATCAAGGCCGTCTACAGTTCCAGACCGAACAAGCAGATCGAGACTGTCAAGACTCCCGCCAAGGACCGGAAACGCTTTGTCCTCGGCAATGACCATATTATTGAACTGGCCCGGTGGGGAAAGATCATCGAGGAACATTATGATCAGCCGATGGATATTGAATGGGCCCGTGACGGTGAATCGGGTAAGTTGTACATCCTCCAGGCACGACCGGAAACGGTGGAATCCCAAAAGGATCCCACCAGGCTGACCACCTACAGGCTTGATGTAACCGGAAAGCCGGTTGTGCAGGGACTTGCCATCGGGCAGAAGGCGGCCGCCGGAAAGGTGCGCAAGCTCTCCGGCCCCGATGAGGCCGATCGCTTTGAAAAGGGCGATGTCCTCGTCACCGAAATGACCGATCCCGACTGGGGACCGATCATGAAGAATGCCAGCGCCATCATCACCGATAAGGGAGGGCGCACCGCCCATGCCGCAATTGTCAGCCGGGAACTGGGCATTCCGGCCATCGTCGGCTGCGGCAACGCCGTGGAAACCCTCGAGGATGGAGCCGGTGTCACGGTCGACTGCACGTCCGGGGAACAGGGCTACGTCTACCCGGAAGTCCTGGAGATCGAGCGGGAAAGTGTGGACCTCGAATCCATCCGCCGTCCGGAAACGGCAATCATGATGAACCTCGCCAGTCCCGATGCAGCCTTTCGCTGGGCTGGCCTCCCCGTCAGCGGTATCGGCCTGGCACGGATGGAATTCATCATCAACAACGTCATCCAGGCGCATCCCATGGCCCTCCTCCATCCTGACAAGGTCGAAAAAAAGGCCGATCGCGATGCCATTTCGGACCTCGTCGAGGGATGGCCGGACGGTAGTGAATTTTTCATACAGAATCTGGCCGAGGGAATCGCCCGCATCGCGGCGTCATGCCACCCGAGGCCGGCCATCGTGCGACTGAGCGATTTCAAGACCAACGAGTATGCGCAACTTCTCGGCGGCGGGGCCTTCGAGGGCAAGGAGGAAAACCCGATGCTCGGGTTCAGGGGCGCCGCCCGTTACCATTCCGACAAATTCCGCGAGGCCTTCGCCCTCGAATGCGAAGCCTTGAAACGGGCACGGGAAACCATCGGGATGGACAACATCGTCATCATGATTCCCTTCTGCCGCAAACCCGAAGAGGCTGATGGTGTCCTTGCCCGGATGGCGGAAAATGGCCTGGTACGCGGCGAAAAGGGCCTCGAGGTTTATCTCATGGCGGAGGTCCCTTCAAATGTCTTTCGCGCCGCTGATTTTGCCGCCCGTTGCGACGGTTTCTCGATCGGCTCCAACGACTTGACCCAGCTTGTCCTCGGCATTTCGCGCGAATCCGAAGAGCTCGCTCTTGAGTTTGACGAAATGGATCCCGCCGTGCTCTCCGCCATGGAAACCCTTATCGGGGAGGCCCACAAGGCAAACATCAAGGTCGGGATCTGTGGGCAGGGACCCAGCGATAAGCCCGCCCTGGCCGAGTTCCTTGTCCGGCAGGGAATCGACTCAATATCCCTCAATCCTGACACCGTCGTCGAAACGATGAAGGCGATCGCGGAGTTGGAAAAGAGCCTCAAATGATCCTTTCCCATCTGGTGACGCCTTCCTCTGCCTGCGGGAAGGATTCCTCGTGCCGGAATTCGCGCGGCCAGCCTCAGGTTCTCAGGAGGTTCGTGAGGCAGGTTTCAAGATTACCATAGGAGAAGTGGCGCTTGCCGAGTTCAAAGTTCGCTTCCGTAATCCCCCGGACCCGGTCCGGTGAATCGAGAAGGTCACGCACCTCGCGGATCAGTTCCCGGCTTGGAAAGTTGTCCAGTTGCATGGTGCGGAATCCTTTCGGGCAGATATCCACCCGGTAAATCTCGTAGGCGTTCATCACCAGCGGGCGCTTGTGATAAATGGTCTCCAGGAAGGCGTTTCCAAACCCTTCGACACGGGAGGGATACGTCACCAGGTCGGCACAGGCATAGGCGTCAGCAAGGGAAAATACAGTCGAGTCGGAATCGTCCTTTCGTCTCTCCTGCTCAAAATGCCGGCTCGCGGCCCGGAAGTCCACCTTGAGGGCATCGGCCAGGCGCTTCAGGTAATCGAGGTAGTCATTTCCCTCGTCCCCGGCATCATGAGTGACGAGCACGGTGTTTGGCCGGTCCAGCCAGGAGGACAATTCAAGGGTTTTTTCGATACGCTTGCGGGGGACAATCCGCGTCGGCTGAAGCAGGAGCAGGTTGCCTTCGGGGATGTCAAGGTCTTCGCGCAGGCGCCTTGTTTTCCGGTCTTGCGGAGGAGGAGGATGGTGAAAGTCCATCACATTCGGGATCAGATGCGCGGGGAGACCGGCCCGGTACGCAATCTGGCGCTGGGCGATGCTGTTGATCACGACATGACGGATGTTCGGGGACGTCGCGGGAAAGGCCGCCCGGAGAAGGTCCTCGGCGGGTGATCCGAGAAAGCGGTGCCGTTCCCACCAGAAATCATGGTGGTGGGCAATGCAGCGCGTTCCCGTTTCCGAGAGGTGTTCCGCGAGGGCCAGCCCCAACGGAAGGTGGACCGGAAGGGAAAGGATATTCTCGGCAATCAGCCAGTCAGGTTTGAATTCCCTCCGGAATCGGGAAATTTCCTCCTTCAGGTCCCGCTTGAGGGAATGGATCCGCCGTGTCAGGTCATTGTCGCGTTGCTGTTTCTCGAAAATGCGGTTGTTGACCTCGCGTATTTCCGGATGGAGGAAATGCGCCTGCCGGGCAACACGGGTCCTTTCGGGATCGGTATTGGCCTCCCCGGCGAGAAAGAAACAGTGGTGCCCGAGCTGCTCCATGACATGGACCCACTTCATGGTCTCGAGCGACACCCCGTCGGTTCCCGCCAGACGTGTCGCGATTATGCCGATACGCAGGCTTTTGTCCCGGGTATTATTCATCCACTCCAGCTTTCCTTGAGCAGGCGCTTGAAGTCGTCGTTTTCCATGAGGTTGCTGCCGGGGGTCATCACCGCGGCCGCACCGGCGACAGTCGCCCAGCGGACGGCCTCCTTGACGGGCCGGCTCTCGGAAAGGGCGAAGGCCAGTCCCGCGATGGCGCTGTCCCCGGCCCCGACGGAGCTTACCTTTTTCACTTCAGGGGAGGATACCCGGAGACAGCCTTCCTCGCCACCGTAGACAGCGCCCTCGTCGCCGAGGCTGAGAAGGATATGTTTCGCTCCCGTCTGTTCCCGGAAGGCATCCAGTTCCTCCTCAACAGCCTCCATATTGACCTCGCGTCCAAGAGCTGTCTCCAACTCGCGACGGTTCGGCTTGAGCCAGTCGGCGGGAACCCGCCCGGCCTCCCGGATCACATCGCCCGGAGCATCAAGAATCAGGCGCGCCCCGACCTCCTGCACGGCATCAGCCAGTACGGTGTTGAAGCCGGCCTCGACCCCGCGGGGAAGGCTTCCACTGCAGATCAGGGTATCGTCCTTGCCGAGAACGTTCCGGACACGGTCCAGAATCCGTTGCTCATCGTCGCTGTCCATTTCCGGACCGGGCATGCAAAAGCGATACTGGCTATTGTCCTCTTTGACCCGGATGTGGGTGTTGATTCGCGGGGCTCCCTCCAGGTTCACCGTCTCGCAGGCGACAGATTCCTGTTCGAGGAGGTCGCGGAAAAACTTCCCGAGCGCGCCTCCACAGGGGAAAATGGCCGTGGCCCTGACTCCGAGCCGTGCAAGGACCCGGGCCACATTGACGCCCCCGCCCCCCGCCTGCAGGCGGGGGCGGCTGGAACGCAGCTTGATCTCGGGTTGGAGTTCTTCAACCAGGCCTTCCATGTCGATGGCCGGATTGAGGGTCAGTGTCCAGATGGTTGCCGTCATCTTTTCCAAGCTGAAGGGTTTGCCCCGCCGCGGGCCCGAGTCCCGGTTCAGGCGGGATTCCCGTCATCGAGCGTGAAGGCAATCTTCACACCCACCTGCCATTGACCGGCCTTCCCGTTTTCAATATTGCCCCGGATCTCGTTGACCTCGAACCAGCGCAGGTTGTGCAGGGTTTTGCCGGCACGGTCGACCGCGTTCTGGATGGCTTGTTCCAATGATTCGGGGGAGGATCCAACGACCTCCACTTTCTTGTAGACTTGTTCTGACATAATGCGTCCTTTTTTGAGTTTGTTTTGTAAGGGTGTGAGCTTTGAAAGCTGTCAAGGCGGCCGGGGCGCTTACCTCAGGCGATCGTTATGGAATCCTCAAGGTAGACATCCTGGATCGTGTTGAGCAATTCGAGCCCCTCCTCGCGCGGACGCTGGAAAACCTTGCGGCCCGAAATCAGGCCGGATCCGCCGGCACGCTTGTTGATGATCGCGGTGCGGATCGCCTGGTCAAAGTCGTTTTGCCCGGAGGATCCGCCGGAGTTGATCATCCCGACCCGTCCCATGTAGCAATTCGCCACCTGATAGCGGCAGAGGTCGATGGGATGTTCCGTGCAAAGCGATTCGTACATCCGCTTGTCCGACTTTCCGTAATCCTCGAGGCGCTGGTACCCGCCGTTGTGCGTGGCCTGCTTCTGCTTGATAATGTCAGCCTGGAGGGTCACGCCAAGGTGATTGGCCTGTCCGGTCAGGTCCGCTGCGGTCTGGTCATTCAGTTCGCCGTGCTTGTAGGCTGAATTGCGCAGGTAGCACCAGAGGACCGTGAAAAGCCCGAATTCGTGTGCCTTGGCAAACCATTCCGCAACCTCCTGTATTTGCCGGCCCGACTCCTCGGAACCAAAATAAATGGTGGCGCCCACGCCGGCCGCACCCATGTCAGCGGCACGTTCAACAGTGGTAAAGGGGATCTGGTCGTAGGTATTCGGATACGAAAGCAACTCGTTGTGGTTGAGCTTCACGATAAAGGGAATGTGGTGGGCAAACTCACGGGAAACCGCGCCCAGCACCCCCGCTGTGGAGGCCACCGCGTTGCAGCCCCCCTCAAACGCCATTGAAACGATCTGGCGGGGATCGAAATAATCAGGGTTTTTTGCAAAGCTGGCCCCGGCGGAATGTTCAATCCCCTGGTCAACCGGAAATACTGACAGATACCCGGTTCCCCCGAGCCGACCGCTCCGGTAGAGGCGGTTGAGGTTGTCGAGAACGGCCCCTGAACGGTCCGTCGCCGTGAAAACCCGGTCGACAAACTGCGGTTCAGGAAGAAAAAGGCGTTCCTTTTCGATGCCTTTCGATACATGCGAAAGCAGGTCTTCCTTGTCAGATTCGATAAATTTCTCAATGCGTTGGTTCATAGTCGTAAACCCACGCAATTGATGTGCCAGATTTTATCGCGGTCACACCAGTCCTGAAGAAAAGCAGGCCTCCCCGGCATGGACGCGATGGACGGCCTCAAGGATCGCGGCCGGGTCCCCCTTGACAATGAAACCCCGCGCGCCCGCTGCCCTTGCCTGTTCCGGGGGCGCGGGCATGTCGGAGCCCGAGACAATCAGGCATCGCAGGTCCGGTTCCTCCTGCAACAGCTTCTCCATCAGCTCTATGCCGTCCATTCCCGGAAGGGAGAGGTCGATCAGGACCACGTCGGGCTTCCGTTCCGGAATGATTTCAAGCGCGGATTCGCCGTCAGCGGCCCCGCCGACAGAGCTCAGTCCGTCCTCCATGCCGATCAGCGTTTCCAAATTAACGCGAAGGAGAGCATGATCCTCGACAACGAAGACCCGGCACATCGCCTGCGACAGGGTTTCCCCAAACTTGTGTTCTGTCATCGATTTCCCCTTACTGGTGCCCTTTCGAGGATCGGAAGGACCCCCTTCAGGAATGGCTGGTTCATGGTAAGAATACGACCTGAATCCATGAAAACAGGGATTTCGCGGGATAACAAACAGAATTATTGCAGATGTAAGGATACGTGCGAATCGGCATTGCATTCTGCACACCGATTCCCGAAGCTGAATACAGTCTCTTCTCCATGAAGGGGGATTTTCCACGGCACGGGACCGATTAAAGCGGGAACCAGGAGGCCAGATTATCACCGCAGAGGGTCTGGCATGCCGATTGCGAGACTCCCGGAATATGGTTGATGAAAAAAAGCTCTTTCAGGAACGAATGGAGGCGGAACTTGCCACCTACCGCGCCGAACTGGATAAACTCGAAGCCCGTGCCCGGGCGAAAGGTGCGGAGGCCGGTTTGGCCTGGCTTAATACCATTGACGGCCTCAGGTATCAGCTTTCCAATTTTGAACGGCGTCTTCAGGAACTCAGGGAGACCGCCGATGAACACCGGGAAATGGTCCAGGAAGGCATCTCCGTGGCGTGGGATGACTTTAAAAACTATTTCAACAAAACAACGACAAACAGCGGAGAGGAGCATTCATCATGAGCGTGTCCATCAACGATATCAATTATGCGGTTCCGACACCGGATACCCTCCGTGACCTTTGCCAGAAGGAAGGCGGGCCCCTGATAAGCATCTACCTGCCCGTGCCCAGGGAACCCCCGGAATCTGACAAGACACCGGTTCTCCTCAAAAACCTCCTCCGGCAGGTGCGACACCGCCTCGAGGCCTCCGGTATCGGACCACAGAGCGCGGAGGACCGGCTTCGTCCGCTCCATGAGCTTGTCGAAAACCCGAAACAATTCCTCAAAGGTCATCCAAGCCTCGCATTTTTCATTGCTGAGGACCGCTTTTCGGCATTCCGGCTCCCCTACCCGGTCGAGGCCCAGGCCGAGGTTGGCAACCGCTTCCAGGTCAAGCCAATCCTGGACCTCTTCACCATCCCCTCCCCGGTCACGGTGGTCTGCCTGAATCGCGGACATGTCCGCACCATGCGCGGTATCCCGCTTCAACTTGAGGAAATCGAGGTCAAGGGAATGCCCCGGACCCTCACGGACGTCACCGGTATCGACGATCCGGAGAAATCCATCCAGCAGCATACCGGAAAGGTTGCCTCCGCCAAGGGAAGGCCGGGCACCAGCCCGGTCATGCAGACCCATGGGCAGGGACTGCCCGCGGACCTTGAGCATTCGCAGTTGAAGCGGTTCTTCACGGAAGTGGCCAAGGCCCTGGAGAGTGACCTTGCCTCCCGCGAGGATGCCCTTGTTGTCTTTGGCCTGGAGAAGAACATCGGCCTCTTCAAGTCGGCCTTCGACCCCGGCAAACGAACCGTGCACCTCGTCGATGAAGATCCGCAAAACTGGGAGGTCCGTGATCTGCAGGAACGCACCGCCGGAATCCTCGATTCCGACCGCCGCAGGATGGAGGAGGCAAACCTGCGTCAACTGGAAAGCCTGCACGAGCAATCGGAAGGCCTTTTCAACGTCAAGGAAGCCGCTCTTGCCGCCGCCACGGGCCGGATCGACATGGTCGTGGTGGCCACCAACCACAGCATACCCGGGGTCTGCAATCCGGACGATATGACGGTTGAATTCGGAGAGAACAGCGAACCGGGCTCCGGAAACGACCTGCTGGATTATATTGCCACGGAGACCATCCGACACGGGGGAACGGTTTCTGGAGCACCCTTCAGTTCCATTCCGGGCGGCAAGGGAGTTGCCGCAAAAACCCGCTTTTGAAACACCTCTGAACCGCCGCTCATGAACCTTCTCATCATCGACGACGAAAAAAATGTTCTCATGACAACCGGGGTCACTGTCGACACCGCCGGTCACAAGGCCTTCACCGCTGAAACAACAAAGCAGGCCGACCGGATCCTCGAGGAAGAGGACATCCATGCCATCCTCCTCGACCGGATGCTCCGGAACGAGGACGGCTTGGACTACCTTGACCGGCTCAACGAGCGGGGGAGCAAGCGTCCCGTGATTATTTTCACCGCCCATTCGTCCATCGAATCCGCAGTCGAGGCCATGCGGAAGGGTGCCTATACCTACATTGAGAAGCCTTTCATTCCCGAGCAGATCCGCCACACCCTGAAGCAGCTCGAGGAAAAGATCCAGATCGACCGGAAAGTCGAGAACCTTGAACAGCAACTCCAGCGGGAACATCCCTCAATCCTTCTCGAATCGAAGGATCCAGCGATGCAGAAGACCTATGAGATCGCCTTCAAGGCGGCGCGATCGGATGCCAGTATGCTCCTTCTCGGCCCGAGCGGGACTGGAAAATCCGTACTGGCCCAGCAGATACATGCGGCAAGCCACAGGCACGAGGGTCCGTTTGTCTCCATCAGCTGCCCAAGCCTGTCGAGGGAACTGCTTGAATCGGAGCTCTTCGGCCATGCCAAGGGGGCCTTTACCGGAGCGGTCCGCGAGGCGTGGGGGAAAGTCCGTGCCGCCGACGGGGGTACCCTTTTTCTCGATGAGGTCGGGGACCTTCCCGCCGCCATCCAGCCCAAACTCCTGCGCCTGCTCCAGGAGCGCCAGTATGAACGGGTCGGGGAGACGCGGACGCGCTCCGCAGACGTCAGGATAATTGCCGCAACCAACCGGGATATGGAGGCTGAAGTGGAAGCCAAGCGCTTCCGGGAGGACCTCTACTACCGTCTGAATGTGATTTCCATAACGATGCCGCCCCTCGTCGAGCGCCAGGCCGACATCGAGTCTCTCGCGCAGAATTTCCTCGACTTCTTCGCCCGCGAACAAAACCGGGGCCAGATCCGGTTCACCCGGAAGGCCCTCGACAGCCTCGTCCGGCATGCCTGGCCCGGGAACCTGCGGGAAATGCGCAACGTCGTTGAGCGGGCGATCATCCTCAGCGAAGGGCCCGAGATCGACGCTGTCGACCTTTCCATGGTCGGAGGAAAGGACAACGGGTCCCTGCGTCCCGGACAGCCCGTTTCCCTTGGAGATATTGAGGAAGAGCACATCCGGCGGGTCATCGCCCGCTGCGATAACCTTGAGGAGGCCGCGGGTGTCCTCGGAATCGATACCGCAACCCTGTACCGGAAAAGGAAGAGAATGGGACTGGCATGAGCGATGATTATCCAGTCGAGCCGGGAGGCCGGGCTACAGCGCCCGAAATGGAGTTTAACGACCTCGCCTCCGTTCCGGAATCGCCCTCCAGCCGCGAACTGCTGGCCGCCATCCTGGACAACAGTCCCGACCCCGTGTTTATTTTCAACGGGCAGGCCCAGCCTCTTTTCTTGAACGTCACGGCGCGCCGCTTCTGGTCCGAGGACAGATTGATGGAAAGCCTTCCTGACACCCTCCTCAAGAATATCCGCCGTGTGCATCAGACCGGACGTCCCTTTCACCGGCGCAAGATCGAGGAAATGGTACCCGTCTCCTCCCGGGAGGGAACCCGGTATCTGCTTCCGAGCATCTTTTGCTCGAAGAATCTGGTTGTTGCCATTCTTCGCGACGAAACAGCATGGGAACTCTCCGTCCGTATCCGGAACAACCTCTTTTCCAGCATCAGCCACGAACTGAAAACTCCCCTGACGAGTGCCCGCGTCTCCCTCTATCTCCTGGCAGAAGAACGGGTCGGCGTGTTGAACAGGCTCCAATCCCAATTGGTCGAATCGGCCAAAACCGATCTCGACCGGGAGATTCAATCCATCCGCAACCTGCTGGACCTGATCCGCAACGAAGGCCACCAGGAAACCGTGTCCGTCGATAAGGCGGTTTCCCTCCAGAACCTTGTCCGCGAATCGCTGAAGGATCTGGATAAGGAGATCCGCCGGCTCGAGCTCAAGGTCAACACCGGCTTTGGCGACCAGGACCTGCCGATTCCCCTCGATCATGATACCGCGCGCCAGGTCGTTCATCAGGTCCTTTCCGCCCTCATCCGCGATGCTGACCCGGAAACGGAATTCCGGATCGAGACCGCTTCAGAAGCGGGCCGGGCGCGCCTCGAGGTGGAGGCCTCACCACAAAAGGTCCCTTCAGGGCTGCCCGCGGACCTCTTTGCCTTCCCCCTCGAGAGCGACGAGATCCGGGGCATCGGTGCCAAAGCCCTCGGGCTCAGGTTCGCCCATGAGCTGGTCCACCCCGAGGGAGGCTCCGTCCGCTTTCTTGGACCGGACGAGTCCTCCGCCCTGGTCTTTGAATTTCCCTTGCCGGAATGAATCCGCAAGGAGGATAAGGTGTGCTGGCTGACAGGAGTTGACAAGGGGGTCGGCCCTTGGTCACAGAAAAAATGGGAGTGCTTTAGCCCAAAAAGGCTGGCACTCAATTCCGGATTCAGTTAGGAACACGGTTACGTTTCACCTGTTCGAGATGTCCGAACAAACCCGATGATGCCGCATGCCACGCCCAGGATTTGGGGGAGAATTCCCCGGCTTCTCCTGTTTGCCGGAGGGCTTTGGCCTGTCCTCAGCAATGCCCTGACCACCGGGCCTTTCTCACGGGTGTTTCTTTCCGATACCAACCGGACTCATGTGCATCAGTTGGCTGACCGAATCTATTACTTCCCGGCCAACCGGACGCCTCAGGAGGAAACCCGCTATCTACCCCTTCGCAAGTGGGATCTTATTTTCACGGGCGACTATCTCAATCAGCCGAAAGACGAATTTGATCATGAAAACATCAATTGGCTCATTCCCGGCCCTTTCAACCACATCATGGTCTATATGGGGAAGGATTCCCGGGGAATGGCCTATGCGGTCGAACTCAACACGGCCTCCTTTCTTGAGCCTGGTGGATTGGCCCTCATCTGCCTCGGCTCCGATTACGGGTTGATGCGCTTCCATGAGGAAACCGACCTCCATGACCGCAAGCGCCTGACTCACCGCTGGGCCAGGCGCTTTCGCACAGAGGCAAGGAACCAGATCCTGCGTTCCGAGGAGATTCTCCTGAACCGGTTGTCAGCCGACCTCGCCCTCGGATTCCCCTATCAACTGGAATTTCGCCACTCGGGGAATCTGCTTGATCCCCATGTTCATCTCGTCGATGACGGGTTCGCCGGTGGTGCCGGTTGCTCGGATTACTGGACGGCACTCTTTGAGGACTACGCCGGTCTGTGCCTGAAAAACGTGCGGATGTCTGTATCGGAATTTGAAACGTATTTTCAGGATGATCCCGAAGGGGTGAAGGCCTATGCGCCGGAAATTATCAGCCCGTTTTCCCAGCCTGTGCGGATCAAGGCGCTCCTGGATCTCGGCTTTGAGGCCGTGGCGGATGCGCCCCATATCTTCCCCTGCGATGGGACCAGCGAAACCGGTCTGGTCCTTCCCAGTCTCATCTTCGAGAGTGCCCTTCTTGAGGAAATAACCGCAGTCGGATGGCCCATCACCCTCCCATGGATACGTCTCAAGCCGTAGCAAACAGGGACGACACCTGATTAGTCTCGTGAAACCGTAAAGCTGCCGTCACAGGCACCTGAAAAGCGGACCACATACCGGCTACCTCCAAATCCGAGGTGAATGCTGCCGCTAATGGGGTTGGATTCACACTGGACAGCATCCCAGACGAGCCCGTCTATAGTAAGGGTGTACCCCATCATGTCGGCGGGGCCGACCGTATTCATCTCCACACGGTCTCCGGATGCGTCCTGCTCGATGCTCAGAGTCATGACCATGGGGCCCTCAGGTGTTTGCGCATTCATCTCCAAAAGCGACGTTCCCGGCATTTCAAACTCGGCCCTGACTTGACCGGACAAAATGGACAGGGCGTCGCTGACAAAATTGTCGAAAACCAGGCTGATGTCGCCATGAGCGGACTCGCTCTCGTCACCGGTCGCCTTTTCCTCCCGAAGAATGGTTGTATAGACTCCGTTCAGGCCCATTTCCCCGTTGAGCGTCTGGTCAAGTCCAACCAGGTTGTCGAAAACAAGGCTTCCATCGAGGTCTGTCACTGAAGTGGTAATGATTTCCGTTCCCGTTTCCTCTTCCGATTCCGAAGTGGCGAGGGAGACACCGGCCGAAAGTGCACCATTCAACAAAGGAGATCCGTCCCGGGTAAGGTTGGTGGCTATCAAGTCAAGATTCAGGGAAATTGCCTCCGAGGTAAAATTCAGTCCAGAGACATCAATATCGATCAGGCCACCGATGATTCCGAGGCTTTCGCCAAAAGCACATCCACTCCCGAAATCAGCTCTGGCTGTAATTTCCGGTGGAAGGGCAAAGAGGCTTACTTCCTCCGGCGTACGGGTGATAATGGGACATTCCGAGGTTGCCGGATCACCGAGGATCGGCAGAAGGGCAAAACCAAGCACTTCCATCGGGATGATCTCGGATTCGGCCTCACCGACTCCTGCTGCCAGGGTGGTCGCTCCTTCAAAAGCGTCTTTCATCAGTTTGGGCATGAGGACGCCCTCAAACTCCGTGAAAACTTCAGCGGTGGATAGTTCAACATACCAGCGCGGATTGGCCGTGTCCCGGTAGTACCAGAACCAGTTACCGCTCGAGGATTCATAGAGCATGGGGTATATCTCCCCGGTGGAGACAAACCACTCATTCAGGTTATAATCCCACATCCAGACCCAATCCCCCGCCGGATGGCAGTACAGCCAGCCGTGGTGCACGTGCATGACCATCGGGTAGTTGTCGTCAGCGTACCACCCGAACCAGGAGGATTGTTTCCATCCATTGGCCTCCTCCATGGGAGGTCCAAAGGGTGTCTCTGCCAGAAGTGACGTCCAACATGTCAGGCAGGAAAGTACGATCAGTAAAGCGTTTCTGCGAAGGTATGCGTTCATGGCAATCAGGTTCCGTTTTTCCCTCAAGGCTCTCTCAGTAAAGCTTGATGAGGATAAAAAGATCGATCCTTCCGGTCAATACCTCATGAGCCACAGGGGGCCTATCGAGGCAAAAATAAGATGCGAAACCACCTCCATTAGGGCGTCTTCACAACAGTGGGGGCGTTGCGGTTCTTGGAGCGTGCCAATTTCCCGGCCAACCCGGCCTTACCTGTCCGCCACATAAAGCATATAAGCGGCCCGCTTTGCGCTTTCATGCACTTTGGCAGGTACGGCGCGAACCGTGAATCCGGCATCAAGGAGCCGTTTTTCAAAGGCTTTGTCGGGTCCGGCCGACCAAAGAACGGCCCGCCCACCTGGGGCGAGGGCGTCATGGACGGCCCGGATTCCCTTCCTTGAATAGAGCGACGCATTCTCCTTCGCGACCATCGCCACCGGCCCGTTGTCGATATCCAGCAGAATGGCCGCATAGGTTCCCCGGAGCGTGCTGCCAATGTGCTGCCGGACATCGCCGGCAAGCGCCGTCACCCGCTCATCCCCAAGGGCGTCCCCGTTCCACCTCGCGAGGAGCCCGGAGTTCCAGTCAAGCACCTCGGGAATCAGTTCCAGGACATCGACGCGAACCTCCGGACCACCTGAGTCGAGAACGCTTCGGAGCGTGTAGCCCAACCCGAGTCCCCCGACTAGAACCCGCACCCCGGAACCGGGCTGTACCCGTTCCAGGCCAAGTTTTCCGAGGAGGATTTCCGAGGCGCAGGCCCCGGAATGCATCAGTTCCCGCCCATCCAGGCTCAGGGAGACACGACCATCATGTTCGTAGAGGGCGAGGCGCCCTCCATCCGGTGTTCTTGCCTCGGCCAGCAGGATACGCGGTTTCATGCGGAAACCCCTCACACCTGGGGCAGCGAGGCAACCCAAATCCATGAAACCAGGCTGACAAGGGAAGACGCGACCGTCTGTCACCGGCGTATCGCTGAATTCATGCTGCCTTGGACCCGAGACCGTTTCCAGACCATTAAACCTTGCCAATTTCAGTCCGGTCGCGCCTGCCGAATCAGAACACTGCCGGATTCCAAACTTTGAAGCCCGCCAGGATGAGATTTTCCCCGAAGGCGTGCTTCCGCAGTCCGGAGCGGAACTCATCGCCGGGGAGAGGGATCGGTATTGATCTACGCAGATAGTAGTTTTTTGATCTCGCTTTACTTGCGGGACGCGAATTCGAAGGCGGCTCGCCGTGAGATGGAAACCCGTCCGCAGGAAATTGCCTTGAGCAGGATAGCGGGACTCGAGGTCAAAAACGCCTTCCGCCTGGCGGTCTTCCGCGAATGGATTACCCCGGGTCAAGAGGAGCGCGTCAAGGCTCTCTTCGATACCGATTCCAGTGGCGGCTTCCTTCGACCCATTCCGTTTACCGCTGACGAAGTCTTCGCCGAGGCCGAGCGACTATCCCGAGCGCATACCGCCCTGTCGGGCAACCGAAGCCTGGACGTCCTTCACGTCGCCTGCGCGCGTCTTACGAAGTTGGAGGTCTTCGCATCGTTCGATGAGCGCCAGCGAAAGTTGGCACAAAAGGTCGGACTGCAGGTGGCCCCGATTCATCACGCCTCGACGTAGCACCGCAAAAGAAAATCCCACCTCACCGATCATCAAGGGCCTAAATACCGGGCACCATCTTGCCTCTCTAACATACCCGACGGCGATCGGACGGCCTCGAAGCGGTTGATCGACGACGAACAGGTCCAGTGGGTGCGCGGCGCGCTGGTCAAGCGCTCCGGTGAGTCGACCGTGTACGGTTACGTCTTTGACGGCGGGTCCGACGGCGGTTCGGGCATGAACCGGTACCGGGAACGGCCTCTCGAACCCCGATAAGGTTCCACGCAGAGCTGGATTTCTCTTTGTCTCAAGCCATGTCGTTGGGGATTCATCTCCATTCCCGTCAGATCTCAAAAACCAAAAGAGTAAGCCGCTAATGCGAATTGCCCGATGACACCAGCTTGCGCACCACACCCTCCAGCGAGGCGTCCTCGATGAAAGGAGCCGTCATTGCCGGATTTCGAAGCCGGCCCTTTCGGGATACCAGCCCGGTTTTCCAACCAGCTTGCGCAGCCCCATGAACGTCCCAGTCATGCGCCGCTATCAGAACGGTCTCCCCCGGCCTCGTCCCCAGGGCCTGCACGGCATGACGATAAACCTCCGGATGCGGTTTCCAGTGGCCGATCGAATCGATTGAAATCACCCGTTCAAACATCGATGACAGACCCGCTTGGTTCAGGAGTTGATCGGTCGTCTGCGCGCTTCCGTTGGTGAGGGCGACGATGCGGAATCCGGCTTGATCCGCCAGGCGCAGGGCCGGTCCAGCATCTTCATGCGGATCCAGCTCACGAAACGTTTTCAGGAGCCGATCCTGGACCGCGTCAGTTGCTTGTTCGTGTCCCAGTAATCGGACCAGGGCTCCCGTTGCGACCTCCGGGAACGAG
>JAWLGH010000078.1:0-10199 GCA_041685165.1 Oceanipulchritudo sp. | reverse complement strand
GGGGGTGGGCCCGGTTCGTGGCTTTTTTGGTTTTGATGACCGCGGCCGGCCGCGGCTCCGTGGTTGCGGGATCAGGATCATTGACGACCGTCCAGAAGGGGTCCGCCGCGCCCGGGCCGTAGAGGCCACCAGAGCTGTGATCCAGACCGGTGTTCAGAGAGGCGGCGCTGGTTGCACAGGGAGGACACTCCACGACAATGACAACCTCGCACTCCTCCTTGCGGCCATCCGGCCCGATTACCGTGACCACCACGGAATGGACCCCTTCGGTCAAGGTGGTTCCAGCCGGCAACGACTGCGTAATGACAAAATCATCCATCGGCCAACAGCCATTGTTGATGTCGATGATTTCGGTCAGGTCGGGGACTGCGGCCGGACAATCATTAATCACGATATCCTCCGGACAGGCGATTTCCCACGGATCCGCGGTCACGGTGACCGTAAACTCACACGAGGCCACGTTGCCTTGCCCGTCGATCGCAATACATTCCACAAGGGTTGTCCCCGGCCAGAAGGGACCCGGAGCCTCGGGGGTGCAGATCAGGGTTACGTCATCGTCGCAGGCACTGAGGACTTCAATGTCGTACTCTACAAAGGTGCCGTCCGGTCCCTCGCAGGGAACGGTGATGTCGGCGGTGTCACAGTTAATCTGGAGACAAGGCTCATTGCCGAATATCAAAGGACCATAACTTTGCCCGTTGACCAGATTGACAACATAGCTCCCAAAGCCGGGAAGGGTCTGGATCCACCCGGGCTGCTGGACTTCAGTGACCGTGTAGACGCCGTCGGGAAGGTTCATAAAGTAAAACCATCCGTTGCTGTCGGTCACCGTGGTGTCGCCGTTGGAGAGCTCGATCGTCCAACCCGGAAGCCATGGCTCACCCGAGGTGTGGAATCCGTCGCCATTGAGATCACTGAACTTCCGCCCGTAGATGCTGGCGCCGGGTTCACAGCAGAGGGGACCCTCGAGGACGAGGCCCGTCCCGGTCACCTCCCCGACAAGATTCACGCCCATTGCCACGTTGAATTCGTTGACCATCCGCACCATCAGGGTGTTGCTGCCGGTGACAAAGAGGTTCTGGTCCGTCTCAATTATACAGGTGGGGTTTGCCGTGTTGAAGGAGGGATTGGGCGTCGTGGCAATGAGGGTCCCGTTAAGGTAGACTTCCGCCCGGTCGTCCGCCCGCAGGCAGAAGTCCAGGACAACATCCTCCCAACCCGGCAAAAGGCAGAATGTCGTGACAAGATCATACGGTCCGTTGAGGTTGTTTGACGCGCCCGGGTAGGCACTGATCCAGCGGCTGTCCTGCTGGGCCCCCATCCAACCCGAAAAGGCATTGATGACACCGGCCGGTCGCGGCTCGGTTGTCCCCGGGTCCGGATCGGCAACAACCGTCCAGAAAGCGTCCAGTTGCCCGGGAACATAGAGGTTCCCATTGAGGTGGTTGGTCCCTGTATTGAGGGAAACGGTCTGCACCGCACACGGCGTTTGCCCTGCCAGGAGAGGCGCGATGGAAATGCTTAAAAAAAAACGACAACAAAGGCAAGGAGCCTTTCAACAGGCGGCAGATGATTTACTTTCATGAAAGACGGGATGTTAAGAACAAAGCGAATATAAACAGGGTTAATGCCCATTATAAGGAGTGCTTTACACTTCCCGTCAAGGAGAAAGCCACTGCGCCCCCTGCCCGCTCAGTAACCGGCTGCGAGACCCGCGGAACGCCGGGGATCCGACGACCCGTAGAGGGCTCCGCCGGTGCGGAGAATGGTCCGTGCCGCGCCCATGGCGTTTCCAGTCCTGAGCTCATGACCCATGGCCTCGAGAAGCTTTCGCGTGTCCGGATTGAACCCGCGCTCAATACGGATGTAGTCGGGGAGCCACTGATGGTGGACCCGGATGGCATGCTCGGCCTCCGCGGGATTCAGCCCGTGGTCAATGATGTTCATGATCACCTGCAGGGTGGTCGTGATTATCCGGCTCCCTCCCGGACTTCCCGTGACCAGGTAAACCTCCCCGTCCCGAAGCAGCATCGTCGGCGACATCGAACTCAGCATGCGTTTCCCCGGCTCAATCGCATTGGCCTCCCCGCCGATAAGCCCGTAGGCATTGGGAACGCCCGGCTTGGCCGAGAAATCATCCATCTGGTTGTTCAAAAGAATTCCGGTGCCGGGAACCATGACGCCGGAACCATAGGAGAAATTGAGGGTGTACGTGCAGGAGACTGCGTTTCCCCACTGGTCAACAACGGAAAAGTGCGTCGTTTGATCAGATTCCGGCGGAAGGGGCGTACCCGGACTGATGTCCCGGCTCGGAGTGGCCCGGACTGAATCGATCCGTTCCCGGAGCTTTTCCGCGTAGGCTTTCCCTGTCAGCCCGGCCACCGGTACCGGGACAAAGTCCGTGTCCCCGAGATGCTCTGCCCGGTCGGCATAGGCCAGCTTCATGGCCTCAATCATATGATGGATCGCAAGGGCTGAATTGTGACCCCATTCCCCCAACGGAAAAGGCTCGAGAATATTCAGCATCTGCACGATGTGCACCCCGCCACTGCTCGGGGGCGGCATGCTCAGCACATCATAGCCCCGGTAGCGACCCGTGACTGGTGTCCGCTCGACGACGGTATAGGCCGCCAGATCCTCCATGCCAATAAGGCCGTCGTTCGCCGCCATCTCGGCCGCAATCCTTTTGCCAATCTCCCCCTCGTAAAAGGCTCCTGGTCCTTCCTCCGCAATCAGGCGAAGGCTTTTCGCAAGTTCCGGTTGACGAAGGATTTTCCCGACTTCCGGGATGCGGCCTTCCTCTCCCAGGAAAACGGAACGGGCCTCATCCCCAAACGCCTCCGAGCGCGCGATGGTTTCCAGACTTTCGTGGAGGTCCGCGTACACCGGAAACCCCTCCTCGGCCAGACGGATCGCAGGCGCAAGGGCCTCCTCCCAGCTGATCGTGCCGTGGTTTTCCAGCGCATGCGCGAGACCTTTCACCGTTCCGGGTACCCCACTGGCTCGGTGACTGAAACGCGACAGGGCCGGGTCGACCTCGCCCCCTGCATCGAGAAACATGTCCCGGAACGCTTCCAAGGGGGCCTTTTCCCGAAAATCCAAAGCGATGGTGCGGGAGGATTCCGCCTCGTGAATGAGCATGAATCCTCCCCCTCCAAGGTTTCCCGCCCGCGGATAGGTCACGGCCAGCGCCGCCGCCACCGCAACTCCGGCATCAACCGCATTTCCTCCCTCACGGAGGACATCAAGCCCGATCTGCGTGGCCAGCGCCTCGGCGCTGGTGACCATCCCGTGCCGCGCCACAACAGGCTCATAGATGGCCTCGTCGGCAATGATCGCCCCCTCGTAGTCCCGGGCAGCAAGGGCACCTGGAAAGACGAAAGTTCCGGCAAGAAAAAGAAGCAGGCAATTCAATCTACAGCACATACTGCCCGAATCTAGTCGGCAGGCTTTCCCTGGCAAGCCCGCCACAAAGGGGTCTTAAACCTGGTTTTTAGATCCCTGACCAAAAAGCAGGAAACTCTGGACGGCCTCATCCCGCCGGGGCTTGCGGGAAATCGAGATCCGTCTCCGCGACGTGATTGAAGAGATTCGTCAGGGTGTTCAGGGCAATCATTCCCACAATTTCAATCTGCTGCTGCTCCCCAAGGCCCGCATCTCTGGCCGCCTCGCGATCCTCATCCGAGACATAGCCGTTTGTCTCCATCACCCGCAGGGCAAAGGTCAACGCCGCCTCATCACGGGCATCCCCGGCTTTCCCCTGCCGGGCCTCTATCGTCTCCTTTTCAGAGAGGCCGTTCATCTTCCCCAAAACCGTATGGGCTGCCAGACAATACCCACAGCCGTTCTTCTCGCTGATGGCCAGAGAGAGACGCTCGCGCAGGGCCGGGGACAGGGAAGATTCCCCCATCGCCTCCGACATCGCGAGGTAGCTTTTCAAAACGGATGGCGCATGGACCATCGTCCCGAGGATATTCGGCACATTGCCCATTTTCCCCTTCACCGCCTGAAGGAGTTCCTTCTGGCGATCATTCGCCTCTTCAACGTTAACTGGTTCTATTTTTGCCATGATCAAGCCTAATCAACCAACTCCAGATTTCAAACGGCCAGACAGCAATAGTGCCTTTAATGATTTCCATGTCCAAGATTGCCTTCGAAAGTTACCTGTCCCCGTTCTACGTTCTAGAATTAGAATGGAATTGCCTGTCCCTATCCGTCCCTGTCCCAATTGCCTGTCCCCAAAAGAAAGAAGAAAGAGGAGCGAAGAGTAAATGTGGGTTTACAAGGGAATCCGTTGAACCGTCCGGCCGAAGACTCCTGCCCAGACGAGATAGAGCGGGGCGTCGGGCAATCGGCAAATAAGCCCTTTATTCCGTTTGCCCGTTCGGGGCCTGCGCGGCCCCAGCAGCATTTACCTTTATTAGGTACCGCGGTACAGATTCATAACGCGCTGGCTTTGTTCCTGCCGAACGTAATCAAGGGTAAGACGGGGAATCCGATAGGCTTCCTCGTTACCCGGGGTATTCTGACAATGGCGAAGGATTACCGAATAAAGGAACTTGAAGGCGTCACGTGGTTGATGCATCTGGTCGAGGGCATCAACGAGATCCCGGATTTCCACGTCGTCTTCGAAAAGATCCTTCAATTCCTCAAAGGTCTCGCTGGAATCCTTCTGGCAACTGCGGAAACGTGCGGAACAGAGGTCGTAAAGGGTGGTCCCGGTCCATCGCAGGGGATTCACCAGATTCTGCTTGTCTAGCCGCGCCTGTTGGCGGAATTCCTTGCTTTCCTTCTCCAGAAGCTGCCCCAACTCAATAGGGAGCAGCATCTTGATCCCGCAACGCTCCTGCTGAAGGAATTTATTGTTCAGCATGGGCCAGACCACGTGTTTCATTCGTTCTGAATCACTGTTGATCAAGGCTGGCTCGTCGACGCGGTCGACAAGGACGATCATGCTCTCGTAGCCAATGGACTCAATGACGCGAAGAAAACGCTGAGTGGATTCATAGCGCTTATCCTGATCGTTCCTCTCCGGTACCAGATGCAAAGTTCCTTCGTTTTCCGGGATATCCCAGAGTCCCTCCTGGAGAGGCTTTGACTCATGGTCAACTGAGGGGATTTCACGCTGAATGCGGCGCCCCAGAAGGGCTTTGCGACCACTCCGGACGAGCCAACTGATCCCGGAGAGGAGGAAACCAGCAACAGAGGCACCGCCCGCCAGTTGCCATTCCCAGGTAAGCGGACCGGCGAATTGCCAGACGCCCGCCGTAACAAGCGTGGCCAGCCCGAACATTATCGCGATCATTCCGTGGACCTGCCGGGTCAGGATCCGGCCAAAGCGCAACTGCCGCTTGAGTCGATTCCACCGTTCCGATCGCTGCCCATGGCGTGGCTGATCGTAAAGGAGCGCTAACAAAGCAAAATCGAGTCGTTTTTCACGATTCATTTTGCGCAAGGCACGACGTCGGGCCTTCTGCTCCGCCCCACCACCTGATTCAAGGAGGCTGTCGACCAACTCGGTTACCGCAAGGCTGAGGATGGAATCCTGATGGTGCTGGAGATTCAGTTTTTCAAGGCATTTTGCCGGCTCCCGCCGGGAAAGCTGATGGGCCAGTCGGTCGAGAATGGGATTTAAATCGTCGTAGCGGACGACGTAAACCTTCCTGGAGGGACAGGTTTCGTTGTGAGCCTTCAGGCGGCGTTCAATGAGAAGCCGCATGGCGGTCTTCCCACTTCCCTTCTCGCCAAAAACAATCGAGCTGCTGACGTGTTCCGGCGATCCATAGATTTTCTGGAAATCCGGATGTGTGATGGCACCTTCCATTGACCGCGCATATACAGCGTCGCTACTGGCCTCCTCCGCTTGAAACGGATTTTCCCTGAGGTTCCAGTGGTCGAAAAAGCGCTCAATATCCATATGCCGGGCAAGATTGAAGGGCCTTCAGGGAAAGATCAATGCCCCTTTCGCTGCACCGCCTCCATCAGGCAGGCCGGTTTTTACCGGATTCTTCATCCTCAACCTCATCTTCAGCCGGGGAATCATTGCTGCCGTCCCCGGATGGAGAATTCTCGAGCGTTTCCAGATCGCCCTCTTCCTCTTCGGTTTGCTCGAGATCAAATCCAAAAACCTCCGCCTCTGGAGAGAGCTTTCCTTTCACGAATGTGTCGTAGAGGTTACCCACCTCGCCCGCCAATGTCCGGGAACTCGCTTCAAGGTCGTCCATGGCCTCGGCAACAACGCGTCGGTTTTCCAAACGCTTCTTTGCTTGCCGGGCCTCCTTGTCCAGTTCGTCGGCTTTGCTTTTCAAGCGCTCACTTGCCTGTTCATGGAACTGCTTCCGGAATTCGGCAAGCAGCTCCTCGGCGGGATCTTCCAGACGCTCTTTGAAGGCCGATTCAACATAGGCGTTGATCGACTCGTGCAGCGCCGAAACGGCCGCTTCGCCAAAGCGTCGGGTTTTCACTGAGGCGGGTACTTCCTTGGGAGAAGGAACTTCGTCACCGAAGACCAGTTTTTGGATTTTGGCCGGCGAACGGAAAAGCAGGTAATCAGCGAAGGCCTTCTTAAGTGGCAACTGTTCCTGAATGGCTTCCGGTTCCGGTAACTCGAATTCCTCCGATAAGGTTTCCTCAACCCGGGGTTGGAATTGCGGATAAATATCGTCGAACTGCAATCCGATACCATGAATCCGGTCCACCAGACTGGAACTCAAACGCAATCCGCTGTTGCGGGTGGCGCACGCCCCGTCAAGGAGGGCTCGGGCACGTTGGCGGGACTCGCCGCAGGATTTCCGGATAAGGGGCTGAACGCGCCTTTCGAGAAGGTCCTGAATACTTTCATCCTGTTCCAGCCAGGTATCGATCTCTGCTTCCACAGAGCGTTTCAAATCCGGCAGGATGGACCCGGCATGCTCATTGATTTGCTGGCGGATTTCACGCGTCAGTTCATCCATCGGTCCGTCCCATGAATCCTCCTGCAGTTGCCGCACTTCACTGAGTTGCTGATTAAGGCGATCGGCTGTTTGACGCAGTTCATAAATACCTTCGCGGAAGGAATGCATCTGGGAGGACCCCGATTGTTCCCCCACTTCACGGAGAATCGAATAGGTCTGACGGAGGCTGTCAGCCATGAATTCCACAAGATAATCGCTGCTGTTAAGGTAGTCTGTGAGGTCCTTCAGAAAGGCGGGAAATCCGATTCTAGCAGAATGGGGACTCTCCGTTTCTTCTTCCTCCCGGGAGGTCCCGGACAGCGACTCCTCACTGCCGTCGTCAGCGGGTTTCTCGTCATCCGAATGAGGTGTTTCACCAGCTTCTTCCCCCGTATCCAGCTGATCCTGAAGGCTTTGCTGTGCCGTGTGCAGTAAATCAATGGCGTAAATCCGAAGCCTTCCGTCCTGGATCGCCGAACGGATCTGGGCACTCACCGTAAGATTCTCAAAGGCCTCAATTATCTTATGGGGATTTTCCCGCTCAAGCGACGGTTGCAGCTCACCATCCGGCCCTAGATCCTGCTTTGTCGAGTCAATGTTGACCACCAGGAAGACCCGCGAGAAAACCTCGAGAAGGTCCGCAAATTCCTCGAAAACGCGCTCAAAGAAAAGATTGTCCGTTTTAACGACAAAAACGGCACAGGCGGCCGTGTCACGGAAATCACGGGTCAACTGTCCGTAATTATACCGCATTTTTGCGTATAATCCCGGCGTGTCCACAAGAATGGTACCGGACTCGCGAAGATAAGGTGCCGGCAGCGTAAAATCTATCCGGCGGATAGCCTCCTTGTAATCCTGGGCCGGATTAAAGGAGGCGTCGGACTCGTCCGCCTGGCGGATGCGTTCGGCAAGGGCCTCGTGGGCCGCCTGAACGTGATCGTTGAGGGTTTTCGCGGATGAAAAGGTCTCCTCGTCCCCGTTGAAGTTGGTAGTCGCAATGCGGTGTTCGTCCCCTTCGTGAACATAGACAAGACAGGGATAGGCCGGAAGGCTTGTGACCTCGCTCACATACGACCCGCTGATGGCGTTCATGAGGGTCGATTTGCCGCTCTTCAAGGGGCCGAAAATGACGAGATAGGCATGCTGCTGGTGCGCTTTGTCCTGAAGGATTTTCAGCCGGTGGCGATTCTCAAGGAGCTCGTCGAGGACAGGTTGGATTCCCTCGTCTGATTTGACCTCCCGAAGGGCCTGCAGAGTCTCGTCAAGCGAACGGGAAAAGGGTTTCAAGGAGGTGGAAAACTGCTGACAGAATTCTTTCAGTTCAACGTGAAGGCGATCTAAGGTCATATACAGATTTTTTAAGATTCTCGTTCAGGTCAGATTTAGACAACCTTAGCACTCAAAGCCCAAGCAGAGGCAATCATTAATTCCAGTCTTTCAGGGGAAGCATCCCTCATCCATGGCATCGCTATCCTTTTCCCTGATCCCTTAAAAGCCCATAACTCACTAAGCGCCAAAAGGGTAGCTGACAGACAAAGCCCGAAGAACCGCCCTGCTCTCTTTGCTTAAAAATCTGATCAGACTTTAACGCCCCAAGAATTCTTCCCGAAACAACCAGGAGCTTTAATTGTAAAGGGAACTTCAGGAATCAGGGATCACGATCGGAGGCTCGGCTTTTATTATCACGGATGAGGTGTCCCTTTGGAACCGACCCCCTTGAAACGGAAGAAATCATCATTTTCATCGACCCAGTTTCGCAAAAGCCCGCGGTGTTCGTTCAACACGTCTGCATACGCCGGATGCTTGGCGAAATTTCTGGTTTCCAAGGGGTCTTCCTCCATGTCAAACAACTGCTCCGGATCTTCTCCATTACTGTAACAGACGTACTTGTAACGCGTTGTTCGCACCATTCGTCCACTCACCTCGCCACGTTCTTCATAGGCAGGCTGAAGATTGTTCTGGGAAACAACAAACCGGTGCTCCGGCGCCCCTGCAATGCCTCTTGCGGAAGGCAGCGCACTCAGGCCTTTCAGGTGTCGAGGCTTCGCGATACCCGCGGCGTCCATGATGGTGGGAAAGAGATCGGTTCCCAGATTAACGAGATGATTGGCGTCCACAAGACCAGAGGGAATGGCTTCCGGCCAACACATTATGAACGGAATGCGTGCGCATTCGTCGTAGAAGACCGTTTTCTGATTCCAGTGATGCCGGGCCATGCCATCTCCATGATCACTGGCAAAGACAATCACTGTCCTGTCGGCCTGGCCGGAGGCTTCAAGCCCGTCGAGCAACATCCCAATGTATCCGTCAACAAGCTCAATCATTCTGTAGTACCCCCACAAATACTGCCTCCAGCGAAGATCATCTTTTCCATCCCACCGGCGGGACGGATAAACATTTTCCGTCCTCTCATGGGTATAATGGTCCCTCATCGCAGTCGGTTCATCCTCCGGGGGACTCCAGTTCTCAGGCAAAGGCGGCAACTCGTCCGCATCGGGCAGGTCCGGGATTTGACCGTTTTTCAACTCATCCGGAATGCCACTCAGGATCCGCGCAAATTCACAGATGTCATGGGGGTTCACAAAGGAAGCAAAGGCCAGAAACGGTTGCTCCCTTTCCTTGTTGATAAACTGAAGGCAGGGGGAAACTATATCGAAATCGACCCTGTTGTTCCTGACGGATTCGGCCGTCCCGAAACCGCTCCATTCCGTGTTATGAATGTCAGCCGGGATGTGCCACTTTCCAAAGTGTCCCGTATCGTACCCGGCCCTGAGGAAATTGCCGGCAAGAATAGGGAATGCATCCGTGTTAAAGGGTACCTGTTCCCCGTTGTAATCAACGCCGTTCTCGTGCGGCATAGTCCCCGTCATGTAACTTGTGCGCGAAGGCACGCATATCGGTCCGGAACAATAAGCCTTCTCGAAACGAACTCCCAGTCGGGCAAGCCGATCCATTGCAGGTGTCTTCACATACGGGTTTCCAGCGCAACTCATGGCGATTGCCGCTTGCTGATCCGTTGTGATAACAAGTATGTTCGGACGGCGCCTCAAGTCCTTCCCAACCAATGACCTGGTGATTATCCCCTGGCCAGCGGCCATCAATGCCGCGTTACGAATAAATTTCCGCCGTTCCATGTATTCAATCCGATTAGCTATTTCTGCTTGAAATTATCAACTGATAACCGGCAGGCGCAAGGACAGAAAAGATTGAAAAGATTGGGGACAGGTAACCGGAAAGGGAAAGCGAAAAGATTGGGGACAGGTAACC